>DAOTGJ010000005.1:0-130736 GCA_035447065.1 Candidatus Krumholzibacteriia bacterium
TAGAAAGGAGGTGATCCAGCCGCACCTTCCGATACGGCTACCTTGTTACGACTTAGTCCCCCTCACCAACCACACCTTGGGCACCTGCCTCCTCCGAAGAGGTTGGCTCAGCGACTTGGGGTGCAGCCAACTCGGGTGACTTGACGGGCGGTGTGTACAAGGCCCGGGAACGTATTCACCGCGCCATGCTGATGCGCGATTACTAGCGATTCCGGCTTCATGGAGTCGAGTTGCAGACTCCAATCCGAACTGAGGCCGACTTTTTGAGATTCGCTCCACCTCGCGGTCTTGCAGCTCATTGTATCGACCATTGTAGCACGTGTGTAGCCCTGGACGTAAGGGCCATGATGACTTGACGTCGTCCCCACCTTCCTCCGGTTTGTCACCGGCAGTCTCCTTAGAGTCCCCAGCCGAACTGATGGTAACTAAGGACAGGGGTTGCGCTCGTTGCGGGACTTAACCCAACATTTCACGACACGAGCTGACGACAGCCATGCAGCACCTGTGCAGGAACCCGAAGGAAACCGTGTTTCCACGGCTGTCTCCTGCATGTCAAGTCCAGGTAAGGTTCTTCGCGTTGCATCGAATTAAACCACATGCTCCACCGCTTGTGCGGGCCCCCGTCAATTCCTTTGAGTTTCAACCTTGCGATCGTACTCCCCAGGTGGGGCACTTAATGCGTTAGCTACGGCACTGAAGGGGTAAGATCCTCCAACACCTAGTGCCCATCGTTTACGGCATGGACTACCGGGGTATCTAATCCCGTTTGATACCCATGCTTTCGTTCCTCAGCGTCAGTACCGTCCCAGATGGCCGCCTTCGCCACCGGTGTTCCTCCTGATATTTACGCATTTCACCGCTACACCAGGAATTCCACCATCCCCTAACGGACTCAAGACTACCAGTATCAGAGGCAATTCAACGGTTGAGCCGTTGGCTTTCACCTCTGACTTAATAGCCCGCCTACGAACCCTTTATACCCAGTGAATCCGAACAACGTTTGCACCCTACGTATTACCGCGGCTGCTGGCACGTAGTTAGCCGGTGCTTCCTCTGGAGGTACCTTCAGCCCTCACGGGTATTAGCCGTGAGTATTTATTCCCTCCTGACAGAGCATTACGACCCGAAGGCCTTCATCGCTCACGCGGCGTCGCTCGGTCAGACTTTCGTCCATTGCCGAAGCTTCTCGACTGCTGCCTCCCGTAGGAGTCTGGGCCGTATCTCAGTCCCAGTGAGGCCGGACACCCTCTCAGGCCGGCTACCCATCGTCGCCTTGGTAGGCCATTACCCCACCAACTAGCTAATGGGACGCGGAACCATCCTTCAGTGACAGCTTGAATCAGAGGCCATCTTTCATCAGGAAGCCATGCGACTTCCTGGTCGTATGCGGTATTAGCACCTCGTTAGAGATGTTATCCCCCGCTGAAGGGCAGGTTTTCCACGCGTTACTCTCCCGTTCGCCACTTTACTCACATCCGAAGATGCTTTCTCGTTCGACTTGCATGCCTAAACCACGCCGCCAACGTTCGTTCTGAGCCAGGATCAAACTCTCCGTTGTAAAGATCTATGAAAGATCAGACAACAGGATCTTGTCCTGTTTGTTCGCAAAGTGCCGTCTCGACTTCCGCGCCCCGAAGGCCGCTTCCGTTGAGACGAACTCGGAATCGTCGTGAACGTCTCGCACGCTATTCTGTTGTCAAAGAGCCGGTCCTGAGAGCCTTGCGCTTCGCAGGTCCCTCGCTTGAGGGGCGACGGCAGAAGTTATCCAAGAGCCGGTTCAGTGTCAAGAACTTTTCGAAGAGTTTTCAGAAAAGTTCGAACTGTCCGGCCTGGCTTCGGCCGCGCCCGCCGCAGCGGGCCGTTGCACCGTCGGGGCCTTCCCCGCTCGGGCAACGAGGGGGGAAGCTAGTCGCGGCTGGAACCAAAGTCAAACAGAATTCTTAAAAAAGTCCTCGCCGGGCGCCGCGGGCCTGCAGGCGGGCCCCAAGTCCTTTTCCTCATTGCCTTTGCGTTGATGCTGGGCTACTGTACGGAGCCATGAAAACCATCCTGAGCAAAGTCATTCCCGTCGGGGCGATCCGTTCCGCGCTCGTCGTTCTGCTGCTGGTCCTCATCGCCGGAGTGGGCGGCGCCGTCTGGGGAGTGCGGGAATTGTCCCGCGATCTTCCCGCGCCGGCCCGGATCCAGAACATCGAGCCTCCCCGGAAGACCCTGATCCTGGCCGCCAACGGCGACACGATCCACGAGTTCTTCGTGGAGAACCGCACCGTGGTGCCCCTCTCCCAGATCCCCCGCACCCTGCGGGAGGCGGTGGTGGCCACCGAGGACCGTCGTTTCTACGGGCACTACGGCCTGGACCTGCGCCGCCTGGTGCGCGTGGTCTACGAGAACGTGGCCACCGACACCAAGCCCGGCGCCAGCACCATCACCCAGCAGCTGGCCCGCAACCTGTTCCTGACCAAGGACAAGAAGGTCACGCGCAAGCTCAAGGAGATGATCCTCGCCCTGCAGCTCGAGCAGACGTACAGCAAGGACGAGATCCTGGAGATGTACCTGAACGAGATCTACCTGGGCAAGGGCGCCTACGGCGTCCAGGCGGCGGCGCGGACCTTCTTCGGCAAGAACGTGCAGGACTTGAACGACGCCGAGAGCACCCTTATCGCCGGCCTCATCCAGCTCCCCGAGACCTACTCCCCCTTCCGCCATCTGGACCGCGCCTACAAGCGGCGCGAGGCGGTGCTGGCCTCCCTGGTGGCCACCGGGCACATCGACCGCGAGACGGCCCGCCGCATCGCCGCCACCGAGGTGGTGGTGCGCAGCGCGGAGGCGGCCGGCGAGGGTCCGGCCCCCGGCTTCGCGGCCCACTACGTGGAGGCCGTGCGGCGCGAGATCGAGGAACGCTACGGCTACGACGGCCTCTACAACGACGGCCTGCGCATCACCACCACGCTGCGCCCGGACGCGCAGCGCTGGTTCGAGGAGGCGCTGGAGAATCACCTGGCAAAGATGGAGCGGGAGATCGGCGCGGAGGTCACCAAGGCCCAGTACGACACGCTCAAGGCCCACGGCGAGGCGCCGGCGGAGATCCCCTACCTCATGGGCGCCGGCGTGCTGCTGGACGTGCGCACCGGCGCCGTGCTGGCCATGGTGGGCGGCCGCGACTACGAGGACAGCAGCTGGAACCTGGTGACCCAGGCGGCGCGGCAGCCGGGCTCCATCTTCAAGCCCATCGTCTACCTGACCGCGCTGAAGCACGGGTACATGCCCTGCAGCATCCTGCTGGACACGCCGGTGGTCATCGACACGGGCGTGAGCCTGTGGCGGCCCAAGAACTTCAACAACCGCTTCATGGGCCCCATCACGCTGCGCTACGGCCTGAGCCGCTCCAAGAACGTGGTCACGGCCAAGCTCATCAACGATTTCGGCGTGGCGCCGGTGCTGGAGACGGCGCGGCAGCTGGGCGTGACCAGCAACCTGCCCGCGGTGCACTCGCTGGCCCTGGGCGCCGGCGAGGTCAACCTGATGGAGATGGTGTCGGCGTACGCGGCCTTCGGGAACCACGGCGTGCGGGTGGACCCGTACCTGATCACGCGCGTGGAGTCGGCCGACGGTGAGATCCTGGAGGAGGCCCGCCTCCACCAGCGCGAGGTGCTGGACCCGGCCACCGCCTACCTCATGGCGGACCTGATGACCACCACCCTGCGCGAGGGCACGGCCGTGGCCGCCAGGTGGAACGGGTTCACCAAGACCGGCGCCGGCAAGACGGGCACCTACAACGAGTACACGGACGCCTGGTTCGTGGGCTACACGCCCAGCTTCGCGGGCGGCGTGTGGGTGGGCTACGACACCAAGGTGAGCATGGGCCGGGAGGGCACGGGCGCGCGTATGTGCGTGCCGATCTGGGCCCAGGTCATGGGCAAGGTCACCGCGGACCGGCCGGACGAGCCCTTCGTGCGGCCCGAGGGCATCATCGAGAAGCTGGTGTGCCTGCGCAGCGGCATGCTCGCCACCGCGGACTGCGATTCCACCGCCAACGAGGTCTTCCTCGCCGGCAACTTCCCCCAGTCGCCGTGCGACCTGCACGGCGGCCCGCTCCACGACTTCGGCAGCCTGAACAAGGGCTTCGAGGCCCTGGACGACGACGACGAGTTCTAGTCCAGACGATCCAGGACGAGGTCCGGCGCACGCGCCGGGCCGTCGTCCACCGCGATCGCCCGCGCCACGCGCTCCGCGCAGCGGGCGGCCGCGTCGCGGTCCGCGGCGCGGATCCAGGCCAGGGGCTGGCCGCGGGACACGGCGTCGCCCACGCGCACGGCCATGTCGATGCCGCCGCGCAGGTCCAGGACGTCGTCCACGGTGCGGCGCGCGCCGCCGATCTCCCCCAGCGCCAGGCCGACCTCCCGGCAGGCCACCGCGGTCACCACGCCGTCGCGCGGGGCCTCCACAGGCAGCAGGCGCTCCGCCACGTCCAAGCCGAAGTCCTCGCGGTCCGGGTCCAGGCGTCCGCCCTGGGCCCGCGTCCAGGCCAGCAGAGCGTCCAGGGCCTCTCCACGGTCCCAGGCGGCGCGCACGGCCGCCAGGGCGGACCCGTGGTCCGGTTGCACGCCCGCGGTGGTCAGCATGGCCGCCACGAGCTCCTCGGTCACGGCCGTCAGGTCCGCGGGAGCGCGGCCGCGGCCGTCGGGGCGCAGGGCATCGCAGGCCTCCAGGGTCTCGTTGGCGTGCCCCACGGCCACGCCCAGGGGCTGGCTCATGTCCGTGAAGCGCACGGCCATGCGGCGGCCGTGGGCGCGTCCCACCAGCACCAGCCGGCGGGCCAGCTCGCGGGCCTGGTCCAGGTCCGTCATGAAGGCGCCGTCGCCCACCTTCAGATCGATGACCACAGCGCCCGGTCCGGCCGCCAGCTTCTTGCTCATGATGCTGGCGGTGATCAGGGGCACGCAGTCCACGGTGCCGGTGACGTCGCGCAGGGCGTAGATGCGGCCGTCGGCCGGAGCGATCTCGGGCCCCTGCCCCACGATGGCGCAGCCGTGCTCGCGCACCACGCGGTCGAACTCCTCGTTGCTCAGGCGGATGCGGTAGCCGGGGATGGCCTCCAGCTTGTCCAGGGTGCCGCCCGTGTGGCCCAGGCCCCGTCCCGAGAGCATGGGCACGGCCAGGCCGCAGGCCGCCGCCAGGGGGGCCAGCAGCAGGCTCACCTTGTCGCCCACGCCGCCGGTGCTGTGCTTGTCGGCGGTGGGCCGGTCCAGGTGGCTCCAGTCCAGCTCGCGGCCCGAGCGCAGCATGGCGCCGGTGAGGGCCACGGTCTCCTCGTCGTCCATGCCGCGGAACCAGACGGCCATGAGCAGGGCGGCCATCTGGTAGTCGGGGAACTCCTCGGCCACGTAGGCGCGGATGAGCCGGGCGATGGCGGCGTCGTCCAGGCGGCCGCCGCGCTTCTTGGTCTCGATGGCCTGCAGGATGGTCATGCCCCCTCCCCGTCGCCGAAGGTGGCGAAGGCGTGGGGCAGCAGCTCGGCCAGGGTGTGCTCGGCCACGGCGTCGCCGTCGCAGGCCAGCCAGACCGTGAGCTCCGGGCCGCCGAACTCCAGCAGCACCTGGCGGCAGGCGCCGCAGGGCGCGGTGGGCGCCGCGGTGGGCGTGACCACGGCCACGGCGGTGAAGCGGCGGCGGCCGTCGGCCACGGCGCGCTGCACGGCGGTGCGCTCGGCGCAGACGGTCAGGCCCAGGCTGGCGTTCTCCACGTTCACGCCCACGTGCACGTCGCCCCGGTCGTCCAGCAGCGCGGCGGCCACCGGGAAGTTGGAGTAGGGCGCGTAGCTGTGGGCCAGGGCCGCGCGGGCCGCGGCGATCAGACGGTCGCGGGTCTCGTTCACGCCTCGCCTCCTTCGGCGGGGGTCAGCAGGGGCAGGAAGCTGCGGCCGTGCACCGGCGCCGGTGCGCCGAAGTAGTCGGCGTAGGTGGCGCCCACGTCGGCGAAGGTGTCGCGCACGCCCAGGTCGCGGCCCAGCACGCGGCCGCCGCGCACGGCCAGCAGGGGCACGTACTCGCGGGAGTGGTCCGTGCTGGGCGTGGTGGGGTCGTTGCCGTGGTCCGCGGTGATGAGCACCAGGTCGTCGCGGCGCAGGCGCGCCAGGAAGCCGCCCAGCCAGACGTCGAAGGCCTCCAGGTCCCGGGCCATGCCCTGGGGGTCGTTGCGGTGGCCGTAGAGCATGTCGAAGTCCACCAGGTTGAGCAGCGTGAGCGTGGGCGCCTGGGGGTCGTCCGCGTAGGCGGCGTCCAGCAGCTCCATGCCCTGGGCGTTGGACTTGCTCTTGACGGACCCGGCGATGCCCTTGCCGGCGTACAGGTCGTAGATCTTGCCGATGGAGTTCACGGTCACGCCGTGGGCCCTGAGCCGCTCCAGGACCAGGTCGTCGGGCGGGATCACCGAGAAGTCGCGGCGGTAGGGCGTGCGCTCGTAGGCGCCGCTCGTGCCGACGAACGGGCGCGCGATCACCCGGCTCACCCCGTGGGGCGGCACGAGCTGCTCCCGTGCGATCTCGCAGAACCTGTAGAGCTCCTCCAGGGGCACCACGTCCTGGTGGGCCGCGATCTGGAAGACGGAGTCCGCCGACGTGTAGACGATGAGGTCCCCCGTGCGCACGTGCTCGTCGCCCAGCTCCTGGATGATGGCGGTGCCGGAGGCGGCCTTGTTGCCGAGCACGCCGCGGCCCGTGGCCGCGCGGAACGGCGCCAGCACCTCCTCCGGGAAACCGTCGGGATAGGTGGGGTACGGGATGTCCGTGACCACGCCCATGAGCTCCCAGTGGCCGGTGGTGCTGTCCTTGCCCTTGGAGATCTCGCGCAGGCGGCCGTAGGCGGCCGTGGGTTCGGCCGCGGGGGGCACGCCGGCGATGGCGTGGATGTTGCCCAGGCCCAGACGGCGCAGGTTGGGCAGGTTCAGCCCGCCCACCGCCGCGGCCGTGTGGCCCAGGGTATCGCTGCCGGCGTCGCCGTAGGCGTCCGCGTCCGGCAGGGCGCCGACGCCGACGCCGTCCAGGACGATGAGGATTGCATGGGACACGGGATTCTCCTTCGCGGCTGTGGAATGGACCGTCCAGAGTAGAAACGATGGCCCCCCAAGTCAACGCGGCCTTGCTCCGCGCGCCGGAACGCTTAGAATGGCGCCCATGGAACGCGACCTCTTCCGACCCGACGCCGACGACGCGCCCCCGCCCCCGCCCGCGGACGAGGGCGACGCCCGCGCGCCCCTCGCCGAACGCATGCGTCCCCGCGGCCTGGACGAGATCGTGGGCCAGGCGGACCTGCTGGGACCGGGGCGTCCCCTGCGCCTGCTGATCGAGCGCGACGCCCTGCCGTCGCTGCTGCTCTGGGGCCCGCCGGGCTGCGGCAAGACCAGCCTGGCGCGGGTGATCGCCGGCGAGACGCGGGCCCACTTCCTGGAGTACAGCGCCGTGCAGGTGGGCAGCAAGGTGCTCAAGGAGGCCATGCAGGAGGCCGCCCGCGTGCGCCGCGCCATGCAGCGCCGCACCATCATCTTCCTGGACGAGATCCACCGCTTCAACAAGGCCCAGCAGGACGCCCTGCTGCCCTGGGTGGAGAAGGGCGACGTGACGCTCATCGGCGCCACCACGGAGAACCCTTCCTTCGAGATCAACGCGGCCCTGCTCTCGCGCACGCGGCTCTTCGTGCTGCGCCAGCTGGACACGGACGACGTGGCCGGCCTCCTGCGCCGCGCCCTGGAGGACGAGCGCGGCCTGGCCGGCGAGGCGCCCCCCTTCGCCGACGACGCCCTGCGCGCCCTGGCCGTGCTGGCCGACGGCGACGCGCGCACGGCCCTCAACCTGCTGGACCTGGCGGCCGGCGCCGCCGCCGGCCGCGACGCCGGCGCCCCGGTCACCGCCGCCGTGCTGGAGGAGATGATCCGCGACCGCGCCCTGCGCTACGACCGCGCCGGCGAGGAGCACTACAACGTCATCAGCGCCCTGCACAAGTCCATCCGCAACAGCGACCCGGACGCCGCCCTCTACTGGCTGGCGCGCATGCTCGAGAGCGGCGAGGACCCGCTCTACGTGGCCCGTCGCCTGGTGCGCATCGCCAACGAGGACGTGGGGCTGGCGGACCCCGGAGCGCTGAACCGCGCCCTGGCCGCCCGCGACGCCGTGCACTTCCTGGGCAAGCCCGAGGGCGACCTGGCCCTGGCCCAGCTCGCGGTGGATCTGGCGCTGGCGCCCAAGAGCAACGCGGTGTACAAGGGGTACGGCGACGCCGTGGCCGAGGTGCGCCGCGGCGTGAACCCGGGCGTGCCCCTCCACCTGCGCAACGCGCCCACCTCGCTGATGAAGCAGCTGGGCTACGGCGAGGGCTACGACTACGCCCACGACCGCCCCGAGGGCGTGGCCCCCATGGACTGCCTGCCGACGTCCCTGCGGGGACGCCGCTTCTACGAACCAACCGCGCGCGGCCACGAGGCCCGCTACGGGGAGCGCCTGGCGAAGATCCGCGCCTGGCGCGAGGACCAGATGGCTGCCGCACGCCGCGATTCCGACGTGGGCGGAAAGGACGAACCGTCATGAAGACGATCGGGGTGCTGACCGGGGGCGGCGACGCCGCGGGCATGAACGCCGCCGTGCGGGCCAGCGTGCGCACGGCCCTGGCGCGCGGCGTGAACGTGGTGGGCGTGCGCCGCGGCTGGCTGGGCCTGAGCGAGGGCGACGTGCGCCCCCTGGACAGCGCCGGCGTGGGCGGCATCCTGCACATGGGCGGCACCATCCTGCGCACCTTCCGCTATCCGGAGCTCCAGGAGGCGGCGGGGCAGAAGAAGGTGGAGAAGCAGCTGGCCAAGCTGGGTCTGGACGGGCTGGTGGTCATCGGCGGCGACGGCAGCTTCCGCGGCGCGGAGCTCCTGCAGCGCCAGTTCGGGCTGCCGGTCATGGGCGTGCCCGCCACCATCGACAACGACATCCCCGGCACCGACTACTCCATCGGCTTCGACACGGCCCTGAACATCGCCGTGGACGCCGTGGACAAGGTGCGGGACACGGCCTCGAGCCACGGGCGCATCTTCGTCATCGAGGTCATGGGGCGGCACTGCGGCCTGCTGGCCATGGAGACGGGGCTCTGCTGCGGCGCGGAGGAGGTCATCGTGCCGGAGATCCCCTACGACCTCACGAGCATCTGCCTGCGCATCGAGAGCGGGTACGACCGCGGCAAGGAGCACGCGGTGATCATCGTGGCGGAGGGGGCGGCGCGGGCGCCGTACATCGAGTTCGAGCTGAAGTCGCGCCTGAACCGCAGCATCCGCATGGTGGTGCTGGGGCACGTGCAGCGCGGCGGCTCGCCCACGGCCTTCGACCGCATGCTGGGCACCAAGCTGGCCGCCGCGGCCACCGAGATGCTGCTGGACGGCGTGTCGGGCAAGATGGTGGGCATGGTGGCCAACAAGCTCAAGACCAGCGCCCTGACCACCCGCGACACCACCCTGAAGAAGAAGGTCGTGGAGCTGGACCAGCTGGTGCGGCAGCTCACCTGAGCTCGCTCCCCCGCTCCCGGACATGAAGAAGCGCCCCCGGTCCGCGGACCGGGGGCGCTGTGTCTTCGGGACCGCGGCCGGCTAGTCGTTGCCGCGGATGAAGGTGTTGGCGAACTTGAACCAGTTCACCTTCATCTCGCCCACGATGTGGCCCAGGCCCTCGGTCTCGGTGTAGCGGTCGCGGCGGTCGGTCACGATGCTGCTGATGGAGAAGGAGCCCACCAGGGGCAGGTTCTCGGCCTTGAGCAGCTCCAGCATGTAGTCCGCGCCGGGGCCGATGTCGGCCAGGCGGAAGGTGGACTCGGGGAACACCGCGTACCAGGCGTAGTTGTCCGGGCCGGGGTTGGCGGCCATCTCCGCGGGCAGGTCGTGGGCCGGACGCTTGACGAAGTTCAGCACGATGGACTGGACCTCGATCAGGGCGTCGCCCTCGTTCTCCGGGTAGAACTCCTCGAGGCTGCTCTGCTTCTTGTAGCTGATCTCGGGCAGCGGGGCGCCGGGGGTCTTGATCTGGTTCTCGCTGGCCTGGAAGGTGGCGGGCAGCACGTAGCTCTCCACCGAATCCACCGGCGTCATGGCCATGCCGCTGCCGTAGCCGCGCATGAACAGGTGCGGCGTGTCCACGCCGTGGCTGAAGCGCTTCTCCACGAAGAGGCTGTCGCTGGCCCAGGTGCGGTAGTTGCGCTGCACGTCCGGACCGACCAGGAAGAACATGCGGTTGCCGTTGGCCACGATGGCGACGTCGCCCTTGGCGTAGCGCAGGGCGGGCGGCGCCACCTTGAACTGGAAGCCGGGGTACTGGACGTCCCCGTCCATGACCGCGTTGATCGAAGCGCCCAGGTACGGGTCCACGACCTTCTCCTCGCTGCAACCGACCAGCGAGATCAGGAGCGCGGCGGTCAGGGCCAGGAGCGGAAGGGCCGAAGCCCGGCGCAGCGAGGACGCATCAGCAAACATGGAGAACCTCCGATTCCGGTCACGTCGTGTGCCAGGGATCTCATCCACCAGGGATTTTTCGGCGCCCGGGCGGATGGGGAATCCGGGCGGACGGTCTGGGTCGTTCCCGCATCGTAGCGGCGGGGAACGGCAACGTCAAGCGCGGCCCCCCAGGGGCGGCGGACCCCATGAAATTGGCGATTGGAACGCCGGAACGCAAGGGCGGACTGGCGTTTCAGGCGCGGGGCAGGTCCTTGGCCCAGGCCAGCAGACGCGCGTGGTCCGGCGCCGGCTCGTCCCACGCGGCGTGGAACACGTCCCAGTGCTTGGGCAGCAGCAGACCGTCCACGCCGAAGGCGCGGAAGAAGCGGCGGCGGCGGTCGGCGGTGGGATAGCCCGGCAGGCCGCGGGAGCGCAGGCGGCCGTCCAGGCTCACGGACCAGACCTCCTGGTAGGCGGCGGCCAGGGCGGCGGGGATCTCCCGCGGCCGCACCACGCCGTCGGCCAGATCCGCCAGGGCCAGCAGGTGGTGGTGCAGGAAGCGGGCGGCGCCGCTCGCGGAGAAGCGGCGGCGCGGGTCGTCGGCGGCGCGCGGCGGCGGCATCTCCCAGGGCAGGGTGGCGGGCAGGGTGGACACGGCCACCGAGGGCACCGCGCGGAACTGGTCGGGGTGGGCGTAGAGCACGGCCTCGCCCCCGCCGGGGAACTCCAGCCAGGGGTGCTCGTCGGCGGCGAGGTCGTCCAGGACCAGGGTCAGGGCCGTGAAGCGGCGGTCCAGCTCCAGATGCGCGCACGCCTGCTTCGCCAGGGGCCCCACGGCGTCCCAGTCCTCCCAGTCCGCGGGCACGCAGGTCAGGCGCACGGCCCCTCCCCTCAGGCTTCGATGAGCCTGCCGTCGGCGGGCCGCAGCCGCGCCGTGAAGTGGCGCAGCACCGGCGCCTGCTCGATGATCTCCAGGCCGCGCAGGCGCGGGCCCATCTCCATCAGGCGCACGCAGACGTCGGCCACGAAGGCCAGATGCGTCTCCGTGTACACGCGGCGCGGCACGGCCAGGCGCACCAGCTCCATGGCGGGGTGGCGCGGCTCGCCCGTGTCCGGGTCCTTCAGGTCGAACATGAGGCTGCCGATCTCCACGCCGCGCACGCCGCCCTCCAGATACAGCGCGCACGTGAGCGCCTGGGCCGGGAAGCGCGCCTGCGGGATGTGGGGCAGCATGCGCTTGGCGTCCACGAACACCGCGTGGCCGCCCACCGGCTGCAGGATGGGCACGCCGCGGTCGCTCATGAGCTCGCCCATGCGCCGCACCTGGCCGATGCGGTAGGCCAGGTAGTCCTCCTCCACCACCTCGCGCAGGCCCTGGGCCACGGCGGCCAGGTCGCGGCCCGAGAGGCCGCCGTAGGTGCGGAAGCCCTCGATGAGGATGAGCAGGTTGGTGATCTCCTGGGCGATGCGGTCGTCGTTGAGGCAGAGGAAGCCGCCCATGTTCACCAGGGCGTCCTTCTTGGCGCTCATGGTGCAGCCGTCGCCCAGGCGGAAGATCTCGCGCGCGATCTCCTTGACCGGCACGTCGGCGTAGCCCTCCTCGCGCTGCTGGATGAACCAGGCGTTCTCCGCGAAGCGGCAGGCGTCGAAGAGCAGGGGCACGCCCTTGCCGCGGCAGTAGGCCGACACCTCGCGGATGTTGGCCAGGGACACGGGCTGTCCGCCGCCGCTGTTGTTGGTGATGGTGATCATCACGAAGGGGATGCGCTTCCCGTACTTCCCGAAGGCGGCGTCCAGCTTGGCCAGGTCCATGTTCCCCTTGAAGGGGTGGTCGGCCGTGGGGTCCAGGCCCTCGTCGATCACGCAGTCCAGGGCGATGGCGCCCTGGTACTCCACGTTGGCGCGCGTGGTGTCGAAGTGGCTGTTGTTGGGCACCACGCTCTCCGCGGTGAGCTGCGTGCTGAACAGCAGGTTCTCCGCCACGCGGCCCTGGTGCGTGGGGATCACGTGCTTGTAGCCGAAGATGTCGCGGATGGTCTCCTCGAAGTCGTAGTAGTCGCGGCTGCCGGCGTAGGCCTCGTCGCCCTGGATCATGGCGCCCCACTGGGCGTCGCTCATGGCCGAGGTGCCGCTGTCGGTCAGCAGGTCCACGTAGATGGACGACGACGGCAGGCTGAACACGTTGTAGCCGGCCTGCTCCAGCAGGCGCTCGCGCTCGGGACGGGAGACGCGCTTGAGGCGCTCGACGACCTTGACCCGGTAGGGAACGAAGGGGAGATCCATGGAGGGGTGCCTCCGCGGTGCGGTGCGTGAGGGGTGGAGCCGGCGCCGCCGGCACGCCGGGTGATCCACGAGTTCCCGGCCCGCCGAAGGTAGCAGGCGCCCCGGCGGGCGACAAGGCCGCAGCGTCAGGACTCGCCGCGTTCGCGGGGCAGGGGCGACTGGTCCTGCCACAGGGACAGGGCCAGGTCGTCGGCGCGGCTGAGCACGGCGTAGTGCTGGCGGTCGGCCTCGCGTCCGGTGCAGAGGTAGACCACGGCGCGGCGCCGTCCCTCCCCCGCGCGTTCGGGCGTGGTGAGGGTGAGCACGGGGCCCGACGGCGCGGCGTCCCGGCGCCCCAGCGTCTCCGCCGCCGCCAGACGCCACACCTCCAGCAGGGGACGCGCGGCGTAGCGGGCCACGGTGTCGTCGCCGGCGGCGAGGATCAGCGCGGCGATGCGCGCCGATTCGCGCGGTCCCTGGAACAGGCCGTCGGTCCAGCGGGCGCGGGCCAGCAGGGTCCAGAACTGATGCAGGCGCAGGTCCGGGCGCACGTGGGCGCGGAACCATGCGGCGGCCTCGCGGCGGCGCGGCGGGTCCAGGCAGGCGTCCAGCCAGCGGGGCGCGTCCGGATCCGCGGCGCTGGCGTCGCTCACCGCCAGCAGGAACTCCCACACCCCCGGCAGCCGCAGGTTGTCCAGCTCCCAGCCGTAGACGGGCAGCCAGCCCAGGCGCGCGGCGTTGCGGCCCAGGGTCTCCAGGTCCGACGGCACGGGCGCCACCAGCTCCACGGGCGTGGTGAGGGCCAGGTCGCGCAGGCGGTCGTCCAGGCGGGCCAGGGCGTCGTCGAGACCGGCCACGCGTTGCGATTCGCAGACGCCGCGCTCGCCGCGGGCCGTGCGCGGCAGGGCGGGACCGCGGCCGGCGGCGGCCACCAGATCCGCCAGGTCGTCGCGCAGGGTGCGCGCGGGCAGGAGCAGGCGGTCGGTGCGCAGCACGTGGGCCGGGTCGGGCTGCGTGGGCAGCAGGTGTTCCCGCGATTCCTGCAGCAGCAGCGGCTCCAGGATCAGCAGCAGACGCTGCTCGCGGGCGCGGTTGGCCAGGCGGTAGCGCAGGGTGGAGGGCAGGGCCTCCAGGCCGAGCACCACCGTGACGGACGCCGGCTCCCCCGCGGGCGCCAGGCTGGGGTCCAGGCGGCCGCTGACGGGCAGGTCGCGCGGGCCCACGATGGTCTCGGGCGCGGCGGCGTCCGGCAGCGCCCGGCGCCAGAGGGCGTGGAAGCGGGCGGCGGCGGCGCGGTCCGGCGCGATGACCGTGATGCGCCGTGTCGGCAGGCCCTTGGCGCAGGCCACGGCCAGGGCCGCGACCACGGCGCGCATGCGGCCGCTGCCGCGCGGTCCCTCCACCAGCCGCAGGCCGGCGGGGGCGCGGTCCAGGAAGGCCGCCAGGGCGTCCGTGACGGCGGCCGGCGTCTCCAGGGCGGCGGGCGGCGCGGACGCGGGCGTGACGCGGGCCACGTCCTCCAGGAAGCCCATGCGCCAGGCCTCGTCCAGGCGGGCCTGCCAACGTTCGCGGTCGGCGGCCAGGCCGCGCAGGAGGCCAGCGGCGGCGCGTCGCAGGTCCGCGGGAAGGCGCAGGGCGTCGTCCCCCGCCGCGGCGGGGAGATCGTCGGGACGGGCGGGGCCGTCCAGGGTCCAGGCGCCGAGGATCACGCCGGCCTCGAGCAGATCGGCGGCGAGGTCGTCGCGCGCCGGCGCGTCCTCGCCCAGGCGATCGCCCAGGGCGGCGGTCAGCGCGTCCCGGCGGCGGCGCAGGGCGGCGGCCACGGCGTCGGGCGAGCCCAGGCAGCCCAGGCGGCGGTGGGTGCCGTGGCGCAGGCCGCCGTCGGGCTCGTAGAGGAGCTGCAGGCCGGGCTCGTCCAGGCGCAGCGACGACGCCAGGAGCAAGCGGTCGCACCAGGCCAGCTCCTCGTGGTCCAGATCCAGGGGCAGGGCGGCCAGGTCCACCGCGCCCACGGCGCCGGGGGGCAGATCCGCGAGCAAGGCGGGCAGCAGGGTGGACAGCAGCCCGTCCAGACGCTCCCCCCGGTAGACCAGCTCCAGGCGGCTGAGCAGGGCGCGGGGTCGGTCGTCCCCGTCCAGGGCCGGGTCCTCCGGCTCGGTTGCGGTCTCCACGGCGGCCAGCCAATTCAGGGCGCCGGCGGCGCGCCGTACGTGGGCCGCGGGGCTGCCGCTGACGATCTCCTGCAGCCGCGGCGGGAGCAGACCTTCCCAGCGCCAGGGCGGCGTGAGCTCCGGAGGCGCGTGCAGCTCCGCGGCGCGCAGAGGCAGGGCGGCGTCCAGGGCACGGGGCTGGCGGCCGACGCCGTCGTCGGCCAGGGCTCCGTCCAGGGGATGATGGCAGAGCAGCAGCCCGGAGCCGCAGCGCTGGCGCAGGTCCGCCAGCTCCGGGGCGTCCTGGGGCGCCACGAGCAGGGCGTGGCGGCACTCGGACGGCACCTCGGGCTGGTCGTCCAGCAGGCACAGCAGCCAGGAGCCGTCCTGCTCCTCGGCGCCCAGGCTGCGGCGACGGGCGCGGCGCCAGCGCACGCCGGCGTCCTCCAGGGCCTCGATCCAGGCGTCGGCCTCCCGCGAAGGGGCCCAGACGCAGAGGGGCTGCTCGGGATCCTCGGGCTCGCGGGCCTGCAGGGCCGCCACCTTCAGATCGCGCAGGCGGCGCGGCAGCTCCGCGCGCCACGGCGCGGGCAGCCAGCGCAGGAGGTTCAGGCCGCAGGCGGGGCAGTGGTCGCGGGCGTCGCGCAGGGGAGCCGGGGCCGCGCAGCCGGGACAGGCGACGATCACGTCGTCGCCGTGCAGCACGCTGACCGGCGGTGCGGGAGCGGTGGAAGGCGGCACCTCGCGGCACGGGGCCGGGGCTCCGTCGCGACCGAAGAGGCGGGCCAGGACGTCGCGCCACGGCGCGGGCAGGTGGCTGGCGTGCAGGACCACGCGGCCGTCCAGGTCGCGCAGCAGGAAGCGCAGCACGCCCACGTACTCCAGGCCGGCGCCGTGATCCGACGGCAGCCAGCGGCGCAGATCGCTCACCCAGACCGCGGAGGGGCGCGCGGCGGCCAGACGGCGGCGCAGGGCGGGATCGTGCAGGGCGTCGGGGCGGATCCAGACCAGCGCGCCCGGCTGGGCCGGCGCCGCGGCGGTGAGGACCGAGGCCGCGGGTCCGCCGGCGGCGGCGGCGAGCTCGGCGGCGCCGGGCGGGGGTTCGTCGGCCACCACCAGGAGCCAGCGCTCCACGGGGCCGGCCTCGGCCCAGCGCCAGGCGTCGCGCAGGAGGTGGAACCAGGGCACGTCCGCGGGGCCGAGGCAGAGCTCCGCGGCCGCGGCGAGGCGCGGGGCAGGCGCGCCGTCGTCGGGGACCTGGGGCCAGCCAGGGGGCAGGCCCTGACCGTCGGCCTCCAGCCAGCCCTGGTCCTGGAGCCAGGCGCGGCCGGCGCGGCCGGCCTCCCCCGCGTCGGCGGCGGGCTGCCAGAGGATGGCGGCGTCTCCGGCGTGGCGGCGGCGGGCGGCCTCCGGGTCCGGAACGGCGCCGGCGTCGTCGGCGCCGGGGAATTCGCGCCACCAGCGGGCATCGGCCACCAGGACGTGCTCCGCGCCGGCGGCCAGCCAGGCGTTGATCTCCAGGGCGAGCAGGCGGCGGCGGCGGGTCTGCGCCTCCGCGCGCGCGGCGTCGCGGGCGCGCCAGGCGTCGGCGGTGGGCTCCGGCGGGCCGGCCGGTTCCGCGGACAGGCTCTCCAGGCGGGGCAGCACGGCCACGGCGGCGGTCGGCGTCGACGCCGCGTTCCAGGCCACATCCAGATCCACGGCCCGCGGCGTCCTCTCGCGGGGGCCGAAGAGGCCGTCCGCCCGGGCCCGAAGGGCCGCGGCCAGGGGGCCGGGAGCGGTCGGCAGGTACCAGGCCACCGCGGCGCCGCGGTCCGCCTGGGCCTGGGCGTGGTCCAGCAGGGCTGCGGTCAGGTCGCCCAGGGCCACGCGGGCGTCGGGGACCGGCACGTGGCCGGCCAGCTCCAGCAGCGGCGGGCGCACGTCCGTGGCGGCGCGCAGGCGGACGTCGTCGGCGCCGAGCCACGCGGCCTGGGCCTCCTCCAGATCCGCGCGGCGGAAGACGGCGGCGGTGTTGATCAGCAGCGTGCCCGCGGCGGTGGCGCGCAGGGCCGCCGGCAGGGCGTCGTCCGCGGAGGCGCGGCGGCGGCGCCACAGCAGCACCGCGGCGTCGCAGAGGATCCAGGCGCCGCGGGCCTCGCCCGGCAGGCCCCAGCGGCGGGCCAGGGCGGCGCGATCGGCGATCAGGTCGTCGGGGCCGCCCACGACCACGGCGGAGGCGGCGGCGCGCTCCTCCAGCTCGCGGTGCCAGCGGCCGGCGGCGGCCCGGCGCTCGCGACGACGCTCCAGCACCCAGCCGCGGTATCGGCGGCGCAAGGCGACGCCGGCGCCGCCGCCCTCGGCGTTCAGGCCGTCGGTGAGGTCGCCGTTGTGGGTGCGCGCCAGACGGAACCAGTGCAGCAGGGGCAGCAGATCGCCGGGCGGCGCCCCCGCGGCCAGGGCCTCCAGGTCCTGCAGGGCGGCGTCGGGATCGTCGACCGCGCCGACGGGCGGCAGGACGGTGCGGCGGCCGCCGCGCAGCTCGAGGACGGCGCCCAGCTCCCGCAGGCGTTCGGGCCGGTCCAGAACGAGGCGCCAGCGCTCCCGGCGGCCGCCCCACACGGCCACGGCGCGGTCGGGTCGGCCCGTGGTCACGATGGCGTCGCCGGCCTGGGCGAGATCCGTCATGGGATCGCCGCCGGGGATCGGGTCGGCGTCCAGGGCGAGACGCGGCGCCGGGCGCTCGCTCAGGGGCGACAGGGGCCAGCCCGCTCCGGGCATCAGCTCCGGCGGCAGGAAGGACGCGACCAGGGCGGCGGCGGCATCGCCCAGGCGGGCCAGGCTGTGGATGCCGGTGCGCAGGGCCGGATCGCCGGCGGCGAGGCCGCGCACCAGGGCCGCCCAACGGGCGCCCATGGCCAGGGCGGCCGGCACGCCCGCCGGCACGGCGGGTCCGTGCAGGGAGGGATGGCCCGCGTCGGCCGCCGCGGGAGGCTCCGCGTGGTCGTCGCGGTCCTCGGCGGCCAGCACGTCCAGCAGCAGGGGCAGGGACCAGTCCGTCCAGGGGCACGCGTCGTCCAGGGCCAGCACGCGGCCGGCGCAGGGGGCCAGGAAGGCGGCCAGCGCGGCGGGGTCGACGTCGGCGTCGCACCAGGCGGCGTCGCGGGGGCGGTCGTCGGACCAGAGCACGGCCCACCAGCGCTCGTCGCGGCGGGCGAGCACCGCCCAGGCGCAGGCCCCGCCCGCCGGGCGGCGGCGGCGGATGCGGTCGCGGGCGGCCGCGGCCTCGCTGCCGGCCGGCGCGTCGGCGAGCAGGCCCAGGGCCTCGTCGTAGCGGGGCACCGGCAGGTGGTGGGCGTCCAGGTTGGCCAGCAGCCGCACGGCGCGCAGGCGCACGGCGTCGCGCTCGGGGTCGGCGCCCCGGGACGAGGCGAGATAGGTCAGGTACGCGGCGGCGGCGGCGGCGGGGCGGCGGGCGTGCTCCAGGAGCTCGCCGCGCAGGTGGCCCAGGGCCGCGGCGTCGGGGGCGTCGTCCAGGAGGGCGGCGGCGCGGGCGGCCACGTCGGCGGCGTCGGCATCGGCGGCGCCGGGGCCGCGCAGCAGATCCAGCACCTCGGCGGCGGCGCGGGCGGCGGCCGGCGGCGCCAGGAAGCCCGGCGGCGGCAGCAGGTCCCCCGCGGGCAGCGCCGCGGCGGCGCGGGCGGCGGCCAGGGCCGCGTGCAGCAGGGGCGCGCAGCGTTCGGGATCGGGCTCCTGCAGCGCGCTGCGCGAGAGCACGCCCACGGCCTCGCTCAACAGGGGCAGGTCCGACGGCCGGGCGCGGGCGCCCAGCATCCCTTCGGCATCGGTGAGCAGGGCCCGGGCGGCGGCGCGGTAGTCGGCCTGGAAGTCGCGGCAGGCGCGCTCCCAGCGGCCCGGGTCCTCGGCCGGCCCCTGGCCGCGCACGCTGCGCCAGAGGCGGCGCGCGGTGTCGCCCATGGTCTCCGAGAGGAAGACGCGGCCCGGCGACTGGTCGCGCAGCCGCCGGGCCTCGTCGTAGGCGGCCTCGGCCGCGAGCAGGCGTCCCTCCCCCAGATGGGTCTCGGCTCGGTTGAGGGCGCTCCAGTAGCTCATGCGTCTCCCGCGGCGGTTCAGACCACGATGTTGACCAGCTTGTTGGGAACCACCACCACGTTGCGCGGCGTGCGGCCCTCCAGCAGCTCGGGAATGCGTCCGTGGGCCAGGGCGGCGGCCTGGACGGCGGCGCGGTCGGCGTCGCGCGGCTGGTCCAGGCGCTCGCGGATCTTGCCGTTGATCTGCACCACGTAGGTCACCGAATCGGCCACCAGGAACTCGTCGCGCCAGACGGGCCAGGCGGCGTCGAACACGCCCGGGCCGTTGCCCAGCCGCTCCCAGAGCTCCGCGCCCAGGGACGGCGCGAAGGGCGCGAGCATGAGCGCCAGGGACTCCAGGCCCTCGCGCAGATGCGCGTCGTCCAGGCTGGCCGTGTTGCGGCCGGCGTAGGCGTACAGCGCGTTGGTCAGCTCCATGAGGCGGCTCAGGGCCGTGTTGAACTGGAAGCGCTCCAGGTCCTGGGTGCAGCCCTTGATGGAGTTGTGCAGGACCACGCGCAGGTCCTTCCAGCGCGCCTCGATCTCGTCCGACGGGATGGGCGGCGCGTCGTCGCCGGCGTCGCCCGCGGGCGAGCGGCCCTCGGCGGCGGCCTCGAACAGGCGCCACACGCGGTGCACGTAGCGGTTCATGCCGTCGATGCCCTCGTCCGTCCAATCGCCGCCCTCGGCGAAGGCGAAGCCGAACATCAGGTAGGCGCGCAGCACGTCGGTGCCGTAGCGCTCCAGGTAGTCGGCGGGCACCACGGTGTTGCCCTTGCTCTTGGACATCTTGGCGCCGTCGCGCGTGATCATGCCCTGGTGCCGCAGCGCCCGGAACGGCTCCTCGCTGGGCACCAGGCCCAGGTCGAAGAGCACCATGTTCACGAAGCGCGAGTAGATCAGGTGGCCGTAGGCGTGGTCCGCGCCGCCCACGTACATGGCCACGGGCATCACCTTGTCCAGGCGCGCGCGGTCGAAGGGCTCGTGCGCGCGGTGCGGGTCCGGGTAGCGCAGGTAGTACCAGGAGCTGCACACGAAGGTGTCCATGGTGTCGGCGTCGCGGGTGCCGGGCTTGCCGCAGCGCGGGCACGGCGTGCGGATCCACTCCGCGGCGGTGGCCAGGGGCGACTTGCCCTTGGGCTTGTAATCGCTCACGTCGGGCAGCAGCACGGGCAGCTCCGACGCGGGCACGGGCACGGCGCCGCAGTCGTCGCAGTGCACCACCGGGATGGGCGCGCCCCAGTAGCGCTGGCGGCTGATGATCCAGTCGCGCAGGCGGTACTGGATGGTGGTCTTGCCCAGGCCGGCCCGCTCCAGGGCGGCCACGATGGCGGCGCCGCCCTCCTTGGACTCCTTGCCGTCGTGGGGTCCCGAGTTCACCAGGGTGCCGGCGCCGGTGTACGCCTCGGTCAGCGGCGTGTCGGCGGCGTCGCCCTCGCCGGCCACCACGCGGCGCACGGGCAGGCGGAGGGCCTGGGCGAAGGCGTAGTCGCGCTCGTCGTGGCCGGGCACGGCCATCACGGCGCCGGTGCCGTAGCTGGCCAGCACGTAGTCGGCCACCAGGATGGGCACGGCCTCGCCGTTGACGGGATTGATGGCCATCAGCCCCGTGGCCACGCCGGTCTTGGGACGGTCCGTGCTCTGGCGGTCGACCTCGCTGAGGCGGCCGGCGTCGCGCCGGTAGGCCTGCACGGCCTCGCGGTTCTCCGGCACGGTCAGGGCGTCGGTCAACGGATGTTCGGGGGCCAGCGCCATGTAGGTCACGCCGTAGAGCGTGTCCGGGCGCGTGGTGAAGACGCGCAGGGCCACCGACCCGTCGTCCAGGCGCTCCGTGCCCGCGGGCAGCTCGCCGGGCACCGCGTCCGCGGGCACGCGGAAGACCAGCTCCGCGCCGTGGCTGCGGCCGATCCAGCTGGTCTGCTTCTTCTTGGTCTCCTCCGGCCAGTCCAGGTCCGCCAGGTTGTCCACCAGGCGGTCCGCGTACTTCGTGATGCGGAAGCACCATTGGCGCAGGTTCCGCCGCTCCACCGGCGAGCCGTCGCGCTCGCAGCAGCCGTCCACCACCTGCTCGTTGGCCAGCACCGTCTGGCAGGAGTTGCACCAGTTCACGGGCATGTCGGCGCGGTAGGCCAGATCGTTCTCGAGCAGCGTGAGGAAGAGCCACTGGGTCCACTTGTAGTACTCGGGCGTGTGGGTCGCCAGCTCGCTGCGCCAGTCGTACATGGGCGTGAGGGTGCGCAGCTGCTCGCGGATGACCTTGATGTTCTCCGCCGTGTGCACGCCGGGATGCACGCCGCACTTGATGGCGTAGTTCTCCGCCGGCAGGCCGAAGCTGTCGAAGCCCACGGGCTGGAACACGTCCTTGCCGCGCAGGCGCTGGAAGCGGGCGAAGGTGTCGGCGGGCACGTAGTTGTACCAGTGGCCCAGGTGCAGCTTGTCCCCGGAAGGATAGCTGAACATGCTCAGCACGTAGTAGGGCTCGCGGTCGCCGTCCCAGGCGGTCTCGCCGTCGCCGGCGTCGCGCCAGCGCTCGGCCCAACGCTGCTCGATGGCTTTGAAATCGTAGTCCGCCATGTCGACTCGTCCTCCGCGGCGCGGGAATTCCGGGGTTGCGGGCAGGGTGGTGACGACGCCGCGCGGGCGTCGGTCGCGCAACAGTAAACGGGCCGGCGCGGCGGCGCCACCCCCGATTTGGTCAGCCCACGCCCCGCAGCAGGCGCACGCTCAGGCCGCCGCCGTCGGGCGCGAATTCCACGGCCGCCACGTCGAAGCGGAAGTGCTGCACGCCCCGCGGCGGCTCCTCGTGCAGATAGCGGCGGACCACGCGGCGCAGACGCGCCAGGCGGCGCGGTCCCACGGCCTCCTCCGGCAGGCCGCAGCGGCGGCCGCGGCGGGCCTTCACCTCGCAGAAGACCAGCAGGTCGTCGCGGCGCAGGACCAGGTCCAGCTCGCCTTCGGCGCGGCGCCAGCGCCGGGCCACGGGCCGCAGGCCGACGGCGGCGTAGGCCAGCACGGCGGCGTCCTCGCCCAGGCGGCCCAGGGTCTGGCGGTCGGGGGTCTGGCGGTCGGGGGTCTGGCGGTCGGGGGTCCGGCGGTCGGGAATCCCGAGCTCCGGGGTCTGGTGATCCGGGTGGGTCATGACGACGGGCGCCGATCCGGGAGTCGGAATGGGAGGCGACGCCACGCGCCGGAGCAAGTCCCCTACCAGAGCCGCCCCTGCACCAGCTCCGCCACCGGCCTGAAGGTGCGGCGGTGCAGGGGGCAGGGCCCCAGGCGGTGCAGGGCGTCCAGGTGCGCGGCCGCGCCGTAGCCCTTGTGGCCCGCGAAGCCGTAGCCGGGCCAACGCGCGTCCAGGTCCGCCATGAGGCGGTCCCGGGTCACCTTGGCGATGATGGCGCCGGCGGCCACCGCGGCGCTGGCGCCGTCTCCGCCCACCACGGTACGCGTGGGCCAGGGCACCTCGGGGGCGTGCACGCCGTCCACCAGGACCAGGTCCGGGGCACGCCCCAGCAGCGCCAGGGCGCCGGCCATGGCTTCCAGGCTGGCGCGCAGGATGTTGATCTCGTCGATGCGGGCGGGGGAAACGGCGAAGGCGCCCCAGCAGAGGGCGCCTCGCACGATGGCGTCGTAGAGGGCGTCGCGGCGCCTGGCCGTGAGCCGTTTGGAATCATCCAGGCCGTCCGGACACCAGCCCGGGGGCAGGATGGCGGCGCCGGCCACGACCGGGCCCGCCAGACAGCCGCGCCCGGCCTCGTCCACCCCCGCCACCAGCTGGTGGGGGGCGGCGCGGCAGGCGGCGTCGAACTGGGCCAGACCGGCGCCGGCGCGGCTCACTTGACGATGCGACGCTCGCGGATGCGGGCCTTGCGGCCGGTCAGGCCGCGCAGGTAGTACAGCTTGGCGCGGCGCACGCGGCCGTGACGGACCAGCTCGATGCCGGCCAGGCTCGGCGTGTGCAGCGGGATCACGCGCTCCACGGCCACGCCGTTGCTGATCTTGCGCACCGTGATGGACTCCTCGTTGGCCGTGCCGCTCTGGGCCATGACCACGCCCTCGTAGTTCTGCACGCGCGTCTTGCCGCCCTCGGTGATCTTCATCTGGCAGCGGACGGTGTCGCCGATCTGGAACGCGGGCAGGTCGGTCTTGAGATTCTCCTGCCGCAGGCTGTCGATGACGTTGCTCATCGCGGGTCTCCTCTGTCGCCGGCCGGGGTCGTTCCGGTCCGGTATCGTGGTCCGGCGTCGTCGCCGCCCGATGCGGCCGCCGCGCCTCGCTCGTGGGTCTCAGTCCTCGTCGGCCAGCAGGTCGGGACGCCGGTCCCGGGTCCGCTCGCGCGACCGCTCCTCGCGCCACGCCTCGATGTTGGCGTGGTGTCCGGACAGGAGCACCTCCGGCACCTCCAGGCCCCGGTACTCCGGAGGCCGCGTGTACCAGGGGCACTCCAGGCGGCCGTCCAGGGCCGCCGTGAAGCTGTCCTGCTCCGCGGAGTCGCTGTTGCCCAGCACCCCGGGGATGCGCCTCACCAGCGCGTCGATGACCACCAGGGCCGGCAGCTCGCCGCCGGTCAGCACGTAGTCGCCGATGGACACCTCGCGCGGGTTCAGCAGATCCAGCGCGCGCTGGTCGATGCCCTTGTAGTGGCCGCAGATCAGCACGATCTCGCCGGCCGCCTGCGCCCGGCCCAGGAGTTCCAGGACCAGGCCTTCCGAGAGCGTCTCCCCCTGGGGCGTCATCAGCAGCACCAGGGCGTCGTCGTTCCCGCGCACCGCCTCGACGGATTCCACCACCGGCGGCGCCATCATGATCATGCCGGCGCCGCCCCCGTAGGGGTAGTCGTCGACGGTGCGGTGCTTGTCCACCGCATGGTCGCGGATGTCCTCGACCGTGTATTCCACCTGCCCCTGGCGCGCCGCCCTGCCCAGGATGCTGGTCTCCAGCACCGGCCGGATCATCTCCGGGAACAGGGTCAGCACCTTAATCGCCAGCGACATCCAGCAGCCCTTCCGGCGGGTCGATCACCAGCGGGGCGCCCAGCCCCGCGCCGTCCACCAGGATGGGCGGCACCGCGGGGATCAGCACCTCGCGTCCGCCGCGGCGGATGGCCAGGGTGAACTGCGGGCCGTAGAGGCGCACCTCGTGCACCTCGCCCAGCACCGCGCCCGCCGTGTCGCGCACCTCGCAGCCCAGCCAGCGGAACGGCAGTCCGCCGCGGGGCTTGGGGAAGCCGGGCTCCGGGTATCGGCTCCGGAGGAAGCCGATGCTCCGTCCGACCCGGGCTTCCGCGGCGTCGCGATCCTCCACGCCGTCCACGGCCACCACGTAGCAGGGGCCGTGCGAACGCCAGTCCTGGACCTCCACCGGGACGCCGTCGTCCCAGATCAGCAGGTCCGTGTCGAGCAGGTCCTCATGCCAGTCGATCATGGGGTAGAGCTTGATCTCTCCCCTCAGACCGACCGCCTTGACCACCTGGGCGAGCTGGATGAAGCCGTCGACGGGCGCGCCCATGGGCGCGTCAGGCCGACGTCTCGTCGGCGGCCGGCGCGGCGGCCTCGGCGGCCACGGCGTCCTCGTCGGCGATCTCCAGGCCGAAGGTGCGGCCGGACCGCTTGCCCATGGCCTCCAGCAGGGTGCGCAGGGACTTGGCCGTCTGCCCGCCCTTGCCGATCACCTGGCCCAGATCGTCCGCGTGGACGTGGACCTCGAAGATCTCCCCGCCGTCGCGCTCCAGGCGGCGGATGCGCACGTCGTCCGGGTGGTCCACCAGGTTGACCACGACCCAGGACACCAGATCCAGCGCGGACGCCATCACTGGGCCTCGCCGTCCTCCGCGGGCGCCTCGGCGGCGGCCTCGCCCTCGGACTCGGCGGCGGCCGCGGCCTCGGCGGCGGCGGCGGCCTCGGCGGCGGCGGCGGCTTCGGCCTCCTCCTTCGCCTTGCGCTCGGCCTCGGCCTTGGCCTTGCGCTCGGCGTCGGCCTTGGCCTTGGCGCGCGAGTCGGCACGGTTGGCGCTGTCGCTCTTCCAGGCGGCCACGCGGGACTCCACCTCGGCGGCGTCCAGGCCCTTGTTCTGCAGCTCGCGGCGCAGCAGCACGCCCTCGTTCTTCATCAGCGACCGGGCGGTGCTGGAGAGCTCCGCGCCCTGGTTCAGCCAGCTGATGATCTCCGCATCGTGGAGCTGCACCTCGTACGGATCCGCGAAGGGGTTGTAGAAGCCGAGGTTGGCGATGTAGGCGCCGTCGCGGCGGCTGCGGCTGTCGGTCACGACGAGACGGTAGAAGGGGCGCTTCTTCCGTCCCATGCGCGTGAGTCGGATCATCGTGGACACGGTGTACCTCCGGGTCGTGTCGCTGGGTCAATCGGAACGCCCTGCGGCGTCCCCGCCTGGGGCCCTGGGCGCAAGCCGGCGAATATAGCCTCCGCCGCGCCGGGTGCCAAGCCCCGTTGAAAAGAGCCTCGCGGGACCTCCCGCCGGCTCAGCCTCGTCCCAGAAGCTTCTGGGCGAAGTTCTCCATGCCTCCCGCCGCGTTGATCTGGCGCATCATGCGGCGCATGTCGCGGTACTGCTTGAGCAGCTTGTTCACCTGCGACACGTTGGCGCCGCTGCCGCGCGCGATGCGCTTGCGTCGGGAGCCGTTGATCAGCTCGGGGTTGCGGCGCTCGGCCGGGGTCATCGAATTGATGATGGCCTCCACCCGCGTGAGCTGCTTCTCATCCACGTTCTGCTTGTCCAGCGCGCCGCCGTCCACCCCGGGGAGCATCTTCATGATGCCCTTCAGGGGGCCCATCCGGCGCACCTGGCGGATCTGCTTCTGGAAGTCCTCCAGGGTGAACTGGTTCTGCATGAAGCGGTCGGCCAGGTCCTGGGCCTCGTCCATGTCCATGCTGGACTCGGCCTTCTCGATGAGCGTGAGCACGTCGCCCATGCCCAGGATCCGGCTCGCCATGCGGTCCGGATGGAAGGTCTCCAGGTCCCCGATCTTCTCGCCCACCGAGACCAGCTTCACCGGCCGCTGGGTCACGCGCAGCACGCTCAGGGCCGCGCCGCCGCGGGCGTCGCCGTCCATCTTGGTCAGCACGGCGCCGTCGAAGCCCACGCGGTCCGCGAACTCCTTGGCGACGGTCACCGCCTCCTGGCCGATCATGGCGTCCACGGCCAGGAGCTTCTCGTGCATGGGCACGGTCTTGTCGATCTCGCCCAGCTCGTTCATCAACGTGTCGTCGATGTGCAGGCGGCCGGCCGTGTCCACGATGAGCACGTCGCACCGGTTGTCCTTGGCGCGGCGGTGCCCCATCTTCACGATCTGGGCGGCGTTGCGGCGCTCGCGGTCGCTGTGGACCGGCACGCCGATCTGCTCGGCCAGGGTGTGCAGCTGGTCGATGGCCGCGGGGCGGTAGATGTCCGCCGCCACCAGCATGGGGCTGCGCCCCTCCTGCTTCAGCTTGTGGGCCAGCTTGGCGCAGAAGGTGGTCTTGCCCGAGCCCTGCAGGCCCATGACCATCACCGTGGCGATGGGCTCGCCGTCCAGCTTCAGCGGCGCCGCCTGCCCGCCCATGAGCTCCACCAGCTCGTCGCGGACGATCTTCACCACCTGCTGATCCGCCGAGAGGTCCTCCCAGACCTTCTGACCCACCGCCTTCTCGCTGACCGCGGCCACGAACTGCTTGGCCACCTGGTAGTTCACGTCGGCCTCGAGCAGGGCCATGCGCACCTCGCGCATGGCGTCGCGGACCAGGTCCTCCGTGAGGTGGTCCTTGCCGGAGAGCTTCTTGAGGGCTCCCCCGAGCCGGCTGGTCAGGTCCTGGAACACGGTGGTCGAAATCCTTCGGCAACAAGCGGTTGACTGGTGACGCCCCTGGCGCACAAAAACAACGGGCGGGCGTCGTCCGACGCCGGCCCATTGAGCCGCGATCGCCTAGAATAGGCCACGAGGACCAGGAAAGCAAGGGATTTCGTGGTCTAGCGCCCGCGCAGGGAGGCCACGGCGGCGGCCCGGTCCGCGGCCCCGAAGAGGTAGGAGCCGGCCACCAGGATGTCCGCCCCGGCCTCGCGGGCCAGGGCCGAGGTGGCGGCGTTGATCCCCCCGTCCACGCTGATGGCGAAGCCCAGGCCCCTCTCCCGGCGCCGGCGGGCCAGCTCCGCGATGCGGCGCGGCGCCTCCTCCAGGAAGGCCTGGCCGCCGAAGCCCGGCTCCACGCTCATCACCAGCACCAGGTCCAGGTCCGGCAGGTAGGGGTCCAGGGCGTCCAGATCCGTGCCCGGGCGCAGGGACAGGCCGGGCCGCATGCCGGCCGCGCGGACGGCGGCCAGGGTGGCCGCGGCATCGGCGTCGCTCTCCACGTGGAAGGTCAGGGCGTCCACCCCGGCGCGGGCGAAAGGCTCCACCAGCGCGTCGGGCCGCGTGACCATGAGATGGGCGTCCAGGAGCAGATCGGTGCGGCGGCGCAGGGCCTTGGCGATGAAGGGGCCGAAGGTCAGGTTGGGCACGAAGTGCCCGTCCATCACGTCCAGGTGGAAGAGATCGGCTCCGGCGGCCTCCATGGAGGCCATGTCCTGCGCCGCCGCGCCGAAGTCGGCCGACAGCAGCGAAGGCGCCACGGCCACGTCACCGCGTGGATGCCACCAGCTCAACGGTGCCCCCCTTCGCCACGCGGGAGCCCGGGTCCGGACGCTGCTTCAGCACGGTGTTGGCCGGCACGCGGCCGTCGCGCTCGTAGCGCACGGGGGACAGCACGCAGCCGGCGGCCTCGGCCGCGGCGCGGGCGGAGAACAGGGAGCGGCCCCGCAGGTCCGGCATGAGCAGGGCGCGGCCGCTGACCGGCGCCACCACCACCATGTCCACGGACTCCCCCTTGGCCAGGGGCGTGCCCGCGGCCGGGGACTGCAGGCCCACGCTGGCGGCCACGGCGCCGGGATCACGCATCTCCAGCACCCGCCCCACGCGGAAGGACTCCCGCTGCAGGGTGGCCTCGGCCTGGCGGCGGCTCAGACCCTGGAGGCGGGGCACCGGTCCGGCGGCGTGCCCGTCGCTGAGCACCACGGCCACGCGGCGGCCGGCGCGGATCACGGCGCCGGCCCGCGGCGCCTGGTGGATCACGCCGCCGGCGGGGATGGACGGATGGGATTCCGCGCGCACGGTCTCCACCGCCAGGCCCTCCGCCTGGGCGGCCTCGCGGGCCCGCTCCAGGGGCAGGCCGGCCAGGTCCGGCACCCGGACCTCCGGGTTGCGGTGCACCAGGCGGGGCATGAGCAGGAAGTTGAAGGACAGCACGCCCAGGACGAAGACCACGCCCAGGGCCGCCAGCAACAGCAGGAACTGCCAGATCTTCACGTGGTCCGCTCCTCTCTCCCCGCCGGATCTCCGCGCCGCAGCCGGGCCGCGAAGAAGCCGTCGCCGCCGTCGGGATCCGGCCACCAGCGGCGCTGCCAGGCGCCGTCGGACCAGGGATCCGGTTCCAGCTCGGGGGCCGTGCGGCGCAGGGCCTCCAGCACGTCCTCGTTCTCCTCCCGCTCCAGGGAGCAGGTGGCGTAGAGCAGGCGGCCGCCGGGGCGCAGCAGGCGCACCGCGGCCGCGGCCAGATCGGCCAGCAACGCGCCGTTGCGGGCCGGGGTTCCGGGCTCCAGGCGCCAGCGCCCTTCCGGGTGGTGGCGCAGCACGCCGGTGCCGCTGCAGGGCCCGTCCAGCAGGACCGCGCCGAAGGCGCCGTCGCGGAAGGGGGCCCGCATCCCATCCGCTGATACCACGGACACCGGGCCGGGCTCAACCCTTTCCAGGTTGGCGCGCAGGGGCGCCAGGCGCGCGGCGCCCAGGTCCGCCGCCACCAGCAGGGCGTCGTCGGGCAGGCGGCGGCGCAGGTGGAGCGTCTTGCCGCCGGGGGCGGCGCAGAGGTCCAGGCCCGGACCCTCCAGGTCCGCGGCGAGGAGCTCCGTGGCCTCCTGCACGTGGAGATCCTGGACGATGAGCTCGGGGTGGGCGGCCAGCAGCGCGCCCAGGGCGTCGCGGCCCAGGCGCGCCGTCAGGCGCAGCGACGACGGGTGCGGCCCGGGGACCACATCCGCGCCTTCGGCGGCGAGGGCGGTGGCCACGGCCTGCGGGTCGGCGCCGGGCAGCACGTGGAGCCAGAGGGGCGGCGGCGTGTTGGCGGCCGCGGCCACCGCCGCGGCCCGTTCCGCGCCGAAGCGCTCCACCCAGCGGGCGGCCAGCCAGGGCGGCAGCGACGCCCAGGTGCTCAGGTGCGCCACCGGATCCCGGCTCAGCGTCGCGAAGCCGCGGGGCAGCGATGCCCGGCGAGCCGCCTGGTCCTCCCCCAGCCGTCGCCGCACGTTCTGCAGCAGACCGTTGACGAAGCCCGCGGCGCCGGCCCCGCGGCCCTGGCGCGCCAGCTGCACGGTCTGGTCCACGGCCGCGTAGTCGGGCACGCCGTCGCAGGCCAGGAGCTGGTGCAGGGCCAGGCGCAGGAGATCGCGCACGTCCTTGGCCACGTGGTCGGGGCGCTGGGCGAAGTGGTCGATGACGTGGTCGTAGCGGCCGCGCCAACGCACGGCGCCCTGGACCAGCTCGGCGCAGAAGGCGCGCTCGCGGGGGTCGGACAGGGCGTCCAGGGCGCGGTGGAGGGCGGCGTCGAAGGGGGCGCCGCGGGCCACGGCGCGCAGGGCTTCGGCGGCGCGGAGGCGGGCCGGCGAGACGCTCATGAACGCAGCACGCTCCCCACCGGCACCGGGCGGCCGCGCAGGTACTCGGCGGCTGTCATGGGGCGTTTGCCCGGGTTCTGCAGGCCGGTCACGCGCAGGGCGCCCTCGCCGCAGGCCACCACCAGGCCGTCGACGTCGGCGGCGAGCACCGTGCCGGGCTCCGCGTCGAAGACGTGCAGGGCCTCCGGGCGCGCCTCGGTCACCTTGAGCTGCCGCTCGTCCAGGAAGGTGACGGCGCCCGGCCAGGGGTTCAGGCCGCGGATCTGGTTGTGCACCGTGAGCACCGGCCGCTCCCAGCGGATGGGCGACAGGCTGCGGTTGAGCTTGGGCGCGTACACGGCGCCCTCGTCGTTCTGCATGCGGGCGTGCACCGTGCCCGCCTCCAGGCCGCGCAGGGTGTAGACCATGAGGTCCGCGCCCTGGCCGGCCAGAGTCTCCAGCAGCTCGCCGGAGGTGGCCTCCGGATCGATGGCCAGGGCGCGCTCCGCCAGCACCGGTCCCGTGTCCACGCCGGCGTCCATGCGCATGACCGACACGCCGGTCCAGAGGTCGCCGTGCAGGATGGCGTAGTGCACCGGGGACACGCCGCGCCAGCGGGGCAGCAGCGAGGCGTGCAGGTTGATGCAGCCGAAGCGCGGCAGGTTCAGCAGGGACTCGCGCAGGATGTGGCCGAAGGCCACCACCACCACGGCGTCGGGCTGCAGTTCGCGCACGCGGGCGGTGACCGCCGCGGCGTCGCCCCGGCCCCAGTCCATGACCGGCAGGCCGTGGCGCTGGGCCGCGGCCTTGACCGCCGTGGTCTCCACCTTGCGGCCGCGGCCGCGGGCGCGGTCCGGCTGCGTGACCACCAGGGGGATGTCGCAGCGCGCCTCCACCAGGGCGTCCAGGGTGGGGACGGCGAAGTCGGGGGATCCCATGAAGACGATGCGCACGCGGCCCTCCTCCGGCGGCGTCGGGTCCCGGGAGGCGGCGGCCCTCAGCGCCAGCCCAGGCGCCAGAGGCCCATGCGCAGACGCACGCGGAGCCGCTCCCAGCCGGAAAGATGGTCCACGAACAGGATCCCGTCCAGGTGGTCGATCTCGTGCTGCACCACGCGGGCCAGCAGCGCGTCGTCGGCCAGCTCCTGCTCCTGCCCGTCCTCGCCGCGGTAGCGCACCCGCACCGCCCGCGGCCGCATCACGTTGCGGTACACGCCGGGAAAGGAAAGGCACCCCTCCAGGAAGGGCACCCGGTCCGGCGAGAGCTCCGTCAGCACGGGGTTGACGAGGACCCGCGCGCGGGCGGGCGGGTCCTCCGGGCGGCGGATGAGGATCACGCGGCGGCGGTCGCCCACCTGGGGCGCGGCCAGGCCCACGCCCTGCTCCCGCTCCATGATCCGGCGCATGTCGCGGATCAGGTCCGGCAGATCGGGGTCGGCGGGATCGGCGGGAGCGCAGGGCTCCCGCAGGGTCGGATCCCAGCAATAGACCAGGCGCCGCGCCGCACGCGACATGCTACGACTCGAGGACCTGGGCCACGGCGTTGCGCGCCACCTCGAGCTTCACGCCCTCCTTGGTGGCGCAGACCAGGCGGTCCTCCTTCACGTCCTTGACCGTGAGGATCAGCCCGCCGTTGGTCACGATCACCGTGTCGCGCTTGAGCGATTCCAGCATCTGCTTGTGCTGCTTCTGCCGCTGGGCCTGGGGACGCCAGATCAGCAGGTAGAAGATCAGCACCATCATGCCGATGAAGACCAGGTTCATCATCAGGGGGCCGGCGCCGCCGCTCTGGGCGCCGCCCTGGGGCGCGGGGCTCATGGCCAGGAAGTTCACCAGGGACATGGGTCCTCTCCTTCATCGAGGGTCGTCGTGGATGGGCGATCCTGGCACAGGCGCGCCCGGGGTGCAACGTCAGCGTCCGCCGGGAGGGCGGCGCCGGGCTTCGTCGATGCGGCGGGCCTCCCCCTCGCGCCAGCGCGCCAGGGCCGGCCGGGCGTAGGCGCCCAGGTCCCCCGCCGCGATGGCCGCGCGGATCTCCCGCATCAAGGTCTGATAGAAGTGCACGTTGTGCCAGGAGGCCAGGGTCTGCCCCAGCAGCTCGCGGCTGGCGAAGAGGTGCCGGATGTAGGCGCGGCTGTGGCGGGCGCACACCGGGCAGTCGCAGTCGGGATCCAGGGGGCGGCCGTCGTCGGCGTAGGGGCTGTTCTTGATGACCAGGCGGCCGTCGCGCGTGATCACGGTGCCCTTGCGCGCCATGCGCGTGGGCAGCACGCAGTCGAACATGTCCACGCCGGCCAGCACGGCCTCCAGGATGTCGTCGGGGAAGCCCACGCCCATGAGGTAGCGCGGACGGTCCTGCGGCAGCAGGGCGGCGGTGTGCGCGGCCAGCTCGTACATCTGGGGCACCGGCTCCCCCACCGACAGCCCGCCGATGGCGTAGCCCGGCAGGTCCAGGTCCGCCAGCATGGCCGCGGCGCGCGTGCGCTCGTCGGGCAGGAAGCCCCCCTGCACGATGCCGAAGAGCACCCGCTCCCAGCCCGCCCGCTCGGTGCGGCCGCCCGCGCCGAACACGCGCAGGCAGCGTTCCAGCCAGCGGAAGGTGCGGTCCACGCTGTCGCGTGTGGCGCGCGCGTCGCTGCCGAAGGGCACGAAGTGGTCGAAGGCCATGACGATGTCCGCGCCCAGCGCCAGCTGCACCTCCATGGAGAGCTCCGGCGTGAACACGTGGCGGCTGCCGTCCAGGTGGCTCTGGAAGGCCACGCCCTCCTCGTCCAGGCGGTTGAGATGGGCCAGGGAGAAGACCTGGAAGCCGGCGCTGTCGGTGAGCAGGGCGCCGTCCCAGGACTCGAAGCGGTGCAGCCCGCCGTGGCGCTCCACCAGCGCGTGGCCGGGCCGCAGGTAGAGGTGGTAGGTGTTGCCCAGGATGATGCGCGCGCCGGTGGCCGCCACCTGGTCGAAGGTCATGGTCTTGACCGACCCCGCCGTGCCCACGGGCATGAACACCGGCGTGGGGATGTCGGCGTGGGGCGTGCGCAGCAGGCCCAGGCGCGCCGCCGAGCCGGGGTCGCGCGCCTCCACGGTGAAGCCGAAGGTCGGTCGGTCGCTCATGGGGTCTCCTCCGCGTCGGCGACGGGCAGGATCAGCGAGGCGTCGCCGTAGCTGTAGAAGCGCAGGCCGCGCGCCACGGCCGCCGCGTACAGGCCGCGCCAGCCTTCGCCGCCGGTGGCGCAGGCCACGAGCATGAGCAGCGACGAGCCCGGCAGGTGGAAGTTGGTGATCAGGCCGTGGGCCGCGCGCAGCCGCGCGGGCGGACGCAGGAACAGGCGGGTGCGGCCGGACACGCGCCAGGCGTCGTCCTCGCGCACGGCCTCGCCGTCGAACAGGGGGCGCGCCTCCGCGTCCGCCGGCCACGCGCGATGGTCCGGCCCGGGGGCGTCCAGATCCAGCCGGGCCACGGTCTCCAGCACGCGCAGGCTGGTGGTGCCCACGGCGATCACGCGGCCGCCGGCGGCGCGCGCCGCGGCCACCGCCCGCCAGGCGTCGGCGTCCAGCGCGAAGCTCTCGGCATGGAGGCGCTCCTCCGCCAGGTCGCGGTCGTCGGGGTTGCGGAAGGTGCCGGCGCCCACGTCCAGACGCACGCGGGCCAGGCCCACGCCGCGGTCCCGCAGGCGCTCCAGCAGCGGCGCGTCGAAGTGGAGGCCGGCCGTGGGCGCGGCCACCGATCCCGCCGCGCCGGCGTACACGGTCTGGTAGCGCTCGCGGTCCGCGTCGGCATCCTCGGGCAGGCCGTCGGCGCGGCGCGCCTTGAGGATGTACGGCGGCAGGGGCATGCGGCCGTGGTCGCGGGCCAGGGCGGCCAGGTCGGCGCCGCGGCCGGCGGCCAGGAAGCCGTCTCCGCGCCGCTCCAGCAGCGTCACGCCCAGGCCCGGCGCCGCGGCCAGGGCCAGCGTCTCCCCGTGGGCCAGGCGGCGGGCCGGACGCGCCAGCACCTCCCAGCGGCCGTCGCCGGCGGGACGCTCCAGCAGCACCTCCACGCGCCCGCCCGAGGCCTGGCGCACGCAGTCCAGGCGCGCGGGGATCACGGCGCTGTCGTTGACCACCAGCAGGTCGCCGGCGCGCAGCAGGTCCGGCAGCTCGGCGAAGGCCGACTCCCCCAGCACCGCGCCGCCGCCGTCGCAGCGCAGCAGGCGCGAGGCCGAGCGCTCCGGCGCGGGGGCGCGGGCGATCAGGTCCGCGGGCAGATCGTAGTGGAAGGCCGCCGCGACGGCCGCCGGGTCCAGGGGCGCGGTCATGTCAGAGGAGCTCCCCCTGCGGCGTGCCCGCGGGCGGCTCCAGGTCCAGGTGCGCGTAGGCCCGCGCCGTGGCCTCGCGGCCGCGCGGCGTGCGCTTGAGCAGGCCGGTCTGGATCAGGTAGGGCTCCACCACGTCCTCCAGGGTGTCGCTCTCCTCCCCCAGGGACACGGCCAGGTTCTGCAGGCCCACCGGGCCGCCGGCGAAGTGATCGATGATCAGCCCGAGGTAGCGGCGGTCCAGATCCTCCAGGCCCAGATGGTCCACGCCCAGGCGCGTGAGGCCGGCGTCGGCGGCGGCGCGGTCGATCACGGTGCGCCCCTCCACCTGCGCGATGTCGCGCACCCGCCGCAGCAGGCGGTTGGCGATGCGCGGCGTGCCGCGGCTGCGGCGGGCCAGCTCCCGGGCGCCGTCGGCGTGGATCGCCACGCCCAGCACGCCCGCCGACCGCGTGATGATCTCCGCCAGCTCCTCCGCCGGATAGAAATCCAGGTGGCAGATGATGCCGAAGCGCGAGCGCAGCGCGGCGGTGATCATCCCCGCGCGCGTTGTGGCGCCCAGCAGCGTGAACGGCGGCAGGTCCAGCTGGAAGTGGCGGGCGTTGGGCCCCTTGTCCACCACCAGCTCGATGCGGCGGTCCTCCATGGCAGGGTACAGGTACTCCTCCACCACGCGGTTGAGGCGGTGGATCTCGTCGATGAACACCGCCGAGGCGCCGTCCTGCTGCGTGAGCAGGCCCACCAGCTCCGCCGTGTTCTGGAAGGCGGGACCGCTGCTCAGCCGCATCTCCAGGCCCATCTCGTGGGCCACGATGCCCGCCAGCGTGGTCTTGCCCAGCCCCGGCGGGCCGTAGAAGAGCACGTGGTCCAGCACCTCGTCGCGCTCGCGCGCTGCGCGGATGAACAGGCGCAGGTTGTCCTTCACCTTGGACTGCCCCACGAACTCGTCCAGCGTGCGCGGGCGCAGCGTGGGCTCCTGGGGGCCGTCGGCGGACTGCAGGTTGGGGTCGGTCCAGCGCTGGTCGGTCACGGTCGGCCTCCGTCGGGGTCCGGGAGTGCGGGAAACGGGTCGGCGGTCAGCCCAGCTGCTTCAGCGCGGAGCGCACCCACGCCACGGGATCCTGGGCCAGCTCCGGCGCGGCGGCGGCGGCGGCGTCCAGCACCTGGTCCGCGCGCGGCGACGCCAGGCCCATGCTCGCGAGCATGGCCAGGGCGGTGGTGCGGGCGGGCGTGGCGGGCGCGCTGGGCGCGCCGGCGGCTCCCGGCGCCGGCAGGCCGGCCAGCAGCTCCGCGGGCACCTTGCTGGCCAGCTCCACCACCAGGCGCGCGGCGGACTTCTTGCCCACGCCCGGCAGCCTGGTCAGCGCCTTCTCGTCGCCGCGGTGCAGGGCGGCGGCGATCTCCGCCGCGGTCGCACCCGAGAGCATGCCCAGGGCCACCTTGGGTCCGATGCCGCCCACGCTCAGCAGCAGCCGGTACAGCGTGCGCGTCTCGCGCTCCAGGAAGCCGAAGAGGGTCCAGGCGTCCTCGCGCACGCTCAGGTGCGTGAACAGGCGCACGCTCTGCCCCACGGGCGGCAGGCGCTCGGCGTCGCCGGCGCTGAGCAGCACCGCCAGGCCCAGGCCGCCGGCCTCCACCACGCTCTCGGTGCCGCGCTCGGTCAGCACGCCTTCCAGGGTGGCGATCATCTCAGGCTCCCATCCGGCCGGCGATCCCGGCCGAGCGCATGGCGTGGCAGACGGCCGCGCCCAGGGCGTCGCTGGCGTCCAGCGAGGCCGGGGGCTGCGGCAGCGACAGCAGCCGCGTGACCATCCAGCGCAGCTGCTCCTTCACGGCGGCCCCGTTGCCGGTCACCGCCATCTTGATCTCCCGCGGCGCGTAGGCCTCCACCGTCAGCCCGCGCAGCGACCCCGCCAGCAGCACCGCGCCGCGGGCCTGGCCCAGGATGAGCGAGCTGCGGGCGTTGCGCGCGTTGAAGACGTCCTCCACGGCCATGACCGCGGGGCCGTGGGCGTCGATGATCTCCAGCAGCGCCTCGTGGATCACGCGCAGCCGCTCCGGCAGGGGCGCCGTGCGCGGCGCGCGGATGGTGCCTGCGTCGCGGCAGCGCAGCCGGCCGGGCACGGCCTCGATCACGCCGTAGCCGGTGGCGTGGGAGCCGGGATCGACGCCGAGGATGATCACGTTCGCTCCGGGGGTGCGGGTCATGAAAAAGCGGGGCGGCCCCGGGACCGCCCCGCACGCTCCGGCGACGCGGTCCTAGATGCTCTCCATGATCGCGGCCATCTCGTCCTCGTCAATGTCGAAGTTGGCGGACACGCGCGACACGTCGTCGAGATCGTCCATGGCCACGATGAGCTTCATGAGCGTCTCGGCGTCCTTGCCCGTCACCTGCACCTGGGTGGCAGGCTCCTGCACGATCTCGCTGCCGATGACCGGCAGCCCCTTGTCCTGCAGGGCCTGCAGCACCAGCGCGTAGTCCGTGAAGGCGGTGGTGACCACGATGGCCTCGCCGTCCTCCTCCACGTCCTCGGCGCCCGCCTCGATGGCCGCCTCCATGGCCGACTCCATGTCCACCCGCGCGGCGTCCAGGCTGATGGTGCCCTTGGCCTCGAACAGGTAGCCCACGCAGCCGTTGGTGCCCAGGTTGCCGTTGTACTTGGTGAAGACGTGCCGCACCTCGCTGGTGGTGCGGTTGCGGTTGTCCGTCTGCGTCTCCACCAGCACGGCCACCCCTCCGGGGCCGTAGCCCTCGAAGTTGAGCTCCTCGTAGATGGCGCCCTCGATCTCGCCCGTGCCGCGCTTGATGGCCCGGTCGATGTTGATGTTGGGCATGTTCTGCGCCTTGGCCGCCAGGATGGCCGTGCGCAGCCGCGCGTTGGCCTCGGGGTCCCCGCCGCCCATCTTGGCGGCCACGATGACCTCCTTGGCCAGACGCGACCACACCTTGCTGCGCGCGGCGTCCTTGGCGCCCTTCTTGCGCTTGATCGTGCTCCATTTGGAATGTCCGGACATGTTCCTCCATCGGCGGCCGGAGCCGCCCCGCGCCTGCTAGTCGGCGTCGTCGGTACGGCTCTTCTGGTACGCCTCGATCAGGTGCTTGGCGACGTCGCCCGGCACCTCGGCGTAGTGGTCGAACTCCATGCTGAACTCGCCCGTGCCCTGGGTCATGGCCCGGAGCTGGGAGGAGTACTGGTACATCTCGTCCTGGGGCACCATCGCGTTGATGATCTGGATGGGGCCTTCGGACTCCATGCCCAGCGGCTGGCCGCGGCGGCCGGAGATGTCGCCCATCACGTCGCCCATGTAGGACTCGGGCACGCGGATGGTCACCTTCATCACCGGTTCCAGCAGCGCCGGCCTGGCGTCGGGCACGCCCTTCTGCAGGGCGATGCGGGCGGCGGCCTTGAAGCTGTTCTCGCTCGAGTCCACGGCGTGGAAGGAGCCGAAGAACAGGGCGGCCTTCACGTCCACCATCTCGTAGCCGGCCACCACGCCGTGCTTCATGGTCTCGCGCAGGCCCTTCTCCACGGCCGGGATGAACTTGTTGGGCACCACGCCGCCCACGATCTCGTCCAGGAAGAGGAAGCCCTCGCCCCGGGGCTGCGGCTCCAGGCGGATGTGCACGTCGCCGAACTGGCCGCGGCCGCCGGTCTGCTTCTTGTAGCGGCCCTGCACCTCCACGGTCCCCTTGATGGTCTCCTTGAAGGCCACCTTGGGACGCTTGCGCTCCACCTCCACGCCGTACTGGGTCTTGAGGCGGGCCAGGATGGCGCCCAGGTGCATCTCGCCCTGGCCGATGAGCAGCGTCTGGCTCAGCTCGCCCTCGTGGCGCACCTCGAAGGAGGGATCCTCCTCCATGATCTTGTTCAGGCCCACGCCCATCTTGTCCTCGTCGCCCGCGTTGGCGGAGACGATGGCCTCCGCGCTGGTGGGCGTGGGGATCCCCGGGCGGGGCAGCTCGATGCTCACGCCGCCGCCGCAGAGGGTGGTGCCGGTGGGGCTGCTCTTCAGCTTGGCGGCCAGCACGATGTCGCCGCACGCCACCGTCTCCACCTTGTCGCGCCCCTTGCCCACCGCCAGGCTGAGCTGGCCGATGCGCTCGCCGTTGCCGCCCGCGGCGGTGAACTGGTCGCCGGTGCTCAGGCTGCCGCTCAGCACCTTGAGCCAGGTGTTGTCGCCGCCCTGGGACTCGCGCTGGTACTTGAAGGCGTAGGCCAGCGCTGGCTTGTCCGGGCCCACCTCCAGCTCCACGGCCTCGGTCGTGCCGGGCTTCACGCCCTTCACCTTGGTGCGGGCCGCCGGGCTGGGCAGCAGCTTCACGATGTCCTTGAGCAGGGCCAGCACGCCCACCTCGGTCACGGCGTCGGTGCAGAGGATGGGGAACACCTTGCCGGTGGAGACGCCGGCGGAGAGGCCGGCCACCAGCTGCTCGTCGGTCAGCACGCCGTTCTCCAGGAAGACCTCGATGAGCTCCTCGTCCGTCTCCGCGGCGGCGTTCATGAGCTCCTCGCGGGCGATGGCCACCTCGTCGGCCATGTCGGCCGGGATGTCCGCCAGGCGGGGCTCTCCGTTCTCGAAGTAGAAGGCCTTGTTGGCCACCAGGTCCACCACGCCCTTGAAGCTGTCGCCCTGCCCGATGGGGAGCTGGGCCGGCACGGTGGTGCCGTCCAGGATCTCGTGCATCTCGCGCACCGCGTGCTGGAAGTCCGCGTGCTCCTTGCCCATGCGCGTCACCACGAGGATCATGGGCAGGTCGCGGGCGCGGGCGATGCGCCACAGGGCGTCGCTGGCCACCTCCAGGCCGCCGTCGGCCTTGACCATGAAGATGCCGCCCTCGCAGGCCTCCAGGCCGCAGTAGAGGTCGCAGCGGAAGTCGGTCACGCCGGGCACGTCCACCATGTTGATCTTGTGGCCGTCCACCTCCATCCAGGCCATGGCCGCGCTCATGGTCTGGTGCTTGTCGATCTCCTCGTCCAGGTAGTCGAACACCGAGCTGCCCTCGTCCACCACGCCGCGACGACCCACCTTGCCGGACCTGTGGAGCATGGTGTCCGCCAGGCTCGTCTTGCCCACGCCATGAGGGGCGATGAGTATCACGTTGCGGATCTTGTCCGTGGTGTAGGTCTTCAAGGCGGTCCTCCCGAAGGCGCCGGCGGCCGGGGCCGCGGGCGGGGTCTGAGGTGGTCGGAATCCGGGCGTCCGAAGGTTCGGCGAGCTCGGGAAATCGGGGGCGGTTCGGCGATATTTGGCCGACTTCGAATGATATACGGGGCCCACAGGCGTGTCAATCTCCCGCCTCTTGTCCGGAGGATGGGCATCCCCTATCTTTACCTCGGCGCGCGGCGGGGACAAATCGGCTTGCCCCCCGTCGGGGGCCGCGTTACCGTAGACGACCGCGCCGCAACGCGTCGGGAGGGTCCGCCCACCCGCCGGGCGCGCCACCGAACTCGGGACCAACCACGAGGTGATCCATGCCCGGCAAGCGTGCGCTGCTTCTGACCTTCCTGCTGCTGGCCCTTCTGGTCGCGGCCCTCCCCGTCCTGGCCCAGGAGGAGCCCGCCCCGGATCCCGCGGACGCCGCCGCCATGGCGGAGGAGCCCGAATCCTCCATCAAGAAGTTCGCCTTCTCCTTCTCCGCGGGCACCTACTCCGGCGCCACCTTCTTCGAGCTCCCCGTGCAGGACGACCGCGCCGCCGTGGAGCAGGGCGCCCACACGGTGACCCTCTACAACGGCGAGGTCATGGAGCTGCCCGACGGCCTGACCCCCAACCGCCTGGACGCCCCGCGCAAGGAGATCGAGAGCGGCTCCTTCTTCGAGGGCCGCATCGGGTTCTACCTGAGCGACGCGTTCCACATCGATCTGACGGGCGGCCTCGCCCTGGCGGAGGCCAACCTCTCGATGATGCAGATCGAGGACGGCCTGCCCGTGGCCCGCATCACCGGCACCGAGGCGGAGGGCTACCGCGACTCCGGCGTCACCTCCTTCATGGGCGGCCTGCAGCTGGGCTACGACGGCCACGCCCTGAAGACCCTGGGCCTGACCCCCAACTTCGGCATGGGCCTGGGCGGCATCATCAACCGCTTCAGCGTGCTGGAGGACAAGACGGCCCTCTTCTTCCAGCTCTACGGCGAGCTCATGCGGCCGCTGAGCTCCAACCTCCAGGCCAAGGCGCGGGTCACGGCCACGAGCTACTCCTTCCAGACCGAGGAAGTGCACTACACCGAGCAGCTCACCACCACCACGCTGACCCTCGGGCTCACCTGGCTCATCGACGCCAAGCCCATCTACGCCGGCCGCTGACCCCCCGCCGCGCCGCAGCCCGAAACGCGAGGAGCCGCAGCCCGAGGGCTGCGGCTCCGTCGTTCAGAACCAGGCTGGAACAGCCTACTTCTTCTTGGTCACCTTCTTGGCGACCTTCTTGGTCACCTTCTTCTTGGGCGCGGCCTTCTTGGTCACCTTCTTCTTGGCGACCTTCTTGGCGGCCTTCTTGGCCACCTTCTTCTTCGCGACCTTCTTGGCGACCTTCTTCTTCGCGACCTTCTTGGCCACCTTCTTCTTGGCGACCTTCTTCGCGACCTTCTTCTTGGCGACCTTCTTGGCCACCTTCTTCTTGGCGACCTTCTTCGCGACCTTCTTGGTCGCGGCCTTCTTGGCGACCTTCTTCTTGGCCACCTTCTTCTTGGTCGCCTTCTTCTTCGCGGCCTTCTTCGTCGGAGCCGCCGCTGCCAGCTTCAGACTCTCCTCCATCTCGGAACCTCGCTTGCTGACGTTGACCTTGGCCAACCGGCGCACCCCGGTCAGACCGGCGAATTGTCGATCACTGGCTCCATCCGCGTCCCCCGGGTCCGTGACGTCGTGTCCATCGTCGCGGGCCCGAGCAAACCCTTGTGACGCAATTCGGGGACCAGTCGAGCGAGATCATGACCAGCACGCGAAACAGCGTCAATAAAAAAAGTGAAGGATCGCGGTGCGATCCTTCACTTCGTGTCTGGTGCTCGGGGCGGGATTTGAACCCGCACGGCTTGTGGCCACTACCCCCTCAAGATAGCGTGTCTACCAATTCCACCACCCGAGCTCCACGTCCTAGTGCTGCTGGGCGCCGTCGCCGGCGTCCTGCTGCTGCTGCGCGCCGTCGTCCGCGGCGGCCGGCGCCTGGACGTCGCCGTCCAGCAGGCCGCCCTCCGCGGGCAGCGTGATGTCGCTGGTCAGGGTGCCGTCCTGCAGGGCGTCGCGGATGACCGAGCTGTTGCCGGCGCGGTCCGCGGTCAGGATGAACAGGACGGCCGAGGTGAGGAAGAATCCCACCGCGAGATAGATCGTGGCCTTGTGCAGGGCCGTGCTCATGCCGCGCGAGCCGAACATCTGCTGAGGCAGGCCGCCGCCGCCGCCGAAGGCGCCCGACAGGCCGCCGCCCTTGCTGTTCTGCATCAGCACCACAACGACCAGCAGCAGGCTGATGACGACGTGCAGGAAGGTGAACAGGATGGTCATCTTGGTACTCCTCGCGGGACTCTCCGCAAACGAAACGCCACCGGCTCCCGGCGGCGACCGTTCAAGCTAACATCCGCCCCCGGTCTTGTCAATCCGATCCGCGCGACGGCCTCAGGCGTCGCTCAGGGCGGCCACGCCGGGCAGCTCCCGGCCGGCCATGAACTCCAGGGAGGCCCCGCCCCCCGTGCTGATGTGGCTGATCCGGTCCGCCAGGCCCGATTGGTTGATCGCCGCCACGGAATCGCCGCCGCCGATGACCGAGAGGGCTCCGGCGTCGGTGGCCTGGGCCACGGCCTGGGCCACGGCGCGGGTGCCGGCGGCGAAGCTGGGCATCTCGAACACGCCCAGGGGCCCGTTCCAGAAGATGGCCCGGGAGCCCGTCAGGATCTCGCGGTAGCGGGCCACGGTGCGCGGTCCCACGTCCAGGCCCATCCAGCCGTCCGGGATGTCCGTGACCAGCACGTCCTTCTGGGCGGCGTCGTCGCGGAAGTCGTCGGCCACGCGCACGTCCTCCGGCAGGACCAGGCGGGCGCGGGCGCCCTCGGCCTTGGCCAGGATGGCGCGCACGGTGTCCAGGCTCTCGGCGTCCACCAGGCTGCGGCCCACGTTCAGCCCGTGCACCTGGAAGAAGTTGAAGATCATGCCGCCGCCCAGCAGCAGGGTGTCCACCTTGTCCAGGAGCGACTCGATGATCTCCACCTTGCCCTGCACCTTGGCCCCGCCCAGCACGGCCGTGAACGGCCGCGGCGGATCCGCCATGAGCCGGCCCAGGTTGTCCAGCTCCTTCGCCATGAGCAGGCCGGCGTAGCGCTGCGGGAAGTGCAGGCCCGCCCCCACCGTGGAGGCGTGGGCCCGGTGGGCGGCGCCGAAGGCGTCGTTCACGTAGGCGTCGCCCAGCGCCGCCAGGTCCGCGGCGAAGCGCGGATCGTTCTCCGTCTCGGCCGCGGCGTAGCGCAGGTTCTCCAGCAGCAGGGTCTCGCCGGGCTGCAGCTCGGCGGCGCGGGCGCGGGCGTCGTCGCCCACGGTGTCCTTCGCGAAGCGCACGGGGGTGTCCAGCAGCTCGGCCAGGCGGTCCGCCACCGGGCGCAGGGACATCTCCGGCACGGGCTTGCCCTTGGGACGGCCCAGATGGCTCATGAGGATCAGGGACCCGCCGCCGTCCAGGACCTTGCGGACGGAGGGCAGGGCGGCGCGGATGCGGGTGTCGTCGGTGATGGCCCCGGCCCCGTCCAGGGGCACGTTGAAGTCCACGCGCATGAGCACCTTGAGGCCGCGCGCATCGAGCCGATCGAGTCCCAACTTCTTCATCCGGAGCCTCCCCGTCGTGTGGATGCCTGGGTCGCGCGTCGGGATGGTAGGCGCGCCCCAACCCACTGTCAAGCCGACGCCAGGGCCAGGCCGCAGGCCACCACGCCGCTCACCTCCCATCCCCTGCGGCGGAGCAGGGCGGCGGCCGCCGCGGCCGTGGCGCCGGTGGTGACCAGATCGTCCACCAGCAGCAGGGGCGGCGCGCCGCAGGGCGGGGACGGCGCCGCGAAGGCGTCGCTCACGTTGCGGGCGCGCACGGCGTCGTCCGCCGCGAGCTTGGCCTGCTGGGGCGTGGCCCGGGTGCGCGTCAGCACGTCGGTACGCACCGTCCCCGCGCCGCCGGCGGCCAGCAGACGGGCCAGCAGCACGGCCTGGTCGAACCCGCGTTCGCGACGGCGGGAGGCGTGCACGGGCAGCGGCACCAGGGCGCAGCCGTCGGCGTGCTCCCCCGCCAGCGCGACGGCCCGCCCCGCCAGCAGCGCCAACGGCCAGGCGGCGCCGCGCACGCCGTGGTACTTCCAGCCTGAAACCAAGCCCACGAGACGGGCCCCGGTGGGGGCGCCGGCCCAGACGCGGCAGCCCGCCCGGTCCCCGTGCAGCGGGCCCTCCACCCGCAGGCCGCGGTAGCAGCCCCGGCAGAGATGGGGACGGTCCCAGACGCGCAGGTCCGGGACCAGGCGGCCCGGAGGCAACGGATGGTCCTCACGTCCGCAGAGCAGGCAGCGCTCGGGCGCGAGCACGTCGACCAGGGACACGGCAAGCAGGCGTCGCCACGGCACGGCAACGCTCCTGTCCGGGAGGGGATGGAGGGAGGTCAGAGGGCGGCGGCCAGCGCCCGTTCCATGAGCTGCAGGGGCGGCGTCATCTCGAACCACCAGCCGAAGGCGGCCGCCCCCTGGTGCAGCAGGACCTGCAGGCCGTCCTGGCGGTGCCACCCGGACGGACGCTTGCCCACGCCCTGGCGCCCGTACCGCATGTCGAGCAGGAAGGAGGTGGCGCCGCGGGCCGAACGCAGCACGGGCGCCACGCTCACGCCCTCGGGCACGCAGGCCACGGCGGCCGCGGTGCGGTCGCGGGGCAGGTCCAGGGACGCCCAGGGCGCCAGCTCCACCGGCGCGCCGTCCAGGCCGCCGTCGCGCAGCCAGGCCGCGAAGGCCTGCCGCGAGGCGCCTTCGCGGGCCGCCACGACCACGCGCTCCGCCCCCATGTCCAGCAGCGCCGCCGCGGCGGCGCGGGCCGAACCGCCGGCCCCCAGCACCACGCCCAGGAAGCCGGGCAGCAGCTCCCAGGGCCGCAGGGCGGCGATCACGCCCGCCACGTCGGTGTTGTGCCCGGTCCAGCCGTCGGCGCGCACGCGCACGGTGTTCACGGCGCCCAGGCGGCGGGCCTCCGGCGTCCAGGCGTCGCACAGGGCGCTCATGCGCTCCTTGTGGGGCACGGTCACGTTGAAGCCCCGCAGGCCCAGGCCCCAGGCGGCCTTGCGGAACTGGGGCAGCTCCTCGGCCCGCACCTGCAGCCGCACGTAGTCGGCCACGAAGTCCTCGGCGTCCAGGGCCGCGTTCTGGAAGGCCGGAGAGAGGGAGTGGGCCACCGGATCCCCCACCACGCCGAAGAGGATGCGCTTGGTGCGCCAGGGCCGCCCCTCGCTCAGCAGCGCGCCCGCCCGCGGCGCCAGGGTGAGCAGCTGCGGCCGGCGGTCAGCCATGCCGGTCCTCCCCGCGCCGCGCCAGCACCACGAGGCCCGCCAGGATCAGCGCCGCGCTGATGAGCTGGCTGGTGGTCAGGCCCAGGGCGTGCACCGCCGAGGGCTCGTAGTCGCGGAAGAGATCCACCACGGTGCGCGAGAGGCCGTAGAGGATCAGGAAGCGGCCGAAGGTGCCGCCCACGCGCCGATCCCGCCGCTCCCACAGCAGCAGCAGGCCCCAGATCAGGAAGCCGCCCAGGGAGCTGTAGATCTGCGCGGGGTGCAGCGCCTCGCCGGGATGCAGCCGTCCCGCCTCGCAGGCCGCCGGGAACACCACGCCCAGGGGCCCGTCCGTGGGCGCGCCGTAGCAGCAGCCGTTGAAGAAGCACCCCAGGCGCGTGATGCCGATGCCCAGCACCACCTGCGGCGCCAGCACGTCGGCCAGGCGCAGGAAGCCGATGCCCCGCCGGCGGCAGAACCACACCACCGCCGCGATGGCGCCCAGGATCCCGCCGTACAGCGTCAGCCCGCCGCGCCAGAGCAGGAACATCTCCCACCACGGATCGAAGCTGTCCAGGTGCGTGAGCACGAAGAACAGGCGCACGCCGATCAGCGACGACACCATCACCGTGAAGGCGGCGTCCAGGACGGTGTCGCGGTCCAGGCCGCGGGAGCTCCCGCGGCGCACGCTGAGCCAGATGCCCAGGCCGAAGCTCACGGCGAGCAGCAGCCCCCAGGTCTTCACGGGTCCCAACAGCACCGGATGCACGACGTCCCCCCGCGGCGTTCAGGACTCGAAGCTGCGCGAGCCCACGTTGATCAGCAGCCCCAGCATGAAGCTGGAGACCAGGAAGTTGGAGCCGCCGTAGCTCATGAACGGCAGCGGCAGGCCCGTGACCGGCATCAGCCCCGTGGTGATGGAGATGTTCACCACCACGTGGAACGTGAAGTACGTCACCACGCCGATGGCCAGCAGCGCGTTGAACGGCCTGCGCGCCTTGGTGGCCACGGTCACGCCCTTGAGGATCAGCGTCAGGAAGATGGCCAGCAGCGCCGCCGCCCCCACCAGCCCGAGCTCCTCGCCCACCACGGAGAAGATGAAGTCGGTGTGCCGTTCCGGCAAGAACGCCAGTCCCTTCTGGGTCCCCTGCAGGTACTGGGTGCCGAACACGCCCCCGCTGCCGATGGCGATCTTGGACTGGATGGCCTGATACCCCGCCCCCTGCGGATACTTCTCCGGCTGGAAGAAGCTCAGGATGCGCGCCTGCTGATAACCCTTCAGCCCCGCCCAGAACACGCTGGTGCCGATCCCGCTGGCGATGTTCACCAGCAGCAGCAGGATGCTCTCCAGCAGCCGGAACCGCGCCACCGACAGCGCCGCCAGCAGCACCAGCAGGTACACCGCCCACGGCCAGGGCTGCCCCATGAGGATGCGCTCCGAGTAGAAGCTGAAGCCCGCGCTGAGCAGCGGCGAGGCCGTGCACAGCAGCACCACCCAGGACAGCCCGTACCAGAACACGATGCCCAGCCAGATGGCCAGGAAGACCAGACTCGTGCCCAGATCGGGCTCCTTGAGCACCAGGGCCAGGGGAGCCATCATCAGCAGGGCGCTGCCGGCCAGGGGCAGCAGCCTCTGGTCGCCGGGAGCGCTGCGCCCCAGCACCCGCGCCAGCATCAGGATCAGCATGATCTTGGCCGGTTCCGACGGTTGGATGCGCACGGGCCCCAGGGCGAACCAGCGCCGCGAGCCCGCCACCTCCGGCGCCGCCACTAGCACCAGGGCCAGCACCGCCAGGGTCAGACCGAAGAGCAGCGGCGCCGATTCCTCCAGCAGGTGCAGCGGCAGCCGCATGGCCGTGAGCAGGGCCGTCCAGCCCAGGAGGATCCACACCACCTGGCGCCAGAACACGGTCTTGGAGACCACCGGGGCCACCTCCTGGTAGGAGCCGTGCAGCCCCTCGGTCACGCTCCAGAGCACGGCCAGGCTGAACAGGCAGAGCAGGGCGTAGAGGGCCAGGAAGCCGGCCGAGCCGCCGGACGACTTGCGGGGCAGCACCAGCTTCAAGGCCGCACCTCCCCGCGCTCGCGCCACTCGAAGTAGTCGGCCAGCCAGGATGCCGCCACCGGCGCGGCCACCGCGCCGCCGTGGCCGGCGTGCTCCAGGATCACGGCCATGGCCACCTGAGGATCCGACGACGGCGCGAAGCAGACGAACCAGGCGTGGTCCTCGCCGTGCGGGTTCTGGGCCGTGCCGGTCTTGCCGGAGACGTCCACCGCCTCCAGCTGCGCCCGCGTGCCGGTGCCCATGTCCACCACCTGGTGCATGGTGTCGCGCACCCAGTTCAGATCCGACGCCTTGAACGGCAGCGGCACCGGCGGCGGCGGCGGTCCGTCGTCGGCCACCAGGCGCGGCTGCAGGGCGGCGTCGCCCAGGGCCACGCGCGCGGTCAGCACGGCCATCTGCAGGGGCGTGACCAGGATCTCCCCCTGTCCGATGGAGTTGTTCAGCAGCACGCCGCGCGTCCAGCGGCCCTTGCCGTAGCGCTCGTCGTACCACGCGGAATCCGGCACGATGCCCGCGGCCTCGCCGCGCAGGGGAACGCCGGTGCGCTGGCCCAGGCCCAGCAGCAGGGCCGTCCGTTTCAGCGCCTCCAGGTCCAGCAGCTGCACCACCTGATAGTAGAAGACGTCGCAGGAGTGGACCAGGGCCCCGGCGTGGTTCAGGTAGCCGTGGCCGCTGAGCTTCCAGCAGCGGAACACGCGGTTGCCGAAGCGGTAGCCGCCGAAGCACGGATCCAGGCTCGTGCCCGGCGTGGCCACGCCGTGGGACAGGGCGCAGAGCGACGTGACGATCTTGTAGGGCGACGCCGGCGGATAGGTGGCCTGCACCAGGCGGTTGAGCAGCGGGTGCTCGGGGTCGTTGCGCAGGCTCTCCCAATCCTCCAGGCTGATGCCGCGGGTGAAGAGGTTGGCGTCGTAGGTGGGCAGGCTCACCGCGGCCAGCACGTCGCCCGTGGGCAGCTCCAGGGCCACCGCGCAGCCGGGCCGGCCCGCCATGGCCACGGACAGGGACTCCTGCAGCGCCGCGGACAGGGTCAGGCGCACGTCGTGGCCGGGGATCAGTTCGCGGCTCACCAGGCGGCTCTGCCCCACCTCCACGCCCAGGGCGTCCACCTCGCGCACGTGCAGGCCGTCGCGGCCGCGCAGCGTGTCCTCCAGGGTGGCCTCCAGGCCCTCGCGGCCGATGGTGTCGCCGGAGAGGTAGCGCGGGAACTCGGGATCCAGGTCGCGGAAGCGCTCCACCTCCTCCGCGGTGACCTCGCCCGTGTAGCCGATGAGGTGGGCGAAGAGCGGGCCGCGGGGATAGCGGCGCCACGGCTTGGCGTCCACCGACACGCCCGGCAGCCGCCGCGCGTTCTCGCGCACCAGCGCGATCTGGGCCATGCCGGCGTCGGACACCAGGGTGAGCTGGGGACGGCCCGCCGCCTTCTGGCGCGCCAGGCGCTCCAGGGTGGACTCGGGATCCAGGCCGAACCACTCCATGAGCATGGTCAGGGTGCTGTCCGGGCCGGCGTCGGTCAGGCAGCCGCGCTGGAGCACCACGCTGGAGCGGAACACGTTGTCGGCGAGCACCGCGCCGTCGCGGTCGGTGATGTTGCCGCGCGGCGCGCGCACCCGCGTCTCCACCTCCACGTTGCCGGTGGCCTGGGCGCGGAACTCCTCGCGCTTGATCACCTGCATGTAGAAGAGGTTGGCCAGGATCACGCCGAAGGCGAGCACCACCACGCCGCGGAAGATCATGGGCTGGATGCGGGGCTGGTCCACCAACGGAAGCGCTCCTCGGTCAATCGCTGCGGCGGAGCATGCCCGCCAGCTCGGCCACGCGCATGGCCACCACGCCCACGGCCGCCGTGGCCAGGGCCGACGGGAGCACCTGCAGCACCAGCGGGCGCAGGAACGGCGCGTCCAGGGCCATGGCGCTGGCCGCCAGCCGCACCGTGTCGTGGACGAAGGCCAGGAGCGCCAGGCCGCCGAACTCCACCAGGGGCATGCCCGGCACCAGCCGCTCGCGGAAGCGTCCCACGGCGAAGCCGGCCAGGGTCTTGAGCAGGGCCTGCAGGCCCAGCAGGTTGGGCACGCCGCTGTCCTGGATCAGCCCCAGCACGAAGCCGCCCAGCACGCCCACCAGCGTGCCCTCGGCCATGACCAGGATCACCAGGCCGATGAGCGCGAAGTCCGGCGCCACGCCGCCCACGCTCAGCACCGGCGCCAGGAAGGTCTCGCCCACCAGCGCCAGGATGCCCAGCCGCAGCAGATTCAGCAGGCGGCGGCTCACGGCGCGGCCTCCGCGGGTGCGGCCGGCGCCTCGCCGTCGGCCACCAGCCAGTCGCCGCGGCCCAGGACCACGAACACGATGTCGAGCTCCGACAGGTCCGCCAGCGGCTCCACCGTCACGCTCTTGAAGAGCTTCCACTTGTGCAGGCCCACCCGCGAGACGCGCGCCACGGGCAGCCCGCGCGGCATGCTGGGGATGGCCTCGGCGTCGCCGCCGGCCTGGGTGGGCAGATCGCTGGTGATCAGCAGGTCCGTGGCCACGATGTCCTCGTCGCGCCCCACCATGGTCAGCTCGAACACGCCGCCCTGGGGCCGCAGGATGCCGGCCAGCCCCGTGCGCTCCACCTGGCAGCACACGGCGAAGCCCGGCGAGGTGATCAGCTCCACCCACGCCGCGTTGGGCGCGGCGGCGCGCACCACGCGGCCCACCAGCCCGGCGTCCGTCATCACCGGCTGGTGCTCGCGCCAGGCCACGGGCTCCGGCGCGTGGATCTTCACCAGGGTGGCGGTGGGGTCCACCTGCAGGCGCTCCACCTCGCACGGCACCAGGCGGGCGGGGTCCTGATCCGCGAAGCCCAGGGCGCGGCGCAGGCGGTCGCGTTCGCGGCGCAGGCGGTCGGCCGCCGCCGCGTCCACCTCCATGGCCCGCACTTGCGCGTGCAGCCGCGCGTTCTCCCCGCGCAGATCCACCAGCCCTTCGGCGAAGCGCACGGTGCGCGTCCAGGGGCTGGTGAGCACGCGCGAAAGCACGTCGGCCACGGCGGTCTTCTGGTTCAGGGGCAGGGCCAGCAGGGCGAGGGCGCTGAAGGCGCACACCCCCAGCGCCAGGCGCTCCATGGCACGGGACTGGGGGGCGGCGGGCACGCGTCTAGTCCTTGGCGCTCTTCATGATCACCGGCCGGTACTTCTCGAAGTCGTCCAGGATGCGGCCGGTGCCGTGCACCACGCAGAGCAGGGGATCGTCCATGAGGTTGATGGGCAGGTCCGTGTGCTCGCGCAGCAGCTCCGACAGCCCGCGCAGCATGGCGCCGCCGCCGGTCATCACGATGCCGCGGTCCTTGATGTCCGCCGCCAGCTCCGGCGGCGTCTGCTCCAGGGCGTGCTTCAGCGCGTCCACGATGGCCTGGATGGGCTCCTGCAGCGCCTCGCGGATCTCCAGGGTGGAGATCTTCTGCAGCTTGGGGATGCCCGTCACCTGGTCCAGGCCCTTGATCTCCATCTCCTCCTCCTGCTTCAGCTTGAAGGCGGAGCCGACGGTCTTCTTGATGTGCTCCGCGGTCTGGTCGCCGATGAGCAGGTTGTGGTTCTTCTTGATGTAGTTGACGATGGCCTCGTCCATCTCGTCGCCGCCCACGCGGATGGACGTGTCGCAGACGATGCCGTTGAGCGCGATCACCGCGATCTCCGTGGTGCCGCCGCCGATGTCGATGATCATGTTGCCCGAGGGCTGGTCCACCGGCAGCCCCACGCCGATGGCCGCCGCGATGGGCTCCGCCACCAGGAACACCTCGCGTGCGCCCGCGTGCTTGGCGCTGTCGCGCACGGCGCGCTTCTCCACCTCGGTGATGCCCGACGGCACGCAGATCACGATGCGCGGCGCGATGAAGTGCCGCTTCTTCTGCGCCATGCGGATGAACTCGCGCAGCATGTACTCGGTGACCTCGAAGTCCGCGATCACCCCGTCCTTGAGCGGCCGGATGGCGTGGATGTTGTCGGGCGTCTTGCCCAGCATCGCCTTGGCCTCGCTGCCCACCGCGTAGACCTTGTTGGTGCTCTTGTCCAACGCCACCACCGAGGGCTGGTTGAGCACGATGCCCTTGCCCTTGATGTAGACCAGCGTGTTGGCCGTGCCCAGGTCGATGGCGATGTCGTTGGTCAGCAGGTTCGAGAGTCGGGAGAACATGGTCGACTTCCTATCGTGCGCGTCCTTGCCGCGTCAGCTCCCGGGCCAGCCGTGTTCGCGGAAGCTCACGGTGCGCTCCGCTCCCACCACGAAATGATCCAGCAGCTCGATTCCCATCAGCCGTCCGCATTCGGCGAGGCGGGCGGTCAGTTCCACATCCTCCCGGCTCGGCTCCGCGCAGCCCGAGGGATGGTTGTGCGCCACGATGAGCGCGGCCGTGCCGAGCGTCACCGCCCGGCGGAACACCTCGCGCGGGTGCACGAGCGAGGCGTTGAGGCTGCCCACGGACACCGTCTCCACCGAGCGCAGCCGGTGCCGCGTGTCCAGGTGCAGGGCCAGGAAGTGCTCGCGGTCGCAGCCGCGGAACTCCTCCACCAGAATGGGGATCACGTCCTCCGGTCCCTGGAGCACGCCGCCTGGCCGGGGCGGGTCCGCGCGCAGGCGCTGCGCCAGCTCCACCGCGGCGCTCAGCCGCCGCGTGCGCGCCGCGCCCAGCCCCGCCAGCGGCGGCAGCGAGCGCGGATCCAGCCGCGCCAGCCCGGGCAGGCCCCCGTGGCGGCGCAGCAGCTCCGCGGACAGGGCCAGGGCGCCGGGTCCGTCCCCGCCCAGGATCAGGGCGAGCAATTCGCCGTCGGCGAGGTCCTTGGCGCCGTGCCGTTGCAAACGGTGGTCCACGCTTTCGCGCACCATGGCCACGGCTTGCCGTATCTCTTTTGTTTTGAACACTCTAACCTGCCCCGGGAGGCCGACCCAAAGTAGCAGACGCCCGGGAGGCGGGCAACCGTTTTTCACGCGTATTTCCTTGTAAGTCGCCGTTTGCGAGCCTATTCTGACGCGCGGCGCAATCCCGAGGCCCCCATCGGAGGACACCGTGGCCGCTTCTTCTCCCCTGCCCATCCTGGTCCGCAAGTACGGCGGCTCGTCCCTGGCCACGGTGGACCGCATCCGCGCCGTGGCGGCGGACCTGGCCGCCAAGCACGCCGAGGGCCGTCCTCTGGTGGTGGTGGTCAGCGCCATGGGCCGCACCACCGACGAGCTGGACCACCTGGCCCACCAGGTGAGCCCCCACCCCGCCCGCCGCGAGCTGGACATGCTCCTGTCCGTGGGCGAGCGCATCACCATGAGCCTGCTCTGCATGGCCCTCACGGACCTGGACGTGCCCGCCCTCAGCCTCACCGGCAGCCAGTGCGGCCTGATCACCGACTCCAGCCACACCGACGCCCGCATCCTGGAGGTGCGTCCGGACCGCGTGCGCCAGGCCCTGGAGTCGGGCCGCGTGGTGGTGGTGGCCGGCTTCCAGGGCGTGAGCCGCGAGCGCGAGATCACCACCCTGGGGCGCGGCGGATCCGACGCCACGGCCGTGGCCCTGGCCGCCGCCCTGGGCGCCGAGCGCTGCGAGATCCTCAAGGACGTGGACGGCGTCTTCACCGCCGACCCTCACCGCGTGCGCGACGCCCTGCGCCACGCCGCCCTGAGCTACGAGGAGATGGAGGCCATCGCCGGCGCGGGCTGCGGCGTGGTGCACCACCGCGCCGTGAGCCACGCCCGCGAGCACGGCGTGCCGCTGTTCGTGGGCTCCAGCTTCCACGACGCCCCCGGCACCCTGGTCACCGCGCGCCCCTCCCGCCCCAAGGACCCGGCCGCGCCGGGACGCTGGCGGCCCCTGACCATCGTCGCCCACCAGGACACGGCCCTGCTGGAGGTGTCGGACCTGCCCACCGGCGCCGGCGCCCTGCCCACGGAGCTCACCGACGCCGTGGCCGCCTGCGCGCCCCTGGCCGAATGGACCCGCCAGGACGGCCGCCGCCAGCGCTGGGGCGTGATCGGCAAGGCCCAGGACGTGAGCCGCCTGCGCGACCTGCTGCCGCCCGTGGGCGACACCGGCCGCATCCTCTTCCAGCGCGGCCTGGCCTGCCTGAGCCTGGCCGGCCCGCCCCCGCCCAGCTGGCTGGGCACCCGCGCCCGCCTGGACGCCCTGCTGCAGCGGCGCGGTCTGGACGACGTGCACGTGCTGGCCACCGGCGGCGCCCTCCACCTGCAGCTGCCGCCCGACGACGCCGACGCGCTGCTGCCCGCGCTGCACGATCTGTTCCACGCCGACCAGGCCTGATTCCCGCCCTGCACGACGACGCCGCGCCATCCCCCGGGGACGGCGCGGCGTTCGGTGTCAGCGTGCGGCGACGCTCAGAAGAAGCGGATCAGGTCCAGGCGCAGGCGCGTGTCGGCCGTGTCGCTGGGGAACAGCCCCGGCGCCGCCGACGATTCGCGCCGCGACCACGCCGCCACCAGGTCCCAGTCTCCGGCGTGCAGGCTGCCGCCCAGACCCAGCCAGGTGCCGGGCGAGCGCGCTTCGCCCTCGCGCGGCCACTGCACGCGGGCGCCGGCGCGCCAGCTCCACCAGGCCGACGGGCGGAGCTCGGCGGCGAGGTGAGGGCCGCGGGAGCCGTCCTGCCAGAAGCGGAGGTCCGGGGCCAGAGGTTGCCCGTCGACGCCGTACCAACGGCGATCCTGCCCTTGTTCGCGCCAGCCCACCAGGATCTGCAGATCCGCATCCGGCCAGAAGAGCAAGCCCCCGGAGAGGCCCCAGCCCTCGAAGCTCCAATCGGGCCCCCCGCGTTCCTCGGCGACGGCCACGGCGGTCACCGCCTCGCTCAGCTGGAGGTGGATGCGCAGACGCAGGGTCGCGAACTGCTCCTGGTCACGGTCATCCTCGTAGGTCGCGGCGGCGGCCGTGAGATCGATGAGGGCCCGCGTCGGCGCCAGGCGCAAACCGAGATCGAAGCTGCGGCGCCGCCCGTCGCCGGGTTGCTCCCTCTCGAATGTGGTCTCGTGCCAGGCCACGCCCACGTTGAGCCCCTGGAACCGCCACGCTCCCTGCACCCCCTTGTCCGCACGCGCCGGCCCGGCATCGGCATGCCCGTACCAGAACCCGCGCACCACGCCCGCCTCGCCCAGTACCAGGCGAACGTCCGGCCCGCCGGCGCCTTCGCGCGGCCGATCCTCCTGCTCCCCCGTCGCCAGCCAGCCGCGCAGCGCCAGCGCGGGCGCATGGTCCGCCAACGCCGCGGGCCAGAGATGGTCGGCGTCGGCGTCGGCCAGCAGCAGGCCGTCGCCGGCCATCGCGTCCAGGCGGGCGCCGGCGTGGGAGGTCGCAGGGAGCAGTGGGACGAGGAGAAGGCAGAACAGGAAGGCGCGCATCGTCATGACGGTCGTCGATCCGATCCCAGGGGATGGGTTCAGAGGGGCAGCCGCGCGTACTCGCGGTAGTCGCCCAGGCCGTAGGCGTCGTGGAAGATCACCTTGAAGCCCTCGCCGGGATAGTACCAGACCTCCCAGTCCCCGGCCACGGCGGGATCCATCACATGGTGGTCCACGGACACGGGCGGGCCGTAGCGCAGGAAGTAGCGGCCGCGGTCCGAGAGCGCGCCGCGGCCGAAGCGGCCGAAGCGGCGGTCCGCCTCCACGATGCGCTCCAGGTGCTCCGATTCGCTCACCGCGCCCGGCGCCTGGGCCTCCCAGAACGCGCGCCAGGCGGCCGCGCGCTCGCCGCGGGGCAGGCGGGCCATGGCGTCCAGGTCCGCGCCCTGGCGGTTGCGGGGCTCGAGCCAGGCCACGTGGCGGCGCCAGGCCGCGTCGTCGGCGAAGGGCACGCCCAGGTTCACCAGCGGGTGGTCCGGCACCAGGGGCAGCACCACGCCGCGGTCGTCCTCCAGATGGACCGACAGGGTCTGCAGGCCGAAGGGCAGCGAAGCGCCGTCCACGGCCAGCGCGCGCGCGATGGGGCCGTCCGCGGCCTCGCGTCCCGGCAGGGGCATACGGCCCAGCTCGCGGGTGCCGCCCAGGCCGTCGTGCAGGGTGAAGACCAGGGCGCTGGGACGCACGTCGCGCAGGGCGCGGGCGGGGCGCGGCGTCAGGTCCACGGTCACGCGCAGGGAGTCCAGCAGGGCGTCCAGGCGCAGGCCCGCGTCGGCGTCGGCGGGCAGGTTCCAGGCGAAGCCGGCGAAGGCCCAGGGGATGCTGCGGCCGGCGCCCGGGCGGAAGACCAGCGTGCGCTCCCACCAGCGCGCGGTGCCGGGAGCCTCGGCGCGCACCACCAGCTCCACGGGGTCGTCGTCGGGCAGGTCCACGGGCACGTCCACGCGCAGGCGCTCGCCGGAGGTGGTGGCGGAGAAGTCGGAGGCCACGGCGCGGGCCTCGCCCACCGCACCGGCCAGGGTGCGCCCGTCGCGGCGGGCGGACACGGTCACGCGCAGCCCGGCGGCCCAGCCGTCGCCGCTGCGGGTGAAGACCAGGCCGCGGTAGGGCACGGCCACGCTGGCGGTGGCGCCGGCGGCGCCGTCGTCGGCGAAGCGGGCGGCCACCTCCACCTGCAGGGGCTCGCGGCGGGGCTGCCCGCGGTCCAGGCCCGACGTGGCGCAGCCCGCCAGCGCCAGCGCCGTCAGCAGCGCCGCGAGGGCGCGCGCCTCAGACCGGCTGGGGGTTCGCGGCATCGCTCTCAACGCGTCCGTCCTTGAGGCGGATGACCCGGCGCGCCAGGGCGGCGATGTCCTCCTCGTGGGTGACCACCACCAGCGTGTTGCCGGCGGCGTGCAGGTCGGCGAAGACGGCCATGATCTCCTCGCTGGTGACCGAGTCCAGGTTGCCCGTGGGCTCGTCGGCGAGGATCAGCGAGGGGCGGGTGACCAGGGCGCGGGCGATGGCCACGCGCTGGCGCTGGCCGCCGCTCATCTCGTTGGGCCGGTGGTCGGCGCGGTCGGTCAGGCCCACCTGCGCCAGGGCCGCGGCGGTGCGCTCGCGGCGCTCGCCGGCGCCCACGCCCCCGTAGACCAGGGGCAGCTCCACGTTCTGGGCGGCGGTGAGCCGGGGCAGCAGGTTGAAGGTCTGGAAGACGAAGCCGATCTCGCGGTTGCGGATGCCCGCCAGGGCGTCGTCGTCCAGGTCGGCCACGTCGGTGCCGTTCAGGGTGTAGGTGCCGCCGGTGGGGGTGTCCAGGCAGCCGATGAGGTTCATCAGCGTGGACTTGCCCGAGCCGCTCGCGCCCATGATGGCCGCGTACTCGCCCCGGGCGATGTCCAGGTCGATGCCGTCCACGGCGCGCACCGTCTCGGCGCCCACGCGGAAGTGGCGTTCCAGGCCGCGGATGCGGATCAGGGTCGCCGCGGCCGTCATCGTCAGCGCTCCAGCAGGGCGTCCAGGCTGCGGCCCACGGCGCGGTCCAGCTGCAGCGACGCCGCCACGTAGTCGGCCAGGGCGGACACCTCGTCGGCGCGCGCGGTGGCCAGGTTCACCTGGGCTGTGATGCGGTCCAGCATGGTGCCGGCGCCCACGCGGAAGCGCTCCTGCGCCAGGCGCAGCTCCTCCTCCGCGTTCACGATGGTCTCCTGGGCCAGCGACACGCGCTCCCGCGACTCCACCTGGGCGTTGTAGAGCTGCCGCACCTCCAGCTGCACGTCCAGCCGCGCCTGGTCCAGGTTGTACTCGGCGATGCGCTGACGGGCCTTGGCCTGGCTGCGGCCGGTCCAGCTCTGCAGGCGGTCGAAGACGTTCCAGCTGACCTGGTAGCCGTAGCTCAGGTTGTCGCTCTTCTGGGCGCCGAAGCGGAAGGGCGACTCGTTCTCGTACTTGGAGTAGCGCGCGAAGAGGTCCAGGCTGGGCCAGAGGTTGCCGCCGGCGCTGGTCACGTCGCCCTCGCGGGCCTCCACCTGCAGCTCGCGGCTGCGCAGGTCCTCGCGGTTGGCCAGGGCCTCGTCGAAGAGGGTGCCCAGGGGCGCCACGTCCATGTCGCGGTCCATGAGGGTGCGGTCCACCTGGAAGCGCTGGGCCAGGGGCCGGTTCATGGCGTGGGCCAGCTCGGCGAAGCTCTGCTCCACCGTGTTGCGGGCGCGGATCACGTCCAGCTTGGTCTGCTCCACGCGCACCTTGGCCTGCAGCACGTCGCTCTTGGCGGCGCTGCCGATGCGGTGGTAGGTCTCCGAGCGCTCCAGCTCGCGCTCCGCCAGGTCCTGGGACTCCTGGGCCACCTCCAGCAGGCGCTCGTCGCGCACCAGCTTCAGGTAGGCCACCGTCACGTTCTGGATCACCAGCTGCCGCGTGTAGGCGCGGTCCGCCGTGGCGGAGTCCCGCGACTTCCTGGCGCTCTTCAGCCCGCCGAACTTGGCGAACCCGTCGAAGAGGTTCCAGTTCATGCTGGCGCCGTAGTCGCTGTAGGTGCTGGAGGTCTTCTGGTCCATCACGCCGGCCGTGCCCGTGGGGATGGAGTACGGGATGAAGAGGCCGGGGGTGGTGGTCTGCAGCTGCACCTGCTGGTAGGTGGTCTGCGCCACGTCGAAGTCCGTGCGCTCGCTCTTGTTCCAGCTCTTGGAGATGCTGGCCGACGGCAGGAAGGCCCCCCAGGCCTGGGTCACGCCCTGCCCGGCGATGTGCTCGTTCTCCCGGCTGATGGCCAGCGAGGGGCTCCCCTCCAGGGCGATGCCGATGCACTCGGCGAGCCCGTACATGGGACCCTCGGCGGTCTCCGCGGCGAAAGCGACGCCGCTCCAGAGCAGCGCCGCGAGCAGGACGACGGCGGACGGACGGTGGGAACGCAGCATGATCCGGGCTCCTTCTGGTGATCGCTTGGGAGGAGACATCATAGGCCCGCCGACGCCGGACGGCCAAACCCTTTCACGGCGGCGACCCACGAACAACGCAGAACCCACCCGCCGGGTTGCATCCCTTCCTCGCCCCCCCATCCGTGCATACTCCCTGCTCCATCCCCCGGTCGGGCCATGGCCGCGCAGCGGCCGAGCCCCGCACCACCTCGTCCGTGCGCACTCAAAGTCGCACTCCGCGGCCGGGCCATGGCCGCGCAGCGGCCGAGCCCCCGCACCACCTCGCCCGTGCGCACTCCGAGTCACACGCCCCAGCAGGGCCATGGCCGCAAAGCGGCCGAGCCCCTCCCCCGCACCACCGAGGCCGTGGACACTCCTAGGGTCGCGAAACCGGCATCAAGGTGAGTGGAAGGCCCCGGAGCGCTCCGCGGCCGAGGCGTGGGGCGGAGCCGTAGCCGTAGCTACGGTGACGTCACACAACGAAGGCCCCGGAGCGCTCCGGGGCCTTCCACGTGCCTTGAGGCCGGTTTCGCGGCCCTAGGAGTGCAGGGCGAACACGTAGGGAATGGCCATCCAGGCCTTCACGGGGATGTCCCGCTGCTTGCCCGGGATGAACTTGGCCCGGCGCGCGGCGTCTACCGCGGCGGCGTCCAGCATGGGGTGCACGCCCTTGAGCACCACGGCCTGGAGCACGTTGCCGTCGGGGCCCACCTGCACCTTGACCACCACGGTGCCCTCGAGCTGGGAGGCGCGGGCCATCTCCGGGTAGTCCGGCTGCACGAACTTGATGAGCTTGGGCTTCTCCTGGCTGACCTCGAAGCCGCCGTAGCTGTCGCCGTCGTAGTCCTGCCCGAAGTCCAGGGTCTCGTCGAAGTCCATGAGGGTGTCGGCGATCTCCTCCTCCTCGAAGGCTTCGTCGTCCGGCACGGCCTCGACCTGCTTGACCTGCTTGGGGACTTCCTGAGGCGGGGGCGGGACCTCCACCGCCTGATCGATCTCCACGACCTCCATCTGCTTGTTCCGCAGCTTGTAGGGCGTGATCTCGATCTGGGGCGAGAAGAGGAAGAACAGCAGCGTGAAGACGATGGCCAGCAGCAGGGCCCACCGCATGGTGCGGTTGTAGCCGCCCTTGAAGCGGTCGTTCGCGCTGTTGAGGAGAGTCATGACCTGGGTCGACATGGTGCCACCTTCCCTAGTACATCAAGCCCGGCAGTTCCATGTCCGTGTTGAAGAAGACCTTCACGGCGTTGGCCTCCTTCAGCCCCTCCATCACCTCGTCCACCACGCGGTACGGCGTCTCCTTGTCGGTCTTGAACGCCACGATGAGGAAGGGGTTCTCGCTGACCTTCTTCATCATGATGGGGGCCACGCTCGTCGACGGCACGATGACGTCGTCGATGGAGATCATCCCCTGCTTGTTGATGAAGATGTTGGAGATCAGGTCGCGCACGCCCTCCTCGCCGGCCTCGGCGCGGGGCAGCTTCACCACGAGGCCGGCCTCGTCGGTGAACACGACCGTCACGATGAAGAACACCAGCAGCAGGAAGGCGATGTCGCCCATGCTGGAGGTGGGAATGTCGTTGTTGCGCTTGTCGGTCGATCGCTGGAACTGCATTCTGCCGCCTCCTTCCTACAGCTTGGTGGTCTTGAGGGAGAACTTGCGGGCGCCCGAGAGCTTCACTTCATCCAGGCAGGCCACCATCATGCCGTAGTTGGCGTCGGGGTGGGTCTCCAGGATGACCACGGTCTTGTCGTTGGCCTCCACGCGCTCGCGGATCCTGGCCTCCAGGTCGCCCAGGCGCACGGGCTGCTCGTCGAAGAGGATGGCGTTGTTGGCCGTCACCCGGATCACCGCCACGTTCTTCTGGCTGACCTTGGCGGTGTCGGTCTTGTTGTTGCTCTTGCCCGGCAGCACCAGCGAGATGCCGATCTCGTCCGCCTTCATGGGCATCACGATGAAGAAGATGAGCAGCAGGAACGCCACGTCCGACGTGGACGCCATGGGGATCTCCCCCCCGTCCCGCTTCTTCTTGCGTTTGGCCAGCACTCCCACGTGGAGTTCCTTCCGTCGCGGTTCCCCGTCGCCCTCTTAGACGCCGTACTTCTGACGCTGCAGCTCGTCGATGAGCTCGCTCGAAGCCTCCTCCATCTCGATCACGAAGCGGTCGATCGTGGAGACGAAGTAGTTGAAGGCGATGGACGTGGGGATGGCGATGACCAGACCCGTGGCCGTGGTGATGAGGGCCTCGGAGATACCGGCGGCCACCAGCTGCGCGTTCACGCTGTCGCTGCTGGCGATGGCCTCGAAGGCGTTGATCATACCGGACACCGTACCGAGGAAGCCGATCAGCGGGGCGATCGTCGACACGGACGACACCCAGATCAGGCCGCGCTCCAGGAACGCCATCTCGATGGTGCCGGCGGTGGTGATGGACTTCTCCACGGCGTCGGGGCCGCGGTCCACCTTCTGCAGACCGGAGTTGAGGATGGCGGCGATGGGGCCGCGCACCTTCTGGCACTCCTCGGCCGCGGCCTGCACGCCGTCGTTGCGCAGCGTGGTGATCACCGTGCCGATGAGCTTGCGCGTGTTCACGCGGGCGCGGTTGAGCGTCCAGAAGCGCTCGATCATGAAGACCAGACCCATGACGGCCACGATGAGCAGCCACCACATGAAGTTGCCGCCCTTGACGAACAGCTCGCCGGCGCCGCTCTGCCCGAAGGGGCTGCGCTCGACCCAGCCCATGAGGCCGCCGCGCTCCTCGATCACCACGGGCACCTCGCTGGCGGAGTCGGCCAGGGTGGAACCGAAGGCGAGCGAGTCCGTGGGGGCCATGATGGCCTCGACGTTGGGGCCGGTGCCCTCTTCCTGCGCCAGGGCCAGGCCGCTGAGCAGACCGAGGCAGAACAGTGCGAGGATGGCCTTCTTGATCGTACCGAGACGAGCCATGGTGCCAGATCTCCCTTTCCAGAATTGGGACCCCGCGGTTGCGGGGGCGCTCGAAACCGCTCGGCGGCGGGTGGGGGCCGCGAGGCGACGGACGAGCCGGCCTGCGCCGGGCTGAGTGACGTCCGGGCGAGGCGATTTTGGTCAACCCGCCGGAGTCTATCGTGTCCTGAAATAAGTGTCAACGCGGCAGGCAAGTCAATACGGAACTTGGCGCTGCGGGCGCGTGCGCGCCGCCCGCGCCCCCCCTACTGATTGCTGACGCCGCGGTCGTGCGCGTTGGTGTTGTCCAGGGTGTAGACGCTCTCCGCCAACCGCGCCACGAACATGAAGCGCAGCCCCAAGGCCGTGTCCGAGTAGGCGTTGGGGAACAGGCTCTCCCCCTTGTTCTGGTACGTCCACAGCTCCCAGCCCTTGTAGCGGTCCATGCTCTGGAGACGCTCGCGGCGCTCGCGGTCCGCCTGCAGGGTGTTGCTCTGGGCGGCGTCGTGCAGCGGGCGGTCCCAGGAGCCGAAGCGCAGGGGCGACCAGCGGTCGTAGACCTGCTCCACCGCGGAGTCGAAGCTCTCCGTGTCCCGGGGCACCACCTCCTGGGAGCGTTCGTCGGGCTCGCCCAGCAGCAGGTAGATGTAGCCGCGGTCGTCCAGGGCGCGGCTCCTGCCGAAGCCGCCCAGGTAGCGCTCCACGTGGCGCATGCGGCGGCGGAACTCGTGCTCGGCCTCGTTGAAGCGGGTGGAGGGGTCCGGGTCGTGCCGGCTCCAGAACTGGGCCAGCAGGGCCTCCTGCTCGGCGGGGCCGGCGGCGCGGAACTCCTCCAGCTCCTTGTCCGCCAGCACCAGGTTGCCCTGGAGCCAGAGGTCCGGCGCCGGACGGGCCATGGCCTCGGGCGACCAGATCACGTCGAACTCCGTGACCCAGCTGTTGCCGAAGCCGTCCAGGGGACCGCAGCTGAGCTGGTAGGCGCCGGGCGGCAGGGCGTTGACGTCCATCTCCCAGGTCACCGCGGCCAGGCCGCCGCGGGCGGCGAAAGCGCGGGGGTCCTCCACCACGCGCAGGGTGTCGCGGTGGACGAAGTCCAGGTCGCGCGCCAGCACCTGCATCATCAGTGTGGCGGGCACGTCGTCGGGGCCGTGGTCGCCGTAGCGGCCGCGTTCGATGTCGAAGGCCACCTGCAGGGTCTCCTGCTCAAGGCCGTAGCGCCGGTTGGGATGCAGATGCTCGGCCAGGATGCGGCGCCGCGGCGGCGCCACCGAGCCCGCCTCGGGCAGCAGGGCGCGCGGGGCGCCGGAGAGGAAGACCGGAGGATGCAGATAGAGGCCGCGTACATCGTCCAGGCTCTCGGCCCGCACCCACGCGCCCTCGATGACGGTGCGCGGCGCGCGCAGGGTCCGTCCGTCGCCCGAACGGTTCCAGGCCAGGTCCTCCAGGGTGCAGGTCAGCGTGCCGTAAGGACCGCGCACGCCCTTCAGGTCCAGGCTGAACACCTGGTAGAGGTTGGGGGCGCGGGCGTCCTCCCGGCGCAGCGCGCGCAGCTCCAGGGTGTCGGTGCGGGCGAAGGACTCGCCTGCCTCGGTGATCAGCTCCAGGCGGCTCAGCAGGCGTCCCTGCAGCCCCTCCCCCCAGGCCTGCCGGAAGGCGAGCTGGGTGTTGGGAATGGAGATCAGGGCCAGCACGTCCACGGCGCCGTCCAGGCGTTCGCGGTCGTAGACGTCGAGCTGGGCCTGGAAGTCGCCGGCGGCCTCCCACGGCCGCACCAGGGCGGCCGCGTCGCCGCGGAGCAGCGTCAGGAGCAGCAGGGGCAGGACGACGGGCGCCAGGCGCCGGCGGACGCGACGGGGTCGGGACATGGGGGGCCTCCCGGTTGGACTTGGGGATGTCACAAGAAGATACGGAACCCGCGGGACCCCGACAAGAGCGCGCCGCCGTCCCGGGAACGGCGACGCCCGCCCCCTGGAGGTGCGGGGCGGGCGTCGGATCCTGCGGCGGGGAGCGCCGGGTCTAGTAGACGAAGGTCAGGCTCAGGCGGTTGACCAGGCCCAGGGCCTGCATGTCCACCATGGAGTAGTCGAACTTGGCGCGGGCCTTCTCCCCCGCCCCCAGGTTCACGCCGAAGCCCCAGGCCAGGGCCTGCGCGTCGAAGCCCAGGTAGTAGCCCAGGCGGCCGTAGAGCAGGTTGTTCATGTTCCACTCCACGCCCACGTTGGCGCGCTCCTTGTTGTCCGACGGGTGCTGGAACTCCGCCGAGAACAGCATGGCGTTGTGCTCCATGCGGATCAGCTCGAAGGCCGCGCCGATCTTGAAGTTGGTGGGCATCTTGGCCGGCAGCTCGTCGAAGGTGATCTTGCCGCCCAGGTTCTGGATGACCATGCCCAGCTGCAGGTCGCGCACGCCGATGCGGTACAGGATGCCGAAGTCGAAGCTCGCGGTGTTCACCGCCTGCTCCGCCAGGCCCATGTGCAGGTAGTTCAGCGTGAAGCCGGCGGAGAACTTGTCCGTCCAGAAGCGGCTGTAGCTGAAGCCGAAGGCCACCGAGCCGGCGTCGAAGGTCTCGCCCGTGCCCTCGGGCACGTACGCCGTGCGCACGATCATGGGATCGAGCCACAACGAGCGCATGGAGAGGCCGAAGGTGCCGGGGACCACGCTGGGGTTGAAGGCCAGCACGGCCGAGCTCAGGTTGATGTCGGCGGGCCATTCCACCTGCGAGAGGTGGAACTCGTTGCCCCGCACCTCGACCAGGCCGGCCGGGTTCCAGAACACCGAGGTGGCCCCGTCCGCCACGGCCGTGAACGCTCCGCCCATGCCCGTGGCCCGGGCGCTGGTCCCGATCTCCAGGAACTGGGCGCCGAACGTTCCGACCTTCTCGAACTGTTCCGCCTGCGCCGCCGCCGGCAGCATCAGGGCGACGAGGGCCAGGAAAACCATGCGCTTCATCGATTGACCTCCAGGTCCGTCCGGTGACGGATGCGACCGCCGGGCTCCCCCCGGCGGGTGACGATCAGCGAATGACGACGAACTTGCCGATGAAGTCGTCGAACCTCGAGTCGCTGGACTGCACCGAATACAGGTAGATCCCACTGACGATCTCCTGGCCGTTCCGGCTGACCAGGTTCCAGCAGGCCTCGCCGAAACCGTCGGTTCCGTCGTGGTCGATGGTCTGGATCAGGTCGCCGTTGAGCGAGTAGATCTCGATCGTGTTCCGCGCCATGGGCAGGTTGGCGAAACACACGCGGACGCCGGTGGGGTCGTCTTCGTTGGGGTTCAGCTCCTGGAACTCCTCCAGGGCGTCCCGGGTGGCCGGGTTGGGGTAGACATAGATGTTCACGCCCTCGCGCGCGCGCTCCTCGGCGGTCTGCGCGGTCGCGCCCGGGCTGATGTCCACGAAGGAGGAGCCGGGGTCGCCCACCAGGCCCTCGCCCGTGACCGTCAGGTTGGTGCCGTCCAGGTCCACCGCGTGATCGCTGGCCGTGACGGAGTAGAAGTAGATGAAGCCGTTGTGGACCGAGGTGTCCACGTACTCGTAGAAGCTCACCGGGCGCTTGGCCACGTGCGTGGGCCGCAGGGCCACGCGCTCGGTCACCATGAAGAAGGTGTCCAGGGCGGCGGGGTAGCCCTCCCAGGGCAGCAGGTCGGCCAGCTCCGACACGGGGGTGCCCAGGGCGTCGCGCAGGGGCGGCCGCGACTGGTAGAGCCCGATGGTGTCGGTGTCCACCACGGTCTGCATGGCCTCGGCCAGCCCGTCGAAGCGCGGATCGGAAAGCACCCGCGGCTCGTAGCGGATGGCCTCCAGGCCGGTGTTGCGGCCCAGGGGCAGGGTGTCCAGCACCGTGGCGCCGTTGGTCAGCTCGCGCGTCTGCACGAACTCGTTCACGATGTCGTACTCGGCGATGAGCTGCCAGAGACCGCTCTCGGGACCGTTGTCCACCGAGGAGCCGAAGGGTCGGTCCCAGTTGTCGGCGCGCCAGACGCGGTACGACTCGAAGTCGATGCGGTTGATGCGGATGTCCGGCGTGGTCTCGCTGCGGTTGTCCCAGTAGATGTGCACCGCGTTGTCCGTGGGCCACAGGCGCATGCCCGGGGGCGGCGGCGCCATGCCCACCAGCCAGGTGATGTTGAACTCGTTGCCGCCGATGCCCGTGCAGCCCGCCTTGGCGTCGTCGCTGATCTGCGGGTTGTTGCAGTTCCACACGCCGCCGGGGGTCTCGATGAGCTGGTTCTCGCCGGTGCAGTCCTCGCCCGCCTGCCGGAAGCACTCGATGCAGTTGTCCATGTTCACGTAGATGCAGCCCTGCTCGTCCAGGTCCTCGCTGGAGATGAAGGGCCGGCTCAGCAGGAACTCCGAGGGACGGCAGTTGTCGTTCTCGTCGCAGATCTGCATGCAGGTGGGGTCCATGAAGTCCTGGACGAACGAGTAGATGGGGTTGTCGCTGCCGGTGCCGCCGAACTCGCTCAGGCAGATGCGGGTCTCGCGCCCCAGCGTGCCCGTCTCCACGTCGCTGTCCAGGTTGAAGTAGTTGCCGAAGTAGGTCTGGGCCGCCTCGGCGCAGTTGGCCTTGAGGCCCTCCAGGCCGTTGCCCACCACGATGGCCGCCTGGAAGGTCAGCGTATCGTCGGGCGGCAGCTCGCTGAAGGGGCCGGCGGAGACCAGGAAGCGGTAGTCGTTCTGCTTGGCGGGCAGCACGTCGTTGTCGATGGAGGTGCCGCTCAGCAGCTCGTAGCGCTCGGCGTCGTTGGTGGGGTCGCCGCCGTTGTCGAAGGGCTGGCGGCCGGAGAAGTGGTTGAAGGAGCGCAGCTGCACGGAGCGGGGGGCCAGGCGGCCCTCGGGATCCGTGTCGTGGTCCAGGAAGAGGATGCCGATGTAGCCGGGCACCGAGCCGCCGTCCTGGTCGTCGTCGTACATGTAGCCCACCGAGACGCGCACCCAGGAGCCGTCCTTGGCGCGGACGGGGCCGGTGAAGCTGCCGGCCAGGTCGTCCTCGGCGCGGCCGGCCGTGCTGAGGTCGCCGATGTCGGCGTCGGCGAAGAAGCCGATGTACACGTTCTCGATGGTGGCCACGCCGATGTTGGTGATCTGGAACTCGAAGCCGATGAAGTCGTCGGCGTCGTCGTTCTCCCAGGCGTAGGCGGACTGCACCACCTTCAGGTTCAGCGGCGTGTGGTCCGGGTAGATCTCCTGGGCCTGCCGCGTGTTGTCGTACATGGTGCAGACCATCATCTGGTTGCCGATCTGCCCGAAGTCCTCGTCGATGAGGCCGTCCTCGTCGTCGTCGTAGCCGTTGAGGATCTCCTCGTCGATGAGGCCGTCGCCGTCGTCGTCGGCCCCGCTCTCGGGCAGGCGCTGGCCCCCCGCCTCCTGGTTGGCCGTGGTGGGACGCGTGATGCGGCGGCTGATCGCCTCGTAGATGGTGTCCTCGAGCTCGTCGCGGGGCCGGAACTCGCGCTCGAACTGTCCCGTGGACACGAGCTGCTCGCCCAGCAGGACGCCGCCCACCCAGAGGCCGGCGGAGTACAGGTACTCCACGCCGGAGCCCGCGGGCCACTGGGCCGAGGGCGCCGAGCACCAGGAGCACACGGCGCCGGCGTTGGAGCCGATGAGGCCGTGGTTGGTGATGTTCATCTGCAGCTCGCCCACGTTCATCACGTAGGAGCCGTCGACCACCATGATGCCGTTGCCGCGGTCGTACCGGGGCCCGTCGACCTCCTCGAGGTCCACCCAGGCCAGGGCCGGGGCGGCCGACATCAGGAGCACGATCAGCGCCGGCGCGAGGGCTCCGAGCCCTGCGTTCCACCTGCGGCCGTGACGGCTGTGCTTGGTCATGGATCCCTGCCTTTGTCCTTGCCGGTCCATCATCGTTGCGCTCTCCCCCACTAGAACTTCCAGCCCAGACCGATGCGGAACAGCCGGTGCTGCTGGAAGATCCGGGGATCGTTGATCGGGATGAATTCGCTGTAGTTGTCGCCGTTGGCGTCCTGCAGATAGGCGCCGCCGAACTTGCCGGTCTCGGTGAGGTACGAGCCGCCGTCGGTGGTGGCGTTGTTCATGCCGGGCGTGAGGCCGATGGACGGCCCGCGCACCATGTCCTGGTTGATCAGGTTGAACGCCTGCAGGTAGAGCGTGAGCTCCTGGCCGTAGAAGTCGATCTGGCGCTCGCCCTGGAAGTCCAGCTGGTAGGTGGCCGGCAGACGGCGGCTGTTCTCCAGCAGCGGATCCGCGCGGCGGGCGAAGCGGTCCACAGGCGTCCAGGGGAAGCCGCTGCCGTAGGAGAAGCTGATGGAGCCGGACCACGACTGGGGCTCCATGAGCAGCAGCGAGAGGTGGAACACGTGGCGCTGGTCCCAGTTCAGGGGCAGCTCCTGGTTGGGCAGGTACTCCAGCCCGTTGGGGTTCGCGCCGAAGGCCTGCGAGGAGGCCACGCCGTCGGCGTAGGAGAACGTGTAGGCCACGTCGAAGGCGAAGTTGTCGCTCAGGCGCTTGTTCAGCGTGAGCTCCACGCCGCGGGCCGACGCGTAGGCCTTGTTGATGTAGCGCGCGAGGGTGTTGCCCGTCTCCTCGTCGGTCACCGTGGTGGCGGCGATGAGGTCGTAGATGTCGCGCGAGTAGATGGCGATGGTGCCCGCGAGCACGTCGGTGAACTGGTGCTTGATGCCCGCCTGGTAGGCGATGGTGGTCTCGGCCTTCAGGTTGGGGTTGCCCAGGATGCCCGTGTTGCCGATGGCCTCCTGGCTGGAGAACAGGCGGTCGCGGGTGGGGAACTGGATGAAGCGGCCGTAGCTGAAGTTGAAGCCGTCGCGCTCGGTGATGGGGAACGCGAAGCCCAGGCGCGGCGAGAACTGCTGCTTGTACTTCACCACGTTCTTGTCAACGCCGTCCACGTCCACCTCGATCTTGGCGGCGGAGCCCGGCGAGAACATGTCCCAGCGGAAGCCGTAGTTCATCACCATGCCCTCGTACTCCCAGCGGTCCTGGACGTACCAGGAGGCCTCCGGGTTGTACGTGTGGTAGGTGTTGCGCGCGTTGCCCAGGCTGTAGTTCCCGGTGAAGCGGTTCTGGCGCTCGATGCCCGGATAGCCCAGCTCCAGGGCCTCCAGGTCGTTGTACTGGAGCTGCAGACCGGTCTTCACGCGGTGGCCCTTCCAGCGCACCGAGGTGATGTCGAACTTCATCAGGTACGTGCGCGAGTAGTACTCCAGGTACTGGGGGAAGTCGCTGGTGGTGATGAACAGCGGATTCAGCGGATCGGTGTAGTAGTCCGAGCTGTTCAGGTAGATCGCCGACTGTCCGTAGTACAGGCCGGGGGACCAGATGCCGCCGTGGTTGAAGTCCCAGGGCATCTTGTCGTTCACGGTGTTGCGCGAGTCGTTGCTCACGAGGCTCAGCTTCAGCTCGTAGAACGTGTCCTTGGTCAGGTTGTGCGTGAGCACGAACTTGATCTGCTGGCCCACGCTGGTCCACACGTTGTTGCGGTCCGCCGAGTTGAACCAGGTGTAGCTGGAGTCCTCCGCCGCCGTGGAGTAGCTGGAGTACGGGTAGCGGAACCCGTCGAAGGACGGTTCCGCCGCCACGGTGTAGACGCGGCCGTCCACGGCGCGCACCTCGAGGATGGGCGTGCTGCGCTGGATCAGGCCGGAGTTGCGCGAGTCCATGACCACGGCCGGACGGGCGGTGGTGTACATGTTGTCGTACCAGGGGCCGTAGTACACCGGCACGTAGTTGCGCGTGAAGATCCAGGAGTCGTTGCTGGACAGGGGCACCACCAGGGGCATGTAGATGATGCGCCGCGCGTAGCCCGACACGCTCCAGTTGGGGGCGTAGCTCTCGTTGGAGCTGTAGTTCAGGGTGTACTCGCCGGTGAGGCGCAGGTCCTCCGAGAACTCGTACTTCCACTTGGTGGAGCCCTTGACCTGGTTGCTCTGGCGCCGCCGGAAGGTGAACAGGTTGGCGTCGCCCAGGTTCACGGAGTACTCGGGACGGTTGGCCACCGAGTAGTTCTCGGTGTCGGTGAAGGCCATGTCGCCGGCGAAGAAGTAGGTGAGCTTGTCCACCGGGGTGGGGCCGCCGAAGCCGAACTCGAAGCGGTCCCAGTTGGTGTAGGTCTTGTCCTGACGGCCGAAGTCGTCGGTCATGTAGCGCATGGCGGCCTCGAACTCGTCGCCGCCGCTCTTGGTGGTCACGTTGATGACGCCGGACATGGCCGAGCCGAACTCGGCGTCCATGCCGCCCGTCACCGTGTTCACGGCCTCCACTGCCATGGAGGACACGGACAGGGCCGCGCCGCCGCCCACGTTGTCCACGGGCACGTCGTCGATGCGCATGGAGACCTCGCCGGAGCGGCCGCCGCGCACGTAGAGCTGACCGTCGCGCATGACCACGCCGGCCTGCTTGGCCACGGCGTCCTCCACCGAGTCGATGGCGTACTTCTGGAGGCGGTCGGAGCCGATCTTCTGCTCCGTGGTCACGTTCTTGACCTCGACCATGTACTGGGAGCCCTCGATGGTGATGGCGTCCACGGTGTCCACGATCACGACCTTCATGTCGAAGGCCACTTCCACGCGTTGGCCCTCCGGCACCTGCACGGTGATCTCCTCGGGCGCGTAGCCCAGGTAGAGCACCTGGATGGTGTAGGTCCCCGGCCGCAGCCCCTGGAAGTAGAATTCACCGCCGTTCAGGGACATGGTGCCCTGGTTGGTGCCCTTGATGAGCACGTTGGCGTAGTCCAGATACTCTCCGGACTCCACGTCGCGAATGGTGCCCTTGACGCTACCGGGAGCTTGGGCCCAGGTCCGAGCGGGGATGATGAGCACCAGCGCGAGGAACAGGCCGAGCATCAGGCCGTTCATACGTCGGAGCATGGTGCCGCTCCTTTCGACGGATCGGAATCGGCTGTGAGTCGGTACTGCACCGACCCGACCGTGGGTTGCGAACGTGTCCTCGGAAGCAGCCGCGGCGGACTTGGGGACGTCCGGATCACGACGACCCGAGGGCCATCCCCGGTGGGGGGGGAATGATCGGGAAATTGTTGTTTCCCAGGCTCAACCGGCGACTTCCGGCTGAATATAAAGATCGAGAAAAGGCGTGTCAACCTAATGTCTTTCGGGGCTTTCGCCGCTTTCGGGGGGCGGCGCGGCGGCGTTCCAGAGGCGTCGTGCGAGCGGGTGCGACGGACCTGCCCCGGGCGCGAACTCCTCCACGATGATCCCGTCGGCGAGCACCCCCACGCGATCGGCGCAGCGGCGCAGCAGCTCGGGATCGTGGCTGATGAGCAGCAGCGCCGCGCCGCGCTCCCGGCAGGCGGCCTCCAGGCTCGCCAGCAGGCGCAGGCGGGAGGGCGGATCCAGCGAGGCCGCGGGCTCGTCGGCCACGATCACGCGGGGGCGCGCGGCCAGGGTGCGCGCCAGGGCCGCGTCCTGGCGTTGCCCGCCGCTCAGGGCGTGGGGATGGCGCCGCGCGGCGGCGGCGTCGAGCCCCGCCGCACGGAGCAATGCGTCGGCTTCCTCCCGCGGTCGCGCCGCCCCGGCGGCGGCGGCGGCCTCCGCCACCGAATCCACCACGCGTCGGCGCGGATCCAGGGCCGCGGCCGGATTCTGAAAGACCAGCTGCACCGGACGCGGGCCACGCGTCGCCGCGGCGGCCGGTCCGGTGAGCGCGCCGGCCCGCGGAGCCAGCACGCCCGCCAGCACGCGGGCCAGGGTGGACTTGCCCGCTCCCGAGACCCCGAGGAGTCCGTAGACCCTCCCCTGCTCCAGCCGCAGGGTCACGCCCCGCAGCACCGGCGGGCCGTCGCCGTAGGCCGCTTCCAGGGCGACGGCCTCCAGGGCCGGCGGGCCCGGCGGCGGCGCGGCGCGGGGCGGCGCGGATGCCGCCGCAGCCACGAAGGCGCGGGTCACGGAATGCTCTCCCCCCGCCAGCACGTCCTCCGTGGCGCCCGTCTCGACGACGGCCCCGCGGGCGAGCACCGCCACGCGATCGCAGCGGCCGCGGGCCAGGGCCAGGTCATGGGTCACGTGGATCAGGGCGAGGCCGCGCTCGGCGCGCAGGGCGTCCAGCAGGGCCAGCACCTCGCCGCGCACCGGCACGTCGAGGCTGGTGGTGGGTTCGTCGGCCACCAGCAGCTCCGGGTCGCCGGCCAGGGCCAGGGCCAGGGCCACGCGCTGCTGCTGGCCGCCGCTGAGCTGATGGGGGTAGCGACGGCGCCAGACGGACGCGTCGTCCAGCCGCACGTCCGCCAGGAGCCGGTCGCCGCGCTCGCGCAGGGCGGCGCCGCGCCGATCGGTCAGACGCGCCAGCACCTCGTCGAGCTGCGAGCCCACGCGCAGCACCGGGTTGAGGCTGCCGCCCGGATCCTGGCAGACCAGGCCGATGCTCCGGCCCAGCAGCGCCCGGCGCCTGGCCGCCGGCCAGGCCGTCACGTCCTCGTCCCGCCACAGCACGCGGCCGCCCGAGGTCGCCCCCGTCGGGAGCAGACCCAGCGCCGCCCTCAGGCTCAGGCTCTTGCCGCCTCCCGACGGGCCCACCACCGCCAGCGAACCGCCGGCGGCCACCTCCAGGCTCACGTCGCGCACCGTGGGCGCGGCGTCGCCGGGCAGGCGCACCCACACGTGCTCCAGGCGCAGCAGGGGCGGAGCGCTCACGGCGCCTCCTTCCCGGCCGCGCGGGGGTCCCAGCGGTCACGCAGGCCGTCGCCCAGCAGGTTGGCGGCCAGCACGGTCCAGGTGATGGCCAGCCCCGGCAGGGCCGACAGCCACCAGGCGTCCAGCAGATGCCGCCGCCCGTGCTCGATCATGGCGCCCCAGCTCACCAGGGGTTCCTGGGCGCCCAGGCCCAGGTAGCTCAGGAAGGCCTCGAGCAGGATCGCGTTGCCCAGGCGCAGGGCCGCCGCGGTGAGCAGCAGCGGCGCCACGTGGGGCAGGATGTGGCGCAGCGCCAGACGCACCGGCCCCAGGCCCAGGCCCCGCGCCGCCAGCACGAACTCCCGTTCGCGCAGGCCGAGGGCCTCCGCACGCAGCAGGCGCGCCGTGCCCATCCAGCCGGTGGCGCCGATCACCAGGATCACCGTGAGCCGCGAGGGTTCGCTGAGCATGACGATGAGCAGGGCCAGGAGCAGGCGCGGGAAGGCCAGCAGCAGATCCGTGAAGCCCATGAGCAGGCGGTCCAGCCAGCGCGGTCCCAGGCCCGCCGCCAGCCCCACCGCGCCGCCGAGCAGCAGGGTGAGCGCCACGCTGCCCAGCCCCACCAGCAGCGACGTACGCGCGCCGTGCAGCAGGCGCGAGAGCACGTCGCGGCCCAGGACGTCGGTGCCCAGGCCGCCGGCCCCCTGGCCCAGGGGCAGCAGGCGCGAGGCGGCGTCGCCCAGGGCGTTGGGCGCCGCGGGCGACAGCAGGTCCGCGGCCAGGGCGGCCAGGACCGCCGCGGCCAGCATGGCCGCGCCCAGGTGCAGGACGTGCAGGCGGGGACGGTTCACCGCGGCCTCTCCCCGTCCAGGCGCACGCGCGGATCCACGCGGCCGTAGATCAGATCCGCGAGCTGATTGCCCAGCACCACCGCCACGCCGCTGCAGGCCGTGACCGCCAGGACCACGGGGTAGTCGCGGGCGAACACGGCGTCCACGGCGAGCCGTCCCACGCCGGGCCAGGCGAAGACCGTCTCCACCACCACCGAGCCGCCCAGCAGCGCCGGCAGATCCAGGCCCACCAGCGTCACCAGAGGCAGCAGCGCGTTGCGCAGGGCGTGGCGCCAGAGCACCGCGCGCTCGGACAGGCCGCGGGCTCGGGCGGCGAGCACGTAGTCGCTGCCCAGGGCCTCCAGCAGGGAGGTGCGCAGATAGCGGGCGCTGCCGGCCGCGGTGGCCAGGCCCAGCAGGCCCGCGGGCAGGATCAGGTGGCGGAGCACGTCCAGCGGCGGGGTGCGCCCCTCCAGGACGGCCGCGGGCGAGATCATCCCGCCCGCCGGCAGCCAGCCCAGCAGCCGCGCGAAGATCAGGATGCCCATGAGACCGAGCCAGAACATGGGCAGGGAGTAGAGCATCAGGCCCACCCCGTCCAGCAGCCGCACGGCCCAGGCGCCGCGGCGCGCCGCCAGCAGCACGCCCAGCGGCAAGGCCAGCAGCCAATGCACGGCGTAGGCCGTTCCCGCCAGCAGCAGCGTGCGCGGCAGCGCCTCGACGAGGAGATCGGCCACGGGCCGGTGGTTCTCCAGGCTGCGGCCGAGATCCCCGTGCAGCACGCCGCCCAGCCAGCGCGCGTACTGCTCCGGCAACGGACGATCCAGGCCCAGGCGGCCGCGCAGGGCCTCGCGGCCGGCGGCGTCGAGGTCCGTGGGCGCGAGCCGGTCCAGCGGATCGCCGGGCGCCAGGTGCGCCACGGCGAACGCCGTGGTCAGCAGGGCCAGGATCAGCAGCGCCGTGTGCAGCAGGCGGCGGAGGAACGCGCGGGCCATCGGTCTCCTCGGTGCGGACGGGACGTCGGGTCGGGCCGCATGAACCTACTGCACGGGCCCCGCGCCGTCACGCATCCAGGCGTCGGCGGGACGTGCAGGCTGCATGGCCTCCGCGCAGGATGCCCCCTCCCCGGCCGATCCGCCGGTTCCCCGTCGTTCCCCATGGTTCCCTACCGGTCGCCCCGGCTTCCCATGCCGCCTGCGGGCGGCGCGGAACGGTTTCTGCTCTCCCGTGAGGGTCCGACTCGACACCCTGGGACAGCAGCACCGAGGACGCATCCATGACCCATCGATTCCCCTTCCTTCGCGCGGCCGTGGGCCTGGCCGGCGCCGCCCTCCTTCTGGGCGGCTGCCAGATCGAGGTCAACGAGCCCGCCATGCCCACCTTCAGCACCCGCCTGGCCGTGCCCCTGGGCAGCCAGGAGCTGACCGTGGACGAGATCATCGAGGACCAGGACTTCCTGGCCGCCGGCGCCGATTCGGTGCTGGCTTTCAGCATCGAGGGCGACCCCACCGAGGTGAGCCTGGACGTGGATCTCTCCGTGAACCTGGACGGGGCCGACGCCGGCACCGCCATCGGCGCCATCCGGCTGGACGACGCGCCGCCCCTGGGCTTCGGCTTCAGCCTGGAGGAGATCTACCCCGGCGCCAGCTCCCTGCCGGCGGGGCCGGTGGTGCTGCCCGCCTTCGACTTCGAGCTGGAGGCCGACGGCGCCGCCATCGAGGATCTGCAGAGCGCCGAGCTGGAGAGCGGCACCCTGCGCCTGACGCTCTACAACGAGCTGCCCATCGCCATGTCGGGCACCGAGGCGCCGGCGCGCATCAGCGTGGCGCTGATCGACCCGGCCGACGGGACCGTGCTGGCGACGGTGGAGTTCGCCGCGCCCGTGGCTCCGGGCGCCGCCGCCACCGCGACGGCCGATCTGGCCGGCCTCACCCTGCCGGGCACCGTGGCCGTGAGCCTCACGGGCGGCTCCGACGGCGGCTTCGCGTCGTCGGGCCTGGCGCCGGACGACGGCCTGGCCGTGGAGGTGGCCCTGGAGGAGCTGGTGGTCACCGCCGCCACGGCGGTCATCGGCGCCCAGAGCTTCACCGAGAGCGGCGGCGTGCCCCTGCCCGACGATCTGGGCATCCTGGCGGCGCGCCTGGGCGGCGGGTCGCTGGACGTGAGCCTGCGCAACGACCTGGAGGTGCCCTGCACCGCCACGCTGACCTTCCCCGAGATCGTGCTGAGCTCCGGCGCGCCCCTGGCCCTGGTGCTGGACCTGCCCGCGGGCGGCGTCTCCACCGCGAGCACCGATCTGACCGACGCCGTGGTGACCGCCGGCGACGGCACGCCCCTGACGGAGCTGGGCTGGGAGATCGACGTGAGCACCCCCGGCAGCGGCGACGGCTACGCCACCGTGCAGGCCACCGACCGCATCGAGGCCCAGGTGCTCCCCTCCACCCTGACCCTGGCCGAGGTCACCGGCCTGATCCCGGAGGAGACCTTCGTCCTGGATCCGGTGAGCGAGAGCATCGACATGCCCGAGGAGCTGGAGGGCCTGACCCTGGCCGCGGCCGCGCTGACCCTCACGGTGAGCAACGGCACCGGCGTGGGCGGCCGCCTGGCGGCGGTGCTGATCGGCGAGAACGCCGCGGGCGCCGTCACCACCATGACCGCCGACGTGGAGATCGCCCCGGGCGGCGACGGCGCCGCCGAGACGGTCATCGTGCTGGACGAGACCAACAGCGCCATCGCCGAGTTCCTGAGCTTCCTGCCGGTGCGGGTGGACCTGACCGGCCAGGTGAGCATCGGCGGCGGCGGCGTGGTGGGCACGGTGCGGCCCGGCGACCGCGCGTCCATCGACTGGCGCCTGGACGCGCCCCTGCGCCTGATCATGGCCGAGTCCGTGGTGGAGCCCGAGCCCGAGCCCCTGGACCTGGACGAGGACCTGCGCGCCGACCTGCGCGAGCACCTGGTGCAGGCCGAGCTCACGGCCCTGGTCTCCAACCGCTTCCCCTTCGGCGCCGAGCTCTTCCTGCAGGTGGGGCCGGACTCCACGAGCGCCCTGCATGAGCCGGCGTCGGTGGTGGGACCGCTCTGGGTGGACGCGGGCGTGCTGGATCCCGTGGGCGGCTGGACCGTGGCCCCCACCGAGAGCCCCGTGACCGTGGCCCTGGACGCCGACGACATCCGCGCCATCACCGCCGAGGGCGCCTACTTCGCCGTGGTGGCCCGCCTGCCGGGCACCGACGGCGCCGCCATCACCGTGCGCGTGGGCGACCGCCTGGACGTGCGCGCCGCCCTGTCCGCCGAGATCCTGGTCCAGGAGTGAGGGAGAACACCATGCGACACCTTCGAGCCATCATCCTCGCGCTCCTGCTGCCGGCCCTCGCCGCGCCGGCGCTGGCCCAGGGCCACGTGCGGGCCATGGGCATGGGCAACGCGGGCACCGCCGCCGCGCGCGGCCTGGCCGCCGTGGACTGGAACCCGGCCAACCTGGTCATGAACCGCAAGGGCGAGGTGAACGTGGGCCTGGCCTCCGTGGCCGTGGACGTCCACAACAACAGCTTCAGCCTGGACCGCTACAACCAGGTCACCGGCGCGGTGCTCACCGAGGCCGACAAGCAGGTCCTGCTGGGCGACATCCCCATGGACGGCCTGATCCTGGACGCCAACGTGCGCGCCAGCGCCCTGGGGTTCTGCGCCGGGTCCTTCGCCTTCTCGCTGCAGGGCATCGCCGGCGGCAGCGGCACCCTGGACCGCGACTTCTTCGACCTGATCCTCATGGGCAACTCCATCGGCCAGAGCTTCTCCTTCGACGACACCGACGGCGAGGCCTCGGCCATGGCCGCGGCCACCCTGAGCTGGGCCACCCCGCTGGTCACGCGCCGCACGCACCGGCTGAGCCTGGGCGTGAACGCGCGCTACCTGCACGGCCTGTACGACTTCCGCGTGGAGTCGGCCACGGGCGGCATCAGCACGGATTTCGACGCCGTGAAGGGCGAGGCCGAGGCGTCGTACGTGACCAGCCGCGGCGGCACGGGCTGGGCCATGGATCTGGGCATGACGCTGCAGGCGCCGCGGGGCTGGACCTTCGGGCTGGCCGTGGACAACCTGGCCGGCGCCCTGAACTGGGATACGGACGTGGAGCGGCACGTGTGGTCGGCGACGGCCGACTCCATCAACGCCTCCACCGACGACATCGAGGATCAGGTGGTGGAGTCCGAGAGCACCGCCGCGGGCGACCCCTACACCTCCGACCTGCCGGGCCGCCTGCGCGTGGGCGCGAGCAACCGCCTGGGCATGATCCTCTACGCCGCCGACGTGGCCATGCCCCTGGACGACCGTCCCGCCGCGGGCGGCACGGAGCTGAGCGTGGGCGTGGAGCTGCAGATCGCGTCGTGGTTCCGGCCGCGGTTCGGCGCCGCCACGGGCGGGCCCGCGGGCCGGCGTTCGTCGGTGGGTCTGGGCCTGGGCCTGGGACCTCTGCGCTGGGACGTGGCCGTGGCCAACCAGGGCGGCTGGGTGCCCGAGGACACCAAGGGGCTGAGCGTGGCGTCGGGCCTGGGGATGGCCTTCTAGGACTCGGCGGTCTCCACGCCGAAGGCCTGGGCGCAGGCCGCCGCCAGGCGGTCCTCCAGGTCGGCGTAGGCCGCCGCGGAATGAGCGAAACCCTGGAGCCGCTCGAGGTCCGTGGTGGCCTCGAGCAGCTTCGCGCGGGCGGCCGGGGTGTCGTGGCCGCCGGCCAGGCAGGCCAGCAGGTCGGCGTGGGCCGGGCCGGTCAGGATGGAGCCGTGCTGCAGGAACACGCCGTCGCGCCGACGCTGGGCCGAGCCCACCACCTTGCGTCCCCCCACCGTGATCTCGTGCTGCCCCGCCGACTCGAAGCACACCGCGCCCCGCGCCGCCGCCAGGCTCTCCCCCTCGCTGATGTCGGGCCGCAGGCCCAGACCTTCCAGGAAGGCGACCAGGGCGCGGTTGATGGTCATGTAGGAGTCGTGGAGGCTGTCGCCGAACAGGGGCGAGGGCGAGGTGCCCACCACCGCGTAGGTCAGCTCCTGGTGGTGCAGGATGGCGCGGCCGCCGGTGGGACGGCGCACCAGGTGCCAGCCGCGGGCGGCCACGGCGGCGGCGTCGAAGTCCTCGGGCTTCTGGTGGTAGCCGTAGGTGACGCAGGCCGGCTCCCAGCGGTAGAGCCGCAGGACCGGGTCGTCGCCGGGACGGTGGGCGCGGAGCAGGCCGTCGTCCAGGCCCATGTTGACGGCCCCCGGGCGGGGGCCGTCACGCAGCACGCGGAGCTTCACGGGCGCCTCAGCAATTGCACGGGCCCATCCAGCTCAGGTCCGGCTGCCGGGCCGCGCGCGCCTCGTCCAGGCGGCCGATGGGGGTGTTCTCCGGCGCGTTGTGCAGCACGTCCGGATCGGCGGCCGCCTCGGCGCGGATGGCCTTGAGGATCTCCACGAAGTGGTCCAGGGTCTCCTTGGACTCGGTCTCCGTGGGCTCGATCATCATGGCCTCCTCCACGATCAGCGGGAAGTAGATCGTGGGCGCATGGACGCCGTAGTCCAGCAGGCGCTTGGCCACGTCCAGGGTGCGCACCCCGAACTCCTTCTTCCAGTCGCGGCCGCTGGCGATGAACTCGTGCAGGCAGCCCTGCGCGTGGTCCACCTGGAGCACGCCCTCGGAGGTCAGGCGCTTGAGCAGGTAGTTGGCGTTGAGAACCGCCAGGTCCGACACGCGGCGCAGGCCCTCCTCCCCCAGACGCAGGATGTAGGCCAGGGCCCGCAGCTGCACGCCCACGTTGCCCAGGTGGGTGTGGATGGCCGGCGCGCCGTCGCGGTGGACCAGATCGTAGACCTCGTCCTCCTCCACGATGCGCGCGCCCGGCAGGAAGGGCTCCAGCTCCGCGGTCACGCAGATGGGGCCGGCGCCGGGACCGCCGCCGCCGTGGGGCGTGCTGAAGGTCTTGTGCAGGTTGAGGTGCACCACGTCGAAGCCCATGAGCGCCGGCTGGGCGCGCCCCAGGATGGCGTTCATGTTGGCGCCGTCCATGTACAGGCGTCCGCCCGCCGCGTGCACCACCGCGGCCACCTCGCGGATCTCCGTCTCGAAGAGGCCCAGGGTGTTGGGGTTGGTGATCATGATGCCCGCGGTGGCGGGACCCACGGCGGCGCGCACGGCGTCCACGTCCAGGCGGCCGTCCGCGCGCGAGGCGATGGTGCGCGGCGTCATGCCCGCCAGCACCACCGAGGCCGGGTTGGTGCCGTGGGCGGAGTCCGGGATCAGCACCTCCACGCGCTCCGGCTGGCCGTTGGCCACATGGAACGCGCGGATGCAGGCCATGCCCATGAGCTCGCCCTGGGCGCCGGCCGACGGCACCAGGCTGCAGGCGGCGAAGCCCGTGATGCGGCAGAGGCTGTCCTCCAGGATCTTGAGCGCGCAGAGCAGGCCCTGGATGTCGTCCACGTGCTGGTCCGGGTGCAGGTCGGCGAAGCCCGGCAGGGCCGCCACCTTCTCGTTCAGCCGCGGGTTGTACTTCATGGTGCAGCTGCCCAGGGGGTACATGCCGCGCTCGATGTGGTGGTTCAGGTTGCTCAGCCGCGTGTAGTGGCGCAGCACCTGGGGCTCGCTCAGGGACGGCAGGTCCGCGGGCGCGGCGCGCAGGTACTCCGCCGGCAGCGCGGTGTCGGGCTCGTCGTCGTCCCAGCGGGGCATGTCCACGGCGCGGCGGCCGGGCCGCCCCAGCTCGAAGAGGCTGGGCTGCAGGCTGGCGCCCCAGCGGATGGGTTCGATGTCGCGGCTCACGCCTCCACCTCCTCCAGGTAGTCGTGCAGGATCTCGGCGTAGGCCTGGATGTCCACCGTGGACCGCTTCTCGGTCACGGCCACCAGCAGGTCGCGCTCGTCGCAGCCGGCGGCGCCGTCCAGGACGATGCCGGGCAGCAGGCCGCGCTCGCGGGCGTACTCGCAGAAGTCCTCGGCGTCGCCGGGCAGGCGCACCACGAACTCGTTGAAGACCGGCGCCGCGAAGGGCAGCTCCACCCCGGGCAGCTCGCGCAGCAGGCCGCGCAGGGTCTCGCAGCGCACGCGGTTGGCGTGGCCCATCTCGCGCAGGCCCTCGGCGCCGAGCAGCGCCATGGTCACCGTGGCGCGGCACATGTTCAGGCCCTGGTTGCTGCAGATGTTGCTGGTGGCCTTCTCGCGGCGGATGTGCTGCTCGCGGGTCTGCAGCGTGAGCACGTAGCCCTCGCGCCCGCGCGCGTCCTGGGTGCGGCCCACCACGCGGCCGGGGATCTGGCGCTTGAGCTCGTCGGTGCAGCTCAGGAAGCCCAGCAGCGGCCCGCCCCAGGTGGGCGGCACGCCGAAGGGCTGGGCCTCGCCCACGGCCACGGCGGCGCCGTACTCGCCGGGGGTCTTCAGCAGCGAGAGGGACACGGGATTCACGCAGGCCACCACCAGGGCGCCGGAGGCCGCGGCTTGGGCGGCCAGGGCGTCGGCCTTCTCCAGGCAGCCCAGGTAGTTGGGGTTCTGGATCACCACGCAGCCCACGGCGTCGTCCAGCACGGCGGCCAGGGCGTCGGGATCCGTGGTGCCGTCGGCGGCGCGGCCGGCCGTGCGCACCTCCATGCCGTTCCAGGCCAGGTGCGTGTCCAGCACCGCGCGGTAGCGGGGGTTCAACGTCTCCGGCACCACCGCCACGCTGCGGCGCGTCTTGGCCAGGGCCATCAGCACGCCTTCGACCAGGGCCGTGGCGCCGTCGTACATGCTGGCGTTGCTCACGGGCAGGCCGGTCAGGCGCGTGATGAAGGTCTGCCACTCGTAGATCACCTGCAGCGTGCCCTGGCTCACCTCCGGCTGGTACGGCGTGTAGGCCGTGAGGAACTCGCTGCGGGAGGTGATGGCCTCGGCGGCCGAGGGGATCAGGTGGTCGTACACCCCGCCCCCCAGGAACGAGGCGTAGTCGCCCTGGGGCGTGTTGAGCGACGCCAGGCCGCCCAGGACCTGGAGCACGTCGTGCTCCGAGAGGCCCGGGGGCATGTTCAGGGCGTCCACGCGGACCTCGGCGGGAAGGGAGGCGAAGAGGGCGTCGATGGAATCGACGCCCACGACGCGCAGCATCTCCCGCACGTCCTGCTCGGTGTGCGGCGTGTAGGGCATGGAGCTCAGCCTCCGATCAGGGCCTGGTACTCGTCGGCGGTGAGCAGCTCGTCCAGGTCGGCGTCGCCGTCCAGGCGCACCTTGAAGAGCCAGCCGCCGTCCATGGGCGAGGCGTTGACGGTCTCGGGGGCGTCCAGGACGTCCTCGTTCACCTCGATCACCTCGCCGGTGACGGGGCTGAAGAGATCCTCCACGGACTTCACGGTCTCGATGGTCCCCACGGCGTCGCCCTGGGTCACCGGGCTGCCGGCTTCCGGCAGCTCCAGGAAGACCACGTCGCCCAGCTCGCTGGCGGCGTAGTCCGTGACGCCCACCGTGGCCACGTCGCCCTCGACCATGACCCACTCGTGTTCCTTGGTGTACTTGCGGTCGTCGGCAGCCATGAGGCACCTCCGGGGTTGGGACGGGTCAACGCTCGGCGCGCGGGTCGCCCTTGACGCGCGCGGGAAGGAACGGCAACGGGACCGTGCGCACCGGCGCGCGCCGGCCGCGGATGTCCACCTCGAGCTCGGCGTCGATCGCGTCGGCCGCGATCAGCGCCATGGCCAGCGGGCGGTCCAGGGTGGGGCTCTTGGTGCCGCTGGTCACGGCCCCCACCCGGCGCTCGCCGACGAAGATCTCCGCGTCCTGCCGCGCGATGGGCGCGGGACGGCCTTCCACGGGCGACAGGACCTCCAGGCCCACAAGACGGCGCGGCACGCCGGCGGCCTTCTGCGCGGCCAGGGCGTCGCGGCCCACGAAGGCGCGGTCCTTCAGGCGCACGGCCCAGCCGATGCCGGCCTCCAGGGGCGTCACATCCTCGGCCAGCTCATGGCCGTACAGGCAGTAGGCCACCTCGAAGCGCAGGGTGTCGCGGGCGGCCAGGCCGATGGGCTCCGCGCCCAGGTCCGCGCCCTGCGCCAACAGGGTCTCCCACAGCGCGAGAGCGTCGGCGACGGGCACGTAGAGCTCGTAGCCGCGCTCGCCGGTGTAGCCCGTGCGCGAGACGATCCAGCGGCCGCCGGGTCCGTCGCAGGCCGCGCAGGTGTAGAAGTCCAGCGCCGCCACGGCGTCGGCGCAGCCGGCCAGGGCCGGCACGCGCGCCATGAGCTCCGCGGCCGCGGGGCCCTGCACGGCGATCAGCGCGGTGGCGTCGCTCACGTCCCGTACCGCCACCCGCTCCGCGCCAGCGAGGCGGGCCTGCAGCCAGGCGGCGATCTTGGCGTGGTTGGCGGCGTTGCACACCACCATCCACTCCTCGACGTCCAGGCGGTAGATGAGCATGTCGTCCAGCACGCCGCCGTCCTCGCGGCACATGGCCGTGTAGACCACGCCGCCCAGGGGCAGGGCCAGCACGCGGTTGGTGGCCAGGCCGTCCAGCCAGGCGCCCGCGCCGGCGCCGCTCACGAGGATCTCCCCCATGTGCGTGATGTCGAAGAGGCCCACGCCCTGGCGCACGGCGGCGTGCTCGGCCAGGACGCCGCGGTACTGCACGGGCATCTCGAAGCCGGCGTACTCCACCATGCGGCCGCCGTTCTCGCGGTGCCAGGCGGTCAGGGGGGTCTGCTTGAGGTCCTGGGGGGATGCGGGAGCCACGGCGCCAACCTCCGACGACGGGGGATCCGGGGATGCCAAGGGCGGGCGGCGGTCCCTGCGACCGCCGGGCCGCCGCTAATGTAGATCGGCCCCCCGCTCACGCCAAGGGGATTTCCCCCCGCGGCGCGCGGAGCGCTCAACGTCCCGCGAACAGGTCCGCCAGCATGGCGCCGGTGTACGATCCGGGAGCGCCGGCCACCTCGGCCACGCTGCCCTGGGCCACGATGAGGCCGCCCTCGGCGCCGCCCTCGGGCCCCAGGTCGATGACGTGGTCGGCGCGGCGGATCACCTCCGCGTTGTGCTCGATGACCACCACCGTCTGCCCCTGCCCCACCAGCCGCGCCACGATGTCCATGAGCCGCTCCACGTCGCTGAAGTGGAGGCCCGTGGTGGGCTCGTCCAGGATGTAGAGGCTCTTGGTGCGGTGCCCGCGCGCCAGCTCCTTGGCCAGCTTGAGGCGCTGGGCCTCGCCGCCGGAGAGGGTGGCGCCGGTCTGGCCCAGGCGCAGGTAGCCCAGGCCCACCTCGTCCATGAGGTCCAGCAGGCGGCGGCAGGGCGGGATGGCGCTGAAGAACTCGCGCGCCTCCTCCACCGGCATCTCCAGCACGTCGGCCAGGGAGCGGCCCTTGAAGTGCACCTCCAGGGTCTCGGCGCCGAAGCGCCGGCCCTCGCAGGCCTCGCAGGGGATCTCCACGTCGGGCAGGAAGTCCATGGTGAGGCGGCGCACGCCGGCGCCCTCGCAGACCTGGCAGCGGCCGTCGCCTGTGTTGAAGCTGAAACGGCCCTGCTTGTAGCCGCGCATCTTGGCCAGGGTTGTCTCGCTGAAGAGCTTGCGCAGGGGGGTCATCAGCCCGGTGTAGGTGGCCGGGGTGGAGCGCGGCGAGCGGCCGATGGGCGATTGGTCCACCAGCACCACGGAACCCAGGCGGTCCAGGCCCTCCACGCCGTCGTAGGGGGCGGGCTCGGTGCCGGCGCGGTGGAGGTCCCGCGCCAGGATGCGGTAGAGGGTGGCGTGCACGGCGGTGCTCTTGCCCGAGCCCGACACGCCGGTCACCACGGTGAGCCGCTCCAGGGGGATCTCCAGGTCGATGCCGCGCAGGTTGCGGCCGCGCAGGCCGCGCACGCGCAGCCAGTGCTCCGCGGGGGCGCCGCCGCTGACCGGGTCCGGGCTCTGGTCGCCGCCGCGGCGGGCCAGCCAGCGTCCGGTGGCGCTGCCGGGATCCGCCGCCACCTGCGCGGGCGTGCCCTGGCTCACCACCAGGCCGCCGTGCTCTCCCGCGCCGGGGCCCAGGTCCAGCAGGTGGTCGGCGGCGCGCATGACGTCCAGGTCGTGCTCCACCACCACCACGGAGTTGCCGCGGTCGCGCAGGCGCTGCAGGGTGGCGATGAGGCGGTGGATGTCGCGGTGATGCAGGCCCACGCTGGGCTCGTCCAGCACGTAGAGCACGCCGGTCAGGCGCGACCCCACCTGCGTGGCCAGCCGCACGCGCTGGCCCTCGCCGCCGCTGAGGGTGCTCACGTTGCGCGCCAGGCTCAGGTAGCCCACGCCCACGTCCACCAGGAAACGGCAGCGTTCGCGGATCTGGTCCAGCACCGGCACGGCCACGGCCGACTTCACGGGATCCTGGAACGCCAGGTCCGCGGCCCACGCGGCCACCTCGCTCAGGGCCAGGTCCCCCACCTCGCCGATGTGCCGCCCGCCCAGGCGCACCGCCAGGGCGTCCTGGCGCAGGCGGTGGCCGCCGCAGGCCACGCAGGTCTCCGGGCTCATGAGGTCGCCCAGGGACTTGCGCACCTTCTCCGACTTGGTCTCGCGGTGCCGCCGCAGCAGCTCGGGGATCAGCCCCTCCCAGTCGGCCAGGAAGGCGTCGTAGTGCTTGTGCTCGGACAGGCGGGCGCGCTGGGCGCGGTCCATGCCGTAGAGCAGGATCGCGCGCGCCTCGTCGTCCAGCCCGCGCCAGGGCGTCTGCAGGGAGAAGTCCAGGGCGCCGGCGAAGGCCTCCACCTGCGTGAAGAGCCAGCTGCTCTCCTTGCCGCGCAGGAAGGCCACGGCTCCGTCGGCCAGGCTCAGCTCGGGGTCCGGCACCAGCACGTCGGGACGGATGGTGGGCAGGGTGCCCAGGCCCTGGCACTCGGGGCAGGAGCCGGCGGGCGAGTTGAAGGAGAACAGGCGCGGCTCCAGGGCCGGGAAGCTGCGGCCGCAGCCGGGGCAGGCGGCCTCGCGGCTGTAGTGGGTGACGGCGTCGCCCTCCTGGATGAGCACGGAACCGCCGCCCATCTCCACGGCGCGGCCCACGGCGTCGGCCAGCCGCGACTCCACGCCCGGCCTCACCACCAGCCCGTCCACGGCCACGGCGATGTCGTGGCGGGCGCCGGCGGCCAGGTCCAGCGGATCGTCCAGGTCATGGAGCCGGCCGTCCACGCGCACGCGCACGTAGCCCTGCTCGCGCAGCCCGTCCAGCAGCTTCTTGTGGGCGCCCTTGCGGCCCGCCACCAGCGGCGCCAGGATCCACAGCCGCGTGCCTTCGGGCCGCGAGGCCACCGCGTCCTGGATCTCCGCCAGCGGCCGCGACGAGGCGGGGATCTCGCAGTCCGGGCAGATGATCTCGCCGCAGCGCGCGTACAGCAGCCGCAGGTAGTTGACGATCTCCGTGACCGTGCCCACGGTGGAGCGCGGGTTGCTGCCCAGGCCCTTCTGATCGATGGCCAGCGCCGGCGACAGACCCTCGATGCGGTCCACGTCCGGCTTGGGCAGCTGATCCAGGAACTGGTGCGCGAAGCTGGACAGGCTCTCGATGTAGCGGCGCTGCCCCTCGGCGTACAGGGTGTCGAAGGCCAGCGACGACTTGCCCGAGCCGCTGGGCCCCGTGACCACCACGAGCTTCCGCCGGGGCAGCTCCACGTCGATGTTGCGCAGGTTGTGCACCCGCGCGCCGCGGATGCTCAGGGTGTCGCGGGCCATCTACTTGCCGACCGCCTCGCTGGCCGCGGTGCCGAAGGCGTCCCACGCCGCGCGCTCGTCGTCGCTCAGGGCGCCGGGGCCGTCCAGCTCGGTGAAGCCGGTGATGTGGATGGGCTCCAGGGGATTGTCGCGGTTGTCGCGCGCCGCCCCCACGATGGCGTCGACCACGTCCATGCCGGAAACCACGCTGCCGAAGACCGTGTACTTGCGGTCCAGGTGCGGCGTGTCGGCCACGGTGATGAAGAACTGGCTGCCCGCCGAATCCGGGTGGTTGGCGCGGGCCATGGACAGGGTGCCGCGCACGTGGGTCTCGTCGTTGAACTCGGCGCGGATCGACGCGCGCTCGGGCAGGCCGCCCAGGCCGCGGGCCTCCAGCAGGGCGCGCACCTCCTCCACCTTCTTCAGGTCGTCGCCGGAGAGCAGGTCGCTCCAGGCGGGGCCGCCCTGGCCGTCGTCGGCGCGGTCGTCGTTCTTGGTGTTGGGGTCGCCGCCCTGGATCATGAAGCCGGGGATCACGCGGTGGAAGTAGGTGCCCTGGTACATGCCGGCCTCGCCCAGGGCCAGGAAGTTGGCCACGTGGCGGGGGGCGACCTCGGGCTTGAGCACCAGCAGGATGTCGCCCTCGTCCGTGCCCAGGCGGACGAAGGTCTGGGCCGGAGCGACGGCCGCCCCCAGCAGCAGGACGGCGGACAGGCAGACGAGCGCACGCTTCATGATTCGCGGGACCTCCGGGGGTTGCAGAAATGGAATCCATACCCATAGCACCGACGGGCCCGATGCACAACGCCGGATGTCCTTGCCGGTTCCGCGCCGCCGTCCCATACTGGCCGTCGGGAGGCTTCCCATGACCGATCTGATCTATCTGGACAACGCCGCCACCACCTTCCCCAAGCCCGACGCCGTGCACCGCGCCGTGGACCGCACCGCCCGCGAGCTGGGCGTGAGCCCCGGCCGTTCCGGCTCGGATCTGGCGGTGGAGGCGGGCCGCCTGCTGGACGGCGCCCGCGCGGACCTGGCCGCCTTCTTCGGCCTCCCCGGCGGCGACGGCGACCGCGTGGTCTTCGCCGCCAACGCCACCGACGCCCTCAACACCGCCATCGCCGGCGTCTGCCGACCCGGCGACCACGTGGTCTCCACGCGCCTGGAGCACAATTCGGTGCTGCGCCCCCTGTGGGAGCTCACCCGCCTGGGCGTGATCTCCCACGACCTGGTCCCCTGCGCCGCCCCCGGCCGCGTGGATCCCGCGGCCATCGCCGCCGCCCTCCGTCCCGAGACCCGCCTGGTGGTGCTCAACCACGCCTCCAACGTGCTGGGCACGGTGCAGGACGCCGCCGCCGTGGGCGCCCTATGCCGCGAGCGCGGCGTGCTGCTGCTGCTGGACGCGGCCCAGACCGCGGGCGTGACGCCCATCGACATGGCGGCCTGGGGCGTGGACCTGCTCGCCTTCACCGGCCACAAGGGCCTGCTGGGCCCCACCGGCACCGGCGGCCTGGCCGTGGCGCCGGACGTGCCCATCCGCGCCACGCGCTGGGGCGGCACGGGCGTGCGCTCGGCGGAGCGCGGGCACCTGGAGGAGTTCCCCTACCGCCTGGAGGCGGGCACCCACCACCTGAGCGGTGTGGCGGGCCTGGCCGCGGGCCTGGCCTGGCTGCGGGAGCGCGGCACGGCCACGGTGGCGGCCCACGAGGCGTCCCTGGCCGACCGCTTCGCCGCCGGCCTCGCGGACCTGCCCGGCGTGCGCGCCCTGGCCGTGGACGGCGGTCCGCGGGTGGCCGTGGTGTCGGTCACGGTGGACGGCATGCCCGCCGACGAGGTGGGCCTGCGCCTGGACGTGGACCACGGCGTGCTGGTGCGCACCGGCCTCCAGTGTGCGCCCCTGGTCCACGAGGACCTGGGCACCGTGGACGGACGCGGCACCGTGCGCTTCTCCTTCGGCCCGTTCAACACGCCGGCCCACGTGGACCGCGCCCTGGCCGGCCTGGCGGAGTGCGCCGAGGCCGCCGCCGCCCGACGCTGAACCGCCCCGCCGGAATGCGACGAGGCCGCCCTCCCGGGCGGCCTCACGCGTTCCTCTCACCCTGCAGCGGAAGCTACTGGTTGTTCTTGGCCCAGAGCCGCTCGGGCTTGTGCAGCACGATGCGCACGGCGCGGTTCTCCTTGCGGCCTTCCGCGGTGGCGTTGTCGCCCACCGGACGGAAGGGACCGTAGCTCACCACGGCGAAGCGGTCGGCGTCCATGTTCAGCCAGTTGGTGAGGTAGCGGGTCACGGCCGCGGCGCGGGCGGCGCCCAGCTCCCAGTTGCTGGGCCAGATCTCCTGGAAGTCCTCCCACAGCTTCTGGCTGTCGGTGTGGCCCTCCACCCAGATGTCCCACTCGGCGTACTCGGCCTTCTCGCAGGTCTCCTTGATGGCCTCCAGGGTGGGGACCATGGTGTCCAGGATCATCACCTGGCCGGAGGCGAACAGGATGGACTCGGGGATGGTCACGGTGACCACCTCGTTCATCTGCTCGACGAGGACCTCCTTCTGGGCCTCCACCTCGGCGATCTGCTCGCGCAGGTCCGCCGCGAGCTGCTCGCCCTCGACGATGGTGGCTTCGCGGTCCGCGATCTCCGCCTGCAGACCCTCGATCTGGGTGTCCAGGTCCGCGATGATGGCCTTGTAGTCCTTGCACGGCGCGCAACCCGAGAACGCGGCATACGCCAGGGCCAGCAGCGCGAGCAGGGCGAGACGCTTCGTGGTGAGCATCGGGGTGTCTCCTTTGAGGTCATGAGGCGACGAACCGGAGCGGACTCCCTTCGCGCGCCGGAAAAGTCCGGGGATCGCCCGCGGACGGCGCGCGGGGGCGCCGCGTCCGGGACGGATCGCGTCCATCAATCTAGCCCCGGGGGCACGGCAGGAAAAGCGTTTTTTGAGCTCCGGGGCGCTCGGCCTCAGGAACCGGCGCTGCGGAAGTCCGCCAGATCCGTCTCCGGGCCGATGACGTCCAGCGTGTCCCCCTCCAGCAGCCTGAAGTCGCCGGCCGGCAGCGGCAGGCGGGTGTCCACGCCGTCCACGCGGCGATGCACCTGGACCAGGCTGATGTGGAAGGTCTGCAGCAGCCGCAGCTCGGCCAGGGTCTTGCCGCGCCATGCGCGGGGCAGCTCCACCTGACGCAGCAGGTAGCCTTCGGGCAGCTCCACCAGGTTCACGACGGAGCCGTGGAGCAGGTTCTCCGCCAGCCAGCGGCCCATCTGCTCCTCGGGCAGCACCACGTCGTGGGCGCCCACCAGCTTCAGCACGTCGCGCTGCCGCTGCGAGAGGGCCTTGCACACGATGCGCCTGGCCCCCAGCTCGCTGCACAGCAGCGTGGTCATCACCGACGCCTCGAAGCCGGCGCCGATGCCGATGACGACCGCGTCCATCTCCCCCACCTCGTAGCGGCGCAGGGCCTCGCGGTCGGTCACGTCGAAGGAGACGGCCACGGCCACCTCGTCCTTCAGCGCGTCCACCAGGGCGCGGTCCTGATCCACCGCCAGCACCTCCACGCCCTCGGCGCTGAGGGTGCGGGCCACGGCCGAACCGAACCGGCCCAGGCCGAACACGGCCACCTTGCGCATCGTCATCCTCCTCCTAGCCCACCATGATGTCGGTTTCCGGATACCTCACGGACACGCCGCGGCGGCTGCGCACCAGGCCGTAGGCCACGGCCAGCGGCCCCAGGCGGCCCAGGAACATCAGCAGGATCACCATCACCTTGCCGGCGGCCGGCAGCGTCGGCGTCAGCCCCAGCGAGAGCCCCACGGTGCCCAGGGCGGAGATCACCTCGAACAGCACCGGCGCGAACGGACCCGCGTCCACCGCGAGCAGCACGCCCAGCCCCAGGGTGACCGCGAGCAGCCACGAGGTCAAGACCATGAAGGCGCGGCGCACGGCCAGCCGCGGCACCTCGCGGTCGAAGAGCACCGCGGCCTCGCTGCCCAGCACGATGGAACGGAGGTTGGCGTAGAGGATGGCCACCGTGGTGAGCTTCAGACCGCCGGCGGTGGAGCCGGGCGCGGCGCCCACGGCCATGAGCACCATCATCACCAGCAGCGACGCGGGCCCCAGCGCCGTCAGATCCATGGAGTTGAAGCCGGCCGTGCGGCAGGTGGCCGACTGGAACCAGGCCAGGGCCAGCCGCTCGCCCCACGGCGCGCCGGCCAGGGCGCCCTGACGTTCCAGCAGCAGGAGCAGCGCCATGCCGCCCAGCAGGAGCAGCCCCGTCAGCCGCCAGATCACGCGGGCCTGCACGCCCAGGCGCACCGGACGCACGCGGCCGCGGCGGGTCCGCCGCAGCGCGCGCCCGCGCAGCCACGCCGTGGTGTTGATGATGACCGCGAAGCCCAGGCCGCCCAGGATCAGCAGGGCCGAGATCACGCCCATGACGCCGGCGTCCCCCGCCACGGAGATGAGCGAGTCCGACTCCAGGCTGAAGCCCGCGTTGCAGAAGGCGGACACGCTGTGGAAGAGGCTCCACCAGGCGCGGGCGCCGGGATCCGGAATGCGGTCCGCCGCCGCCAGGTGGAGCAGCACGGCGCCGAGGACCTCGATCGCCAGCGTCAGCTCCACGATGCGCCGCAGCATCCCCCCCGCCGCCGAGCGCAGGCGCGTGTCGAAGAGATCGCGCACCAGACCCGCCTCGCGCACGCCCAGGCCCCGCCCCAGCAGCAACGAGATCAGGCCGGAGGCCGACATGACGCCCAGGCCGCCGATCTGGATCAGCAGCAGGATCACGGCCTGGCCGGCCGGCGAGAAGTCCACGGCGGTGTCGCGGGTGATCAGGCCGGTGACGCAGGCGGCCGAGGTGCTGGTGAACAGCGCGTCCAGCGGCGCGATGGCGCCGTTTCCGGCGGCGGCGAAGGGCAGGCTCAGCAGCAGCCCTCCCGTCAGGATCACGCCCACCAGGCCCAGGACCAGCAGCAGGCCGGGGCGCAGGGTCATGTCGTGGCGGCGGCGGGCCATGGCTCCCTCCGGGCTAGCGCTCGGGCCCGTGCACCGCCGTGATCCAGCGCTCCGGGTCCACGTAGGCGGCGGCGCAGCGCATGAGGTCGTCGGGCCCCACGGCGTCCACCTCGGTCACCAGCTCGGCCAGGGGCACGTGGCGGCCGTGATGGATCTCGTCCTTGGCGGCGCGCCCCATCTGGCTCACGGTCCCCTCCATGGAGAACACGAGCTGCGACTTGATCTGGGCGCGGTTGTTCTCCAGCTCCTCCTCGTCCACGCCCTCGCGCAGCACGCGCCGGCACTCCTCCCGCGACACCTCGATCACGCGCTCCAGCTTGGCGGGCGAGCAGGAGCCGCCGCAGCTGAACAGGCCCACGTCGCGGCCCATGTCCGTGTAGGTGTAGATGGAGTAGGCCAGGCCCAGGCGCTCGCGCACGGCCTGGAAGATGCGGCTGCTCATGCCCCCGCCCAGCACGTTGGCCAGCAGGGCCAGGGGGATGCGGTCGGGGTGGCCGAAGGGAACCGCCAGGTTGCCGAACTCGAAGTAGCACTGCTGCACCGGGCCGTGGAGCTCCAGGCGGCGGTCGGCGCGGGCGGCGGCGGCGATCACGTCCGCCGCGGGCAGGAAGGGGGCGTCGGCGCTGGAAGGCAGGGGCGCGGCGTCGGGGCCGGGCACCGGCGCGGCCAGGAAGGCGGCGGCCAGCAGGTCCACCACGCCGGGCGGCAGGGCGCCGGCGGCGCTGATCACCAGGTTCGCGCCGCGCATCATGGACGCGTGCTCGCGGCGCAGCAGGTCCCGGTCGAAGGAGCGGACCGTCTCCGGGGCGCCCAGGATGGGACGGCTGCGCGGGTGGTCGCCGTAGACGCGGGCCGTGAAGGCGTCGTTGAGCAGGTCCTCCGGCGTGTCGTGAGCCTCCTGGATCTCCTCGCAGACCACGTCCTGCTCCAGGGCGATCATCTCGGGATCCAGGGCCGGGCGCAGGACCATGTCGGCCATCACGTCCAGGGCGCGGGGCAGGTACTCGGGCAGCACCTTGAGGCTGAACACCACGTGGTCCTTGGTGGTGAACGCGTCCACGGCGGCGCCCACCCCGTCGAAGGCCAGGGCCAGGTCGTAGGCCGAGAAGCGCTCGCTGCCCTTGAAGACGATGTGCTCGAGGAAATGGGCGAGCCCGCCGAGGCCGGCGGGCTCGTCCTGGGAACCGTGGCGGAGCCAGACGCCCAGGGACACGCAGCGCGCCGAGGCGATCGGGACGGTCAGGATGACCGCCCCGTTCGCCAGGACCGTGCGGCCCGGAGGCGACTCGCCCAGCCAGTCGAAGGAGTTCACCGGGCGGTGCTCCCTACCGGCGCCGGCGGCCGCGGCCGCCCCGGTCGTTGCGGTCGCGGTCGCCGCGGTCGCGGTCGCGGTCGCCGCGCGGAGGGCCGGAGCTCTCCACCGCGCCCTCGGGCTTCGGCAGCAGGGCCTTGCGGCTCAGGCGGACCTTGCCGCTGCGGCCATCCACCTCCACCAGCTTGACCTCGACCTCCTCGCCCGGGCTGAGCACGTCCTCCACGTTGCCCACGCGGAACCACTCCAGCTCGGAGATGTGGAGCAGGCCCTCCTTGCCGGGCAGGTACTCCACGAAGGCGCCGAAGTCCACGATGCTCACCACGCGGCCCTTGTACACCGCGCCCACCTCGGGCTCCATCATCATCATGCGGATCCGCTGCAGGCACTCCTCGCCCTTGGCCTGATCCGGAGCGGAGATGAAGACCTGACCCTCGTCGTTGATCTCGATGTTGGTCTCGGTCTCCTCCTGCAGCTTCTTGATGACCTTGCCGCCCGGGCCGATCAGCTCGCCGATCTTCTTGGGCGGGATGCTGATGGTCACGATCTTGGGCGCGTACTCGCTCAGCTGGGGCGCGGGCTCGGCGATGGCCTCGTCCATGATGCCCAGGATGTGCATGCGCGCGTTGCGGGCGTCGGTCAGGGCCTTGACCATGATCTCGCGGCTGATGCCGGCGATCTTGGTGTCCAGCTGGAAGGCGGTGATGCCGTCGGCGGTGCCGGTGACCTTGAAGTCCATGTCGCCGAGGTGGTCCTCCACGCCCAGGATGTCGGTCAGCACCGCGGTGCGGTCGCCCTCCTTGATGAGGCCCATGGCCACGCCGGCCACGGACTTCTTCACGGGCACGCCCGCCTGCTTCAGGGCGAGGCAGCCGGAGCACACCGAGGCCATGGAGCTGGAGCCGTTGGACTCCAGGATCTCCGACACGATGCGCAGCGTGTAGGGGAACTCCTCGTGGCTGGGCAGGATGGGCCGGATGGCGCGCTCGGCCAGCTTGCCGTGGCCGATCTCGCGGCGGCCGGTGCCGCTGTAGCGGCCGGTCTCGCCCACGCTGAACGGAGGGAAGTTGTAGTGGAGGTAGTAGTTGTTCCACCACTCGCCCTCGAGCGCGTCGATCTTCTGCTCGTCCATCTTGGTGCCCAGGGTCACCGTGCCCAGCGACTGGGTCTCGCCGCGGGTGAACAGCGCCGAGCCGTGGGCGCGGGGCAGCAGGCCCAGGTCGATGGCGATGGGACGCACGGTGGTCAGGTCGCGGCCGTCCACGCGCACGCCCTCGTCCAGGATCATGCCGCGCATGGCGGCCTTCTCCACGCTCTTGAAGAGCTCCAGGGCCTCGGCGTCGGGGTTGCCGTCGGCGTCGGTCATGGACGCGGCCACCTTGGCCTTCAGGGCGTCCAGGGCCTCGGCGCGCTCGTGCTTGCCGGGGGTCTTGATGGCGGCGGTCAGGTCCGCGCCCAGCAGCGAGGCCACCTGGGCCTTCTTCTCCTGGTTCACGACCGGCGCGGCCACCTCGAACTTGGCCTTGGCGCCGGCGAGCTTCACGAGCTCGCGCTGCAGGTCGTTCAGCTTGCGGATCCAGCCGTGGGCGTACTCGATGGCGTCCAGCAGGCGCTCCTCGGGCACCTCCTTGCACTCGCCCTCGATCATGCAGACGATGTCGTCGGTGCCGGCCACGACCAGGTCCAGCACGGAGGCCTCCAGCTGGTCGAAGCTGGGGTTGACCACGAACTCGCCGTCCACGTCGGCCACGCGCACGCCCGAGACCACCTCGGGGAAGGGGATGTCCGACAGGTTCAGGGCGCAGGAGGCGCCGGTGATGGCCAGCACGTCCGCGTGGAACTTGTCGTCGCTGCTCACCACGAAGGCGACCACGTCGGTGGCGTGGCGGTAGCCGTCGGGGAACATGGGGCGCAGGGGGCGGTCGATCAGGCGGCACGAGAGGGTCTCGCGCTCGCTCGGCCGGGCCTCGCGCTTGAAGAAGCCGCCGGGGATCTTGCCCGCGGCGTAGGTCTTGTTGCGGTACTCCACGAACAGGGGCAGGAAGTCGCGGTCGCTCGGCTTCTTGTCCGCGGTCACCGTGAGCAGGGCGAGCGTGTCGCCCATGCCGACCAGGCAGGATCCGCTGGCCTGGCGGGCCATCTTTCCGGTCTCCAGCGTGTACTCGGTCCCGTTCATCTGCAGGGACACCTTGTGGGCCTTCAGTTCCATTCTCTCATCCTTCCAGCTTGCGGCTTGTGCTTTCCTCATCCAGCTGCTTTCCAACCTGCGAATTCGATCTTTCCTCGGTCGCTTCCATCGTCACGCTGGCCGGTGCGGGTCGCGGGCACGGCAAGGCGCACCGGGGCATGCCGCCGGTGCACCGTGCGCGATTCGACTCGCTTGACCGGATCCCATGGGGGGTTGGACACCGCGGCCCTCTAGCCGCGGATTCCGAGCTCCTCGATCAGGGAACGATAGCTGTCCAGGTCCTTGCGCTTCAGGTAGTTCAGCAGGCGCTTGCGCTGACCCACCATCTTGAGCAGCCCCCGACGCGAGTGGTAGTCCTTCTTGTGCGTCTTGAAGTGCTCGGTGAGATGCTTGATGCGGGCGGTCAGCAGCGCGATCTGGACCTCGGGCGAACCCGAATCCTTCTCGTGCTTCTTGAACTGCGCGATCACCTGGTCCTTCTGATCCTTGGAGAATGCCATCGTCGAGAACCTCCTACTCAACGCGTTTGTCACGATGGCCGCAGGTTGGCGCCCGCACCGGCCGGAATCTCTTCGCGGTTCGCCGGTTGTGGGCTTGGCGAATTTGGGATGCCAACCCGCTGTCTCATGGGCACACGACAACGCGGGGCTCGGCCCCGCGTTCCGGTGCGGCCCCATGATAGGGAAAGGCCGCCCGAAGGGCAAGCGGGAACTCCCCCCTTGGTTCGGCCTGAGATGCGGAGACTTGAGGGATCAGGCGAACGTCTCGGCGTCCCGGAAGGGCACCCCGGCGCGGTCCTTGTCCGAGAGGACGCTGGCCGAGGGCAGGGGCCAGTCGATGCCCAGATCCGGGTCGTCCCAGAGGATGGAGCGCTCGGCTTCGCGGTCGTAGACGTCGGTGGTCTTGTAGAGGACCTCGGCGTCGTCGGTCAGGGCCATGAAGGCGTGGGCGAAGCCCGCGGGGATCCAGAGCTGGCGGCGGTTCCCGGCGCTCAGGCGCGCCCCGGTCCAGCGGCCGAAATCCGGCGAGGAACGGCGCAGATCCAGGGCCACGTCGTAGATCTCGCCCCGGACCACGCGCACCAGCTTGCCCTGCACGTGGCGGACCTGGTAGTGGAGGCCGCGCACCACCCCCAGGCGGGAGCTGGAGTGGTTGTCCTGCACGAACGACGTGTCCAGACCCGTGGCCTCCCGCCAGCGGGCGGCGTTCCAGCTCTCGAAGAAGAAGCCGCGGTCATCCTGGAAGACCCGAGGCTCCACGATGAGAACATCGCTCAGATCCGTTTTGATGACATTCATTTACGACTCTTCCTTAAGGATCTGCACGAGGTACTCCGTGTAGCTCGAGCGGGGCAGCGTGGCCACCAGGGCCTCCAGCTCGGGGCGGTTCAGGAAGCCGCGTCGGTACGCCACCTCTTCCAGGCAGGCGATCTTCAACCCCTGCCGCGCCTCCAGGGCCCCGATGAACTGGCTGGCCTCCAGCAGGCTCTGGTGCGTGCCCGTGTCCAGCCAGGCGATGCCGCGGCCCAGCTTCTCCACGGTGAGCCGCCCCCGGTCCAGGTAGGCCTGGATGACGCCGGTGATCTCCAGCTCGCCCCGGTCCGAATAGGCCTGACCGCGCGCCACCTGGGCCACGTCGCCGTCGAAGAGGTAGAGGCCGGGGATGGCGTAGCGCGACCTGGGCCTGGCCGGCTTCTCCTCGATGGACAGCACCGTGCCGTCGGGCCCCAGCTCCACCACGCCGTAGCGTTCGGGATCGTGCACCGGATAGCCGAAGATGTGGGCCCCGCCGCCGAACTCCGCGGCGATGCGGTCCAGCCCCATGCGCCCGTAGAACAGATTGTCGCCCAGGATCAGGCAGACGGGCTGCCCCTCCAGCCACGCCTCCCCCAGCAGGAAGGCCTGGGCGATGCCCTTGGGCTCCGGCTGCACCACGTAGGTGAAGCGCACGCCCCACTGGGAGCCGTCGCCCAGCAGGTCCTGGAAGCGCGGGGTGTCCTGGGGGGTGGAGATGATCAGGATGTCGTCGATCCCCGCCATCATCAGGGTGGACAGGGGGTAGTAGATCATGGGCTTGTCGTAGACCGGCTGCAGCTGCTTGCTGGCCACCCGGCTCAGGGGGTAGAGGCGGGAGCCGGCCCCGCCGGCCAGCACGATGCCCTTGCGGACCGCGGTCATGATGCGTCCTCCGTCCTGGGGATGAGCGACCGGACCTGGGCGGCGTCGCGGGCGAGCTGGGCCTTGAGGGCCTCCAGGCCCTCGAAGCGCCGCTCGGCGCGCAGGTGCGCCATCCATTCCACCTTCAGGCTGCGCTCGCGAATGTAACCGCTGAAGTCCAGGATGTGAACCTCCAGCCGCGGCTCCGGCAGGCCGCCGGCGTGCACCGTGGGCGCGCGGCCGTGATTGAGCATGCCGGCGAACACGGCGCGGGCCGTGTCCAGGGTCCCGCGCAGCACGCCTTCGCGGTCGATCTCGGGCAGGGCGCCCTCGTACTCGGCGAGGGCCGCCCCGCGGTCGGCGGCGCCCACGGCGTCCAGCGGCACGTGCACGCGAACGGCGTACACGCCCGGTGCGGGCAGCACCTTCGCGGCGTCCAGGGGGCGCAGGTTGGCCGTGGGGTAGCCCAGGGCGGCGCCGTTGCCGTCGCCGTAGCCCACCTCCCCCCACAGGGAGTAGGGGCGGCCCAGGAGCAGGGCCGCGTCGGCCACCTCCCCCGCCTCCAGGCGGGAGCGGATGGCGGAGCTGCTGATCACGCGGCCGTCGGGCAGGGACCGGGCCGGCACGATCTCCGTGGTGTAGCCGCGCTCGCCGCCCAGGGCGGCCAGGGTGGCCGCGGTGCCGCCGCGGCCGGCGCCCAGGTGCAGGTCGTGGCCGCCCACCAGGTGCCGCATGCCCAGCATGCCGATCAGGAAGCGGTCCACGAAATCGCGGTAGTCCAGACGGGCCAGGGCCGGGCAGAAGTCCACGGCCACCACCGCGTCCAGGCCGGCGTCGCCCAGCAGGGCCAGCTTCTCGCGCCAGCTCGTGATCTGCCGGGGGGCGTGGCCGTCCAGGACGGCGCGCGGGTGGGAGCGGAAGGTGAACAGGCAGGCGGCCAGGCCGCGCGCGGACGCCTCGCGCTTCACGGCGTCGATGAGGGCGCGGTGCCCCGGATGCAGGCCGTCGAAGGAGCCCACGGCGACCACGCTGGCCGGCAGCACCGCCGCCGGCAGGGCCTCGCGGCCGCCCAGGGCCCGGGTCAGCAGCTCCTCGCTCAGGTGGATCAGGTGCACGGCGGGACCTCCTGTCGCATCGAGGGCGGGAAGACGGCGGCGACGCGGGGGGCCGCAGCCGCGTCCGCACCTGTCTCCAGGCGGCCCAGGGCCACCAGGCCGCCGTCGGCGTCCAGCATGCGCCAGAGGGGCTCGCGACCGGCCGCCACCGCGCGCGGCGGCGCGGGCAGGCGCGTCAGCCAGTCCGCTTCGGGCTGGCGTCCCTGGCGCAGCTCGGCGGCCTCGGCGGCGGACACGGCCAGCGCGGGGATGTCCGGCAGGGCCGCGGCCAAGGGGCGCAGGGCGGCGCGCACGGCGGCGGGGTCGTCCAGCAGCGCGGCGGGCAGGGCGTCGTCCACGCGGAAGCTGCCGGCCTCCAGACGGCGCAGGGCGTGGATGTGGGCTGCGCCCCCCAGGTCCTCGCCCAGGTCGCGCGCCAGGGAGCGCACGTAGGTGCCGCTGCTGCAGCCCACGCGGACGTCCGCGTCCCAGAGGCCGTCGTCCACGGTGCGGAGCTCCCCCTCGCGGCGCAGATCATGGAGGGTGACGCGGCGGGGCGGCGGCGGGGCCAGATCCTCCCCCGCGCGCACGCGGCGGTGCAGGGGGCGGCCGTCGAGCTTGATGGCCGAGACCAGGGGCGGCACCTGGTCCGCGGGGCCGACGCGCGCGGCGAGGGCGCGGTCCAGGGCCGAGGCGTCCGGGGCGACCGGCGCCGTGAGCACCACCTCGCCGTCGGCGTCCAGGGTATCGGTGGCCGTGCCGAAGCGCACCGTGGCGCGGTAGACCTTGTCGCAACCCTGGAGGAAGGCGCTGAGCCGGGTGCCGGCGCCCACCAGCACCACCAGCAGGCCGGTGGCCAGGGGATCCAGGGTGCCGGCGTGGCCGCAGCGGAAGCGAGGCGCGCCCCGGCCCCGGCGGCCGGGCGGCGGTCCCAGCGCCTTCTGGACGCGGGTCACCACGCGGCGCGACGAATCGCCGGCGGGCTTGTCCACCAGCAGGAAGCCGTGGGGCCAGTCCACCCTCAGGCCTCCAGCTGGGCCGCCAGGTCCAGGAGCAGGGCCTGCAGGCCGGCGTCCGCATCGCCGTCCAGGGTGCAGCCGGCGGCCAGGCGGTGGCCGCCGCCGCCGCGGGCCGCGGCCACGACCTGCACGTCGCCGTCGCCCTTGGCGCGCAGGGAGACGCGCCAGCGGCCGTCGTCGCGCTCCTTGAGGAAGACCACGAAGAGCACGCCCTCCACCGCGGTGGCCAGGTTCACGAAGCCCTCCGTGTCGGCCATGCGGGCGCCCGAGCCGGCCAGCATGGCCTGGGTCGCGCGCAGCGAGAGGATGCGCCCGTCGGCATGGAAGGTGAACGTGCCCACCACCTGCTTCATGAGCTCCACGGCGGGGCGGGTGCGCTGGTGGAGCAGGCGTTCGGCCAGCTCCGCCACGTCGATGCCGAAGGCCGCCAGCCGCTGCGCCGCCTCGAAGCTCAGGGGCAGGGTGTTGGGGAAGCGGAAGCCGCCGGTGTCGGTCACCAGGCCGCCGTAGATGTTGGCCGCCATGTCGGCATCCAGGCCGCAGGCGTCCAGGCCCGCGAAGCCCGCCGCGTCCAGCGCGTCGATGACCCTCATCACCAGCAGGCTGGCGGAGCTGGCCACGGGCTCGATCCAGCCGTCGAGCACGTCGCCGCCGTCGTCGGTCAGGTGGTGGTCCACGCAGACGGCGCGGGGCGCCAGGCGCAGCACGCCCGCCAGGCCCTCGGCGCGGGCCAGATCGTGGCAGTCCACCAGGACCACCAGGTCCGGCGGCGTCTCGGCCATGACGTCGGCGGCCTCGTCGGCCGGCAGGGCCTCGTCGTAGCCGGGCAGCACGGCGAAGCCGGCGGGGGGATCGTCGTAGGCGATCACCTCCACCTCCTTGCCGGCCAGCTCCAGGCAGCGGCCCAGGGCCAGGGCGCTGCCCATGGCGTCGGGATCGGGATTCCAGTGGGGCACCACCCACACGCGGGCGCTGGCGGCGAGGGTCTCCAGGAGTTCGCGCGGCGGCGTCAGGGACTCCAGGGTGCGCGCGCGCTCGCGGACGGCGTCGCCCTCGGCGGCGCCCTCGGCGGACAGCGTCTCCAGCAGGGCCTCCACGCCCAGGCCGCGCTCCAGGGAATCGTCCAGCACGAAGCGCAGGTCCGGCGTACGGCGCAGGCGCAGCAGGTCGGCCAGGCGGCCCTGCAGGAAGCCGCGCGCCTTGCGCAGGCCCTGCAGGGTGTCGCGCTGTTCGGCGTCCTCGCCCACCACGGACACGAAGACCTCGGCCACGGTCTGGTCGCGGTTCAGGCGCACCTCGCTCACGGCGGCCAGACCCACGCGGGGGTCCTTCACCTCCGCCGCGATGAGCTCGCTCAGGGCCTTGCGCAGGGTGGAGTTCTGACGTTCGAGCTTGTAGGGATCCATGCTTTCTCCAGGACGAGACAGGACGGCGTCCGCGCGGGCGCCGTCCTGTCGGGACGCGGGAACGGCGGCGTCATCAGAGCTCGGTCCGGACCTCTTCCTCGATCCGGTACGTCTCGATGAGGTCGCCCTCCTGCAGGTCGTGGAAGTGCTCCAGGCCGATGCCGCACTCGAAGCCCTGCTGGACCTCCTTGGCGTCGTCCTTGAAGCGCTTCAGCGAGCTGATCTTGCCCTCGAAGATCATGACCTCGTCGCGCACCAGCCGCACCAGGGAGTTGCGGATGATGGTGCCGTTGGTCACGTAGGAGCCGGCGATGGCGCCCACCTTCGGGATGCGGAAGACCTCGCGCACCTGGGCGGTGCCCGTGGACACCTCGCGGCGGATGGTGCCCAGGAGGCCCGCCATGGCCTTCTTCATCGTATCCACGACCTCGTAGATGATGTCGAAGGTCTCGATGGTCACGTTGTTCTCGGCCGCGCGGTCCAGGATGGCCGCGCCGGGGCGCATGTGGAAGCCCACGATCATGGCGCCGGTGTTGGCCGCCAGCAGCACGTCGGACTCGTTGATGGCGCCCACGCCCTTGTGGACCACGCGCAGCTGCACCTCGTCGGTGTTGAGCTGCATCATGGCGTCGCAGATGGCCTCCACGGAGCCGGACACGTCGGCCTTGACGATCAGCGGCAGCTCCTTGAGCTCCGAATCCGCCACGAGCTGGGCCAGGTTGTCCAGGCTGATGGTCTTCTTGGGGGCGGAGAACTGCTGCACGCGCTGCAGGTGACGGCGGCGGGCCGCGATGTCGCGGGCCTCGCGCTCCGACTCCAGCACGTGGAAGCGGTCGCCGGCCACGGGCACGTCGTTGGCGCCCAGCACCACGGCGGGCATGCCCGGGGTCACCTCGGTCAGCGTCTCGCCGCGCTCGTTGAGCAGCGCCCGCACGCGGCCGTCCTGCATGCCCACCAGGAAGTTGTCGCCCTGGCGCAGGGTGCCCTGGTCCACCAGCACGGTGACCACCACGCCGCGGCCCTGCTCCTTGGTGGCCTCCACCACGGTGCCCACGGCCGGGCCCTTGGGGCTGGCCCTGAGCTCCAGCACCTCGGACTGCAGGTGGATCAGCTCCAGGAGCCGTTCCACGTTGTCGCCCTTCTTGGCGGAGATCTCCGCGCTCAGCACGCTGCCGCCGAAGTCCTCCAGCACCACGCTGTGCTGCAGCAGGTCCTGCTTCACCAGGTCGGGCCGCGCGGCCGGCAGGTCGCACTTGTTGATGGCCACGATCATGGGCACGCCGGCGCTCTTGGCGTGGTTGATGGCCTCGATGGTCTGGGGCATGATGCGGTCGTCGGCCGCCACCACCAGGATCACAACGTCGGCGCCCTGGGCGCCGCGGGCGCGCATGGCGCTGAAGGCCTCGTGGCCCGGCGTGTCCAGGAAGGTGATGGGTCCGCCCGCCGTCTCCACGCGGTACGCGGCCACGTGCTGGGTGATGCCGCCGGCCTCGCCGGCGATCACGTTGGAGCGCCGGATGTAGTCCAGCAGCGACGTCTTGCCGTGGTCCACGTGGCCCATGACCGTCACCACCGGCGCGCGGGGCTCCAGGTCCTCCTCCTGCACCGCGGGGGTGGCCTCGTCCAGCTCCTCCTCCCCGAACTCGGACAGGAAGTCGATCTCCTTCTCGAACTCCTCGGCGAGCAGCTCGATCTGATCCTTCTCCAGGCGCTGGTTGATGGTGGTCATCACCCCCAGCGCGAAGAGCTTGCCGATGATCTCGCGGGCCGGCACCTCGAACTTGTCGGCCAGCTCCTGCACGGTGATGAACTCGGTCACTCGCAGCACGTGCTCACCCATCTCGGAGTCGGAGCCCACGGCGCCGCCCTTGCGGCGGCGACGGCGCCCGCTGGGGCCGTCGATCTGGGCCAAGGTCTGCTTCACGTTGGCGGCCACGGCGGCGTCGTCCACCTTGGTCTTCTTGCGGCGCTTGCGGCGGCCGGAATCGCCGGACTGCTCGCGCGCCTCCTGACGGCGCTGGATGGCCGCCTGCACCGACTCGCGCACGTCGCGGTCCGTCCCGGCGGCCGGAGCCGGCCGCGGGGCGCTGCGGCGGCCCGTGAGGTCGCGGCTCACCTGATCCCAGTTCCACTGCTCGGGCCCGTTCTCGCGGCCGCCGCCCTGGCCGCCGCCGTGCCCGCCGCCATGCCCGCCGCCGTGCCCTCCGCCCGGAGCGCCGCCCGGGGCGCCGCGGCGCGGAGCGGGCTTGGGCTCGGGCTGAGCCTTGCCGGTGGTGGTGGCCACGTAGCCCTGGCCCACGCGGATGATCCGCGCCTGCCGGCGCTCGATCCGCTTGACGTTGGGCTGGTCGCCGTCGTCCGCGGGCCTGTCCTCGGGCTCCGCCGCGGCGGTGCCGGCGGGGTCCTCGGGGGCGCCGCCGTCCGCCTCGTCGTCCTGGATCTCGGGGGTCGCGGCGGGGGCCTCGGGGGCCGCGGCGGCGGGAGCCTCCGGCTCCTGCTCGGCGGCGGCGATCGTCTCGGGCTCCGGTGCGGCGGGGATCTCGGGCTCGGCGGGGGTCTCGGGCACCGGCGCGGGCGCGCGGCGCACGATGCGGGCGCGGCGCACGGGGCGGGCGTCGGTCTCCTCCGTCTCCTGCTCCTCGGCCGCGGGCGCCTCGGGCTCGACGACGGCGGCGATCTCCTCCACCGGAGCGGGGGCCTCGGCCTCGGCCTCGGCCTCCTTGGCGGGTGCGGCCTTCTTCGCGACCTTCTTCTTGGTCGTCTTCTTCTTGGCGGTCTTCTTCTTGGCCGGCTTCTTCTCCTCCGGCTCGTCCACGGGCTCCGGCTTCTCCAGCGGACGGAAGCTGGCCACGTGCTTCAGCTTCTCGGGATCCATGTTGTGCACCTTGGCGTAGTTCAGGCGCATCAACTCCCGCTTGCGCTGGAACGTGGCGTGGATCCGGTCCACCGCGTCGTCCTCGACGACGCTCATGTGGCTCTTCACCTCGGCGTGCATGTCGCGCAGCATCTTGAGGATGGCGGGACTTTCCACACCGTAGTGCTTGGCGAGCTCGTAGACCCTCAGCTTCCTCGACAAGGCGATCGACCTCCGCGGGTCCGCTCCCTGGGAGCGGACGATGATGGCGCTTCCTGCATGGCTTCTGCGGACCGGCGCGTCGCCATCGTCAATCCGACGCCGGTCTCTCCCCGCCGGCGCCCGCGCCGGCGACGAGTTCCAGGATCCCCTTCACGAAACCGCGGTCCTCCACCGCGACCACCGTCAGGTCGTCGCGCTGGAAGGCCCGCGCCAGCTCGGCGCGGTCCACGATCCCGTCCACGACCCGTTCCCGGGGAACGAGCCGGCTCAGCTTCTTGGCCCCCTGCCCCGCGTCCCGCGCCACGATCAGCAGCGCGGGCCGGGGCCCGGCGATCATCTGCGCCGCCGCGGTGCCGCCCAGGGCCAGCTTCCCGGCCCTCTGCGCCAGGCCCAGCAGGCCCAGCAGGCGCGCCACCACGACCTCGCGCTGCGGCGCGTCCACGGCTAGTCCTCCGCGTCCCCGCCGTCGGCCGCGCCGTCCTCATCGGCCAGCTCGCTGACCTTCGCATCGAAGTCGGCGAAGAGCTGCCCGCCGGAGATCAGCGGCGCCGCCGCCCGCTCCGGGGCCTCGCCCGCGGCGGCCGCCGCGGCCTCGCCGTCGGCCGGGGCGCCGTCGCCCAGCATGCTCTCGTCGATCAGCGGGCGCTCGTTGGCCTCCAGCTCCGCGAGCTCCTCGGCCACCGTCGTGTCGATGATGCGCTCCAGCTCGTCCAGCGTGGCGTTGGCGGTGTTGAAGAGCTCGATGGCCTTCTCCTCGCCCAGGCCCGCCAGCTCCTCCAGCTCGTCCAGCGGCGTGTTCACCAGGTGCTCGATGGAGGTGATGCCCGCGCCGCGCAGGGCCGCGGCCAGCTCGTCGGTCATGCCGGTCATCTCGCTCAGCTCCATCCACACCTCCTGGCGCACGCGCTGGCGGATGTGGTACTCGCGCGAGGAGACCAGGTCGATCTTCCACTCGGTGAGCTTGGCGGCCAGGCGGACGTTCTTGCCCTCCTTGCCGATGGCCTTGCTGAGCTGATCGTCGTTGACCACCACGGTGGCCTCGTGCAGATCGTCGCGCAGGATGATGGTGTTGACCTCGGCCGGGCTCAGGGCGCGGCTGATCAGCAGCGACGGCTCCGCGCTCCAGGGCACGATGTCGATGCGCTCGCCCGCCAGCTCGCGGGTCACCGCCTGCACGCGCGAGCCCTTCATGCCCACGCAGGAGCCCACGGCGTCCACGCGGTCGTCGTGGGAGACCACGGCGATCTTGGAGCGGGTGCCCGGCTCGCGCGCCACGGCCTTGATCTCCACGATGCCCTCCTGGATCTCGGGCACCTCCTGGGCGAAGAGGATGCGCAGGAACTCCGGATGGCTGCGCGAGAGGATGATCTGCGGCCCCTTGGCGCTGTCCAGCACCTCGATGATCAGGGCGCGGATGGTGCTGCCCTGATGGCTCTTCTCGCCGCGGATCTGCTCGCGCCAGGGCAGCATGGCCTCCACGCGCCCCAGGTTCACCAGCACGTTGCCGCGGTCCACCTGCTGCACGGTGCCGGTGATGATCTCGTTCACCCGGTCCTTGTAGGTCTCGAAGATGTTCGTGCGCTCGGCCTCGCGCACCTTCTGCACCAGGATCTGCTTGGCCACCAGGATGGCGTTGCGGCCGAACTCCTCCAGGGGCAGCTCCCAGCGCAGCTCGTCGCCCACCTGGACCTCGTCGCCGAACTCCTCGCGGGCCTCCTCGAGCATGATCTCGGCGTCCTCGTCCATGAGGTTGTCCACCACGACCTTCACGTGCTCCACGGTCATCTCGCCGGTGGACTCGTCCACGCGCGCGTCGATCACGGCGTCGGCGCCCAGCTTCTTGCGGGCCGCGGACTGCAGGCCGGCCACCAGCGACTCCAGCACGATCTGGCGGTCGATGTTCTTCTCCCGCGTGATCATCGCGAGGGCGTCGAGAACGTTGTAGTCCATGCTCGGTCTCCTATGCTTCCTCGCCGCCGCGGCGGGCGGCCCGCTCCTGGCGGTGGGCTTCCTTCTTGCGGCGGCGGTCCGCCTGGATCAGCGCCTGGGCGTCGAACTCCGGGTCCAGGTTGGCCTCGCGCACGTCGGCGCGGGCCAGCTTGCGGAGGGTCTCCTCGCCCCGCGGCAGCAGGGTCAACGACCCGTTGCCGAAGGCCTCCAGGCGACCCTTGAGGGTCTTCACGCCGCCGGCGGCGGCCACCTTCAGGATCACGTCCTGCCCCACCGCCGCCTGATAATGGGCGTCGGTGCGCAGGGGCCGGCGCACCCCGGGCGACGAGACCTCGATCACGTAGGCCTCGGGGAACGGATCCGCCTCCTCCAGATGCATGCCCACGGTGCGTGAGGCGGCGGAGCAGGCGTCCAGGGTCATCCCCTCGGGATGATCCAGCAGCACGCGCACCGTGGTGCGGCCGCCGCCCCGGAAGACGCGCACGTCCAGCAGCTCGAAGCCGTCGTCCGCGAGGACGGGCTCCAGCAGCCGGATGATGCGATGGGCCGACTCGTAACGGTCCGCGGACACGACGGGAACCTCCGGCACGCCGCAGGAGCGCCGCCGGGCCGTGCGGAGGCGCCATGCCCCGACACGAAAAAAAGTGAGCTTTCGCCCACTTCGCGGCGCGCACCGGATGGCGCGTATCTGAAGTAGGAGGCCATAGTACAACCCGTTCCGGACCGGCGCAAGGGAAATTCAGGGGGATCCGCCCCCCCTCCACCGCCTCAGGGGGCGGGCGGGCGGCGGGCCAGGTCCAGCAGCAGGGTCCCCACCTGGCCGGGACCGCGGGGACCCACGGCGTCCAGATCGTCGGCCCGGGTGTGCCAGTCCGGATAGTCGAAATCGATGAGGTCCACCGACGGCACGCCCGCCTCCAGGAACGGCACGTGATCGTCGTAGACCGCCCGCCCCTCCCAGGGCTGGAACACGTCCAGCCCCAGCTCCGCCGCGCGCTGGAACACGGCGCGGGTCCAATTCCCAGCGTAGCGCAGGGAGTAGCCCTCCATGGGGATGGAGGGATCCAGGTCCGCCACCATGTCCACCAGCACCAGGCCGATGGGATCGCCCCCCGCCAGCGGGTTGCCGAAGTCCTGCCGCCGCGGCGCCAGCCAGGCCGAGCCCAGGCAGTAGCTGCGCAGCTCGCCGCTCCGCCCCTGGTCCTCCCCGTCGAAGAACAGCAGGTCCACCCCCACCGCGGGAGGTGCGGCGGCCAGAAGCTCCATGAGGTGCAGGAGCACGGCGGTGCCGCTGGCGCCGTCGTTGGCGCCTGCGATGGGCTCCGTCCGCGCCCCCCGCTCCGGATCCCGGTCCGCGTGGGCGCGGGTGTCGTAGTGGGCTCCGAACCACAGCCGGTCGCCGCCGTCCGGGCCCGCGGACACCACGATCTGCGCCAGCGGCATCTCCTCCCCGGTCAGGGGGCTCGTCTCCACGTGGCGAAGGACGGTGGCACGCAGCCCCAGGCTGTCCGCGTGGGCCAGGATCAGCTCCTGCAGGGCCCGGTGCCCCGGCGTCCCCGGCACCCGCGGTCCCAGCTCGGTCTGGGCGCGGATCCAATGCATGGCGCGTTCGCCCGAGAACTCGCCGGCGGCGGCGACGGCGGCCGTCCACAGCAGCAGCGCCAGGATCAAGCCGGCGCGTCGCAAGGCTCCCAAGGACATGTCCGATCCCGTTCCCATCAGAAGTTGAAGGTGGCCTCCACGCCCAGGCCGAAGCGCTGGGTGACCGTGTCGGACTCCTTGACCTTGTCGCGGGCGTAGCTCATGCGCATGGCCCCGGTCAGGTTGCGAGTGATGTTGTAGCTGAAGCTGGGCACCACGCTGATGCGCGAGGAGCCGGTCACGGTGTTGGGCTCGCCCTCGCGGTCCACGCCCGGCTGCCAGCGCTGCACCGAGTCGTCGCTCACGCTCACGTCCACGGTCATGGTCACCATGGGCGAGTTGCCGGGCCGGTACAGGCCCAGCTTGGAGAGGATGCCCTCGGCCCCGAAGCTGTGGCGCACCTGCGCGTTCACCGCCGTGCGGTTGGTCTTGGTCAGCGAGCCGTTGTTCTCGTTGTCGTCGAACGTCAGCACCAGGTTGAGCTGGGCGGTCATGCCGCTGCGGAAGGTGGTGCTCCAGCGCGGCCCCAGCTGCAGGGTCTCCTTGGGGTTGGACTGGGTGGCCGTCTCGCCGGCCACCGACGACGTGCGCTTGTACGTCAGGTCCAGGTTGCTGGAGCGGATGGGGCTGTCGGCGCCGCCGCCCCCGAAGATGCCCCACTTCTCGATGCCCGCCAGGCTGAAGCCCAGGTCCGGCCAGCTCCGGTTGAAGGTGCGCGTGGCCAGGCCGCCCGCCTGCACGCGGTGGGTCTCGGACTCGTCGAACTTCACGTCCATGGTCATGTTGCGCGAGAACTTCAGGCGCGTGGACGCCTTCTTGGTGATGCGCTCGGTCACGTCGCGGCTCACGTAGAGGGAGTCCGGCGCTTCCAGGTCCGTGGTCAGGCCGGCCTCGTACCAGAAGGTGGTGGCGCCGCGGTAGCGGGTGTAGGCGCCCTCGTCCTTGCTGGTCCAGTTGAGCTGGATGGGCTGCACGCCGCGCATCAGGTCCATGAGCGGACTCAGCGGGTTGGGGATGCGGAAGCCGCCGCCCTCCTCGGCGAAGAGGCTGGCGGTGGTGTCGGCCTGGGCGGTGCCCGCCACGGCCTCGCGGCGCTCCCGCTCCAGCTCCCGCGCCAGCTCCACGATGCGGTCCTCCAGGCGCTGCTTGTCCCGGGGGTTCAGTCCGGGTTCGGCCAGCTGGGCCACCAGCTCCTGCAGCTCGGGATCGGTGATCTGATCGCGGCGCACCTGGTTCTGGATCTCGCGCAGGATGCGCTGCCGCTCGTCCTGACGCACGTCCACCTTCTTGGGGAAGACCCGCGAGAACTTGTCCCCCAGGGGCACGCTGAAGGTCACGCTCCAGTCGCCGCTGCTGCGGATGTTGGAGACGTTGGCCGGATCGTTCTCCCGCCGCACGCTGGGCGAATGGTCGTCCACGAAGGCGCCCGTGAACTGCACGTTGGGCTTCAGCGAGTTGAGCTCGCCCACGAAGCCGGTGATGGCGCGCCCCACCAGGTTGTCCGGCAGGCCCAGGTGCCGCGGCACGCCGAAGCTCAGGCGCAGCTGCTGGTTGTAGGTGTTCTCCTCGCCCACGTTCAGGCCCCAGAACCGGCGCTCGCGGAACAGGTCGCGGTCCGAGCGGATGGTCAGGCCCGCGTCCACGATGGGCAGGGGCTTGGCGTCGATCTTGGCGTTCAGGGTGCCGCGCCGCGTCTCGTTCAGGGGCTGCTCCACGAAGGTCCCCGTGGCCGTCTGCAGGTTGCTGGATTCCCGCCTGGTGTTGGTGAACGCCCCCGACAGCGAGATGTTCGTGGGGAACGGGTTGACCGCCTTGACCACCGGGATGCGGCGCAGCAGGGGGTAGTCGTTCAGGCTGCGGCCGGGTCCCAGGCGCAGGTCGTAGGACACGTTGCCCTGCAGGTTGTCGCCGGTGGACCTCTGCAGGGGCGTATCGCTGGTGCTGCGCGAGCCGCTGAGGGAGAACTGCCAGGGGTCCAGCACGTAGCGCAGGGGCGCGAAGCCCGACGGCTGCGGCCGCGACAGCCGCACGGAGAAGCTCTTGCGCTCGTCGATGGAGCTCTGCGCGTCGCGCAGGGCCTCGTCGATGATTTCGATGTCGCTGCTGGTCACGTACTTGGGCCGCTGGGTGGTGCGCGAGCGGCCCGCGCTCACGGGCATGCGGAAGCCCAGCAGCGGTATGAAGTCGTCCACGGACAGGCTGCCGGACACGTTCCAGTCCTCGCTGGTGTAGCCCTGCCCCACCTGCTTGTTGAGGCCGTGGAACTCGGCGTCCTGCTTGTTCCAATCCACCTCGAAATTGATCTGGTTGGCCATGTTCACGCCCACGTGCAGGCGCTGGGCCAGGCCGGCGTCGCGCTGCACCTCGCGCAGCTTGATGTCGTTGAACCAGAAGTAGCCGCTGGCCTCGGAGGTGCGGTCCGTGTTGCGCACGCCCACGTAGAAGCGCTTCACGCGGCGCAGGTCCGGCGCGCCCACCACGCGCACGCGGTAGGGCTGGCCGGTGAGGTCGTCGTTCACCGTGGACTCGATCCAGCCCGTCTCGTGGTCCGGCGCCTCCAGCTTCACGTTGCTCAGCTCGGCCATGTCCAGGCGCAGCTCGTGCCAGCCGAAGCGCGCGCCCTGGCTCTCGTCGAATCTGTAGTTCACCTCGTAGTAGTTGAGCGAGTCGGCTCCCACCCGGAAGAACACGTCCATGTCCGCCTGGTCCGGGTCCGGGCTGTACACGTAGTAGGAGAGCTTGCTGTACTTGGTGTAGTCGTCGCCGCGGGGCGAGACCACGCGGCTGGCGCGCACCAGGTGCTGGGGCTCCAGGTGCTGGTAGTCCAGGACCAGCGACGACTCCTTCTCCGGGATGTTGTTCAGCACGTAGAGCTCGAAGGGCGGGTCGTAGTCCGGGTTCTCCTTGTTGTTCACCTCCCCCAGGAAGAAGCCCTCGTTGGGCGACCGCTCGCCGAAGTCCAGGATCTGCTCCTCCGGCGCGTCGGCGGTGGCCAGCTTGCGCACGCCCTCGCGCTCCCAGCGCGACCCCAGGAAGGTGATCTCGGAGAACTGCAGGTCCCTCGACGTGGCGCCCTGGGGCGGCTCGCGGTCCTCGAACCAGATGCGCATGTGCGTCACCGTGGCCAGCGAGGGCGTGGAGCCGTTGATCGCGGGCGCCACCGGCAGCAGGTCGCCCAGACGCACGCGGTACTTCCGCCACGCCCGCCGCTCGTCGATGTTGTCCTGCACCTCGCTGGCGGGGTAGTCGCGCAGCACGTCCACCAGGGCCGAGTCGGCCAGATCCACGCTGATGGTGAAGTAGCCGTTGTTGGTGTCGAAGCGCGTGTCGCCGTCCAGGTCCTCCGAGTCCTCGCGGAAGTTGCCGGCGGTGCCGTTGATGAACGGGTAGGGATTGGCGTCGGACACGTAGTCGGCGCTGTAGCGGTCGTAGCCCTGGGCGTCGCCCCCCAGGCCCACGTCCTCGTTGTTGTCCTGGCTCTGGGTGAAGATCCCGTCGGGCGAGCCGTCGATGATGCCGTCCTCGCGGTTGTAGACCCCGTACTCCGGATCGCCGTTGCGGTCGCGCCAGTAGAAGTCCTCGCTGATGTAGCCGAAGTCGAAGTGCAGCGTGCCCGTGGGGTGGTCGCCCAGCACGTCGTGGCGGAAGTCGTTGACCCAGAACTCCAGGAACTGGGTCTTGGTGAGGTCCACGCCGCTGCGGCTCAGCCCGCGCATGATCCCGCCCCAGTGCTGCGGGCCCCACGTCTCGCCGTCGGGCGTCTGCAGGTGGAGCTGAAGCACCTGCTGGGTCTCCCGGCCCTCCTGCTCCTTCAGGTCCGGGTTCAGGTGGCGGCGCTCGGTGAGCACGCGCGGCAGGTACCAGCGCGCGTCCACGCGGTCCTCGGGCGCGTAGTAGGTGTCCAGCAGGTAGTTCAGCGCCAGGTAGCGCGGATCGTCGGCCTCCAGCTCCAGGCCCTCGTCGTGCACGGGCTTGCTGGCGTCGTTCCAGCTCAGGCGGCTGATGGGCATCACGTCCGAGGAGTCCACGCCCTCGAAGTCCTCCACGTGGGCGTCGTTGAACGTGTTGGGGTTGGGGAGGCTGAGGGCCATCTCGGTGTTGATCTGCACCGAGCTCTCGCGGTCCGTGTTGCGGCGGCTGAGCAGGTTGGCGAAGGAGGTCAGGAGCCGCGGCCTGAACTGGAACTGGCCGTTCAGGTTGCCCACCAGGGTGCGGCTGGGCTCCTCCCCCAGCTTGGCCTTGTGGCCCACCACCTGGTTCGACTCCCAGAGCCAGGTGCTGCTCAAGCGGCTCTCCCGCCCCAGCTGGTAGCCCACGTTGAGGCCCAGCAGGCTGGAGTTGCCGCCGCCGATGAACGGGGCGTACTGGTAGTCCACGCTGATGTTGCTGTCGGCGGTGAGGCTGGCCGCGGCCTCTCCCTTCAGGCTGATCTCGCCGAAGGTGTAGTCGATGTCGTAGTCCACGTCCTTGACGAGCGTGCGCCCGTCCAGCACCACCGTCTCGGAACCCTCCTCGATGTTGCTCACGCCCAGGTTGAACGAGCTGCTCGCGGCCGCGTGGGTCACCGTGAAGCGCATCTTGTCGGTGTTCTGCGTGAGTTCGGTCTGCGAGTTGGTGGGCTCGTAGAGCTTGGGCATCAGGTAGTCGGCAAGACCGGAGCCGGCGAAGTCGAAGGCGTCGGGCGCCAGGGCCTCGTAGCGCTCCGGAGCCATGTTGAACGGCTCGGGGATGTTCAGCGGGAACTTGAGCAGGCCGCGGGTCAGGTCGAAGTAGACCTGGTCGTGGAAGTCGGCGATGCCGTCGGAGCCCGGGTTGCCCTGCTGGTCCTCGCGGTCCAGTCCGAAGACCTGGAACCACTCGATGCCCACCCCGCCGGAGAGCTGCCCGGGCACCAGGTTGGCGCCGTCGGCCAGCGTGTTCACGTCCAGGGTGAACTCGAAGCTCGACTGATCGATGTTGGAGCCGCCCAGCGGATAGATGTTGCGCAGCACGTAGGCCCAGACGTGCGGATTGTCGCCGGGGTTGGTGGGCTTGAGCAGCTTCATCTTGTAGTAGAGGGTGCCGTCGCCGTCCAGATCCACGCGCCGGTCCTCGTCCACGCCGGGAACGTCGCCCACCTGGTACACGGGCTCCAGGACCGTCTGGCCGTTCACTGTGACCGGGGTGCTCACGGTGTAGACCACCGCCAGCAGGTCGTTCCAGTCGTACTCGCGCAGCAGGTCCAGGGCGATGAAGTTGCCGTTCTCGTCCAGCAGGGTCTCGAACTCCACCGGCCGCCACCACTGGCCCTCCTCGAAGCCGGCGGGCCGGTGGAGCAGGGACCAGTCGATGAAGTCTACGTCGCCGTCGCCGTCCTGGTCCACGCTCACGTCGCCCGGACCCGACTGCTCCCAGCGGCCGGTGGTGTCGGGGATGGCCACCACGTTCTGCACGTCGGTGGCGCCCGGACGGATGTCGCCCATGAAGCGGAAGACCTGGATGGTGCCGGGATCGATGCGCTCGTTGCCCGGCACGTCTCCCCCGGGGATCAGGTTGCGGCCCGGCACGTCGTTGATCTCGTAGTATCCCGCCTGCCGGAACGCCAGCGGCAGGTCCAGCCGGAAGAAGCGGTTGTTCAGGTAGCGGTTGGCCGCGATCTCGTGCACGCCCACGGTGCCGCCGCTGGAGTTGAACTTCTGGCTGGAGGTCTCGGCCTTCTGCTTGCTGGCCACCACGGTGAAGTCGGCGGCGCCCATCTGGCCGGTCACCTTCAGGCCGAACAGGCCCGACTTGTTGGACGCGTAGCCCAGGAGCTGGCTGCCGGGCAGGGTGAGGCCCACGTCGCCGGTCTCGATCTTCTGGATGATCTCGTCCTCGGAGCCCTCGTAGTAGAGGCGGATCTTGGTGGCCTCGGGCCCGATGGCCTCCGAGTTGTGGTCCACCTCGATGTGCACCTTCTCGCCGATCTGGCCGCTGAGGTTGATCTGGAGCTGCTGCTCCATGTCCAGCGACGGGAACAGGCTCTGGCTCTGCCGCCGCTCGTTGGGCACGAACTTGTTGCTGATGGTGGACTCGCCGCCCAGGGAGATGTGCTCGGTGCCGGTGATGCGGATGTTGGTCTTCTCGCCCCGGCCGATGATGCGCTCCAGGGTGCGGGGGAACTTCACCGGGATGGTCAGGTTGATCAGGCCCTCGTCGCGGTACACGCCGCCGCCGGCCACGTTCAGCCCCCGCAGCAGGTGCCGCCGGTTGGAGACGCGCAGCCGCCGGGCCTGGGCCAGGGCCACGTCGTCCACGAAGACCTCCACCAGGGGATCCTCCACGGCGCGGGGCGGGTAGTAGGTGAAGCCGCCGGGCAGCCGCCGGGCCGTCTGGTAGAGGAAGAACCAATCCGGATAGCGGAAGACGGTCTCCAGACCGTACACGCCGTTGACCTCGCGGTCCGTGGTCATGCGCTCCAGGTCCACGTTCACGCGGGCGTCGAAGAGGGCGTGGAAGCGCCGATCCAACGACGGCAGCCCCTCGCCCCGCCCGGGCTCCACGCCCTGGGCCTTGAACCCCTCCAGCAGCACCAGACGGTCCTCGCCCAGCAGGCGGGGGTCGTTGGTGGCCTGGAGCAGGGGGTCCAGCCCGGGCAGGATCAGGTCCTTGGCCCCCGCCGGCAGGGCCGCCGCGAGCAGGAGCAGGGCCGCCAGGAGCCGCCACGTCGCGCCGTGCCGCCGCGGGCGCGGCGGGACGGAACGCTGGACGGACCGGCGGCGTTTGCTCACGGGCGGACACTCCCCCGCCGGGCCGGCGGATCCGGCTGGCGACAATCGGTTTGCGAGGACTGGACCGGAGGCCGGCAGGCGATTACACTGCCGCGGCGACGAGGGTTCCGTGTCCACGAAAGGAGTCAGGCCGCCCACGCCAGGAGACAGCGCGGGCGGACGGCCGAAGCCATGTCCTTGTTGAACAGACATCTGCTGCGGGCGACGGCCGGACCCTTCCTCTTCGGCTTCTTCGTCGTTACGTTCGTGCTGATCATCGACATCCTTTACAGGTTTGTCGAGCTTTTCGTCAGCAAGGGGGTCCCCTTTCCCCTCGCCGCCCAGGTGCTGCTGCTCAGCCTGGGGCACACGTTTGCATTATCCGTACCAATGGCCGTGCTCATCGGCGTGCTCATGGGCGTGGGGCAGCTCGCCGCCGATTCCGAGATCACGGCCATGAAGGCCAGCGGCATCGGCCTCTACCGGATCCTGCGCCCCCTGCTCGCGGGCGCCCTGCTGGTCACGGTGGCCCTGGCGGCCTACAACCACTTCGTCTTCCCCCGCTCCAACCACCGGCTGGCCAACCTCCTCTACGACATCCACCACACCCGCCCCATGATGGAGGTGCGGGAGCAGATGTTCACGGAGATCACCCCGGACTTCACCATCTTCGTGGAGCACAAGGACGACCGGACCAACGAGATCCAGGGCGTGGTGATCCTGGAGAAGGAGGATCCCACCAGCCAGGTGCCCACCATGACCACGGCGGAGCGCGGCCGCATCGTGCCCCTGCACGATTCCGACGCCCTGCGGGTGGAGCTGGAGGACGGCGAGATCCACGACCTGCCGGACCAGTCGGACCTGAGCCGCTACAGCGTGACCCGCTTCCAGCGCCACGTGATCAACGTGGCCGACGTGGAGAAGGACTTCCAGGAGTCCGGCCGCACCACCCGCGGCGACCGGGAGATGGATCTGACGCAGCTGCTGGACGCGGCCCGCGCCGAGCGAGAGAACCGCGAGAAGGCCGTGGCCCAGAACGTGCAGACGGCCGCGGAGCTGGCCGCCAAGCAGTGGTCCCTGCTGGATCCGGCCGCCCGCGTGGACCGCATCACCCGGCCCGGCCGCGATCAGGGCCGGATCCCCATCAACGAGCGCCGGGCCATGCTGCGCAACACCCAGCAGGAGATCACCCGCGTGGCGCGGGCCAACGGCTTCCAGCGCAACATCCTGCGCAACTACCAGCAGCGCGAGAACCAGTACATGGTGGAGTTTCACAAGAAGTTCGCCATCCCCGTGGCCTGCATGGTCTTCGTGCTTCTGGGGCTGCCCATGGCCGTGACCACGGCCCGCAGCGGCAAGGGCGTCTCCATGGGCCTGGCCCTGGGCGTGTACCTGGTGTACTACCTCTTCCTGGTGGGCGGCGAGAAGATGGCCGACCGCGGCCGCCTGGACCCCGCCGTGGCCATGTGGATGGCCGACGTCGTGCTGGGTGCGCTGGGCGTGCTGATCCTGATGCGCACCGTGCGCGAGGGCTCGCTGTTCCCGTCCCTGCGCCGGCGGCGGCCTGTCTCCCACGCTTCCAAGGAAGGCACGACCGCGCCGTGAAGCTGACCGACCGCCTCATCCTGCGCCAGTTCCTGCGGATCCTGGGCTTCACGCTCCTGGGCGCGCTGATCCTGTTCTCCCTGATCCACCTCTTCGACCACATCAACGGGTTCATGGACAACGGGGCCTCGCTGGCGCTGATCGGACGCTACTACCTGAACAAGGCGCCGGAGACCATCGACATCGTGCTGCCCATCGGCATGCTCATGGCTTCGCTGTTCACCGTGGGCAGCATGGCGCGCTACAACGAGCTGGCGGCCCTGTTCGCCTCGGGCCGCTCCCTGCTGCAGGTCACGCGGCCGCTGATCGTGGCCGCGGTCCTGACCGCCCTCTTCTCCCTGGCCTGGTCCGAGTGGGTGCTGCCCCGGGCCAACGCCAACGTGGAGCGCATCTGGGAGGTGGAGGTCCACGGCAATCCGGACCGGCTCAAGCCCACCAACAACATCGCCGTGAACGGCACCGACGGGCGCCTGTACCACGCCCGGGCCTGGGTTCCGGAGAGCAACCGGGTCAAGGGGTTCCGGGTCCTGGGCGCCGAGGGCTCGGCGGTGCGGGAGCGCTGGGACGCCAACCTGGCGGTCTGGGACGGGGAACGCTGGATCCTGGAGGACGGCACCTACCGCAGCTTCGGCCCCGACGGCGAGACGGTGGAGCCGTTCCGCACCCTGGAGTCGGACCTCGCCGGGGTCACGCCCCACGCCCTGAACCAGGCCAACGTGCGCCCGGACGAGATGACCGTGCGCCAGCTGGCCGAGTACGTGGACCTGCTGCGGCGCAGCGGCAGCGACGCCACCCCCTACCAGGTGGACTTCCAGTTCAAGCTGGCCTTCCCCATGGTGCACATCATCGTGGTGCTGCTGGGGATCATGCTGGCCTCGGGGCCGCGCAAGACCACCGTGGCCTCGGGATTCGGCTGGACCATCCTGATCAGCTTCGGGTACTACCTGGCCATCAACTTCGGGCGGGCCTTCGGCAAGACGGGCACACTGCCGCCCCTGGCGGCCGCCTGGATCGGCAACGTCATCTTCGGGCTGGCGTCCCTGATCCTGTACCTGCGCATCCGGCGCTGACGGCCCCGGGGGGCTTTTCGCTGGACTCCTTGCCCCGACTCCCCTAGCTTTTTACTTTGATGAGTCCGGAAGATCCGGGCGCCACCGTGCGCCCCCTCCCCACCGCAGCCACGGAGTCCGTATGATGCTGAGCCGCAAGCCGTTGCTCTGGGCCTTCGCCGCCCTCGCCCTCTTCGCCGCCGTGACGGGCTGCAGCAAGGACGAGGACCTGGCTCCGGTCTTCACCCGGGTGGAAGCCAACGTGGAATGCGGCTACGCCCCCGTGGACGTCCAGTTCCTGGCCATCGCCTCCGGCGGCAACCCCAAGCAGGATCCCACCGGCGCCAACGACTACCTGGACGTGACCTGGGACTTCGGCGACGACAGCTCGGGCAACGGCTCGGTCACCTCGCATCGCTTCACGGAGCCTGCCCTCTACGAGGTGCGCGTCACCGTGACCGACGACGACGGCGACAGCGCCACCGAGACCCTGTCGCTCGAGGTGCGCGCGGACTCCCTCCTGGTCGGCGCCCCCAACGACACCACCGTGGTGGCCGGCCTGGGCACCTTCTCCCCGCCCACCCCCCGCGCCACCAACGGCGGCACGGCCACCAACGTGAAGTCCGGACTCTCCATCAACGAGGTCCTGGTCTTCAACCAGACCGGCATCCAGCACACCACCGGCGTGCGGCTGCCGTACCTGGAGCTCTACAACAGCACGGACCAGGACATCGAGCTGGGCGGCTCCACTCCCTACCGCCTGGCCATGGACCTCTACAACACCGAGCTGCAGCACACCTTCGGCAACGCCACCCGCGTGACGGCCGGCGAGCACCAGATCATCTGGCTCAAGGGCCCGTCCACCAACGTGGCCGAGCCGCGGGTGACCTGGAACATCCTGAAGGGCGCCGAGGAGGCGGAGTACGTCGGCGCTCCCGAGGACTGGCCCGGCGCCACCATCTACCTGATCCGCGCCGGCCGCATCGTGGACGAGTTCCGACTGGGGCCCCAGCAGGCCGACGTCTCGGTGGGCCGCCTGGCGGACGGCGGCCTGGACGGCACCCTGCCCCTGACCATGACCTGCGACCTCTGCGGCTTCGATCCGGAGGCCGGGGACTACTCCCGCTTCCAGTACCGCTGGTTCATGAACGACGCCATGGGCACGGTGTACGACGGCCGCTCCCCCACCCATCTCTTCCGCATGGAGGACGTGGGCGTGGTGCCGGTGCTGCTGCGGGTCTACGACACCCAGACCAGCGTGTACCGCACCGCCACGATCAACGTCACGGTCACGGCGCCCTGACGCGCGCGCCAGCCCGAACGCGCAAGCGGCGGAGCCTCGGGGCTCCGCCGCTTCCTTTTCGCCCGTGCTCCCGGCACGAGGAAGGCGGAGCCCGCAGGCTCCGCCTTCCGATCGACGCGGTGGCGTCCGTTCGGCTAGCCCACGGCCTTGGCCAGGGCCTCGGCGCGGTCGGCGAGCTCCCAGGTGAAGCCCTCCTCCTCGCGTCCGAAGTGGCCGTAGGCCGCCGTGGCGCGGTACACCGGACGCCGCAGCTTCAGGTCCGAGATGATCCCCTTGGGCGTCAGGTCGAAGACCTTGCGCACCGCCGCGGTGATCTGGGCGTCGGTGGCCCGGCCGGTGCCGTAGGTCTCCACCATGACCGACACGGGGTCCGCCACGCCGATGGCGTAGGCCAGCTGCACCATGCAGCGGTCGGCCAGGTCCGCGGCCAGCACGTTCTTGGCCACCCAGCGGGCGGCGTACGTGGCGCTGCGGTCCACCTTGGTGGGGTCCTTGCCCGAGAAGGCGCCGCCGCCGTGGGGCGCGCTGCCGCCGTAGGTGTCCACGATGATCTTGCGGCCGGTCAGGCCGCAGTCCCCCTGGGGCCCGCCGATGACGAACTTGCCCGTGGGGTTGATGTGCAGCTTGGCGCCGTCCCAATCCAGGCCCGCCCCGTTCAGCACCGGGCTGATGACCTGGGAGATGATGCCCTCGCGGATCTGGTCCTCCACGCCGGGGTCGTGCTGGGTGGAGATGACCACGGCGTCGATGCGCACGGGCTTGTCGCCCTCGTACTCCACCGTGACCTGGCTCTTGCCGTCGGGACGCACCCAGGGCAGGGTGCCGTTCTTCCGCACCTCGGCGAGGCGGCGGGTCAGCAGGTGCGAGAGGGTGATGGGCAGGGGCATGAGGACGTCGGTCTCGCGGCAGGCGTAGCCGAACATGAGGCCCTGGTCGCCGGCGCCCTGGGCGTGCTCCGAGGACTCGTCCACGCCCATGGCGATGTCGCCGGACTGCTCGTCGATGGACGAGAGGACGGCGCAGGTGTCGCAGTCGAAGCCGTAGGCGGCGTCGGTGTAGCCGATCTCGCGGATGGTGGAGCGGACCAGCTTGGGGATGTCCACGTAGACCTTGGTGGTGATCTCGCCCGCGACCACGGCCATGCCGGTGGTGACCATGGTCTCGCAGGCCACGCGGCCCATGGGGTCCTCGGCCATGATGGCGTCCAGGACGCTGTCGGAGATCTGGTCGGCCACCTTGTCGGGGTGTCCCTCGGTCACGGACTCGCTGCTGAAGAGATGCCGTTCGGCCATGGATCCTCCCTCGCCTCCCCCGCGGGGAACGGCGTTGCTCGTTGTCCAATCCGACGCCCCGCCTCGCGGGCGCGTCCGCGCATCTTAACGCTTCCGGCGGCCCACGGCCAGCCGCGATCCTCAGCCGTCGCCGCGCCGCCGCTTCTTCTCGGTCAGATAGGCGTTCAGGCGGGCCTCGGCCTCGGCGGCGGTCCCGCAGCGCCGGAGCTCGGCCACCAGGGCCTCGGCCTCGGGGCGCGGGGTCCAGCGGACGACCTGCTTCACCTTGGGGATCTGGGCGGCGTGGAGGCTCAGGGAATCGAAGCCCAGCCCCAGCAGGACCTCGGCGTAGCGTGTTTCCGAGGCCATCTCGCCGCACATGCCCACCGGGATCCCCGCGGCGTGGGCCGCGTCGGCCACCTGGCCCAGGAGCCGCAGCACGGCCGGGTGCAGGGGCTGGTAGAGGTAGGCCACCTGGGCGTTGAGGCGGTCCATGGCCAGGGTGTACTGGATGAGGTCGTTGGTGCCCACGGAGAAGAAGTCGCACTCGCGGGCCAGCAGGTCCGCGGCCACCGCCGCCGAAGGCGTCTCGATCATGATGCCCACGGGGATGTCCGGATCGTGCTCCAGGCCGGCGGCCGCCAGCTCCTCGCAGCACTCGCGGCAGACGGCGCGGGCGGCGCGCAGCTCGTCCACGCCGGTGATCATGGGGAACATGAGCTGCAGCGGCCCGCGGGCGGCGGCCCGATAGATGGCGCGCAGCTGGGACTTGAACAGGGCGCGGTTGGCCAGCAGGAAGCGGATCCCGCGCCACCCCAGGAAGGGATTGGACTCCTTCCGTCCGCCCAGGTAGCGCACCACCTTGTCCCCGCCCACATCCAGGGTGCGGAAGACCGCGGGACGCCCTCCCAGGCGGTTCAGGACGCCGGCGTAGACGTCGTACTGCTCGGCCTCCGACGGGATGGTGCCGTGCTGGAACACCAGGTACTCGGTGCGCAGGAGGCCCACGCCCTCGGCGCCGGCAGCCAGGGCCAGATCCAGCTCCGGGGGCAGTTCGATGTTGGCCAGGAGGCTCACGCGCACGTCGTCGGGGGTCACGGCCGGAAGGTCGCGCAGGTGGGCGTGCTTGGCGCCGCTGTCCTGGGATTCGCGCGCCAGGGCGCGGTAACGCTCCAGGACCTCGTCCTCGGGATCCAGGGTCACCTCGCCGAGGCCGCCGTCCAGGGCCACCAGATCCCCGTCCTGCAGCTTGGCCAGGGCGGCGCCCAGGCCCACCACCGCGGGGATGCCCAGGGATCGGGCCAGGATGGCCACGTGGCTGGTGCGGCTGCCGCCGCCGAGCAGGAAGCCCCGCACCTGGCCGCCCGCGAGGGCGGCGGTGTCCGAGGGAGTGAGGTCGTCGGCCGCGATCACGCACGGCTCGAGCGGGGGCGTCAGATCGCCATCCTCGCAGTCCTGGAGGGTCCGCAGCAGGCGGGCCTCCACGTCGCGCAGATCCAGGATCCGCTCGCGGAGGTAGTCGTCGGCGAGGTCGTCGAAACGGGTCAGGATCTCGGTGGCGGCCTCGTGCAGGGCGCCGTCGGCGGAGATGCGGCGCTCCTCGATGAGGGCCTCGGCGCGGCCCACCAGGAGCTCGTCCTCCAGCATGAGGAGCTGGCTCTCCAGGATCGCGGCGTCGCCGTTGGCCAGGTCGCGGTCCAGGCGCTCCACCAGGGCGGAGATCTCGTCGCGGGCGGCCGCCACGGCGGCGCGGAAGCGTCCGATCTCGGCCACGACGTCCTCGGGCGCCAGGGCGCGGCCCTCCACCCGGAGCTCCTCGCGGCGCACCACGTGCAGAGGGGCCACGGCGAAGCCGGGCGACGCGGCGATGCCCCGCAGGGTGCGCAAGGTCAGGTCCCCTGTTCCTCGGGCGAGGCCAGGTCCACGGAGATGAGCCGGACCAGGGCGACGGTGGCGGCCTGCTCGTCCGGGCCCTCCACCTCGATCTCCACCGCGCTGCCGTGGTCGGCGGCCAGGCTCGCCAGCCCCATGATGCTCTTGGCGTTGGCCACCCGCCCGTTGAAGCGGATGGTCACCTCGGCCTGGAACGTCTTGGCCAGCTTGACGATGCGCCCGGCGGCGCGCAGGTGGAACCCGACCGGATCGGCGATGGTGGCGGTGGCTTTCTCCAAGGTACTCTCGCTTTCTCGACCGCGCGGGCGGGAGCGCGGGCGTGCACGGCCCGGCGGCCGCCGCGACCGCGCGGAAGTCCGCAATCTACAGGTACGTCAGCACCAGGGCAAGGGGCAGCAGCAGGAGCAGGACGGCCTCCCCGGGTGCCCGGCGACGCAGCCAGAGGGCCAACCCCGTGGCCAGAACCAGCCCCAGGACCGCCTCGGGACCGTCGGGACGCCGGGCCAGATCCGCCGCCGCCGCCACCATCCAGGCGGCGAAGACACCGGTCAGCACGGCGCCCACGCGCTTGAGCACGTGGATGGCCTGATGCCAGAACGGGGCGCCCAGCAGATCCGCGATGTCCATGCCCAAACGGTAGCCGTCCCCCAGGGATCGGTAGCGCAGCACGAGCTGCCAGAAGGAGAAGGCCCCCACCGGCATCAGCACCGCCCAGGCCGGCGCACCGAGCCCGAGCAGCACTCCGAGCATGAGCAGCGCCGGCTGCAGGCCCAACCAGAAGAGCTGGTCGCCCAGCGACGCCAGGGCGCGGCCCACGGTCTCCTTGAAGCTGCGCACCGTCCGTTCGTAGCCGCCGCCGCTGCGCCGGGCGTCCTCCTCCAGGCGCAGCACCCCCCCGACCACGTAGTTGGCCAGGTACGGGTTGGTGTTGAAGTAGCCGAAGTGGTCCCGGCAGAGCCGGCGCAGCTCTCGGCGGTCCAGGCGCCGGTCGCGGGCCCAGGGCATCATCACGGACAGGAGCCCCATATGTTGCATGCGGCGCGGATTCCAGCTGGCCTGCAGGGCCAGCGACCGCAGGGCCATGGCCAGGCGGAGCCCCGTGGAGAGGGCCGGCTGCCGGGGTTCGACCGGGCGTCCGCTCATGATCCGGCTCTCCGCGTCACGGTCCACCACAAGGCCGCCAGGACCACCGCGAAGGCGCCGGCCAGCCAGCGGCGACCCGCCCGGCTCCCGTACAGGTCCATCAGGGCGCCCAGGGCGAGGGCCGGCGAGAACCAGGGCAGCAGCCCCAGCGCCTTCTGCAGCCGCGACGGCAGGTCGGGATAGGCCGGGATCCACACCAGCACCGCGACGGCGTAGACCAACGACGCCACCAGGGCCCCCCGCACCGCGGTGCCGAGCAGGCAGCGCAGGTGCACCAGGTCCAGGTGGCCGCTGTGTCCGTCGCGCAGGGCGCGGAGGGCCCCGGCGCTCTGCCGCTCATGCCAGGCCCGCTCGGCCTTGACCAGCCGATGGCCGGCCAGGCTCGCCACCGCCAGCAGCACCAGGAGCCAGCCCACCCGGGCGGAGACGGGGCCCGGGCGCAGCACGGCCTCGTCCGCGGCGGCCGTCAGGAAGCCGGAGGCCGCGGCGGCCGCCAGGGCGCCCACCAGCGGCGCCGCCTGCTCGCCCAGGAAGGAGCGTCCCACGGGCAGGTTCCCCAGGGTGGCGAGCTGGAGAGGCAGGCCCAGGGCCAGACCGGCGGCGGGTTCGCCCAGCACGTAGCCGGCCACGACCGCCGCGGGCAGCGGCTGCCCGAGCCAGGTCTGGGCCAGGGCCGTGTCGTCCAGACTGGCCAGGGCGCCCAGGAACAGGGTGGTCAGGAGGGCCCATGCGGGCAGGGAGGCGAAGAGGGCGGATTCCCAGCCGGCCTCGATCACAGCTCGGCCTCGATGCGGTCCAGGTCCGCGGCGTCGATGTCCGCATCGCGGGAGCCGGGCACCGTCTGGGCGTAGAGCCGGCAGCCGGCCGCCAGCAGGCCGCGCAGGGCCGCCACGTCGTCCCGGTCCAGCCACACGTACTCGTGGAGCTCCGCCTTGCCCTTGGCGTAGTGCATGCCCCCCACGTTGATCTCGGGAAGGGCCACGCCCGCGCGGACCAGGGCGAGCATGTCGGCGGGGTCGGACGTGAGCAGGATGTCGCGGCGGTCCGGCCGGGCGTCGCGCAGGTCCGCCGCCGCGGCCTCGCGTCCGAGGATGGCCACGGCCAGCTTGGGAGGCACCGACGAGGCGTAGACGCGGGACTGCCACGGATCCGCGGCCACCTCCTCGTTGCACAGCAGGATGCGGTCGGGCTGCAGGTGCCGGCTCCAGCCCACGGTGACCTGGCCGTGGATCAGGCGGTCGTCGATGCGCGCCAGGGAGACCACGTCAGTCGTCGTCTCCCGGATTGGCGGGCAGGATGGCGATGGCCTGGCGGCCCTTCTCCACCAGGCGACGCGCCAGCTCCTCGCTGGACAGGGAGTCGCGCCAGGTGCAGAAGTCCAGCAGCATGGCCAGGTTCACCCCGCTGAGGACGCGGGCCTGGGCCGTCACGCCGGCGGCGAGACGGCAGGCCACGGCGCAGCTGCCGGCCATGTCGTCCACGAAGAGGAGGACGCCGCGGGCGTCGTCGGCCACGGCCTCGGCGCAGGCCGCCTTCACGGCGGCCGTGAGCTCCGGCGCTCCCTTGCCCTGGTTGGAGAGGGCCGAGAGGCCCTGCCCGGGCCCCAGGATGCTCTCCACCACGGCCACCAGCTCGGCGGCCACGCGGCCGTGGGTCACCACCACACCATGGATCATGGCGCTCCTATTCCCGATCCTGCCGCAGGTAGCCCCGCAGCTCGTCGCCGCGCCGGAGCGTGTCCATGATGCGGCGGTTGAGGTCCTGGGCGGCGTCGATGCCGTAGATCTTGAGCATGAAGTCCAGCGCGATCACCTCGGCGATCACCGTGATGTTCTTGCCGGGGAAGATGGGCACCTCGATGCGCGGGATGCGCACGCCGAGCAGCTCCGAGTAACGGCGGTCCAGGCCGGTGCGTTCGTAGTCCACGTCGTCGCGCCAGCGCTGGAGGTTGACCTCCACCTCGATGCGCTTCTGCATGCGGATGCCCCGGATGCCGAACACGGCCTGCACGTCGATGACCCCCACGCCGCGGATCTCCACGCTGTGCTGCAGCACGTCGCGGAAACGGCCCACGAGGATGTCCTCCCCCATGCGCCGCACCTCCACGATGTCGTCGGCCACCAGCCGGTGCCCGCGCTCCACCAGGTCCAGGGCGGTCTCGCTCTTGCCGATGCCGCTCTTGCCGGTGAAGAGCATGCCCACGCCGTAGACGTCCACCAGCGAGGCGTGCACCTCGTCCACGGGCGCGAAGGCCTCGTTCAGGTGGTCGCCCAGCTTGCGGATGAAGTCCTCGGTGGCCAGGCCGGTGCGGAAGACGGGGATCTGGCGGCGCTCGGCGGCGCGCAGGAAGGGCGCGGGCACGCACTGGTTGCGGCTCACGTACACGGCGGGGGCGCTCAGGCGCTCCAGGCGGCCCAGGGCGTCGTCCTGGTCGTCCTCGTCCAGGCCGGCGATGTAGGCGATCTCGGACTCGCCCAGAACCTGCAGCCGACCCGGCAGGAAGTTGTCCATGAAGCCCATGAGGGCCATCCCCGGACGGTGCACGTCCGGGGCGGCCAGGGGGATGTCCTGCTCCGGCAGCTCGGTGAGGGCCTCCAGCGCGAGGCTCTCGCGCAGGCGGCGCCACACCCACTGCACCGTGACCGTGGGCCGGGGCGGCACGCTAGTCCCCCGGCACCATGACGCCGAACTCGCCGTCGTCCTTGCGGTAGATCACGTTGACGGCGCCCGTCTCCAGGTTGCGGAACACGTAGAACGGACTGTCGGCGCGGCCGTAGGCCTCGCGGGCCTGGTCCACGGTGAGGTCGCGCAGCTCGAAGGCGCCGTCGCGGTAGGCCGAGCCGGGGTTGTCCAGCAGCTCGCCGCCGCTCATGGCCGCGCCCAGGCCGCCCGGCTCGCCGCGGCCGCGGTGGTCCTTCATCTTGTCCTTGAAGCGGCGCAGCTGGCGCTCCACGCTCTCGATGGCCAGGGCCGCCGCCCCGTCGGGCTCCGCGTGGTTCACCTTGGCGTGGCAGGAGTGCTGCTTCAGGCTCAGGGCCAGGTCGCCGGTGAAGCGGCCGCCCTCGAAGGTCAGCGCCAGGCGCGCCCCCATGGGCTCCGTGGGGCTGTAGCGCTTCAGGTTCTCCAGCTTCTCGACGATCTTGTCCTTCATCTCGTCGTCCAGCGTGAAGTGACGGCTGTGGATCTCGAGCTGCATGTCGTCCTCCCCTTCTGCGTGCTAGAACCGCTTGCGCATCCTGGCGTTCAGGATGCCCAGCTGTTCGCGGTACTTGGCCACCGTGCGGCGCGCGATCTTCAGCCCGCGCGCCGAGAGCAGGTCCACGATCTTCTTGTCCGAAAGGGGACGCGCGGGGTCTTCGCCCCCCACGATCTCCTGGATCATCTCCTTGACGGCCTTGGCCGCCACCTCGTCGCCCTCGTCCGTGTCCAGGCCGGCGCTGAAGAAGTACTTGAGCGGGAACACGCCGCGCGGCGTCTGGCAGTACTTGCTCTTGGTGACGCGCGACACCGTGCTCTCGTGCATGCCGATGGTGCTGGCTACCTGCTGCAGGGTCAAGGGGCGAAGCGCGATGGGCCCCAGCTCGAAGAAGTCCCGCTGCTCCCGCACGATGGCCTCCATGACCTTGATCATGGTACGCCGGCGCTGCTCGATGGTCTTGATGATCCACTCGGCGTAGCGGCGCTTCTCATCGATGAACTGCACGGTGTCGTTGTCGCCGCCGGTCTTGCCGGCGGCCACGGCGTCGTAGGCGTTGCTCACGCGCAGGCGGGGCAGGTTGCCGTCGTTGAGGTAGACCACGTAGTCGTCGTCCACCTTCTCCACCACCAGGTCCGGGGTGATGTAGGCCGAGGCGTCGCCGCCCATGCTCATGCCGGGCTTGGGGTCCAGCTCGCCGATGCGCTCGGCGATCTCCTGCACCTCCCGCGGCGTGATGCCCATGGCGCGCGCGATCTCGGTGAAGCGGCGGTTCTTGAGGTCCTCGAAATGGCGGCGGATGACCTCCGCCTCCGGCGAATCCTCCCGGCCCTGGGCCCGGAGCTGCAGGATGAGGCACTCCTGGATGTCGCGGGCGCCCACGCCGGGGGGGTCGAAGTCCTGGATGATGCGCAGGACCTTCTCCACCTCCTCCACCTCGATCTCGAAGGTGGCGGCCACCTCCTCCAGGGTGCTGGTGAGGAAGCCGGAGGCGTCGATGGAGCCGATCAGGTACTCGCCGATGCGCCGCTCCATGTCCGTCTCCACGGCCAGCACGAGCTGGTCCATGAGCTCCTGCTGGCCCGTGGGCGTGGCCACGGTGGGGCGCTCCAGGCGGTCCTCGTCGTCGTGCTCGCGCTCGAAGGTGCCGTCCTTGAAGCCGTCCTGGAAGTACTCGTCCCAGTCCACGGCCTCGCCATCGTCGGCGGCCTCCTCGGCGCCGCTGTCCAGGTCGTGGTCGTCGTCGGCTTCGGCGGCGGCCTCCTCCTCCTCGGGCTCCTCCTGGAACTCGTCGTCCAGAGGATCCAGCTCCTCCAGCAGAGGGTTGGTCTGCAGCTCCTGCCGCAGGACCTGCTCCAGCTCCAGGGTGGGGATCTGCAGGAGCTTGAGGGCCTGCTGCAGCCGCTGGGTCATGACCAGCTGCTGCTTCTGGTAGAGGCCCTGGTGCAGTCTCAGCTTCACGTCCATGGCGTCGCGTCCGTCATAGCTTGAACCCTTCGCCCAGGTAGATCTCCCGGGCCTTGCTGTTCTGCACGATCTCCTCCGAGGTGCCGGCCAGCTCGATGCGGCCCTCGAACATGATGTAGGCGCGGTCGGTGATGGTCAGGGTCTCGCGCACGTTGTGGTCGGTGATCAGGATGCCCAGGCCGCGCTCCTTCAGCCGGGCCACGCTCTTCTGCAGGTCGGCCACGGCGATGGGGTCGATGCCCGCGAAGGGCTCGTCCAGGAGCATGAACTGGGGGTCGGTCACGAGCGCGCGGGCGATCTCCACCCGCCGCCGCTCCCCGCCCGAGAGCTGGTAGCCCTTGCTGGTGCGGATGTGGCCGATGCGCATCTCCTCGAGCAGCTGCTCCAGCCGGTCGCGCCGCGCCGCCTTGTCCAGGGGCAGGGTCTCCAGGATGGCCATGATGTTGTCCTCCACGCTCAGGGCGCGGAAGATGCTGGACTCCTGGGGCAGGTAGCCGATGCCCAGGCGGGCGCGCTTGTACATGGGCAGGCGGGAGATGTCGCGGTCGTTGAGCAGCACGCTGCCCTCGTCCGGCTGGATGAAGCCCACGATGATGTAGAAGGTGGTGGTCTTGCCCGCGCCGTTGGGGCCGAGCAGGCCGGTGACCTCGCCGCGGCGGAAGCTCAGGTCCACGCCGTCCACCACGGCGCGGCCGCGGTAGCGCTTGCGCAGCCCGCTGGCTCCCAGGACGGCGTCGGCGGTGCGCACGTTCATCGCCGCGGCTCCCGCGTCTCGCCGCGCACCTCGGCCTTCACGTCGCGCAGCAGCTCGAAGGTGTCCAGGTCCGGCGTGGCGATCATGCCGTAGCCCGTCATCACGTCCTCGCCGCGCGTGAAGCGGTTGAAGACGTCGTTGCTGATCCTGCCGTCGGCGTTGGCGTACTTCAGCTCCTCGGTCTCCAGGCGGCGGCCGTCGCGCGTCACCACCACCACGTTGCCCCAGGCGAAGAGGTCCTTGGTGCGCGAGTTGGCGCGGCCGCGGTCGCTGGTCAGGGTGCTGTGCAGGGTGTCGGCGCGGAAGAAGTCCATGTGCACCTGATAGAGCTCGGCGTCGTCCACGTCCACCCAGCGTTCGGTGCGGTCGCTGTGCAGGATCCAGCTGCGGCGGCCGTCGCGGCTCTCGGTGACGACGGAGTCGAAGAGCTCCTGGTCCGGCGGGTTCACGGCGTCGGCGACGGCCGCGGCGGTGGGCGAGTCCGGCTCCGTCCGTTCGCGCGCGCAGCCGACCGCCGCCGCGCAGGCGGCGAGGGTCAGCAGCAGCAGCATGGAAACGGTGCGGTTCATGCCTCTCCCAGGGATGCCGACTCGGGCCAGCGACGGTGGAACCAGACCCATTCCTCCGGGTTCCGGCGCACCAGGTCCTCCAGGGCCGCGTTGCAGCGCGCCAGCAGCGCATCCTCCGCGGCCTCGCTCCGATCCGCGCCGGGGCGGATGGTCTCCCCGACGATCACCTCGTGTCCCTCGCCGCGCCGGGCGATGCCCAGCGGCAGCACCGGCGCTCCCGTGCGCAGGGCCAGGCCGGCGAAGCCGGTGGCCGTGGGCGCCGGCCGGCCGAAGAACGGCACGGGCCGGCTGGGCACCCGGGTGGCCTGGTCCATGAGCACCGCCGCCACGCCCCCCGTGCGCAGGGCCCGCAGCAGGGGCCGCAGGTCTCCGGCGCGCGGGACCGGCGTCAGGCCCAGGGCCCGACGGCGGTCGTTCACCAGGCGGTCCACCGGCGGATTGCGGATCTCCCCCACCACCACCGTGAGGCCGCCCTGGGTCCGGGCCAGCCAGCCGCCGAGCAGTTCCCAGCACCCCAGGTGGCCCGTGAGGACCAGCACCCCGCGCCCCTCGGCGCGCAGGGCCGCCAACCGGGCCAGGGCCTCCTGCCCCTCCACGCCACCCCGCGGATCCTCCAGGCGGCGGTCCACGGTCAGCGCATCGAAGAGGTTCTCCCCCAGCAGGTCCGTGGCGCGCCGCAGTCGGCGGACCCGGGCCGCGTCGGAGTCGTGGGGCAGGGCCAGGGCCAGGTTGGCCACCGCCTGCCGACGCTCCGCGGGCCGGATCGCCAGGGCCAGCCGGGCCAACGCACGCCCGGCCGCACGACCCGTGGACCGGGGCAGCGCGCGGGCCGCGCCCAGCACCAGCCGCGTCAGGCCGAAGTAGTAGCGGCGGCGGAGCCGACGGTAGGCCGACGGCATCGGTTCCCCTCCCATGCGCCTCGCCCCAGGAGCGTGCGCCGCTGCGAGGGCGGCGTCAAGCATAACGTATGCCAAACCGCAACTAGCCTCAAGCCAGGGAGTTGCGTGATCCGCGGAACGGGCCGGGAGCGGCCGGATTCGGGTCAGAGGATGCCCGCGCGCAGGATGTCGTGGAGGTGCAGGAGCCCTGCGGGACGGCCGTCGTCGTCCACCACGATGAGCACCGTGATGGGCCCCGCCTCGCGCTGCTCCATGCGGCGCAGGGCGGCGGTGACCAGGGCGTCGGCGGCGATGGTCTCCGGGGCCGGCGTCATGACTTCGCGCATGGTGCGGTCCAGGGGGGCGTCGTGGGCCAGGAGGATCCGCTTCACGTCGCCGTCCACGCAGATGCCGGCCAGGCGGCCGTCGTCGTCCACCACGCAGGTGGCGCCCAGGCGCTTGCCCATGATCTCCGGCAGGGCTTCGCGCAGGGTGGCGTCCTGCCCCACCACAGGCAGCTCGTCGCCGACGTGCATGAGCTCGCCCACGGTGGTCAGCAGGTGGCGGCCCAGCACGCCGCCGGGGTGGAAGGCGGCGAAGTCGGAATGATCGAAGCCGCGCAGGCTGATCAGGGCGACGGCCACGGCGTCGCCCAGGACCATGGCGGCGGCGGTGCTGGTCGTCGGCGTCAAGTCCAGGGGACATGCCTCGCGGGAGACGTCGCTGGGCAGGACCAGGTCGCTGACGCGGGCCAGCTCCGAGTCGGGATCCCCGGTGAGCGCGATCATGGTCATGCCGAAGTGGCGGGCCAGGCCCGCGAGCTGGGTCACCTCGGGGTTGTTGCCGCTGCGCGAGATGGCCAGCAGCACGTCGCCGGAGCCCACGATGCCCATGTCGCCGTGGATGGCCTCCACCGGGTGGATGAAGTGGCTGGGCGTGCCGGTGGAGGTGAGCGTGGCCGCCAGCTTGCGCGCCACGATGCCCGATTTGCCCAGGCCGGTCACGATGACGCGGCCGCGGCAGTCCAGGATGGCTTGCACCACGCGCACGAAGCGGTCGTCCAGGCGTCGGCCCAGGGCGGCCAGCTCGCCGCTGATCTGGGCGACGGCGGCCTGGCCCAGGGCCAGGATGCGTTCGGGGCTGCGGTCGGCGGCGGGGGTCATGCGGGCTCCTCCTCCCCGGCGGTGCGGGGCAGCCAGGCGCGTTCGCCCACCTTGGCCAGGGCGGCGGCGAAACGTCCCTGCGCCTTGAGCACCAGCTCCGCCGCCTCGCGGGCGGCGCCGGCGCCGCCGGACGCGGTGGTGGCCCAGAGGCAGCGGCCGCGCACGTCGGCCGGCGCGGCCGGCACGCAGCAGGGCACGCCGGCCAGGTCCAGGGCCGGGATGTCGATGAGGTCGTCGCCCAGGTAGAGCACCTCGTCCGGCGCCACGTCCAGCTCGCGGCAGATCTCCAGCAGGGCGGCCTGCTTGTCGAAGCGGCCCAGCTTGAGCACGTCGAAGCGCAGCTCGGTGCAGCGGCGGGCCGCGGCCTCGCTGCGGCGGCCCGTGAGCAGGGCCAGGCGCAGGCCGCCGGCGCGGGCCAGCACCATGCCCAGGCCGTCGTGGGCGTGGAAGGCCTTGAAGGCCTCGCCGTCGGGACCGTAGTGCATGAGGCCGTCGGTCAGCACGCCGTCGCAGTCGAAGACCAGGGCTCGCACGCGGCGCAGGCGCGCCACGAGGTCGGCGTCCAGGCCCCGCAGGGCCTCCGCCGTGTAGGCGGCCTCGTCGCGCGGGGGCCAGGGACGGTTCATGACATGGTCTCCAGGTAGAGCTCGCGCCAGCGCTTGGCCTGGAGGGCCAGGCCCTCGAAGCGCTCCAGCGGGAGCTGGCTGCCGGCGTCGCTCCAGGCGCGGGCGGGCTCGGGATGGGTCTCCAGGAAGAGGGCGTCGCAGCCGGCGGCCAGGCCGCAGCGCATGAGCAGGGGGATGAGCTCGGGCCTGCCCCCGGTCACGCCGCTGCCGCTGCCGGGCGACTGCACGGCGTGGGTGGCGTCGAAGACCACGGGCACGTCGAAGGAGTGCATCACGTGGTGGGCGCGGAAGTCCACCACCAGGTCGCCGTAGCCGAAGCTGCTGCCGCGCTCGGTGGCCAGGGCCCGCGTGCAGCCGGCGTCGCGCAGCTTGCCCAGCACGTGCTTCATGTCCACGGGCGAGAGGAACTGCCCCTTCTTCACGTTGACCGCCGCGTCCGTGGCGCCGGCCGCCTCCAGCAGGCTGGTCTGGCGGCAGAGGAAGGCGGGGATCTGCAGCACGTCCACCACCTGGGCGGCGGGGGCGCAGTCCTCGGGCAGGTGCACGTCCGTCAGCAGGGGCAGGCCGGTGGCCTGGCCGATGCGCGCCAGCAGGCTCAGGCCCTCATCGCGGCCGGGGCCGCGCGGGCTCGTCGCGCTGGTGCGGTTGTCCTTGCGGAAGCTGGACTTGAAGCACAGGGGCAGGTCCAGGCGGCGGGCCACGTCGGCCAGGTGCTCCGCCACGCGGAGCATCTCGTCCGGGTCCTCCAGCACGCAGGGTCCGGCGATGAGGTACAGGGGCCGGCCCGGCCCCACCTCCGCGCCGCGGATGTCCACGCAGCTCATGACGGCTCCTCGGTCAGGCTTCGGCCGCGGCGCCCGTCCTCTCCTCGTGCTCCATGGCGGCGGCCACGAAGTGATCGAAGAGCGGATGCGCGCGGTTGGGCCGGGACTTCAGCTCCGGGTGGAACTGGCAGCCCAGGAAGAAGGGATGGTCCGGCAGCTCGATCATCTCCACGAGCTGGCCGTCGGGCGAGAGCCCGGAGAAGATCACGCCCGCGTCGGCGAAGCGGCCGCGGTACTCGTTGTTCACCTCGTAGCGGTGGCGGTGGCGTTCGCTGATCTCCTCGGCCCCGTAGCAGCGGGCCGCCAGGGTGCCCGGCATGAGCCTGCACGGGTAGGCGCCCAGGCGCATGGTGCCGCCCATCTGATCGATGTCGCGCTGCTCGCGCATGAGGTCGATGACCGCGTGCTCGCAGGCGGGATCGAACTCGCTGCTGTTGGCCATGGGCAGGCCCACCACGTCGCGGCCGATCTCGATCATGGCCACCTGCATCCCCAGGCAGATGCCGAAGTACGGGATGCGCCGCTCGCGCGCCCAGCGCACGGCGTTGATCTTGCCCTGGATGCCGCGGTCGCCGAAGCCGCCGGGCACCAGCACGCCGTGGCAGCCCGCGAAGGCTTCCGCCAGACGCTTGTCCCCCACGTCGCGGCCTTCCAGCGTTTCCGCGTCCACCCAGGCCAGGTCCACGCGGCAGCGGTTGGAGATGCCGGCGTGCACGAAGGACTCGGTGATGGACTTGTAGGCGTCCTTCAGCTCCACGTACTTGCCCACGATGGCGATGCGGACGGTGTCCGGCGGGTTCAGCACGATCTGCACCATGCGCTCCCAGGCGGTCAGGTCCGCCGCCGGCACGTCCAGGCGCAGGTGGCGGCAGACCTCGTCGTCCAGGCCCTGCTGGTGGAAGGTGAGCGGCACCTGGTAGATGGACTCCGCGTCCGGCGCATTGATCACGCGCGCCTTGGGCACGTTGCAGAAGAGGGCGATCTTGCCGCGGGCCTCGTCGGACAGGGAGACCTCGGCGCGGCAGATGAGGATGTCGGCCTGGATGCCGATGCTGCGCAGCTCGCGCACCGAGTGCTGGGTGGGCTTGGTCTTCAGCTCGCCCGCCGCCTTGAGGTACGGCACCAGCGTCATGTGGATGTAGAGGACGTTCTCTTCGCCCGCCTCGCGCCGCATCTGGCGGAT
>DAOTGJ010000006.1:0-125719 GCA_035447065.1 Candidatus Krumholzibacteriia bacterium
TAACAAGGTAGCCGTATCGGAAGGTGCGGCTGGATCACCTCCTTTCTAAGGAGTAAGGCTTCCAACCCTTGGTAGGAAGTCTACGGTAAGAACGGAATCGTCGGTCTCGTACGCTATTCTCTTGTCAAAAGTCGGGGGTTTCCCCCTTTTGGCGTGAGTTTTTCCGTGGGCCTATAGCTCAGTTGGTTAGAGCGCACGCCTGATAAGCGTGAGGTCGATAGTTCAAATCTATCTAGGCCCACCACGCTTACCATTAAGGGGATATAGCTCAGTTGGGAGAGCGCCGGCTTTGCAAGCCGGAGGTCGTCGGTTCGATCCCGACTATCTCCACCAGCCTCGGCTGAGGCATTCGATCTTTGATAACCGAATAGAGAGGGTAGAAGACAAAGACGCATCTTACGATGCATTCTCGTCTTTGATCAAGCTACTAAGAGCACATGGTGGATGCCTTGGCGCCAGAAAGCGACGAAGGACGTGATAAGCTGCGATAAGTCTCGGGGAGGAGCAAATATCCTTTGATCCGGGAATTTCCTAATGGGGAAACCCACTGCGGGCAAACCCGCAGTATCCAGGCCTGAACACATAGGGCCATGGAGGCGAACGGGGGGAACTGAAACATCTAAGTACCCCCAGGAATAGAAAGTAAAAACGACTCCCTCAGTAGCGGCGAGCGAACGGGGATCAGCCTAAACCTGCTGCATGTGAAAGCTGCCGAGCGTTGTGCAGTTGGGGTCGTGGGACCCACTCGGGAGGGTCGGTAACCTCCCAAGGAGTTACAAAATCTCTTGCTAATGGAACGGTCTGGAAAGTCCGGCCACAGAGGGTGACAGCCCCGTATGTGAAAGCAAGCGATCTCCTTGTGGTGTTCCCAAGTACCGCGGGACACGAGAAATCCAGCGGGAATCCGGGAGGACCATCTCCTAAGGCTAAGTATTCTCTGGCGACCGATAGTGAACCAGTACCGTGAGGGAAAGGTGAAAAGTACCCCGGGAGGGGAGTGAAATAGTACCTGAAACCATGTGCTTACAAGCAGTCGGAGGGAAGCTTGCTTCCTGACGGCGTGCCTTTTGTATAATGGGCCTGTGAGTTATTGTACGCGGCGTTAGGTTAAGCGCTTGAGGCGTGGAGCCGTAGCGAAAGCGAGTCTGAACAGGGCGCAGAGTCGCGTGCAGTAGACCCGAAGCCAGGTGATCTAGCCATGACCAGGAGGAAGCGCATGTAACAGTGCGTGGAAGTCCGAACCAGGGTAGGTTGAAAACTGCTTGGATGAGTTGTGGCTAGGGGTGAAAGGCCAATCAAACCTGGAGATAGCTGGTTCTCCCCGAAATAGCTTTAGGGCTAGCCTCGTGTTAAGTTTGCCGGAGGTAGAGCACTGTGTGGGCTAGGGGCCCCACAAGGTTTACCGACCCCATGCAAACTCCGAATGCCGGACAAATGATGCACGGGAGTCAGTCGACGTGAGATAAGTTTCGTCGGCGAGAGGGAAACAGCCCAGACCGTCAGCTAAGGTCCCAAAATCACGACTAAGTGGTAAAAGGAAGTTGGATTGCCCAGACAGCTAGGAGGTTGGCTTAGAAGCAGCCATCCTTTAAAGAAAGCGTAATAGCTCACTAGTTAAGTGATCCAGCGCCGAAAATGATCGGGACTAAGTCGTGTACCGAAGCTACGGACTCGAGCTTGCTCGAGTGGTAGGGGAGCATTCCGTAGGTGGTTGAAGGCGTGTCGTGAGGCACGTTGGACACATCGGAAGGGCATATGCAGGCATGAGTAGCGAGAAACAGGCGAGAAACCTGTTCACCGAATACCTAAGGTTTCCTGAGGAAGGCTAATCCGCTCAGGGTCAGTCGGCCCCTAAGCCGAGGCCGAAAGGCGTAGGCGATGGGAATCCGGTTAATATTCCGGAACCTGATTGGTTTCGTTTGTACGATGGGGTGACGCAGGAGTGAAAGGACAGCCCACTGATGGATGTGGGTCTAAGCGGGTAGGAGTGTGGTCCAGGTAAATCCGGACTGCTTATACTCCGAGACGCGATGGGGGAACGAGCCTTCGGGCGAGCCAACTGTCCCTAATCATGCTGCCAAGAAAAACCTCTAAGGAGAAACCGGTCAGACCGTACCGTAAACCGACGCAGGTAGGTGAGGAGAGTATCCTAAGGTGATCGAGAGAACCCTTGCAAAGGAACTAGGCAAAATTGCCCCGTAACTTCGGGAGAAGGGGCGCCATGAGTAGGTGAAGCCGTTCGCCGGTGAAGCCAAAAGTGGCCGCAGTGAAAAGGCCCAAGCGACTGTTTACTAAAAACACAGGTCTCTGCTAAGTCGCAAGACGACGTATAGGGACTGACACCTGCCCGGTGCCGATCTGTTAAGAGGAGAGGTTAGCCTTCGGGCGAAGCTTTGAATCGAAGCCTCGGTAAACGGCGGCCGTAACTATAACGGTCCTAAGGTAGCGAAATTCCTTGTCGGGTAAGTTCCGACCTGCACGAATGGTGTAACGACTTGGGCGCTGTCTCTGCAAGGGACTCGGCGAAATTGAATTGGCGGTGAAAATGCCGCCTACCCGCAGCTAGAAGGAAAGACCCCGTGAACCTTTACTGCAGCTTCGCATTGGCATTAGGCAATATTTGTGTAGGATAGGTGGGAGGCTGTGAAGCCGGCACGCCAGTGTCGGTGGAGCCAACCTTGAAATACCACCCTGATGTTGTTTGGTGTCTAACCTCGTTCCGTGATCCGGGCGAGGGACAGTGCGTGGTGGGTAGTTTGACTGGGGCGGTCGCCTCCAAAAAAGTAACGGAGGCGCGCAAAGGTTCCCTCAGCGTGTTTGGCAATCACGCGAAGAGTGCAAAGGCATAAGGGAGCTTGACTGCGAGACCTACAAGTCGAGCAGGTGCGAAAGCAGGTCTTAGTGATCCGGCGGTTCCGCATGGAAGGGCCGTTGCTCAACGGATAAAAGGTACTCCGGGGATAACAGGCTTATCTCCCCCAAGAGTCCACATCGACGGGGAGGTTTGGCACCTCGATGTCGGCTCATCACATCCTGGGGCTGAAGAAGGTCCCAAGGGTTTGGCTGTTCGCCAATTAAAGTGGTACGCGAGCTGGGTTTAGAACGTCGTGAGACAGTTCGGTCCCTATCTGCTGTGGGCGTAGGAGATTTGAGGGAAGCTGTTCCTAGTACGAGAGGACCGGAACGGACGTGCCTCTAGTGCACCAGTTGTCGCGCCAGCGGCATGGCTGGGTAGCTATGCACGGACGGGATAAACGCTGAAAGCATATAAGCGTGAAGCCCCTCCCAAGATGAGATCTCCCGGGCGAAAGCCCCTAAAGGCTCCATGGAGACCACGTGGTTGATAGGCTACAGGTGTAAGCACAGCGATGTGTTCAGCCGAGTAGTACTAATAGGCCGTGAGGCTTGATCATTTTCCTTCCCCACTCGCGGGGAAGAGCGAGAATGAAGCGTTGGATGTGTCTTTCTGCCCTCTCTATTCGGCTATCAAGAATGCCACGATTTTTCGGTGGCTTGGCGCAACGGAACCACCTGTTCCCATTCCGAACACAGAAGTGAAACGTTGTCGCGCCGATGGTACTGCACGGGTGACTGTGTGGGAGAGTAGGTAGCCGCCGAAATACCTCGAGGGCGCCGGTCGCAGGACCGGCGCCCTTTTTTTGCCTTGCAACCGCCGCTTTTGCCTTGCAACCACGGGGAAACGGTCGGACACTCCGCCGCGAAACCCGAATCCGCATCCCGGAAGGAGCCGATATGCGCACCCTGCTGACCACCCTCGTCCTCACGCTCTGCATCACCGGCGCGGCCGTGGCCGGTCCGTCGGCCTTCGCCGGCCTGACCCTGCCCCTGGGAGACCTGGCCGACACCGCCGACATGGGCTATCACGGCGGTCTGCGTCTGCACTACCCCATCACGCCGCTGGTCTTCTCGGCTGGTCCGCAGGTGGCCTATCACCGGCTGCCCGGCAACGGCGACGACGTCACCAGCTTCCTGGAGCTCATGGCCTCGGGACGCGTGACGCTGCCGGCCGGCCCCACCGTCTTCGCCGGCTTGGGCTACGCCCTGCCGGGCGGTGAGATCGGCGGCGTGGACATCGACGGCGACGCCGAATTCGTATGGGCCCTGGGCACCGGCACCAGCCTGATGCTCCTGGACCTGCAGGCCGAATGGCATCATCTTGGGGACGCCGATTTCGTGACCATCAGCGCGGGCCTGGGCTTCTGATCAGCTTCCGGTCCGCCGTCTACGGAAGGACCGGGAATGCCCGCCACCGAGCGCAACACCACCGCGGCGGCCTCGGCCCTGCTGCTCTCCGCCCTGGAGCGCAGCGGCGCCGAGGCCGTTCGTCTTCACGAGTACGAGACAGCCGTCCTGCTGAGGGACGCCGGCCTGGACGTGGCCGCGAGCCGCGCCCTGCCCGTGGCCGCGCCTCCCGCGCTGCGGGAACGCTGGGCCCAGGACGCCGCGGCCCTGGCCGCGCCCCACGGCCGACTGGTGCTGAAGATCCTGGGGCGCGACATCCTGCACAAGAGCGACGTGGGCGGCGTGCGCCTGCTGGACGTGCCTGGCGCGGACGGCGCGGAGATGATCCTGGCCGCCGCCGACGAGCTGCTGAACACGGTGCGCCGGCGCGGCGACGCCGCGGCTATCGAGGGCGTGCTGGCGGCCGCCTTCACGCCCCATCGGGCCAACACGCCGGGGGCCGAGGTGCTCTTGAGCGTGCGGCAGGATCCGGCGTTCGGGCCCGTGGTGGTGGTGGGCGTGGGAGGCGTGCTCACCGAGTGGTACGGCAAGCTCAGCGGCGGCCGCAGCCGCCTCATCCTGCCGGCCGCCGGACTGGACGCGGCCACGGTGGCGGCCGCCGTGACCGCCCATCCCTCGCTGGCCCTGGTCTGCCGCCCGAGCCGGCTGCACGGGGAGGCCCCTCTGGACGTCTCCCGGCTGGTGGACGCGGTGCTCGCCCTCGCACGTCTGGCCGTGGCCCACGGCGCGGATCGTGCGGGACCCACCCTCGAGGAGCTGGAGATCAATCCCGCGGTGGTCAGCGAAGGGTGCCTCGTGGCCATCGACGGCGTGGGGCTGGTGTCGCGCCGACGCTGGCCCGAAGGAACGCGGCCCCTGCACCGCGTCGGCAATCTGCTGGACCCGCGCAGCGCCGTGGTGCTGGGCGCCAGCGCCAAGGGGACCAACCCCGGGCGCATCATCCTGAACAACCTGCGGCGGTCGCCGGGGGTGGACCCGCGGCGCCTGCATGGGATCCATCCCCAGCAGGACGCCATCGACGGCGTGCCGTGCTTGCGCTCCCTGGCCGATCTGCCGGAGAAGGTGGATCTGGCGGTGGTCTGCATCCCCGCCGAAGGGGCGCGCGACGCCATCGCGGAGATCGTGGACGGCGATCGGGCCGAGTCCATCATCCTCATCCCCGGCGGCTTCGCGGAGGCTGGCCACGGCGACCTGGCGCGGGAGATCGAGACCGCCCTGCTCCGGGGGCACGCGCGGCCCGAGCAGGGTCCGGTGCTGGTGGGGGGCAACTGCCTGGGCATCGTCAGCCGCGACCGCTACAACACCTTCTTCCTCCCGGACTACAAGCTGCCCTTCCGGCCCGCCGCGGCGGGGGAGAACCTGGCGGTGGTGAGCCAGTCCGGGGCCTACGTGGTGACCTTCGCCAGCAACTACGACGGCCTGATCAATCCGCGGGCGAGCATCAGCTTCGGCAACCAGATGGACCTGACCGTCACCGACTTCCTGGAGCACTTCCTGACCGTGCCCGAGGTGGACGTAGTGGCCTGCTACGTGGAGGGGTTCCGCCCCGGCGACGGCGCGCGCTTCCTGGACGCCGCCCGCCGCGCCCGCGCCGCGGGCGTGAGCGTGCTCATGTTCAAGGCAGGCAAGACGCCCCTGGGCGCCAAGGCGGCCGCCAGCCACACCGCGTCGCTGGCGGGCGACTACGACGTGGCCGCGGCCTGCCTCGCGGACGCCGGCGTGACCGTGGCCGAGACCCTGGACGAGTTCGAGGACCTCATCCAGACCTTCACCCTGCTGCACCGGCGCCCGCCGCGCGGCCGCCGCACGGCGGTGGTGAGCAACGCCGGCTTCGAGTGCAGCACGGTCATGGACGTGGTGGGCGGCCTGGAGCTGCCCGGCTTCGATGCGGAGGTGCGCGCCGCCCTGGACGCCGCCCTGCCGGCCTTCGCCCACCGCGACAACCCGGTGGACGCCACCCCCATGGCCCCCACCGAGGCCTACGCCGCCACCGCGCGTGCGGTGCTGGCCAGTCCGGGCGTGGACGCCCTCATCCTGTCCGCCGTGCCCGTGACCCCGGCCCTGGACAACCTGCCCGCCGATCCCGCGCGGCACGGCGAGGACCTGGACGGTCCCGCGTCCCAGGCGAGCCTGTTCCGCGAGATCCTGGGCGCGTCGGACAAGCCCGCGGTGGTGGTGGTGGACTCGGGCCGTCTCTACGACCCCCTGGCCGACGCCCTGCGCACGGCCGGCATCCCCGTGTTCCGCAAGATCGACCGCGCGGGCCGCTGCCTGGCGCGTTACGTCCAGGCCCGTCTGCAGGACGCGGCCGTGGAGGGAGACCGATGAAGAAGTTCTGGATCGTGATCCTGGTGCTGATGGTCATGGGCTTCGGAGCCCTGGGCACCGCCTGGTGGTTCCTGCGTTCGCTGGACACCGACGTGGTGATGGGCGGCGACGGCAACGTGCTCTACTGGGTGGTGGATCACGACTATCCGGAGTCGCGCCGCGAGGGCGCCCTGGCGCGCCTGATGCAGGGCGAGGGGCCGGTCCAGCACGAGATGGTCCTGGCGCTGCGCCGGGCGGCGGCGGACCGCGGCGTGGACGGCCTCTTCCTGGAGATCCGCGCCCTGCCCACGAGCTGGGCCCAGGTGCAGGAGCTGCGCGACGCCGTGGCCTTCTTCCGGGCGTCGGGCAAGCCCGTGCACGCCTGGCTGGCCGCAGGCGGCAACGCCGAATACCAGCTCGCGCTGGCCGCCGACGCCGTCACCCTGGCCCCCGAGGGCATGCTGATGCTCCCGGGCGTCAGCGCCACCCTCACCTACGTGGCCGGCAGCCTGGACAAGCTGGGCATGCAGGCCGACTACGTGCACGTGGGGCGCTACAAGTCCGCGCCCGAGACCTACGAGCGCACCGGCCCCAGCGAGGCCAGCCGCGAGATGCTGGACGCCATCCTGGACGGCACGTACGCGGACCTGGTGGACGCGGCGTCCGCGGCGCGGAGCCTGGATCCGGCCGCCGTGCGCGCGCTGTTCGACCGCGGCCTCTTCGACGCCGCCTCCGCCCTGGCCGCGGGCCTGGTGGACCGCGTGGACTACCTGCCGGACGCCCTGGACGCCGCCTTCCCCCAGGGGGAGACCCGCGATCTGGACGACTACGCCTGGCTCGGCGGCCGCAAGCGCGGGCCGGAGGTGACGGTGGTGACGGTGGCGGGCACCATCGTGGACGGGGAGTCCAGCGACGGCGGCTGGAGCGGAGGTCCCAACGCCGGCAGCATCACCGTGGTGGACCAGCTGCAGGACTGCTACGACGACGAGCACGTGGCCGCGGTGATCCTGCGCGTGGACAGCCCCGGCGGCTCGGCCCTGGCCAGCGACCTCATCTGGAACGAGGTGCGGGCTCTGCGCGAGGTGAAGCCGGTGGTGGTCTCCATGGGCGGCATGGCCGCCTCGGGCGGCTACTACGTGGCCTGCGCCGCGGATTCGGTCTTCGCCCTGCCGGGCACCCTGACCGGGTCCATCGGCGTGTTCGCGGGCAAGATGGCGCGGGAGGAGTTCTTCGGGAGGATCGGCGTGACGCGCGAGGCCCTCACCCGCGGCGAGAACGCCCGCCTCTTCGACGACCACGCGCCCTTCACCCCCGACCAGCGCCGCCTGCTGCAGGCCCAGCTCGACGCCTTCTACGACCGCTTCGTGGAGAAGGTGGCCACGGGCCGCCGTCTGGAGAAGGCGCGGGCCGAGGCCGCGGCCCAGGGCCGGGTCTGGACCGGCCGCGACGCCCTGGCCGCGGGCCTGGTGGACGGCCTGGGCGGGCTGCCCCGCGCCATGGCTTCCGTGCGCGCCATGCTGGGGCTGCCGCCCGACGCCCCCCTGCACCTGACCACCTTCGAGGACGAGCGCACGCTGCTGGAGAAGGTGGTGCTGCGCAGCCTGGAATCCCGCGCGCCGGCCGTGACCGCCGGCGCCGTGACCGCGGGCGCCGTGCCGCCGTCCCTGGTTCGGGAGGCTGCCGCGGCCGCGGCGTGGACCGAACTGCTGGACGGACGGCCCCTGGCCCTGTCACCGGTCCGGGTCGAGCTCCGTTGAGCGGCCGTAGAGCCTGAGGTCCAGGCCCTCGGGCAGGGTGCGCCACAGGCGCAGGGCGGCCACCTCGTCCGGAGAGGGGCCGTCGACCACCGGGCCGGACTCCCAGAGCAGGTGGATGCGGTCCCGGGAGTGCCCCCAGAGCTGGAGGGCGTGGGCGAGCTCGTGGGCCAGGCCGCGCACGGCGTAGCGCTCCAGATCCGGGCGGTCGTAGTTGTCGCCGGCCACGATGGTGATCAGCAGGGGGCGGCCCGCCGGGTCGCGGCGCAGCAGCCGCGCCCACATGGGCGGATGCAGGATCTCCCCGTCGCGGTGGACCAGGCGGATGCCCTCGGCGAAGACGGCGTCGGCGCCGAACAGGGGCGCTCCCCAGGCCGCTTCCCAACGGGCCGCCGCCACGGCCAGGCAGGCCGTCAGATCCACGGGGCCGTCGCCGGGCTCCCCGGGCGCGAGGGGGATGGGGTCGTGGGCCCAGCGGCGGACCACGCCCTCGTGCAGTCCGCGGGTCAGTTCGAGCAGCAGATGAAGAAGATCGGCGTAGTACGCCGACCGCAAGGGGATGCGCGGCAGGGGCAGGAGCTGCGGCGTGCCGGTCGTGCGGGTGGGGATCCGCTGCTCGTGCCAGGCGTCCGGCGCCGCCGGGACGAGGACCAGCGTGTCGGGGAGGGCCCAGCCCGGGCGTCCCCGCAGGCGCCAGGCGGCGCCGGCGGCGTTCCAGGCCAGGCGCGCCGGACCTCCCGTCGCGGGATCCGCGGCATCCGACCAGCGCCAGCGCGCGGAGCCGACGGGACCCGACAGGCGGCGCAGGACATCCGCCTGGGCGTCCGGCAGCTCCAGGCGGGCCTCGGTGGCGGCCGCGGGCGCCAGGGGCCGCTCGCCGCAGCCGGGCAGGGGCAGCAGCGCCGCGAGGACCGCGGCGACGGCGATGGGAATCGGAGCGCGGAATCGGTGTTGGGTCATGCCCGCGGTCAAGCCAGTCCCGTGCCCGCCGAAGAGGACGGGCTGCCGGGGCCCGGCCGCGGGCCGACGACGCCGCGCGGGGACGGCCGCGGGCCGAATCGTCGCCGCGCGGAGCCATGAATCGTTGCCTCCGCAGGGGTGTTCGGATAGCCTATGCGGATTCTCGCGCCATCGGACCAACGGAAACGGGAGCTCATGGACGATTTTCTGGACGACGAGCAGCAGGGCGGATCTCCGTTCAATCCCATGGACATCCTGCGCCTCTTCCTGCGGCGCAAGTGGCTCTTCGTGGTGCCCTTCGTGCTCTGCCTGGGCATGGCGTACGTGGCCATCCGCACCATGCAGCCCATCTACCAGTCCAGCGGCGAGATCCGGGTGGTGCGCAACGAATCCGCCTCGCGCACCATCCAGGAGGGCGTGCCCCGCTACACCCGCTCGCGCTACGCGGAGCGGGAGACCGAGACGCTGATCCGCACCACCATCGTCAGTCCCAAGTTCCTGCAGGGCGTGGTGCGGGACCTGGACCTGCACCACCATCCGTCGCTCATGACGGAGGGGGCCGTGCCGGCGGTGCTGTCGCCGGACAAGGAGAAGGCCCACGTGGCCGCCACGGCGCGCCAGATCGAGAAGATGATCCACGTGCGCTCGGTGGACGCCTTCATCTACCGCGTGAGCGTGCGCCACACGGATCCGGAGCTGGTCTACACCCTGGTGGACGAGGTGGTGCACCGCTTCCTGGCGGAGGAGCAGGCCTCGCGGCTGGAGCAGGGGGAGTCGGAGCGCGACTTCCTCTCGGACCAGCGCGAGATCTACGAGCAGAACCTGCGCGAGGCCCAGAACCGGCTGTCCGAGTTCCAGCGGACCATGGTCAACTCGTCCCTGGGCGGCAATCCGGTGAACGAGGCCAACCTGGCCCGCGCGGCGGACGTGCTGACGCGGCTGCGCACCCAGATCCAGTCCGACCGCCAGAACAAGATGGGCCCCCAGCGCACCGAGGCCGTGGCCGTGCTGCCCACGGTGGACCGCTTCCTGGTGGACCTCAAGGGCGAGCCCAGCGTGAGCGACCTGATGGACGAGCTCACGGAGATGGAGACCGACTTCGCGGTGGCGCAGTTCACGGACAGCGGCCGCGGCCGCGACCAGACCCTGCTGGGCACCTCGCGCGTGGCGCTGGACGATCTCATCGGCCGCCGTACGGAGGAGGAGTACGGGCAGATGAGCATCATGTCCCGTACCGCCGTGTCGCGCTACCTGTACGACGCCCTCTACCTGGACATCCTGCAGGGCGTGGTCCAGTCCCTGGACGACAACATCGCCGCCTACCGCCGCTTCATGACGCGGCAGCCGGAGCAGTCGGCCACCCTGAGCCGCCTGCTGCGCGAGGTGCAGAGCGCCCAGGACATGCTGGGCACGCTGGACTCGGACATCCGGCGGCAGAACCTGAGCCTGGCGGCCAACATGTCCGCCATCGGCTACCAGATGGAGATCTACGACGAGCCGCGTCCGCCGCTGTATCCGGTGGAGCCCGACAAGAAGAAGCTGGGCGTCATGGGCGGCGCGCTGGCCCTGGCCATCGGCGTGGGCCTGGTGCTGCTGGCGGAGATGCTGGACCGCTCCTTCAAGTCCGTGCGACAGATCGAGAAGACCCTGGGCGTGACCGTGATCGGCACGCTGCCCCAGATCAAGGACGGCCCCTTCGAGGCCTACCGGCGCCGGCGCATCCTGCGCTGGGTGCTGATGATCGTGGCGGTGCTGGTGCTGGCGGCCGTGGGCTTCCTGTGGCTCTACCCCAAGCTGACGGCCTGACCGGGAGGACCGCGTGGCAGCTGCCAAGAAGAAGGAACGTCCGGCGTTCGACATCGAATCGCCCATGGCCATCGAGCTGCGGCGGATCATGATCCGCCTCAACCGCACGCTGGACCTGGACCGCAAGCGCATGATCATGGTGACCAGCAGCGAGCGGGGGGAGGGCAAGAGCCTCTTCTCCCTGCATTTCTCGCAGGTGCTGGCCAATCACCTGCGCAAGAAGGTGCTGCTGGTGGACGGCGACATGCGCCGGCCGGTGCAGCACACGGTCTTCAACGTCCACAAGTCGCCCGGCCTGGCCGAGCTGCTGGCCGGAGCCAAGGAGCCCGTCTACCCCCGCGCCACGCACCTGGACAACCTCTGGTTCCTGCCCGCCGGCACCCCCGGCGACGAGCCCAGCGTGCTGCTGGAGGAGGGCCGCATCCGCCAGGTGATGCTGCGCCTGAAGTCCGAGTACGACATCGTGCTGCTGGACTGCCCGCCCGTGGTGCCGGTGAGCGATCCGGTGCAGTTCGTGGAGGAGGCCGACGGCGTGCTCTACCTGGTCATGGCCGGCCAGACGCCGCGCGAGCTCGCCGAACGCGGCATCGGCATCCTCAAGGGCGTGGGCGCCAACATCGTGGGCGTGGTGGCCAACAACCTGGGCGAGGTGCTGCCCTACTACCACGACCACAAGTACTACGGCTACGGCTCCAACGACCGGCGCGAGGCCGAGCGCTAGACGGCCGCCTCCGCTGCATGCACGAGGGCGCCTCCCCGGCGGGAAGGCGCCCTCGCTGCGTTCCGGCGGCGCTGCGGATCAGGCCTTGGTCTTGAAGCCGCGTCCCACCCAGCCCTTGGCCACGATGAGCATGACCGTGCTGCTCATGGCGATCACCGCGAAGATCAGCCACATGGCCTCGGGGTTCCGCGGACCCTCGCTGGGCACGTACTTCTGCAGCATCACGCCCGAGTACAGGGGAACCAGCATCTTGGTCAGGAACCAGGGGAACTGGGCCACGCCCATGTAGGCGCCGGTGCGGCCCTCCGGCGCGATCTCCGCCGCGTACTGCAGGAAGCGCGGCTGCCACATGGCCTCGCCGATGGTCATGATGAAGAGGTAGCCCAGCAGGGTGACCACGCTGGTGTCCGCCGCCAGCAGGAAGGCCGGCGCGGCCATGACCATGGTGCCCACGATCATCATGCCGTACACGTCGCGCTTCTGGGTGATGGCGGCGATCATGGGCACGGCCACGAAGATCAGGATGGGGTTCAGGTTGGCGAAGAACTCGAAGTTGTTGCCCACGAACCCGCCCTCGAACGCGCGCTCCAGGTACTGGGGCAGGATGAGCCAGTTGTAGGTGAACAGGGTCTGCACCGGGATCAGGGCGAAGATGAAGAAGAAGAACTTCAGGTCGCCCAGGGGGTGGTTGGCCAGCCAGCGGTAGGCCGGTCCCAGGGCGTCCGGCGCCAGCAGGAAGATGGCCGCCAGCGCCACGAAGGCGGCGCCGGCCCAGTGGAAGGGGGCCGGGATGAGGAACCAGCACGCGGCGGCCACGCCCAGCAGCACGCCGTACATGTGCGGAGCCAGGCGGGTCTTGATCGCGGCCGCGGCGGCGGCGGTCTTGGCTGCGTCGTCCTGAGCCTGGTCCTTGGCCTCCATGGCCGCCGACTCCGCCTTGGCCTGGGCGATGGCGTCGCGCTCCACCCGCGGCGTGAGGATCAGGTAGGTCAGCGTCAGCGCGATGGCCGTGATGACCGTGTAGACCCAGAAGGCGCCCGTGATGCCGATGGCGTTGCGCACCACCGAGAAGCCGGCGGGCAGGAAGCCGCCCAGGTTCATCAGGGCGTAGAGCATGGCGTAGCCCATGGCCGCGGTCTTGGGGCTGGTGAACTGCCGCACGCCAGCGTAGGCCGCGGGCTGGTACATGCCGTAGCCGATGACCACCAGCAGGATGCCCGCCATGGTCATCAGGTGCATGTTGCTCCACAGGCCCGTCTCCGGGAACACGAAGGGCGCCGCCGACCAGATGATGCGCCCCGCCAGCAGGAAGCCGAAGGCCGCCAGCAGCGCGTTGCGCACGCCCCACTTGTCGGCCACCGAGCCCAGGAAGAACATGGAGATGGTGATGCCCGCCGTGAGCACCATGACCATGTGGTGGGAGTTCACGTCCGGGTCCGGCACGCCCTGGAAGACGAAGTCCGAGAAGTGCATGGCCAGGTAGCCCAGCATGCCGAAGTAGACCCAGCCCTCCAGGAAGTACGCCAGGTTGATGCCCCAGAGGGCGCGCGGCGCGTGGACGAGGTCGATGAACGGCTGGGTGATCTGCTGGAGCGGACTCTGCTGCTGGTCCGAGGGCGCGGGTGCGGCCATGGGGGCTCCTTGTCGCTGGAGGGGATGCGGGGGCCGGAACGTCCCGTGAACTCTAGGGAGGCGCCGACGGCTGGTCAACTCGCGATTCCTGCGCTAGAATCAGGGGACACCTCAACCGGGAGATGCCCCGTGACCCTGCGCACCCTCGCCGTCCTCGCGTTCCTGCTGCCGGCCGCCGCCGCCCCCGCCGCCACGCTGTGGACCGGCGGCGACGTGTCCCTGAGCTACCAGCAGTTCACCTTCGGCCCCGTCTCTGGCAGCTTCGCCGCCGCCGGAGACCTCTGGCCCGACGGCCCGGGTACGCCGGCCGAGACCGGCGTGGGCGGCCTGACCGGCGTGATGGACGGGGAGTGGCTGGTGGCCGCCGCCGGCGTGACCGCCACCGGCACGCCCGGCGTGGTGGACGTGGCCGTGGTCGCCGTGCACGGCGAGGGCGACGCCCTGCCCGGTCCCGGGGTGTGGACCATCAGTCCGGCCACGCTGGATGCCGCGTTCGTGCTGGTGCTGGGCGCCTCGGCGTCGGACATCCCCGACGAGCTCTCGGTGGAGGCCTTGACCGCCCTGCTGGAATCGGTGGCGGCGGACCACGTGCTGGTCTCCGTGGGTGGCGCCATCGAGCTGACCACGCTGGACGCGGGCGGCGTGGCCGGCGTCTTCAGCGGCACCCTGCTGGACCGGGACGATCCGCTGATCGCCGTGAGCGTGGGCGACGGCGTCTTCAGCCTGGGCGACGGCGTGACCGGCCGCGAGTCCCTGAGCCTGGGAGAGGTGAAGCGGCGCTGGCGTTGAGATCCCCGACCCGAGCTCCATGACCGTATCCATGAGCGATCGGAGCAGCCATGTCACGAACCGCATTCCTCGCAAGGACCCTCGGCGTCCTGCTGTTGCTCTCCGCCGCAGTCCATGCCCAGACCATGATCTACGGCCAGGGCGCCCTCGAGGTGGCCGTCCTCGACATCACCGACGAAGCGCACCCCGACACCCTGCAGCATCACGCCGTGACGGGTCCGCTGGACGATGTCCTGGCCCCCAGCGCCGCCGCGCGCGGCTTCGCGGCCCGGGTGGGCGACGCCGCCGGCGACGGTTCCCTCTTCCTGGCGCTGGGCGTGGCCGACCATCCCGGCGCCGCCACCACCGACGTTTTCGTGTTCTGGATCCCGGACGATGCGCGACCGTTCCCGGCGCAACCCTACGACTGGTGGCTGGGCTATGACGCGCGCTTCGTCATGCTGCAGGACGTGGCCCCCGGGGCGATCTCCCTGGCGGCGGACGCCGCGCTGATCCAGGCCTGGATCGACGGCGCGGCGGCGGACCTGGTGGTGGCGTCCGGCCAGGGCCACCTGATCTTCGACGCCTTCGGCGACGACGGCGTGGAGGCCCGGTTCTGGGGCTTCTACGGCGACGGCCCGGAGGTCTTCAGCGGGGTGTTCCAGCTCGAGGACACGGTCACGGCGGGCGAGACGGTCGGTTTCGGGCAGCTCAAGCGCGCCTGGCGCTGAGAGACGCGCCGCGCCCATGCTGAAAAAAGGGGCGCTCCCTGAGGGGCGCCCCTTCATCGTTCCTCGGCAGACGGCCGCTCAGTCCAGGGCGTCCTCCAGCTGCTGGCGCACCGCGCCGCGGGCCTCGGCGGCCAGCGCCTCGCAGCGGGCCATGGCCGCGGACGCCGCCTTGCGGGTGGCGGCGAAGAACTCCGGCTCACCGCTCTGGTCCAGGGCCTTCAGTCCGTCCAGGTTGATCAGCACGTTGTAGTAGGCGCCCTCGGCGGCGGCCAGGGCCATGAGCACGGCCACGCCGGCGTCGCTGAGCGAGGCCGCATTGCCGATGCGGCCGATCTCCGCCGCCAGCTCGATCACCTCGGGCAGGGCCTCCAGCACCGACAGGGGCACGCGGGTGGCCTCGCGGGTGGCCGCGGCCGTGGCCAGGGCCTTGGCCTTCTGCTGCTCCGGCGTGTCCTTGGGCAGGCGGAAGGTGTCCATGACGCGGTTGAAGGCGTCGGTGTCCGCGTCCACGGCGTGCAGGAAGAAGTCCTTGAGGTCCTGGCCGCGCTCGGCGACGGCCTTCACGCGGTCCTGCACGTCCGGGTACTTCTTCTTGCCCACGGTGAGGTTGCCCACCATGGCCGCCAGGGCCGCGGCGTTGGCGGCGCCCAGGGCCGCCACCGAGCCGCCGCCGGGCGCGGGGGAGTCCGTGCTCAGCTCGTCGGCGAACTCGCGGGCGGTCATGGACACCAGCGGGCCGTCCACCATGCCGGCGCGGTACTCGATGACCTTCTCCGCCGGATCGAAGGGGCCCAGCTCGCGCAGGCCCAGGCTCTGGATGGCCGTCTCCAGGAGCTGGCGGCGGGGCAGCCCCGGCGACTCGCCGGCCTGGCGCTGGAAGTGCTTGCCGGCGGCCAGCAGGTCGCCCTCGGGGATCAGGCCCACCAGCTCGCTGCCGGTAGCGCGGGCGCCGCGGTCGCGGGCGCTGGCGCGGCAGGCCTCGAAGGCCTGGTGGGGCTTGGTGACCGCCGTGTTCACCAGGTTCATGCTGACCTGGGCGCGGTCGTACTCGGGGATGACCCAGCCCACGGCCTTGCAGGCCTCCAGGCGGTAGGGGCCGGGCTCCAGCACGGGGTTGCCGGCGGCGTCGCGGACGATCTCGCCCGCAGCGTCGCGGGCGGCGCGGCCCGCCTCCTTCACGTCCAGGGCGATCTGCTGGGCCACGCTCTTGCTGCGCGTGTTCAGGTTCACGTTGTAGGCCACCAGGAAGCCGCGGGCGCCCACGGTGGTCACGCCGCTGCGGGCGGTGGCGTCGTTCCAGGCGTTGGGGCCGAAATCCGGCGTCCAGGCCTCGGTGCCCAGCTTGCGGGACAGGGCCTCGTACTCGCCCTTGCGCACGTCGGCAAGATTGCGGCGCTCGGGCCGGGAGGCCGCCTCCTCGTAGAGGTAGACGGGGATGCCCAGCTCCTCGCCGATGCGGCGGCCCACCTGGCGGGCCAGCTCCGCGCACTCGGCCATGGTCACGCCCTTGACCGGCACGAAGGGGCACACGTCGGTGGCGCCGTGGCGGGGGTGGGCGCCCGTGTGGCGGGTCATGTCGATGAGCTGGGCGGCCTTGCGCACCACGCGGAAGGCGGCCTCGGCCACCGGCGCCGGCGCGCCGATGAAGGTGATGACCGTGCGGTTGGTGTCCGCGCCCGGATCCACGTCCAGCAGGGCGACGCCGTCGACCTCCCCGATGACCGCCGTCACGGCGTCGATCACGGCCTGGTCGCGTCCTTCGCTGATGTTGGGCACGCACTCCACGAGCTTCTGCATCACGGTCCTCCGGAGCCTGGGGAAGGGGCCGCGGCCCTGGGCGGGGCGCGGCGATGGTCATGGCACATCCGTCCGCGAAACTTAGGATCCGGACCCGGAACCCGCCAGCGCGGACCCGGATCGGAATGACGAAAACATGACGGGTTTTCAGTTGGGCGGGCTTGCTCGGGTTCCTGGGGTCGTCTATCTTGGCGACTCGCCCGATGCCCCGGAAGCCCTCTCCGGGGTCCCCTGCCCCGCGCCGCCGCCATATCCCCCCGCGGCGACGCGATCATGAACGAAAGGTCGATTCCATGTACAACCACAACCCCAACGAGCGCGTCGGCATCTTCATCGACGGCGAGAACATCCATTACAGCGCCAAGCACATGGGCGTGCGCCTGGACTACCTGAAGATGTGCAAGATGCTGGCCGACGGCCGCCGCCTGATCCGGGCCCACTTCTACACGGCCATCTCCCACGAGTCCGCGGGCAAGATCGACTTCGTCAATTTCCTGAAGCTGAACGGCTTCACCGTGATCACGAAGGAGATCAAGATCGGCCCGGACGGGGAGATCCCCCAGCGGCTGACCAAGGGCAACCTGGACATGGAGATGGCCATCGACGTCTTCGAGATGCTCGAGGGCATGGACACGGTCATCATCTGCACCGGCGACGGCGACTACGTGCCCCTGGTGGAGGCCGTGGCGCGCCGCGGCAAGCACGTGGAGGTCTGCGCCCTGCGCGAGATGACCAGCACGGACCTGATCGCCGCGTCGGACGAGTACTACGATCTCTCGGAGATCAAGAACCGCATCGCCCTGGAGAACGCGCCGCCCCCGCGCCAGTACGACCGGCCCGAGCGCGATGAGCACGCGCCGCCGCCGAACGTGCGGAACGACCGCGATCAACCCCTGGACTACAACTCCATCGAGTACTAGGGGCCGGGGAACCGATACCGTAGTGTCACCCGTCTCCAGACGCGGCTGGAGGAACCGAGATCAGGGTTGCGGAACGCCGCCGGCTTCGGCTACGGCTCGTTACCGGGCCTCGATTCCGGTCCCTCCGGCCGCGTTTCGCGTTCCAGCCCGGCGCGCACGTGGGCCCGGTAGGCCTCCTGCACCTTGCGCGTGACCGGACCGGGGCGGCCGCCGCCGGCCGGCCGGCCGTCCACGGCCGTGACCGGGACCACCTCCTTGACCGAACCGCAGAGGAAGGCCTCGTCGGCCGCGGCCAGCTCCGCGGGGCCGAAGGCCTCCTCGCGCACCTCCAGGCCCAGGGCGGCGGCGCCGTCCAGGACCAGGGCGCGGGTGCGTCCGGCCAGCAGACCCAGCTCCAGGGGCGGGGTGACCAGGGCCCGGCCGCGGACCAGGAAGACGTTGCTGGTGGCGGCCTCCAGCACGCGGCCCTCGGCGTCCACCAGGAGGGCCTCGTCGCAGCCGGCGGCCCGGGCGCGGCGCAGGGCGGTGACGGTGGGCAGGGAGTTCAGCGTCTTCAGGTGCGGGAAGTTGCCGCGCGCGTAGGCCGCGGGCATGGAGAGCAGGGCGATGCCGTCGCGCTGCCAGCCGTCCTCGCGTCCGCCCAGGGCGCGGACCACCAGGGAGACCGTGGGGGAGAGGTCCGGGTGGCCGCTCAGGGGCATGGGGTCGTCGGGATCCGCCCCACGGCTGACGGTGAGGCGGGCGCGGGCGTCCGCGCGCTCCCAGCCGTTGGCCTTCAGCACCTGGGAGAGGGCGTCGTGGACGGCGCCGGCCTCGGGCCGCCAGCGGTACTCCAGGGCCTCCAGGTTGCGGGCCATGCGCGCCAGATGGCCGGCCAGGTCGAAGGGTCGGCCGCCGTAGACCCGGAACGTCTCGTAAACGCCGTCGCCGTAGAGATAGCCGCCGTCCAGCAGGGGCACGGCGGCCTCCGCGGCGGGCAGGCAGGTTCCGTTCAGCCAGACGATCATCGCCCCTCCGACCTCCTCCGCGCCCCGCGCAGCCCGTTCCCAACAGCGAAGTTGACAGGTTTCGAATGTATGTTAGCTTTGGCCCTCGGGATGTGAAATCCTCAACAAGAATCGTCGCGATCTCCTGGTTTTTCAAGGGTTTTCGCGCGGAAACCGCTTCGCTGGAGCCTGCCATGGCCGAACAGTCGCTCCCCCTGCTGATCGTCGTGGGCCTGGCCGCCGTGATGGCCGGCCTCTTCCTCTACCTGAGCTACGCGCTCGGTCCCAAGAAGCCCACGGACCTCAAGGCCACGGTCTACGAGTGCGGCATCCCGGCCCGCGGCTCGGTGCAGATCCGCTTCTTCGTGCGCTTCTTCCTGGTGGCCCTGCTGTTCCTGCTGTTCGATCTGGAGGCCGTGTTCCTCTACCCCTGGGCCATCCTCTACCGGCAGTACGTGGAGAACGGGCAGGCCCTGTTCGCCCTGGGGGAGATGGGCGTGTTCCTGAGCATCCTGGTCGTCGGCTTCGTCTACGTCTGGAAGAAAGGGGGGCTGGAATGGCAGTAGCCCTGGACCAGCCCGGCAACGTTCTCTCCACGCGCCTGCGCCAGGCCGTGAACTGGGGGCGCAAGTACAGCCTCTGGCCGCTGCCCTTCGGCACCGCCTGCTGCGCCATCGAGTTCATGAGCACCGTGTCGTCGTACAACGACATCAGCCGCTTCGGCGCCGAGGCCGTGCGCTTCTCGCCGCGCCAGTCGGACCTGCTCATCGTGGCGGGGACCGTGAGCTACAAGCAGGTGCCCATCCTCAAGACCATCTACGCCCAGATGTGCGAGCCCAAGTGGGTCATCAGCATGGGCGTGTGCGCCTGCAGCGGGGGCTTCTACAACAACTACTCCACGCTGCAGGGCATCGACAAGGTGATCCCCGTGGACTACTACGTGGCCGGCTGCCCGCCCACGCCCGAGAACCTGCTGCACGGACTGGTGGCGCTGCAGAAGAAGGTGGAGCAGGAGGGGCTGGTCCCCTCCGCCGAACGCCACGGCCGCAAGGCCGCCTCGTGAGCGGGAGGGACGCATGAGCCGTAAGCTGGTCGAGAACCTCAAGGGTGCGCTGGGCGACGCCGTGCGCGGCCAGGGGCAGAACCACGGCGACGAGTGGGTGCTGGTGGACCGCGAGGACCTGCCGCGGGTGGCGCGCCACCTGCGCGACCGCGAGGGCTGCGAGCTGCTGCTGGACGTGGTGGGCGTGGACCTCAGCGAGCACCCCGACCACCGCGACGCCCCCGAGCGCTTCGAGGTCAACTACCTGTTCCGCTCCATCGCCAACAAGGGCCGCGTGAACGTGAAGGTGCGCGCGGAGGAGGGGCAGGACGTCCCCACGGTGAGCGACGTGTACAGCTCCGCCAACTGGGCCGAGCGCGAGGTGTGGGACCTCTACGGCGTGCCCTTCCGCGGGCACCCGGACCTGCGCCGCATCCTGACGCACCACGAGTTCGAGGGGCACGCCCTGCGCAAGGACTATCCCATCGAGCGGGGGCAGTTCCTGGGCGAGCCGGAGAAGCTCATCGACGACGCCCACGTGGCCCAGGCCGTGGCCCGCGCCGACGCCGCCAGCGGCATCACCCACCCCTCGGACCTGCTCACGGTCAACATGGGACCCAGCCATCCGGCCACCCACGGCTGCCTGCGCATCGAGCTGCTGCTGGACGGCGAGACGGTGGTGGACGCCAAGTCCGAGATCGGCTATCTGCACCGCTGCTTCGAGAAGGAGGCCGAGGACCACACCTGGTCCCAGGTCATGCCCTACACGGACCGGCTGAACTACGTGTCCGCATCGCTGAACAACGTGATCTACAGCCAGGCCGTGGAGAAGATGCTGGGCGTGGAGGCGCCGCCCCGGGCGCGCATGGTGCGCATCATCACCAACGAGCTGGCGCGCATCATCGACCACCTGGTCTGCGTGTGCACCAACCTCGTGGACATCGGCGCCCTGACCAACTACTGGTACTTCTACAACGTGCGCGAGGGCATCTACTACGACGTGCTGGAGCCCCTCTGCGGCTCGCGCCTCACGGTGAACTTCTCGCGCATCGGCGGCCTGGGCTACGACGTCTTCGACGGCTTCGAGGCCGCCGTGGAGACCAACCTGCTCAAGCTGGACACGGCCATCGCGGAGGTGGTGGGCCTGGTGGCCCGCAACCGCATCTTCCAGGACCGCACCCGCGGCGTGGGCGTGATGACCACGCGGCAGGCCCTGGACTGGGGCTTCACCGGTCCCTGCCTGCGCGCCACCGGCCTGGCCTACGACCTGCGCAAGCACGCGCCCATGGGCGGCTATGAGGACTTCGACTTCGACGTGCCCGTGGGGGAGAACGGCGACACCTTCGACCGCGTGATGTGCCGCATCGAGGAGATGCGCCAGAGCGCCCGCATCATCCGCCAGGCCCTGCAGCGCGGCCTGCCCGGCGGCCCCATCCTGGTGGACGACCCCGCGGTGGCCATGCCTCCCAAGGAGGAGGTGTACGGCAGCATCGAGGGCGTGATGAACCAGTTCAAGCTGATCATGGAGGGCATCAAGGTTCCCGCCGGCGAGGCCTACGGCTTCGGCGAGGGCGGCAACGGCGAGCTGGGCTTCTACTGCGTGAGCGACGGCTCGGGCCGCCCGTACCGCGTGAAGGTGCGGCCTCCCTGCTTCTCCATCTTCTCGGCCTACAGCGAGATGATCAAGGGCCTGATGATCCCCGACGCCGTGGCGATCCTGGGCAGCATCAACATCATCGCCGGCGAACTGGACCGCTAAGGAAAGGACCCCGCTGTCATGAGCACTCCGCTGAACGACGGCAAGACATTCGCGCTGGAGGGGGAGGACCGCACGCGCTTCGACGCGCTGCTGGCCCAGTACCCCACCAAGCGCAGCGCGGTGATGCCGGCGCTTTGGATCATCCAGGACCGCCACGGCCACGTGAGCGACGCCGCGGTGACCTGGCTCGCCGGCGAGCTGGAGCTCAGCGAGGCCAAGATCCGCGAGGTGCTGAGCTTCTACTTCATGTACCGCGAGACGCCCCAGGCCGAGCACGTGCTGCAGGTCTGCCACAACATCAGCTGCCACATCATGGGCGCGCGCACGGTGCTGACCCACCTGGAGAAGAAGCTGGGCGTGCGGCTGGGCGAGACCACCGCCGACGGCAAGTTCGCCCTGGAGGGCGTGGAGTGCCTGGGGGCCTGCGGCATGGGGCCCTGCATGCAGGTGGGCAAGCACCTGTACGAGCACCTCACCCCGGAGAAGTGCGACGCCGTCCTGGAGAGCATGCGCAAGGGCGAACCCCTGCGCCCGGACACCGACCGGGAGCTGGAGGCCTAGGATGAGCCACGAGCAGTACAAGATCCTCTCCAAGCGCTTCGGACGCCGCGACGCCCACAAGCTGGCCGTGTACGAGGCCGAGGGCGGCTACGCGGCCCTGCGCAAGGCCCTGCAGCAGGGGCGCGAGAAGGTCATCGAGGAGGTCAAGGAGGCGGGCCTGCGCGGCCGCGGCGGCGCCGGCTTCCCCACGGGCGTGAAGTGGGGCTTCGTGCCCAAGGACGCCGAGACCGTGTACTTCATGGTCAACGCCGACGAGTCCGAGCCCGGCACCTTCAAGGACCGCTTCCTCATGGACTACGACCCGCACCTGGTGCTGGAGGGGAGCATCATCTCCAGCTACGCCGTGCGTGCGAGCCTCTGCGTGATCTACATCCGCGGCGAGTTCGGCTGGCTCATCGACCGCATGCAGGCCGCCGTGGACGAGGCCTACGCAAAGGGCTACCTGGGCAAGGACATCCTGGGCAGCGGCTACGACCTGCAGGTCATCGTGCACAAGGGAGCCGGCGCCTACATCTGCGGCGAGGAGACCGGGCTGATCAACTCGGTGACCGGCCGCAAGGGCCAGCCCAGCATCAAGCCGCCGTTTCCCGCCGTGCAGGGCTTCCTGGACAAGCCCACGGTGGTCAACAACGTGGAGTCGGTGGCGGCGGTGCCGCACATCGTGACCAACGGCGCCGCGGAGTACCGCAAGTTCGGCACGGAGAAGTCCGCGGGCACCAAGCTGTTCAGCGTGAGCGGCCCGGTGCGCAACCCCGGCGTGCACGAGATCCCGCTGGGCCTGCCGTTCAAGGAGTTCTTCCACGACTGGCTGGGCGGCATGGCCGACGGCGAGAAGCTCAAGGCCGTGATCGTGGGCGGCAGCTCGGTGCCCGTGCTGACCGCCGACGAGGCCATGGGCATCGACCTGGACTACGAGTCCTGCGGCGCGGCCGGCACCATGCTGGGCTCCGGCGGCATGATCATCATCCCCGAGCGCTGCGACATGGTGGAGCTGATCCAGGTGCTCATGCACTTCTACTGGGACGAGTCCTGCGGCCAGTGCACGCCCTGCCGCGAGGGCACGGGCTGGCTGCACAAGCTGGTGCGCAAGCTGCGCCGCGGCGAGGGCACGGCCGAGGACCTGGCGCTGATCGAGAAGGTGTGCGAGGGCATGGCCGGGCTGACCATCTGCCCCCTGTCCGACGCCGCGGTGATGCCCATGCGGTCCTTCCTGCAGAAGTTCCGATCCGAGTTCGAGGCCCTGGTGGCGGGGGAGGACCAGGACGGTCCCCAGACCCGCTGGGCGCGGGAATACAGGAGCTGACGATGGCCCAGGAGCAGACGATGGTCACAGTCAAGATCGACGGGCAGGAGCTGCAGTTCCCCGCGGGAACGCTGCTCTTCGACGCCTGCCGCGAGGCCCGCGGCGAGGCCCTGCCGCACTTCTGCTACCACCCGGACCTGCCGGTTGCCGGCGTCTGCCGCCTCTGCCAGGTGGAGGTGGAGGGCATGCCCAAGCTCACCATCGCGTGCAACACCACGGTGCGCGACGGCATGGTGGTGCACACGCGCAGCGAGCGGGTGCGGAAGGCGTCCCAGCAGATCCTGGAGATGCACCTGATCAACCACCCGGTGGACTGCCCCATCTGCGACCAGGCCGGCGAGTGCGGCCTGCAGGACCAGTACATGAACTACGGCCTGTACGAGTCCGAGGTGGAGAAGCGGGACAAGGTGCACAAGGCCAAGGCCCAGGTCATCGGACCCCACGTGATCCTGGACAAGGAACGCTGCGTGCTCTGCAGCCGCTGCGTGCGCTTCTGCGACACGGTGACCGGCACCTCGGAGCTGGGCATCTTCCAGCGCGGCGACCGCGCGGAGATCGGCATCGCCCCGGGCAAGGAGCTGAGCAACGCCTACAGCCTCAACACGGTGGACATCTGCCCCGTGGGGGCCCTGACCAGCCGCGACTTCCGCTTCAAGAAGCGCGTGTGGCTGCTCAAGAGCACCCGCACGGTCTGCCACGGCTGCGCCACCGGCTGCAGCGTGCGCGTGGACCACGAGGGCGACCGCATCTATCGCCTGAAGCCCGAGCTGAACCGCGAGGTCAACGGGCCCTGGATGTGCGACCAGGGCCGGCTCACCTACCGCTCCGTGCACTCGGAGAAGCGCCTGGCCGCGCCCCTGCTGCGCCGCGACGGCGGTCAGGTGGAGGTTCCCTGGGCCGAGGCCCTGGCGGCGGTGAAGGAGGCCGGCGCTCCGGGCGCCTGGATCGCCTCGCCGCAGCAGACCCTGGAGGAGCTGGCGCTCTTCGCGGCCCTGGCCGGCGACGCCCCCCGCAGCGGCGGCGTGAGCACGGCGGGGCGGGGCGAGGGCGACGCCATCCTCATCGACGCGGACAAGACCCCCAACCGCGCGGCCCTGGACTGGACCGGCCTGCCCCAGCACGACGCCGGCGCCCTGATCGGCCTGATCAAGGGGACCAAGGGCGCGGTGCTGGTCTACGGCGGCGATCCCGCCGCCGAGGCCGAGGGCTTCCTGGCCGCCGTGGGCGGCCGGCCGCTGATCTACCTGGGCACCCACCGCAACGCCACCAGCGAGGCGGCGGCCGTGGTGCTGCCCGTGAGCGCCTGGGCCGAGCGCGACGGCCTGCTGGTCAACCGCCAGGGCCGCGTGCAGGCGTCCCGCCGCGCCGTGGCCAGGCCCGAGCAGGCCCGCGAGGACTGGCGCCTGCTGGCCGACTGGCTGCGCGAGTCCGGCGCCGAGGACGCGCCCGCCGGCCTGCCGGCCCTGCGCCGCTGGGTGGCCGAACGCGTGCCCGCCGTGTCCGGACTGGACCTCAACGCCCTGCCCGCCGCGGGCGCCGTCCCCGCCGGGGCGGCCAGCGGCGCCGGAGGTGAACGATGATCGAACTGGCGGCCGCCACCCTGGCCAAGATCGCCTTCCTGCTCGCGGTGATCCTGGGCCTGGTCCCGGTGCTGATCTGGGCGGAGCGCAAGGGCTCGGCCTTCATCCAGGACCGCACCGGCCCCAACCGCGCCAGCGTGGCGGGCATCCGCCTGGGCGGCCTGGTGCATCCCATCGCCGACGTGCTCAAGCTCCTGTTCAAGGAGGACGTGCGGCCGGCCCAGGTGCACGGCGGGCTGTACGCCCTGGCGCCGTTCCTGGTGTTCTTCGTGTCGCTGCTGACCTATGCGGTGCTGCCCTTCGGCGACTACCTGCAGGTGGGGGACCAGCGCTTCCCGCTGGTGGTGGCGGATCTGGACGTGGGCATCCTCTACATCCTGGCCATCGCCAGCCTGGGCACCTACGGCGTGGTCATGGGCGGCTGGGCTTCCAACAACAAGTACACGTTCCTGGGCGCGCTGCGCTCGTCGTCGCAGATGATCAGCTACGAGATCAGCATGGGCCTGGCCATCATGGGCCTGATCCTGATCTCGGGCAGCCTGCGCCTGACGGAGATCGTGGCGGATCAGGGACGTCTGCTCTGGGGCTTCCTGCCCGCCTGGGGCGTGGTGGTGCAGCCGCTGGGCGCGGTGCTCTTCATCACCGCCGTCTTCGCCGAGACCAACCGCAACCCCTTCGACCTGCCCGAGGGCGAGTCGGAGCTGGTCTCGGGCTACCACCTGGAGTACAGCTCCATGAAGTTCGCCCTGTTCTTCATGGCCGAGTACACCAACATGGTCATCGCCTCGGCCATGATCACCACGCTGTTCTTCGGGGGCTGGAACATCCCCTGGCTGTCGCGCGAGGTCATCGAGGCCAACGCCGGCGTGGTGGTGCCCGCGGTGATGGTGCTCAAGATCGCGGTGCTGGGCGCGGCCTCGCTGCTGCTGCTGCGCCGCGCCGCCCGCGAGAAGGGCAAGTTCGGCGACGCCCGCGACCGCGAGCCCGGACTGCTGGGCGTGATCTTCGGCGTGCTGGCCCTGCTGGTGGCCGCCGGCTTCGCCCTGAAGCCCTGGGCCATCGGGCCACAGGCCGCGTCGGTGGCCGCCACGCTGCTGCAGGTGGGCGCCTTCGTGGGCAAGGTGGTCTTCTTCTGCTGGTTCTTCATCTGGGTGCGCTGGACGCTGCCGCGCTTCCGCTACGACCAGCTGATGGGCCTGGGCTGGAAGGTCATGCTGCCGCTGGCGCTGGTGAACCTGGTGATCACGGCCGTGTGGCTGGCCGTCTTCTAGATCGGAACGACCCCACCCGGGGGGAGAGGTCGATGCAGACATACAGGAAAGTCCACTCCTACGGCGGGAAGCTGACCCTGGCCGAGCGGATGTATCTCCCCGAGATCTTCCGCGGCCTGGGCATCACCATCCGCCACGTGGTGCGCAACCTCCTGCACATGGGCGAGATGCCCACCATGCAGTACCCGGAGGAGCACCGCGAGTACAGCGGCCGCTTCCGCGGCCGGCACCGCCTCATGCAGCGGGACGACGGCTCGCCCCGCTGCGTGGCCTGCATGATGTGCAGCACGGCGTGTCCCGCCGACTGCATCCACATCGTGGCGGGGGAGCACCCGGATTCCAGCATCGAGAAGTTCCCGCAGAGCTTCGACATCGATCTGCTGCGCTGCGTGTACTGCGGCCTCTGCGAGGAGGCCTGCCCGTGCGACGCCATCCGCATGGACACGGGCATCTACGAGATCGGCGCCGACAACCGGGCGGCGTTCTTCGTGGACAAGGAGTTCCTGCTCAACAATACGACGGACGGCACCAAGTAGCCGCGACGGGGAGGCCCAAGGTGGAATCGGCCCTGTTCTATGTCTTCGGAGCGCTGATGCTGGCGGGCGCGGTGCTGACCGTGACCAGCCGCAGCGCGGTCAACGCCGCGGTGTGGCTGGTGTTCAGCTTCGTGTGCGCGTCGGGCATCTTCGCCCTGCTCTCCGCGCCGTTCCTGGCGATCCTGCAGATCCTGATCTACGCGGGCGCCATCATGGTGCTGTTCCTCTTCGTGATCATGATGCTGCAGGGGCCGGAGCTGAAGGACGAGCGCGCGCGGCGGTCGCCCCTGACGCTGGCGGTGCAGGTGCTGCCCGCGGGCGCCCTGGCCGTCACCCTGCTGGCCTGGCTGGCGCGGGGCGGCGGCGCGGGCTTCGGCGGCGCGGCGGCGGTCACGGGCACGGCGGAGGCGGTGGCCTCGCTGCTGCTGAACCGCTACCTGCTGGCCTTCGAGGTGATCTCGCTGGTGCTGCTGGTGGCGATCATCGGCGCCCTGTCCCTGGGCCGCAAGGAGGAGGACAAGCCGTGGCGGTAGGACTGACCCATTACCTGGTGCTGGCCGGCGCCCTGTTCCTGACCGGGACGGCGGGCGTCCTCCTGCGCCGCAACACCCTGATCATGTTCATGAGCATCGAGATCATGCTCTCGGCCGTGAACATCGTCTTCGCCGCGTACAGCCGCGCCCTGGGCGACCTGTCCGGCCACGTGTTCGTGCTGATGAACTTCGCCGTGGCCGCCGCGGAGGCGGCCATCGGGCTGGCGATCCTGGTGGAGATCTATCGGCTGCGCCGCTCGGTGGACGTCGATGGTCTCAAGACCCTGATGGAGTGATGCCGTGGATACCGCTCTGAGGTGGATCGTCCTCATCCCGCTGCTCGGCGCCGCCGTCAACGGGCTGACGCTGCGCGTGATGCCGCGCCGGCTCGCGGGCCTGATCGCCTGCGGCGCCGTGGGCGCGTCGTTCGCCCTCTCGCTGAAGGTCTTCCTGGGCCTGCTGGACATGGAGCCCGGCCACCGCGTGGTGGAGGACATCCTGGCCGGCTGGCTGACGGTGGGCCCCCTGCACGTGGACATCGGCTTCGTCATGGACGAGCTCAGCGCCGTGATGGCGCTGGTGGTGACGGGCGTGGGCTTCCTGATCCACGTCTACTCCCTGGGCTACATGTCCCACGACGCCGGCTTCAACCGCTTCTTCACGTACCTGAACCTCTTCATCTTCTCGATGATGACGCTGGTGCTGGGGGAGAACCTCCTCATGCTCTTCGTGGGCTGGGAGGGCGTGGGGCTCTGCTCGTACCTGCTGATCAGCTTCTGGTTCAGCGAGGAGGCCAACGCGGCCGCGGGCAAGAAGGCCTTCGTCGTCAACCGCGTGGGCGACTTCGGCTTCCTGCTGGGGCTGTTCGTGCTGGGCACGACGCTGCTGCCCGAGCTGCACCACGGCGAGGGGCTGTTCTCCTTCCGGGTGCTGGCCGAGCACGCGCACCTGCTGGCCCCGGTGGCCACGCTGGCGGGCATCCTGCTCTTCATCGGCGCCACGGGCAAGTCGGCCCAGATCCCCCTGTACGTGTGGTTGCCCGACGCCATGGCCGGTCCCACGCCGGTCTCGGCCCTGATCCACGCCGCCACCATGGTGACCGCGGGCGTGTACATGATCGCGCGCATGAGCTTCCTCTTCGTGCAGAGCCCCACGGCCATGACCGTGATCGCGGTGACCGGCGCCGTCACGGCGCTCTTCGCGGCGACCATCGCCCTGACCCAGAACGACATCAAGAAGGTGCTGGCCTACTCCACGGTCTCCCAGCTGGGCTACATGATGCTGGCCTGCGGCGTGGGCGCCTTCGCGGCGGGCATCTTCCACGTGATGACCCACGCCTTCTTCAAGGCCCTGCTCTTCCTGGGCTCGGGCTCGGTCATCCACGCCATGAGCAACGAGCAGGACATGCGGCTCATGGGCGGCCTGCGCCGGAAGCTGCCGGTGACCTGGTGGACCTTCCTGATCGGCACGGTGGCCCTGGCCGGCGTGTTCCCCTTCGCGGGCTTCTTCAGCAAGGACGAGATCCTCTGGAAGGCCTGGAGCAGCGGCAACCAGGGCCTGTGGGCGCTGGGCTTCCTGGGCGCGGGCCTGACGGCCTTCTACATGATGCGCCTGGTGTCGCTGACGTTCTTCGGCGAGAACCGCGCCAGCGAGGAGGTCAAGCACCACATCCACGAGTCCCCGGTGAGCATGACCCTGCCGCTGGTGGTGCTGGCGGTGCTGTCGCTGGCGGGCGGCTGGATCGGCATCCCGCACTTCATGGGCGGACACAACCAGTTCGAGGCCTGGCTGGAACCGGTGTTCCACCATGAGACCGCCCACGAGGGCGCCGGCGCGCATCTGGCCGTTGCCGACGCCCACGACGCCCACGGCGCTGAGCACGCCGCTCCTGCGACGACCCATGCGGCCGACGCCCACGGCGGCCATGACGATCACGCCGCCGAGGTGCGCATGGAGTGGACCCTCGCCTCGGCCTCGCTGGCCTGGGCGCTGCTGGGCCTGTTCCTGGGCTGGTTCGTCTACAGCAAGCGCACGGCCATCGCGGAGTCGGCGCGCCGCTTCGCCGGCGGCGGCCCCCACAAGGTGCTGCTGAACAAGTACTACGTGGACGAACTCTACGAGGGCGCCCTGATCAAGCCGGGCTACGCCCTGAGCGACAAGGTCCTGTTCCGCGTGGTGGACGCGGGGGTCATCGACGGCCTGCTGGTCAACGGCTCGGCCATCCTGGTCTCCATCGTCAGCGCGCTGGTGCGGCTCTTCCAGAACGGCATGCTGCGCTTCTACGCGTGGACCTTCGCCGCGGGCGCCGCGGCGTTCATCATCTATCTCACCCTCGCGGGCTAGGGGAGGGACCGTGACCTACGTGACCGATCACATCCTGTCCTGGGTGACCTTCGTGCCGCTGGCCGGCGCGCTGCTGGTCTGGCTGCTGGGCCGGCGCGACGCCTGGGCCCGGGTCATGGCCCTGGGCGTGGCGCTCGTGGACTTCGTGCTGAGCCTGCACCTGGTCTGGCACTTCCAGACCGGCGTGGCCGCGGACCAGTTCGTGGAGAAGGCGGCCTGGCTGGGCGACGGCAAGATCAACTACGCCCTCGGGCTGGACGGCGTGTCCCTGTGGCTGGTGCTGCTCACCACGTTCCTGGGGCCGCTGGTCATCCTCAGCACCTGGAAGGCCATCACGTCGCGGGTGCGGGAGGCCATGGGCTTCCTGCTGTTCCTGCAGGCGGCCATGATCGGCACCTTCCTCGCGCGGGACATGCTGCTGTTCTACATCTTCTGGGAAGCCATGCTGATCCCCATGTACTTCATCATCGGCATCTGGGGCGGCGACCGCCGCATCTACGCCTCGGTGAAGTTCTTCATCTACACCATGGTGGGATCGGTCTTCATGCTGGTGGCCATCCTGTACTGCTACCGCCTGGCCGGCAGCATGGCCCTGGAGGATTTTCTGGCCCTGAGCCTGAGCCACGGCGAGCAGGCCTGGCTGTTCGTGGCCTTCGCGCTGGCCTTCGCCATCAAGGTGCCCCTGTTCCCGTTCCACACCTGGCTTCCCGACGCCCACGTGGAGGCGCCCACGGCCGGCTCGGTGATCCTGGCGGGCATCCTGCTGAAGATGGGCACCTACGGCCTGCTGCGCTTCGCCATCCCGCTGTTCCCGCACGCGGCGCTGACGCTGGGGCCGTGGCTGGCCTGGCTGGCGGTCATCGGCATCATCTACGGGGCCCTGGTGGCCCTGGTGCAGAAGGACGTGAAGAAGCTGGTGGCGTACTCCTCGGTGAGCCACCTGGGCTTCGTGGTGCTGGGCCTGTTCAGCCTCACCGCCACCGGCGTGGCGGGCGGCGTGTACCAGATGCTGGCCCACGGCCTGAGCACCGGCGCGCTCTTCCTCCTGGTGGGCGTGATCTACGAGCGGCGGCACACGCGCCAGATCGCCGACTTCGGCGGCCTGGCCCACCAGATGCCGGCGTACGCGGCGGTCTTCATGTTCGTGACCCTGGCCAGCGTGGGCCTGCCCGGCCTCTGCGGCTTCACGGGCGAGTTCATGATCCTCTTCGGCAGCTTCGGCAGCACGCTGCTGCCCCACGCCAAGCTGCTGGTGGTGCTGGCGGCCACGGGCGTGGTGCTGGGCGCCATCTACATGCTCTGGATGTACCAGCGCGTGTTCCTGGGCAAGCTGGTGCACGAAGAGAACAAGGGCCTGCCGGACCTCAGCCTGCGCGAGTGGGTGGTGCTGGTGCCCATCCTGGTCTTCATCCTGGTGCTGGGCGTGAAGCCCGCGCCGCTGGTCGACCGCATGCTGCCGTCGGTCGAAGCCCTCATGCAGCCGGTGGTCGAGGAGGCCGCCCGCGTCCAGGCGGTCCACGCGGCCGCGGACGCGATCCGCACGGCGCCGCCGGCGACCGTCGCGGCCACGGAGGTGGAACGATGACGCACGTCTCGGCGGCGCCGCTGGCGTCCCAGCTGTCCCAGCTGCTGCCCTACCTGATCCTGGCGGGCGGCGCTCTGCTGGTGATGCTGGTGGACTCCTTCGTGAAGAGCCTGCGCAAGGAGCACCTGAGCATGCTCACGCTGCTGGTGCTGCTGGGCGTGGCCGTGGCCCACGTGGCGGGCGGCGACCGCATCGGCGAGGCCGGGCTGCTCCACGGCATGCTGGCCGGCGATCAGTTCGCCTGGTACTTCAACCTGCTCTTCGTCTCCATCGCCCTGCTGACCACCACCTTCGCCAGCGGGCTCTACGACCGCGACGGCCGCTACCGCAGCGAGTTCTACCCGCTGGTGCTGCTGTCCACCCTGGGCATGATGCTGCTCACGGCCGCCACGGACCTCATGAGCGTGTTCCTGGCCATCGAGACCATGAGCCTGGCGGTGTACGTGCTGGTGGCGGGCAACCGCGGGTCGTTGCGCAGCAGCGAGGCCGGCTTCAAGTACCTGATCCTGGGCGCCTTCTCCTCGGCCTTCCTGCTCATGGGCATGGCCCTGCTCTACGGCCAGACCGGCGGCACGAGCTACGCGGAGATCGGCCGCGCCCTGGCCCGCGCCGGCGACGTGCCCCTGCTGCTGAAGACGGCCACGGGCCTGATCCTGGTGGGCTTCGGCTTCAAGGTGGCCATGGTGCCCTTCCACATGTGGACGCCGGACGTGTACGAGGGCGCCCCCGCCTACGTCACCGGCTTCATGGCCACGGGCGTGAAGGCCGCCGCCACCGCCGCGCTGCTGCGCTTCGCCTGGCTGGCCCTGCCGGTGCTGGCCGACGTGTGGTTCCCCCTGCTGGCCGTGCTCACGGTGCTGACCATGACCCTGGGCAACGTGGTGGCCCTGAGCCAGAACTCCATCAAGCGCATGCTGGCCTACTCCAGCATCGCCCACGCCGGCTACCTGCTGCTGGGCGTGCTGGCCCTGCTGCAGACCGCGCGCACGGGTTTCGACACGGTGATGGGCCAGAGCGTGGGCGAGGCCGCGGGCGGCGCGGTGCTCTTCTACCTGGTGGCCTACGCCCTGATGAACCTGGGGGCCTTCGGCCTGGTGACCTACCTCTCGCGCTCGCGGATGGAGGAGGCCGACACCATCGCCGGCTACGCCGGGCTCGCGCGGCGCCGACCGGTGGCCGCGGCCGCCATGGCGGTCTTCATGTTCTCGCTGGCGGGCATCCCGCCCGCGGCGGGCTTCGTGGGGAAGTTCTACATCTTCGACGCCGTGGTGAAGGCCGGCCTGATCCCCCTGGCCATCTGGGGCGTGATCAACTCGCTGATCTCGGTCTTCTACTACCTGCGGGTGATCATGACCATGTACATGAAGCCGGCGGACGAGGAGGCCTACGAGGGCGGGAGCTGGGAGTCGGTCTTCGCCGCCGCGGTGCTGGCCGTCATGATCCTGGCCCTGGGCGTGCTGCCCGGCAGCCTGCACGGCCTCGCGGTGGGCACGTTCCGCTCGCTGGGCTTCTAGCCCGCACGAACTCGACGAAGAACGAGGGCGGCCTCCCCGAAGGCCGCCCTCGTTCTATTTAGCGGTAGGCGGGGATGCCGGTGAGATCGGCGCCCAGGATCAGCGTGTGGATGTCGTGGGTCCCCTCGTAGGTGTAGACCGACTCCAGGTTGGCCATGTGGCGGCCCACCGGATGCTCGTCGGTGATGCCGGCGGCTCCCAGCAGCGTGCGGGCCGTACGGGCCACATCCAGGGCCATGGCCACGTTGTTGCGCTTGGCCAGGGAGGTCAGCGGCACCTCGTCCACGCCCTGGTCCTTGAGGCGGCCCAGGCGGTGGACCAGGAGCTGGGCCTTGAGGATCTCCGTGTGCATGGCCACCAGCTTCTCCTGCACCAGCTGGAAGCCGGCCAGGGGGCGGTCGAACTGCTCGCGGCCCTGCACGTAGGCCAGGGCGCAGTCGAAGCAGTCCTGGGCCGCGCCCACGGCGCCCCAGGCGATGCCGTAGCGGGCCTGGTTGAGGCAGGAGAGGGGCGCCACCAGGCCCTGGGCGTGGGGCAGGCGCGCGGCATCGGGCAGGCGCACGCCGTCCAGGACCAGCTCGCCGGTGTCGCTGGCGCGCAGGCTCCACTTGCCGCGGATGGACTGGGCCGAGAAGCCCGGCGTGCCCTTCTCCACCAGGAAGCCCAGCACGCGCTCGGGGCCGCGGGCCCAGACCACGGCAACGTCGGCCTGGGTGGCGTTGGTGATCCACATCTTGTTGCCCTGGAGGATCCAGCCCTCGCCGTCGCGCACGGCGGTGGTCTCCATGCCGCCGGGGTCGCTGCCGTGGGCGGGCTCGGTCAGGCCGAAGCAGCCGATGGCGCGGCCCGCCGCCAGCTCCGGCAGCCAGCGCCGCTTCTGCTCCTCGCTGCCGTAGGTGGCGATGGGCCACATGACCAGGCTGCCCTGCACCGAGGCGAAGCTGCGCAGGCCGCTGTCGCCCCGTTCCAGCTCCTGGCAGATCAGACCGTAGACGGTGGGCGAGAGGCCGGCGCAGCCCGGGCCCTTGACCGAGGGGCCCAGCAGCCCCAGGGAGCCCATCTCCAGGCCCAGCTCGCGGGGCAGCACTCCGTCGCGCACGTAGTCGCGGATGTTGGGCAGGAAGGCGCGGTCCACGAAGGTCCGCACGGAATCGCGGACGGCGCGCTCCTCGTCGCTGAGGGTGGCGTCCAGGCGGTAGTAGTCGTCGGGCCGAGAGACGGGCACGGCGTCCTCCAGGGGTGATGACAGGGGGGGCGTTCCTTGACCGGTATCCGCGCCCATGATTATCATGACGCCCTCGAGCGTCAACCCCGAGGAGCAGGTGCATGCGGTGGGTCCGGAGCTGGTTGGGAGCGGTGCTGTGGGCCTTCGGCGCCGCCGGAACGGTGGGCCTGCTGGAGGCCCTGTCCCAGTGGGCGCGCTTCGGTCCGCCCGACGCCTGGCCCGACGGAGGCGTGTCCACCACCCTGCTGCCCGCCATGGCCCTCTATGGCTGGACGGGCCTGCTGGTGGCCGGCCTGGCCTTCCTGCTGGTGGCGCCCGCCGTCCGCTTCTTCGTGCGGCCGCGGCTGCTGGCCTTCTCCCTGGCGGTGGGGGCGGCGCTGGCGTTCATCGGGACCATCTATTTCGGCTATCTGATCCAGGACTCGGCCTTCGATCGCTGGTGGACCGCCCACCTGGGGCCCCTGCTGCTGACCAAGGCGGCGGTGGGCCTGCTGTTGTGGTGGCCCTGCGCCTGGCTGGTGCGGCGGCTGGCCCTGGCCTTCGGCCCGCGGCCCGGACAGTGGGTCTTCGTGCCCGTGGTGCTGCTGGTGGTGACGTCGGCCCAGTGGCCGAGCTGGCGTGAGCAGCGCATGGCCGCGCCCATCTCCACCCTCACGCGGCTGACCGAGGACGTGCCGCCGGCCGGCAGCCCCAACGTGCTGATCCTCTCCATCGATGCCCTGCGCGCGGACCACGTGGGCTGCCTGGATCCGTCCGCGCCGCCCACCCCGCACCTGGACGCCCTGGCCGCCGCAGGCCGGCGCTATCCCGAGGCCTGGGGCGTGGCCAGCTGGACCCTGCCCAACGTGGGCACCTTTCTCACGGGCCAGCCCCCGCGCGTGCTGGACGTGGATCGGGGCCGCGGCCTGCCCGAGTCGGTTCCCACCCTGGCCGAGGTGGCCTGGCGCCACGGCTGGCGCACCGGCGCCGTGGTGACCAATCCGTTCCTGGGCGCCGAGTTCGGCTTCCGGCGCGGCTTCCAGTTCTTCGACCACGCCATCGTGCTGGAGTCCCTCTCGCCCGCGGACCGCTCCGTGCTGGCGCGGGAGGCCACGCGCTACTGGGTGAGCAACACGGAGCCGGAGGATGCCGGCGCGGTCATGCCCAAGGCCCTGGCCTGGCTGGACGCCGATCCGCGCGACCGCCCGTTCTTCCTCTGGATCCACATCATCGAGCCCCATCTGCCGTACCGCTGGCACGCGTTTCCGGACGATGCGCCCGGCGCGGGGCCGCCGGTGCATCCCCTGGTGATCGACGGCCGCTTCGAGGCCCTGCAGGAGGCGCGCGACCTGGGCGCCGACGTGCCGCCGGACCTGGCCGCGGCCATCCGCGAGCTCTACCGACGCGAGGTGCGCCAGGCCGACCTGATGACGGGCGCCCTGCTGGACGGGCTGCGCGAGCGCGGCCTGCTGGACGACACCCTGGTGGTGGTGCTGGCGGACCACGGGGAGGAGCTCTTCGACCACGGGGGCTTCGAGCACGGCCACAGCCTCCTGCCCGAGGTCACCCGCGTGCCGTTGATCGTCAAGCTGCCCGGCGGCCGCGACGCCGGCGTGCTGGCGGCGGAACCGGCGAGCATCCTGGACCTGGTGCCCAGCATCTGCAGCGAGGCGGGCTGGACGCCGCCGGAGGGATTGCCCGGCCGCCCCGCCCTCTGGCCCGCGCCCGGCGGCGCCGCGGCTCCGCGGTCCACGCCGCTGGTCCTGGAGAACATGCTCTACGGTCCGGAGCAGCAGGCCTGGTGGGCCTGGCCGTGGTTGAAGGTGGAGGCCCCCGAGGCCCGTCGCGTGGACTGGTACGACCTGGCCGCCGACCGCCTGGCCCTGGCGCCCCTGGCCGCGCCGCCGCCGGCCGCGGACAGCCTCAAGGAGAGCCTGCGCGACCTGCTCGACGGCTGGGACGCCGCCGCCGAGGCGGTCAACGCCCACCGCGGCGACGCGGGCGCCGCCATCAGCGATCAGACGCGGCGGCAGCTGGAGAGCCTGGGCTACTGAGGGGGGAAGACGCGGACGACCGCCGCCCTGGGGGCCGGCGGTCGCCTGTTCCGGAGGGGCCGGTGCCGCGCGGTCAGAGCTGCTCGACGGCCTTCACCTCGGGGATGGCGTCGCGCAGGCGCGCCTCGATGCCGTGCTTCAACGTCATCATGGACATGGGGCAGCTGCCGCAGGCTCCCTTGAGCCGCACCGTGACGATGCCCTCGTGGTAGTCGATGTACTCCACGTCGCCGCCGTCGGCCTGCAGGGCCGGACGCACGCTCTCGAGCACTTCCTTGATCCGCTCTTCCATCATGCAACCTCTCGCGGGTTCGCGGGCCTGGATCGATGTTCTCCGGTCACTCTAACCCAACCTCCGGCGGTGTCAACCAGCCCGTGGTTGTCGGGCGCGCCCGCAGCTCCTATGATGCGCGGCAGCCGTGCCGAGTCCCCGCCGCCGCGAGTCCGAGGAGCGCCATGCCCAGCCCAGTCCCGTCCCATGAACTCGTGGAGCAGCTCGCCGCCGTGCGCGAGGTGGCCCTGGGCGCCGGCCGTCTGCAGACCGAGGGCCGCCAAGCCATGGGCGCCATCGACTACAAGGGCGCCACGGACATGGTCACGGACGTGGACCGCCGCGTGGAGGCCTACCTCCTGCGCGAGCTGACCCGCCTGTTTCCGGACGACGGCGTGCGCGGCGAGGAGGGGACCGCCCAGCCCGGCCGCAGCGGCCGCACCTGGATCGTGGACCCCTTGGACGGCACCACCAACTACGTGCACGGCCACCCCTTCCACTGCGTGTCCATCGCCTGCGCCGACGTCGACGGCCCGCTGCTGGGCGCCGTGCACGCCCCGGCCCTGGACGAGATGTTCCTGGCGGTGCGCGACGGCGGCGCCCGCCTGGAGCGCCCGCGCGACGGCGAAGCGCGGGATCTCCGTCTGGGCGACGGCCCGCCCCTGCAGCGCGCCCTGCTCGCCACCGGCTTCTCCTACCTCCGCGACGACGTCTGCGCCCTCAACTGCGACGCCATGAAGGCCTTCCTGCTGGCCGGCTGCCACGGCGTGCGCCGCGCGGGCAGCGCCGCCCTGGACCTCTGCCACGTGGGGCTGGGTCGTCTGGACGGCTACTGGGAGCTGCGCCTCAACCCCTGGGACTGCGCCGCCGGCGGCCTGGTGGCCCGCGAGGCCGGCGCCCTGGTCACGGACCTTCACGGCGGCGACGACTGGTTGGAATGGGGCTGGCTCCTGGCCGCCGCCCCCGCCCTCCACGCGCCCATGCTCCAGGTGATCCGGGAGGTGCTCGGCGATGCCCTCTGATCCCGGGACCACCGCCGGCTGGCTGTCCGTCCTGCCGCCGCTGATCGCCATCGGCCTGGCCCTGGCCACGCGGCAGGTCATCCTCTCGCTGCTGCTGGGCGTGTGGGTGGGCCTGACCATCCTGGCCGGCGGCAACCCGCTGACGGCGTTCCTGACCCTGGCCGACACCACCCTGGTGGACGCCGTGGCGGACCGCTCCCACGCGGCCATCCTGCTCTTCTCCCTCTGCCTGGGCGGCATGGTGGGCGTGCTGGCCCGCTGCGGCGCCGCCGACGGCGTGGCGCGCCTGCTGGCCTCCCGCCTGCGCGACCGCCGCGGCGCCCAGACCGCCACCGCCGGCCTGGGCCTGGCCATCTTCTTCGACGATTACGCCAACACCCTGCTGGTGGGCAACACCATGCGGCCGCTCACGGACCGCCTGCGCGTGTCGCGCGAGAAGCTGGCCTGGCTGGTGGACAGCACCGCGGCGCCGGTGGCCACCCTGGCGGTCATCTCCACCTGGATCGGCTTCGAGGTGGGCCTCATCCAGGACGCCCTGACGCGCCTGGGCCAGGAGGGCTCCGGCTACCTGTTCTTCCTGCGCGCGCTGCCCTACAACTTCTACCCGGCGCTGACGCTGGTCTTCGTGTTCCTGATCACCGGCACGGGCCGCGACTTCGGCCCCATGGCGCGGGCCGAGAAGCGGGCCTGGTCCACCGGGCAGCTCGTGGAGCCCGGCGCCCAGCCGGCCAGCGCCGCGGAGCAGCTCATGGACGCCGACACGCCGCCCGCCTCGCCCTGGCTCGCGGCCGTGCCCATCCTGGCGGTCATCCTGGTCACGGTGGGCGGGCTGTGGTGGAACGGCCGCGCCGCCCTGCTGGCCGACGGCGCCGCGGGCTTCGGCCTGCGCGAGATCTTCAACGCGGCCGACAGCCTGGCCGTGCTCATGTGGGCGTCGGTGGGCGGCTCGCTGCTGGCGGGCGCGCTGGCCGCCGCCGCCACGCCGCTGAGCGTGACGGACACGGCCGCGGCCTGGGTGGACGGCGTGCGGGCCATGGCCATCGCCATGGTCATCCTGGTGCTGGCCTGGTCCCTGGGCGGCACCTGCGAGGCCCTGGGCACGGGCCCCTGGCTGGTGGACGCGGTGCGGGACCTGCTCTCGGCGCGGCTGCTGCCGGTGATCGTGTTCCTGCTGGCGTCGCTGGTGAGCTTCGCCACCGGAACGTCCTGGGGCACCATGGCCATCCTGATCCCCATCGTGATCCCCCTGGGGCACGCGCTGCCGGAAGGGGCGGGATTGGCGCCGGAGCTGGCCGAGTCCATCCTGCTGGCGTCGGTGAGCGCCGTGCTGGCGGGAGCCGTCTTCGGCGACCACTGCTCGCCCATCTCGGACACCACCATCATGAGCAGCATGGCGGCGGGCTCGGACCACGTGGACCACGTGCGCACGCAGATGCCCTATGCGGCCGTGGTGGGCGGCGTGGCCGTGGCCGTGGGCTACGTGCCGGTGGGCTGGGGGATGAACCCGTGGCTGGCCCTGCTGCTGGGCGCGGCGGTCCTGGCCGCGGTGGTCCGCCTGCTGGGTCGGCCCGTGGAGGCGCCGTGACCGCGCCGGTGGTGCTGCTCACGGACTTCGGTCTGGACGACGTGTACGTGGGCGAGCTCAAGGCCGCCCTGCTGGCCCAGTGGGAGCGCTGGCCGCGGGAGCGCGGGCGCCCGGCGGTGGTGGACCTGAGCCACGGCGTTCCCGCCGGCGACGTGGCCGCGGGTGCCTGGCTCCTGGAACGGGCGGCGCCGCGCTTCCCGGCCGGGAGCGTCTTCGTGGCCGTGGTGGACCCCGGCGTGGGCACCGCCCGGCCCGCCGTGGCCGTCCGCGCCCACGGCCGCATCTCCGTGGCGCCGGGCAACGGCCTGCTGGCTCACCTGGCCGATGCGCCGGACCTGGAGGCGGTGACGCTGGACCCGGGCTTCGCGGCCCGCGCCACCGGCGCCGCGCCCAGCGCCACCTTCCACGGGCGCGACCTCTTCGCCGTGGCCGCGGCCCACCTGGCCATGGGGGCGCCCCTGCGTCTGGTGGGGGAGCCGGCCCGGGCCGACGTCCTGGGCGCGCCGCCGCGGCCGGCGCCGGGCCGCGTGGTCTGGATCGACCGCTTCGGCAACGCCGTCTCCGACGTGCCGGCCCCGACGCAGCCCACGGCGCGCGTGCTCCTGGACGGGCGGCCGGTGGCGGGGCCGTACCGCACCTTCGGCGAAGCGCCGGCCGACGTCCCGTTCTGGTACGCGGGCAGCGGCGGCTGCGTGGAGTTCGCCGTGCGCGACGCCCACGGCGCCGAGCGCCACGGCTGGCGGTCCGGTCTGGCCGTCGCGGTGGAGATTCCGTAGCTTCAAGGCTCGGGCGGCGCGGTGCCGCCGAGGAGGTCCCATGCGCGTTCCCAAGTCCGTCATCGTGCTGGCCGGGCTGATGGCCCTGGTTCTGCTGAACGGCTGCAGCCGGCCGCCCATCGAGTTCCCCTACGCCGACGAGCGCTACACCTATCCCGACGCCGCCCTGGGCGCGGCCCGCGTCCACCTGGGCCAGGTGCGCGACGTGCGCCCGCCGGAGCAGCGCCAGGGGGAGGGCCGCTTCCTGGGCATCACCTACCCGGCGGACCGCCGCTGGGCGGCGCCGGTGGCCCAGCTCTATCGCGAGGCCCTCACGCGGGACCTGGTGCAGACCAGCCTCTGCGAGCTCACGGCCCTGCCGGCCCAGGCGGACTACGTGCTGGAGGCGGAGATCGAATCCTTCCACGTGCGCATGACCCGCAGCGCCATGAGCTACCTGCTGCCGCCCGCGGCCGGCCTGGTGGGCGGCTTCGCCCTGGGCGACGACACGGGCAGCAGCCTGCGCCGCGCCGCCGTGCTTTCCGTGGTGGCCTTCGGCGCCCTGCCCATGCCCGCGGACCAGCACGCCGAGGTGCAGGTGCGTCTGCTGCTGCGCGACCGCGCCGGCGAGGTGGTCTGGGAGCAGACCTGCCTGGGCGAGGTGGACGACCGCGTGGGCGAGGCCGTGACCGCCCGCCGCGACAAGCTCTTCGCCGAGCGCTACCTGCCCCAGGCCGTGAAGCGGGCCAACGCCTGCCTGCTGGGCCAGCTCCGCCAGTACCTGGTCTCCAACTGACGACGCGCACCCCCCGACGCACGAACCCCGGTCCTCGCGGGCCGGGGTTCGCTGCGTCAGGCGGGGGAGTCGGACCTCAGAGCAGGGCCGCCGCCAGGTTCGCCAGCTCGCTGCGCTCGGTCTTGGCCAGGGTCACGTGCCCGAAGATCGGCTGGCCCTTGAACCGCTCCACCACGTAGGTCAGGCCGTTGCTGGCCGCGTCCAGGTAGGGGTTGTCGATCTGGTGGGCGTCGCCCGTGAGGATCACCTTGGTGTCCTTGCCCGCGCGGCTGACCACCGTCTTCACCTCGTGGGGCGTGAGGTTCTGCGCCTCGTCCACGATGATGAACAGCCGCGGCAGGCTGCGCCCGCGGATGTAGGTCACGGCCTCCACCTCGATCATGCCCGTCTCGAAGAGGTAGTCCACCTTCTCGCTGCTCTGCTCCAGCTGGGGATCCACCAGGTACTGGAGGTTGTCGAAGATGGGCTCCATCCAGCTCTCCAGCTTCTCCTCCTTGGTGCCGGGCAGGTAGCCGATGTCCTTGCCCAGGGGCATGATGGGCCGCGAGACCATGATGCGCCGGTAGACCTTCTCGTCGGCCACCTTGTGCAGGCCGGCGGCCAGGGCCATGAGCGTCTTGCCGGTGCCGGCCTGGCCCAGCATGGTCACCAGGCGGATGTCGTCGCGCAGGAGCAGCTCCAGGGCGAAGCGCTGCTGCAGGTTCAGGGGCTGCAGGCCCCAGGGGCGCGTGTCCTCGTGGACCAGGCGCTCGATGCGGCCGGAGTCCTTGCGCCAGATGCCGGGCGCGGTCTGCTTGGGGTTGGCCGTGCTGCGCAGCAGGATGCCTTCGTTGGGGTGGAACGCGCCTTCCACGTGCACGGGCTCGTCGGCGTAGAAGGCGTTGATCACGTCGGGAGCCACGTCCACCTCGGACCAGCCGCTGTACAGCTTGTCCATGTCCACGGTGCTGCGGGTGAGGTCCTCGGAGCGGATGCCCAGGGCGTCGCCCTTGACCCGGGCGTTGATGTCCTTGGTGACGAAGACCACCTCGATGCCCTGGGACGCCAGGTAGACCGCCGTGGCCAGGATGCGGTTGTCGGGGATCTTGCGGTCCATGCCCTGGGGGAGGAACTCGCCGTAGTCGTCCACCATCACGAAGAGGCGGCCGCCGCCGGCGGGACGGGGCACCCCCTCGCGCAGGTTGCCGCGCCGCCGCAGCTCGTCCACGGTGCGGATCACGTGGCGGGCGTTGCGGCCGCGCAGGTCGTTCTCGCGCTTGAAGCGGTCCAGCTCCTCCAGCACGTCCACCGTCAGCACGATGTGGTGCTCGTCGAAGGCTTCGAGCACCGTGGCGTCGTGGAGCAGCACGTTGGTGTCCAGCAGGTAGCAGCGGCCGTCCATGGCCGCGAGCTTCACGCCGTTGAGCTTGGTCTGGCCCATGGGTCCCTCCGGGAATGCGGGGCTGACGGGTGCGGGGCGACGGGATCCGGCGCGTTCGGGGCCGGATCCGGCCGATCCTAGCGCGATTCGGGGCATCCTGCAGCAGGAGAATCAGATTGCGTGGCGACTTGCGAAACATGCATGAACAGCAAAAAATATCCTGCGCAAATGCTCAGGACAGGCTATCATTGAATGGCCGTCAGGAAAATATCGCCCGAGTGGCGAAAAAGAGCCGTCAGCCCCCTCAAGGAGAGGCCATGAGCAAGTCCCAGCGGATGTCCAAGCTGTCCTTCGCGAAAGGCGTGATCGCCCCGGAAGCCGAGCGCCAGGCCCTCCTGCAGCGCATGAAGGAGGACCAGGTGCGCTTCCTGCGCCTCATGTTCTCCGACATCCAGGGCCACAGCAAGAACGTGGAGGTGCCGGAGGGCCAGTTCGAGAAGGCCCTGCGCGGCGAGATCATGTTCGACGGCTCCAGCATCGAGGGCTTCACCCGCATCGAGGAGTCCGACATGCTCCTGGTGCCGGACCTGGCCAGCTACGTGGTGTTCCCCTTCGACGGGATCCAGGGCAAGGAGGCGCGCCTGATCTGCGACGTCTACAACGCCGACTACACCCCCTTCGACGGCTGCCCCCGCCTGACCCTCAAGCGCGTCATCGCCAAGCTGAACGCCCTGGGCTACCACCCGGTGACGGGCCCGGAGGTGGAGTTCTTCCTCTTCGAGCGCGATGAGAACGGCGTGCCCACCACCCGCACCCACGACGCCGGCGGCTACTTCGACCTGCTGCCCGTGGATCGGGGCGAGGAGTGCCGCCGCGACATCGTGAACGCCCTGGAGGCCATGGGCTTCGAGATCGAGGCCGCCCATCACGAGGTGGCCCCCGGCCAGCACGAGATCGACTTCAAGTACGCCGACGCCCTGACCTCGGCGGACTACGTGATGACCTTCAAGATGATCGTGAAGATGATCGCCCTGGACTACGGCCTGCACGCCACCTTCATGCCCAAGCCCATCTTCGGGGAGAACGGCAGCGGCATGCACGTGCACCAGTCGCTGCTGAAGGAGAAGGGCGGCAAGCTGGTCAACGCCTTCTACGATCCCGACGCGGACTACGAGATGAGCTCGGTCATGACCAGCTACATCGCCGGCATCCTCAAGCACGCGCGGTCCTTCGTGGGCGTGACCAACCCCACGGTGAACTCCTACAAGCGCCTGGTGCCCGGCTACGAGGCCCCCATCAACGTGGCCTGGTCCGAGCACAACCGCTCGCCCCTGGCCCGCGTGCCGGCCCGCCGCGGCGAGGGCACCCGCGTGGAGGTGCGCGTGCCGGACCCGAGCTGCAACCCCTACCTGGCCTTCGCGGCCATGCTCACCGCCGGCCTGGACGGCGTGCGCAACAACCTGGAGCTGGGCGAGCCGGTGAACAAGAACATCTTCACCATGAGCCAGCGCGAGAAGAGCCGCCTGAAGATCACCCAGCTTCCCGCCAACCTGGGCGAGGCCACGCAGCTGCTGGCCAAGTCCAAGCTCATGCGCGAGGCCCTGGGCGAGCACATCTTCACCCAGTTCGTGGCGCACCGGGAGCAGACCTGGGGCGAGTACATCAGCCAGGTCCACGCCTGGGAGCTGGACCGCTACCTGAACGTGCACTGACCGCGCGGGGGGCGGGCCGATTTCTCTGGCCCGCCCCCGTCCTCCACGCTAGGATGCGGCCCATGAACGCCCGCATCCTCCTGCTGATCAGCCTGACGCTCCTGCCCGCCGCCGCCGGCGCCGCCGACCTCCGCGTGGAGGTGCGGTCCGCGGACGTGCGCCAGGAAACCCTGGCCGACGGGCGCGTTGTGCGCACCTGGAGCTGGGGCGTGCTGACCACCGCCGCGGAGCTGCCCGTGACCGACGCCGCCGACGCCCTGGCCCTGCCCCTGCAGGGCGACGTGACCGTGCACGGTCCCCGCGACGCCGAGGGCATGGCGCCGTTGCTCCTGCTGGCCGACGGCCTGGTCCTGGCCGTGGACGGCGACGTGTCCGTGGACACCCGCGACGACGCCACGGTGATCGGGCCGCCGGACGCCCCCGTGCATCCCGGCGCCGCCATCGCCCTCTTCCTGGCCATCCTCATCCTCACGGCGCTCATGCTGCGCCAGACCCGCCGCAGCCTCGCCGCCCGATGAGCGCCGTCGCCGGCATCCGACGCCTGGGGGAGGCCGCCTTCCTCGTCGGCACCGCCGGCCTGGGCTGGATCGGCGTGGGGCTGATCCACCTGCTGACCGGCCGCGACGTGGGGGCCGGCCTGCAGCCGTCGTACGTGGCCTTCGCGGTGGCCGGGATCTGCGCCTTCGCGGCCGAGCCGGAGTTCCGCCGCCGCCTCACCGACGGCCGCTTCCTGGCGCCGCTCTGGTGGCTTGCCCTGGCGGCCCTCCTGCTGTCGGCGCTGGGTCTGCGCGCGGCGCCCTCCGGCGTTCCCATGGCGGAGGCCCTGGCCCGCTGGGGCCGGCAGGTGGTCCAATGGGCCGTGATGGCCGCCGTGGCCCTGATCACCGCCCACCGGCTGGACCAACCCGCCGCCCGTCGTCCCTTCGCCCTGGCCCTGGCCGCGGGGGTGCTGCTGCAGGGCGTCTACGCAGCGCTCCAGACGTGGCAGTTCGCCGATCCGCGGCCCTGGTTCCTGGCCCTGGAGCGCGTGGCCACCAGCAATCCGGCCATCCTCTCCGGTTCGGAGGAGCTGTATCTGGGCCATGCCTTCACGGGCATCCCGCGGGTGCGAGGCACGGCCTGCGAACCGCTCTATCTGGGGAACCTGCTCCTGATGTCGCTGCCGTTCCTGATGCTGCCCGGCACGGGACGGCGGCTGGCATGGGGGGCGGCGGCGACGGGCCTGGTCCTGCTGCTGGCCACCTGGTCCCGTGGCGCCTGGCTCGGGGGCGTGGCGGCCGCGGTCACGGCGGGGGGGCTGGCCTGGAGCGCCGGGCATCGGCCGGGACGGCGGCTGCTGGGCGCCGTGGGCGCCGCCCTGGTCCTGGCTGCGGCGGGCCTGGCCCTGCTGGCCGGTCCCCAGGCCCTGACCCTCCTGGTCGACCGCCTGCGCCAATCCCTGGTCATGGAGGACTGGTCCAATCTCACCCGGCTCTACTCCATGCATGCCGCCTGGAAGGCCTTCCTGCTCAGCCCCTGGGTCGGGATCGGCTGGGGGCAGTTCGGCTATCATTTCCCGCTGCTGACGACGCCCGAGGGCCTGCAGAGCCAGTTCGATTGGCCGGTGGTCAACAACTACCCCCTGCAGGTCCTGGCCGAGACCGGGCTGGCGGGCTTCCTGGTCCTGGCGGCGGGGGCGGGGGCGGCGGCGCGGCGTCTGCTGCGGGCGTGCCGGACGGATGCGGATCCCTGGCGCGTGGCCGCCGCGGCCGCGGCCGTGGGCGTGGGCGTGCAGCTCCTGTCCTTTTCCCAGTACAACCTGCCCCATATCTGGGTCGCCGTGGGCGCCCTGCTGGCCGCCGCGGCGCCGCGCCATGGGGAGGCGACGTGACGCGCCGGCACGTGGTGCTGGACGCCACGGCGGCGCGGCCGCCCTTGACCGGCGTGGGCTGGTCCATGGTGGAGGTGGCGCGGGCCCTGGCGGAGACGGCCCCCGCAGACCTGCGCTTCACCCTGCTGTGCGAGGATCCCGAGCCGTTCGCGGCGGCGGCTGCGGCGGGCTGGCCGCTCCGCGTGCTGGAGCTGGGCCACGGCCGCGGAGCCCGCATCCTCCGGGCCCAGACCCGCGTGGGGGCGGCGGCGCAGGAGCTGCGGGCCGACCTGCTGCACTGCCTGACCATGCCCGGAGTCCTGCGTCCGCCATGCCCCCTGGCGGTCACCGTGCATGACCTGGCGTATCTCCATGTTCCGGGCACCATCGAAGGACCGCGGCGCCTCTGGTACCGCATGGCGGTGCCGCGGGGGCTGGCGCGGGCCGACCGGATCCTGACCAATTCCCGGCACACCGCCCAGGAGGTGGCCGCGGCCTTCCCCGGCGCCCGCGACCGCATCCGGGTGACTCCCTTCGGCACGCCCAGCTGGACGGCGGGGGCGCCCCGAGCTCCCGAGGAACCGGCGGCCGATGCGCCGTTCCTCTTCGTGGGCGCCCTGGAACCGCGCAAGAACCTGGGCCGCATCCTGGACGCCCTGGAGCTCCTGCACGCCCGTCGCGCGGAGGCGCCGGCGCTCCACGTGGTGGGGGCGCCGGGCTGGCGCAACACGGACCTCCTGGCCCGCCTGGATCGGCTGCAGGAGGCGGGGCTGGTCCGCTGGGAGGGGCACCTGCGGCACGCGGATTTGCAGCAGAGGCTCGTTTCGGCCCGAGCCTTGCTATTGCCGTCCTTGCACGAGGGCTTCGGATTCCCGATCCTCGAGGGGATGGCCCTCGGCATCCCGGTCATCACGTCGGATCGCGGCGCCATGCGGGAGGTGGGGGGCGAGGACGCCCTCCTGGTGGATCCCGAGGCGCCCGAGGCCATCGCGGCGGCCATGGAGACCGTCCTGGACCACCGCGGGCTCATGACGGACCTCGTGCGCCGCGGTCGGGAACGGGCCGCGGCCCGGACATGGAGCGTCGCGGCCGAAGCCACCTTGGCGGCGTATCGCGAGGTCCTGGCCTGAGGCTCCGGCCGGTCAGCTTTTTCATTGTCAGCGGAACCCGCTTGACCTACCGTATCCTGTTGGCGTTCGGGACGGAGCCGACGCCCGGGGACCGGGAGAAACCAATTTGGGCATGGACACCACCATCGTGCTGGCCGCCATCACCGCCACGGTGATCTCCTGGCTGGTGCAACCGCACTTCCGGAGTCTGGGATTCCTCACGGGGATCGTGGATCATCCCGGCTATCGCCGCACCCATCGGGAACCCGTGCCGCGCACGGGCGGCATGGCCATCTTCATCTCCTTCTTCGTCACCCTGTTCATCCTGGACAAGCTGGTCCTGATCGATCCCCTGCCCTGGACCTGGCTGGGCGCCCTGGGCGGCGCCGGCCTGGCCATCATGGCCCTGGGCGTGGGGGACGACCGCTTCCACATCCATGCGGAGAAGAAGCTCTACGGCCAGCTCCTGGTGATCCTGGGCCTGATGATCGTGGGGGAGCGGCTGGAGACGGTCACGCTGCCCTTCGCCGGCGCGGTGCACCTGGGCGGCTGGTCCTGGCCCATCACGCTGCTGTGGTACCTGGGCTTCGTGAACAGCATGAACCTGATCGACGGCCTGGACGGCCTGGCCAGCGGGCTGGGCCTGGTGGTGGCCGCCACCATCGCCGTCATCGCGGGCGCCCTGGGCGACCGCTTCTCCCTGCTCGTGGCCGCCACCCTGAGCGGCGCCATCGTCTCCTTCCTGTACTGGAACGTGAGCCGGCGGAAGATCTTCCTGGGCGATTCCGGCAGCATGTGGCTGGGCCTGGCCCTGGGCGGCCTGCTCATGCATCTGGCCCAGCGGCCGGGCGTGCCCCTGCTGCTGCTGATGGCTCCCATGCTGGTCCCCATCTGGGATACCGGCACCACCATCATCCGCCGCTACCGCAAGCGCACGTCGATCTTCGAGGCCGACGACTTCCACCTCCATCACCGCCTGGTGCGGCTGGGCTTCCGTCCGTCCACCACCGTGGCCCTGCTCATGCTGGTGACGGTGGGCGCGGTGCTCTTCGCCCTCTCGGACTTCCTGCACCTGGCCTGGTTGGGCCTGCCCGCCCTGGGCTGCTGGCTCTGGCCCCTGCGCATGTGGGCCAACCGGCGGCGTCAGGATCTGGGCGCCGGCCAGCTGGACTTCTTCACCGAGCTGCTCTTCGTGGCCGGTCTGGACGATCCGGCCGAACGCGAGGGCGCCAGGGAGACGCGGCAGGTGGCCGAGATCATCGACATCCAGGCCGAGCGCGAGCGCGTGGCCGGGATCGTGGCCGCCGCCTCGGGCCAGGACGACACCGCCACGCCCGACGTGGTTCCCGAGCCCAAACGCGGCGGATCCTCCCATGTCGTTCTCACCTCTGCCAAAGACCCTGATCGCTGACCTGGCCCGCCCCGGGTCCGGCCCCGTGGTGGACCTGGGCTGCGGCGACGGCCGCTTCGGAGACCGGCTGCGGGAGCATCATCCGGCCGGGATCTACGGCCTGGACCGCTCCCGCGGACCGCATGTGCGGGCCGCGGCGATCGCGGACGTGGATCGGCCGCCGCTGCGGGACGGGGGCTGCGGGCTCCTCGTGGCCGCCAACCTCCTGCGCCACCTGCCGCACCCCGCGGCGGCCGTCGCGGCCTGGCGTCGGGCCTTGCGCCCGGACGGCGTGCTGTGGATCCTGGAGGACGAGCCCGCCGCCGCCGCGGGACCCGGCGGCCTCTACCGTGACCTTCAGGGCTGGCTGGTGCGGCACGGTCCGCCCGGACGGGGCGCGCTGCTGCCGCAGCGGCGGGCCCGGGAGCTGCTGGACGACGGGCCGGGGTGGCGCTGGGGCGGCTTCGTGAACCAGGAGGCCCTGCGGGATCCCGCGGCCCTGCTCGCGGGATTGCGGGCCGCGGCGGCCGGGGGAGACGCGGCGGCGGCCGTCCTGGCCGACCGCCTGGAGCGGGAATCCTTCGCGTACGGCGAGGCCTGGTGGGCCCGCTGGCAACAGGAGGCGGTGGCGTGAGGACCAGGCTGGCATGGCTGCTGGCGGCGTCGGCGGTGCTCGGAAGCCTGGTCGCTGGCTTCGTGGACCATCGTCCCCGTGCGCTGGTGGATTGGCGGAGCCTGCGTGCGGTGGCGCTGGAGAGCGATGACTGGGGCCTGCCGGGCTACGTGCCCGATGCCCACGCCTTGGACGGCGTGGACCGGGCCGCCCTGGGCGGGACCCACTTCCCGGACGTGTACTGGAACTCCACCCTCGAATCCGCGGCCGATCTGGATGCCATGGTGGCGCTCATGCGCCGTCATCATGCCCGCGACGGCCTGCCGGCCGTGTTCCAGCCCAACATGATCCTGAAGCCGCAACTCCCTGGCCTGGACTCACCTTACCATAGGCCGGGGCTCGCGGAGGCCGAGCGCCGGGCCGTGGCTTCCGGCACCTGGCAGCCGGAGATCCACGGGGCCGATCACATCGATCCGGCGCGGCGGGACGAGGCCCTGACGGATCCTGATCCGGTTCTGGCCCAGGCGGCCTCCCGCGGCGTCCTGGTGTTCCCGCGCAGCCACACGGCCTTCGAGCTGGGCCCCCAGCGGCCCCTGGCCGACGTCCGCCGCAGCTGGGAACCCCTGCCGCGCCGTTTCGAGGATCGTTTCGGCCAGCCGGCCACGGCGGTCATCGCGCCGGACTACGTCTGGGACGGCCGCCACGAGGGGCTCTTCCGGGATCTGGGCCTGCGCATCGTCCAGGCCAAGGACCACCAGCGCCAGCTGGGCCTGGTCGGGCCGCAGCACTGGCGGGACGTGCGGCGGCTCGCCCTGCGCCTCTGGGACCGCTGGCGGGTGCGGGATCTGGTCTACCTGGATCGGAACGCCTTCTTCGAGACCGCCCACGCGGAAGACCCGCGGGCCCTGGTGCGCTCCTGCGCGGATCAGGTGCGAGGGGCCTGGCGGCGCGGGGAGCCGGCCATCGTGGAGACCCATCGCGTGGGTTTCGTGCAGGTGGAGCCCGGCGCGGGGGCGGAGGGGCGCGCCCTGCTGGACAGCCTGCTGACGGATCTGGACGCCTCCGCGCCCCTGTACGTGTCGGACGCCGAGCTGGCCGGTCTGGCGCGGCGCGGGATCTCCGCGGTGCGGCGGGGCCCCGTCTGGGTCCTCCGCAACCCGGGCCCGGCCCATCGCCTGGCCATTCTGCCGACGGATGGGCCTCGGGCCTCGCCGGCCCGGATCGGCGTGCCCGCCCGCACCACCCTGGTCCTGGATCGGACCTCGCTGGCCGTACTGCAGCGGCTGCCCCTCCGTTGACACTCTCCTCTGATTTGTAGTACCATCATATGCGTTGAGGATAAGGGGGAGGACTCCCGCCTCACGCACTCAATCTGCGCGCACCTCGTGGTGACCTCGCCACCGGCCTCGGCCGGACACCTCAGAACGCAGAGGATTTCATTGCAGCGCACCGTCTCGCCCCGGTCCATGCGACTCGTCCCCGTCGCCAAGAGCGGAGTCATCAAGTCCGGCATCGGCGCCTGGCTGATCGTGCTCCTCTGCGCGAGCGTCCTGCCGGCCGCGGCCGCCGACCATACCGTCACCCTGGACCAGGCCCCGATCTGGAGCCGGGAGCTCGCCGGCACCGTGGTGCGCTGGCCCGGCCTGCCGCTCCTCGACGATCCCGACGCGCCGGCCCTGCCGTACCACGACGTGACCATCCTGCTGCCGCCGGGAGAGAGCCTGAGCGAGGTCCGGGTCCAGCCGGCGGAGGTGGCCGTGCGCCCCCTCGACGCGCCCATGGCTCCGGGGCGGCCTCCGCTCAGCGATCAGGGGGACACGGCGGCGGGCCGTACCGTTCCGGACGGAGGCGCGCCGCAGGCCTGGGGCGAGGTCCTGGGCACCAGCACCTGGCACGGCTATCAGCTGGGCCACGTGCGCATCCATCCCGTCCGTCTGCGCGAGACGGCGGACGGCCCCGTGGCCGAACACGCGCGCACGTTCCGGCTGACCACCTCCACCCGCCCCTCCACGCGGGCCAGCGTGTTGCGCCAGCGCGCCGTGCCCGGCGAGGAGCTCCGCCTGCGTTCCGTCCTGGGCCGTCACGTGCTGGGAGCCGAGCTCGCCGCCGCCTACCCGCAGGCCGCCGCCTCCGCCGCCGCCAAGACCCTGGAGGGCTACCGGCCCACCGACGCCCCGAGCCTGGACGGCTCGGACGTGCGCTTCGTGATCGTGACCACCGAAGCCCTGCGCCCGGCCTTCGAGCCGCTGGCCGAGTACCGCTGCGCCCAGGGCGTGCCCACGGTGGTGCGCACCCTGGAGTGGATCCTGGCCAACACCCTGCCCGAGGCCGACCCCCAGGCCACCCTGCGCTCGTTCCTGGCCGACGCCTACACGCGCTGGGGCGTGCGCTACGCCCTTCTGGGCGGCGACGTGGGCGTGATCCCCACGCGGATGATCTTCAACACCTACTACCCGTCCCAGAAGGGGTCGGACATCCCGGTGGACCTGTACTACGGGGGGCTGGACGGCGACTGGAACGCCGACCGCGACGAGAACCTGGGCGAGCCCTACCTCAACGGCTTCGATCAGGGCGACGACGCCGATCTGGTGCCGGAGATCCACGTGGGCCGCGCGCCGGTCACGAGCCTGGCCCAGGCCCAGACCTTCGTGGGCAAGATCCTGGCCTACGAGCGCGACCACGCCGGCGCGTACCAGGGCCGCGCCCTCTTCCTCAGCGAGGTCCTGTTCCCCAGCGACTACTCGCCGGGCGACGAGATCTACGACGACGGCGCCGCCTACAGCGAGGCCATCATCGCCGACGCCCTCGCCGGCCGCGACTTCGCCTACGACCGCCACTACGAGACCAGCCCCCTCTGGCCCGGCTCCGTGCCCGAGACGCGCAGCGGCGTCATCGGCGCCCTGAACAGCGGCCAGTACGGCATCGTGAACCACATCGGTCACGGCTACTTCTACAACATGTCCGTGGGGGCCGAGACCCTGAACACGAAGGACGCGGAGGCCCTCCACAACGGCGACCAGCTCTTCGTGCTGAACAACCTGAACTGCGCCTCGGCGGCCATCGACTACAACTCCATCATGGAGCGCTTCGTGACCAACGCCGACGGCGGCGCCGTGGCCGCCGTGGGCTCGAGCCGCGCCGCGTTCCCCTCCACCGCCTCGGGCTACCAGGCCAACTTCTTCGACGGGATCTTCGTGCAGGGGCTGCGCACCCTGGGCGAGGCCGTGAACGCCATGCGCACGCCGTACGACGGCCAGACCTTCCAGAACACCGTGCAACGGTGGACCCACATGACGCTGGTGCTGGTGGGCGATCCCACGCTGCGCCTCTACGGCGCCGCGCCGACGGACCTGGCCGTGGCCGCGCCGGCCGCCCTCTCGCCGGGCCGGCAGGACGTGACCGTGGACGTGACCCGCGGCGGCGCGCCAGTGGCCGGCGCCGCCGTCTGCTTCTGGAAGGACGGCGACGACTACCGCACCGCGCTGACCGACGCCGCCGGCCGCGTCGTGGCCCCGGTGCACCTGCGCGGCGCCGGCACGCTGCGCATCACGGCCACCGCCGCCGACAGCCCGCCCCTGGAGATCGTCGTGCCCGTGGACGCGGGCCTGACGGCGTATCCCGCGCTGGCGGGCCTGACGGTGGTGGACGACGGCAGCCTGGGCACCCTGGGCAACGGCGACGGCGTGCCGGGCGCGGGCGAGACCGTGGCCCTGCTCACCGACTGGACCAACGCCGGCGGCGCCGACGCGGCCGCCGCGGGCACGCTCGCCCTGAGCTGCGACGATCCCCTCGTGAACGTCCTGACCGCCGGCGTGGATCTGCCGGCGCTGGCCGCGGGCGCCACCGGCGCGGCCGCGGCGCCCGTCCTGCTCCAGCTCGCCGCCACCATCCCCGACCGTTCCGAGTTCAGGCTCGACTTCACGGCGGCGTGGCAGAGCGGTCCCGTGGCGCAGCCCAGCATGCTCGAGGTCGTGGCTCCGCGCATGGAGCCGGGCCAGATGGCTTTCAACGACTACCCGCACGGCGACGGCGACGGCCTCATGGAGCCGGGCGAGCTGGTGCGACTCAAGCTCAGCCTCCTGAACACCGGCTGGGGCCTGGCCACCGGGCTGGTGGGCTGGATCGATCCGTCGGACCCCAACATCACCGTGGTCCAGGGCATCGGCACGTGGCCCCAGGCCGGGCGCAACCAGGAGGTGGAGCAGGAGCAGGAGTTCCTCCTCTCCATGGCCGCGGTGAACGGCACCGTGGAAGCCGTGCTGCACCTGGCGGATTCGCTGGGCCAGACCTGGGAGCACCGCTTCTCGCTGAACCGGCCGGCCACCCCGGTGATCTCCGAGGTGGAGTCCAGCAGCGTGGGGGAGATCCTGCTGGTGTGGGATCCCAACGCCGAGGCCGACCTGCTGGGCTACCACGTGCAGCGCGCGGCGTCGTCCAGCGGCCCGTACGAGCGGCTGACCCTGCGCCCCATCACCGGCGGCGCCTTCTTCCGCGACATCGGGCTGGATCCCCTGACGCGCTACTTCTACAAGGTCGCGGCCGTGGACTCGTCGCGGTTCGTGTCGGCCTACTCGCTCCCCATCTCCGTGAGCACGCCGCCCGCGGAGCAGACCGGCTTCCCCATCACCATGCCGGTGGAGACCTCCAGCCACATCGCCGTGGGCGACGTGAACGGCGACGGCGCCCTGGAGGTGGTCACCGCGGCGGAGGCCATCTACGTGTGGACGGCCGACGGCAACGAGCTGCTGGACGGCGACAACGATCCCACCACCCTGGGCCCCTTCGTGGACAACGGGGAGACCTGGACGCCCGCGGGCATCGTGCTGGCGGACATCACCGACGATCCCGGCCTGGAGATCGTGGCCTCGTGCCGCTCCACCAACGCCATCTACGTGTTCGAGTCCGACGGCGCGGTGGCGCCGGGCTGGCCGCGCACCATGAACAACTGGAACTGGGCCACGCCCTGCGCCGGGGACATCGACGGCGACGGCCTGGCGGAGGTGGTGGTGAACACCATCCGCAACCGCACCTACGCCTGGAACCACGACGGCACGGAGGTGCTCGACGGCGACGGCGACCCCGCCACCGACGGCGTGTTCCACGAGCGCGTGAACGAGTGGTACTCCTTCGCCACGCCGTCGCTGGCGGACCTGGACGGCGACGGCGCGGCGGAGGTCATCTTCGGCACGCGCAGCAGCGACACGGCCCCGGACGAGCTGCTGGCCCTGCGCGCCGACGGCACCCAGCCCGCCGGCTGGCCGGTGCTGCTGGGGATCTACGGCGAGGCCATGGATTCGCCGGCGGTGGGCGACTGGGACCGCGACGGCGACGTGGAGATCGTGCTCATCACGGAGGACGACAAGCTCCACGTCCTGGACCGCACCGGCGCCCACGAGCCCGGGTTCCCCATCGCGTTCATCGCCGACAACAACGGCGTGGGCCAGAGCTGCCCCTCGCCGGCCCTGGGCGACATGGACGGCGACGGTCTGCTGGAGATCGTGGCCGTGGCCGTGGACGACGCCACCCATGCCATGATCCACGTCATCGGCCGCGACGGCCTGGACCTGCCCGGCTGGCCCAAGGCCGTGGGCGGCAGCTCGGAGAGCTCGCCCATCCTGGGCGACGTGACCGGCGACGGCCTGCCCGACGTGATCTACGGCATCGGCGGCGCCAGCGACTCCCAGGAGAACCTCCTCTACGCCTTCCGCAACGACGGCGCCACGATCCCGGGCTTCCCGCTCTCGCTGTCGGGACCCGTGCGCGCCACGCCCACCCTGACGGACCTGAACGGCGACGGCGACGTGGACCTGGTCTACGCCGGCTGGGACCTCGCGGTGCACGTCTGGGATTTCCCGGCCCCGTGGAACGAGGCCGCCGCGGCCTGGCCCACCTTCCACGGCGACGTGCAGCGCCGCGGCGTGACGGCGGACCTGACGATCTCCGCGGTGGCGGAGCCGTCGCCGCTGCTGCCGCAGGCGCTCGTGCTCGAGCCCTGCGCGCCCAACCCCTTCAATCCGGCCACGACGATCCGCTTCGCGCTGCCGGCCGACGTGCGCGGCCGCACGCGCCTGCGCGTGTTCGATCTCCAGGGCCGCCTGGTGCGCACGCTGGTGGACGGAGTGCTGCCCGCGGGCTTCCACGAGGTGGCGTGGCGGGGCCGCGACGACCGGGACCGCGCCGTGGGCAGCGGCGTGTACCTCTATCGCCTCGAGGCCGGCGGCGTGGCCGCCCAGGGGCGCATGACCCTGGTCAAGTAGGGGAGTTCCACCCCCCTTGCAACGGGCCGGCGGTTCTGGTATCATGCTGATTCGCCCTGGAGGGAGGGCGGCCCGCCTCAGAGTCTCACCGCGTTTTCACTTGCCGGAAGGAGCGGCCGGGAAGCAGGTTAAAGCGTCTGACGGGACCGCGAAGCGGCCCCTGATTCCAGCTAGCGTACCCGGTTCGACGCCCTTGGTTCGCACGCGAACCGATCCGAGTCCGAAACGACCACGATAGACACCATTCCGCCAGGCCCGGCCGTCCGGGCCGATGACACGGGAGTGACCTATGGTCCGCGATCGTCTCCGTTCGAAGCCTCGGGCGCGGCTGGCCGCGCTCGCCTGCATTGCGATCACCCTCCTCCTCGCCGCCGGCGTCGCCGCCGCGGCCGAGCGCGTCCTGCACCACGGCGTACTGGACGCCGACAAGCTCGTCTGGGAGTCCACCGCGGCCGGCAGCGTGCCGCGCTTCGGCGATGCTCCCATCTACCTGCAGGACGGGGTGCCCCAGGTGCCCAGCCTGTCGGTGACCGTGCTTGTGCCCGCCGACGCCGCCCTGGGCGACGTGACGGTGGTGCCCCTGCGCACCCGCCTCGTGGACGCGCCGTCGGCCCTGGCCTACGGCCGGCCGCTGATCAGCAGCGAGGGGGTGGCCGCCACCCAGGATCTCGTGTCCGCGTCCCGCGACCGCTTCCCCGACGCCTGGGGCCTGGACGGCGGCGATTCCTACCGCCGCGGCTACCGCCTCCAGAGCGTCACCGTGTTCCCCGTGCGCGCCGTCCGCGGCGCCGACGGGGTCTGGTCCGGCGTCGAGGTGCTGGAGGAGTTCGAGATCCGCACCGCCGGCACCGAGCCCGCGCCGCGGCCGGAGGACCGGGCGGTGCGCCGCCTGCTGGTGCCCGGCGAGCGCGAGCGCCTGGAGAGGGAGCTGGCGTCCGCGGTAGTCAACCCCGGCGCCCTCGGCGGCTACGCCCGCGAGGACGGCGTCCCCGCCGCGGATCTGCCCGGCGACAAGACCATGAACCTGGGCGATTCCCCCTACGCCTACCTGATCATCACCTCCGAGGCCCTGGCGCCGGCGTTCGAGCCCCTGGCCGCGCACCGCACCGCCGGCGGCCTGCGCGCCACCGTCAAGACGCTGGAGTGGATCGAGGCCAACTACCGCCACGGCGCGGATCTCCAGGAGACCGTCCGCGGCTTCATCCGCGAGGCCTACGAGCGCTGGGGCGTGGAGTACGTGCTGCTGGGCGGCGACACCGACGTCATCCCGGCCCGCTACGCCCTGAGCAACTTCTACCCGCCCACGCAGACCACGGACATCCCCGCGGACATCTACTACGCGTGCCTGGACGGCAACTGGAACGCGGACGGCGACCCGTACTTCGGCGAGGCCGGCAGCTCCACGATCCCCGCCGACGACGCCGACATGGCCGCGGAGGTCTTCCTGGGCCGCGCGCCGGTCAGCACGCCGGCGGAGGCCCAGAACTTCGTGACCAAGGTGGTGGACTACGAGCTCGGCACGGGCGGCGTCCACTACCCCAACAAGCTGCTGCTCGCCGCGGAGGTGCTCTTCCGCTCCGAGGCCGGCGACATCACGCTGGACGGGGCGTCCTTCGCCGAGGAGATCTACCTGGAGCTCGTGCAGCCCAACACCACCATGGACGTGGTGCGCATGTACGAGTCGTACAACGAGACCGACGAGTTCGGCGCGCCCCTGTACCCCGGCTCCGTGCGCGAGACGCGGGCCGCGGTCATCGACACGCTGGACACCGGCACCTTCGGGATCTTCGTGCAGATCGGCCACGGCTTCTTCTTCAACATGTCCATGGCCGATGCCGACATGACCGTGGGCGACGCCGACGGCCTGGTCAACGCGGACCGTCCGTTCCTGCTCTACGGGCTGAACTGCGCCAGCTGCGCCTTCGACTACAGCTGCCTCATGGAGCGGTTCGTGCAGAACCCCACCGGCGGCGCCATCGCGTCCATCGGCGCCTCCCGCGCGGCGTTCCCGTACACGTCCAACGACTTCCAGTACGAGTTCTTCCGCCTCTACTACGAGGAGGACGTGACGCGCCTGGGCGATCTCATCGACCGCAGCAAGCTGCCCTGGCTGTCGCTGGCGTACTCCAACAGCTTCACGCGCTGGACCTTCCTCAACTACACCCTGCTGGGCGACCCCGGCATGGCCCTGTGGCGCAACCGGCCCGCGGCCGTGACCCTGGGCACCCCGGGCAGCGTGGGCGGCGGCGACCAGACCGTGAACGTGACCGTCAGCAGCGCCGGCTCGCCGGTGCAGGACGCCATCGTGACCGTGCAGGGCGGGGGCACCTACGCCACCGCGGCCACCAACGCCTCCGGCCTCGCGGCCGTGCCGGTCACCGTGAACGCCGCGGGCCCGCTGAGCGTGGACGTGCACGGGCAGGACCTGGTCTGGACCAGCCGCGACGTTCCGGTGGTCTTCGGCGGCGCCTTCGTGGGGCTCGAGGACATGACGGTGCTGGACGACGGCACCCTGGGCACCGTCGGCAACGGCAACGGCCGCGCCGAGGCGGGGGAGACCGTGGGCTTCTGGCCCACCTTCGCCGGCGTGGGCAGCAGCGGCAGCGGCGCCGCCACCGCCACGCTCGTCACCGCCGAGACCGGCGTGACCGTGGTGGACGGCAGCGTGGGCGTGCCGGCCCTGGCCGTGGGCGCCCAGGCCCAGAGCGACGCGCCCTTCCTGGTGGCCCTGGCCGCCGACGTGGCCGACGGCCGCCGCCTGGACTTCGACCTGGCGGTGAACGACGGCGCCAAGGCCCTCTACGCCAACGCCTGGTCCACGCTGGCCACGGCGCCCGAGGTCGAGGCCGTGGCCCTGGACTGGTACGACACCTTCTTCGGCGACGGCGACGGCGTCGTGGACGACGGCGAGCGCATCTCCGTGCGCATGACCCTGAAGAACTACGGCGGCGGCGCGGCCGACGTGGTCACGGGACGCCTGCGCACCAACTCGGCCAACGTGAACGTCATCGACTCGGTGGCCACCTACGGCCCCCTGGACCTGCTGGACTCCTCGCAGGGGAGCGGCCTGTTCAGCTTCTCGCTGACCAGCGCCGTGGCGGCCTACGACGTGCGCGTGGAGTTCACCGACAACCGCGGCCGCACGTTCAGCCATCCGTTCGCCCTGAGCGATCCCACCACCCCCCTCAACCTGGTGGCCACCGGCTCGCTGGGCCCGGACATCATCGGCCTCTCCTGGACGCCGGTGACGGATCCCAAGCTGCGCGGCTACCACGTCTACCGCAGCCAGAACGAGGGCGGTCCCTTCACGCGGGTCTCCGACGACCTGATCGAGGACATCTCGTACTTCCGCGACAAGGGCCTGGGCCTCCTCACGCGCTACTACTACCAGGTGTCCAGCGTGGACTCCAACCTGGTGGAGAGCCCCGTGTCGGCGGCCATCGCCCAGAGCACGGCGCCGCCGGAGATCACCAACTTCCCGCTGCCGTTCAACGGCGAGTCCAGCGGCCACTTCGCCGTGGGCGACGTGACCGGCGACGGTCATCTGGACATCGTCTTCGGCGCCAGCGAGATCTACGTCTGGCAGCGCGACGGCTCCGAGCTCTTCGACGGCGACGGGGACTCCCAGACCCTGGGCCCCATCACCGACGTGGACGGCACCTTCGGCCCCATGGGCATCGCCCTGGCGGAGCTCAACGGCCTGCCGGGCCTGGAGATCATCTGCCAGGACCGCGACGCCAGGCTCCTGCACGTCTACGACGCCAAGACGGGTCAGGACCTTCCCGGCTGGCCTCAGCCCACGGGCCTGAACTGGGCCTGGGCCACGCCCGCCGTGGGGGATCTGGACAACGACGGCGATCTCGAGATCGTCATGAACAACCAGGCCGGCCAGACGCTGGTCTGGCACCACGACGGCACGGAGCTGCTCGACGGCGACGCCAACCCCGCCACCAACGGCGTGTTCTTCGTCCGGCCCGAGGGCCGCTGGGCCTACGACCTGAGCTCGCCGGCCCTGTTCGACCTGGACGGCGACGGCAACCTGGAGATCATCTTCGGCACCAAGTACGCCTGGAACGCCGAGAACAAGCTCCACGCCCTGCGCATCGACGGCACCGAGGCCGCCGGCTTCCCCTACGTGACCGGCCTGGGCGCCAGCATCACCAGCAGCCCCACCATCGCGGACCTGAACGGCGACGGCGTGTGGGAGATCATCTTCCTGCACGAGCTGGAGAAGCTGCTGGTCGTGGAGCAGGACGGGACGGACTACCCCGGCTTCCCGATGACGCTGACGTCGAACAACGGCAACACGGCCTGCCCGAGCCCCGCCGTGGGCGACTTCGACGGCGACGGCCAGCTGGAGATCGCCTGCATCTCCACCGTGAGCGTGGTCAGCGCCTTCGTCACGGTGGTGGACACGGATCCGGCCGGCGGCAGCGGCACCGTGCTGCCCGGCTGGCCCCAGGAGATCCCCGGCAACTCCGAGTCCAGCCCCGTGGTGGGCGACATCAACGGCGACGGGTTCCCCGACATCGTCCACGGCATCGGCGGCGGGGACGAGGAGACCCTCAACGAGATCTTCGCCTTCGACCATCAGGGCAACCCGGTGGAAGGCTTCCCCATCACCCTGGGCGGTCCCATCCGCCCGGCGCTGGTCATCACGGACCTGGACGACGACCACGACGTGGACATCGTCTACGGCGGCTGGGACGGCGCCATGCACGTGTGGGACATGCCCTTCCCGGCGGACGGCACCCAGATCCCCTGGGGCACCTTCCGCGGCCATTACCACCGCGACGGCGTGTACCGCAACTACAGCCCCACGGGCGTGGAGGAGGCCCCGGCCCCGGTGGACCTGACCCTGGGTTCCATCCGGCCCAACCCCTTCAACCCGAGCACCACGGTGCGCCTCTACGTGCCCGCCATGGGCCGCGAGGGGCTGGAGGTGGACGTCTTCGACGTGCAGGGCCGCCGCGTGCGCCGCCTGCACGAGGGCGCCCTGGAGGCGGGCTGGCACGACTTCGTCTGGAACGGCCGCGACGACGCCGGCAAGGCCCAGGCCAGCGGCCTGTACCTGCTGCGCGCCAAGGGCGGCGACACCTCGGTCAGCGCCAAGATGGCCCTGATCCGTTGACGTGAGGCCGGCCGACGGTTGACCCGCGGCCGGCCCACGCGCTACGTTGGATGTCGGTCGGGCGCGGCCCCTCCACCCGGAGGCGGCCGCGCCCTGCGTCTCGGAAGGACTCGCTGGGTGAAGATCGTCCGCCATCCGCCCTGGCCGCTGCTGCTCGCCTGCCTCCTGCTCATGGGGTGCGGGGGCGGCGACGCGCCCGACGGCGGCGGCCCCTCGGCTCCGGCCGACGCCCCCTCCCGCGGCGGCACCGCCGTGATCGCCTTCCCGGCCGAGCCCGACGTCCTCAACCCCCTGCTCTACGCCTCGGCCTACAGCGGCATGGTCATGGTGCTGCTGAACGACTCGCTGGTGGAGATGGGGGAGGACTTCCTCTACGCGCCGCAGATCGCAGCCTCGGTCACACGGGATCCCGACGGCCTGGGCCTCACGGCGGCCCTCCGCCCCTGGCGCTGGAGCGACGGCTCGCCCCTGACGGCCGCCGACGTGGCGGCGTCCTTCCAGCTCATCCGCGATCCGGCCGTGGCCTCGCCGCGCTACGGCGCCGTGGCGCGTACGATCGTCTCGGTGACGGCGGTGGCCCCGGACACGGTGCGCTACCGGTTCGCGGAGGCCCGCGCCGACCAGGACGCGGCCCTGGGCCACGTGCTCCTGCCCGCGCGCCTGACCGCGGATCTGGATCCGGCCGCGGTGCGCTCCTGGCCCCTCAACGAGTCGCCGCCCAGCTGCGGCATGTTCCGCCTGGAGCGCTGGGAGCACGACCGCAACCTCATCCTGGCTCGCAACGAGCAGTACGCCGGACAGGCGCCCCTTCTGGACCGCCTCCTGCTGCGCATCATCCCCGACGAGACCGCGCGCTTCCTGGAGCTGGAAACCGGCGGCGTGGACATGATGACCGACATCCCGCCCCACCTTGCCAAGCGCCTGGAGGGCGACCCGCGCTTCGCGGTGGCGCGCACGCGCGGCCGTCTCATCGGCATGGTCTACTGGAACCATGAGGATCCGCTGTTCCAGGACGTCCGCGTGCGCAAGGCCCTCTCGCTGGCCATGGACCGCCAGGCCATCGTGGACGGGCTGCTCGGGGGCTACGGCCAGGCGGCGGCGGGGCCCATCCCGCCGGTTGTGTGGGCCCATGATCCGGCCGTCGCGCCGGATCCCCTGGATCCCGAGCGCGCGCGCGCCCTGCTGGACGCCGCGGGCTGGCGCGACCGCGACGGCGACGGGGTGCGCGAACGCGGCGGCCGCCCCCTGCGCTTCGAGATCATCACGCGCAAGGGCGACCCCGTGCGCGAGAACGCCGTGGTGCAGCTCCGCGAGAACCTGGCGGCGGTGGGGGTGGACGCGCGGCCGCTGGTGCTGGAGTTCGCCACCGCCATCGACCGCGTGCAGGCCGGCGACTTCGCCGCCTACCTGGGGGTGTTCTCGGCCCGCCTGTCCGTGGATCCCTCCGGCCTGCTGGGCAGCGACGGCTTCGACCGCTGGAACTACGGCCGCTACGGCGACGCGCGCGCCGACAGCCTCATGCGCCTGGGCGTGGCGCTGGAGGACCGCGAGGCCGCTCGGCCGGTCTGGTCCGCCTTCCAGCAGCTCATGGCCGAGGAGCAGCCCATGGCCTTCCTCTACCATCCCGACATGCTCGTGGCCTACGACCGTCGTCTGCGCGACGTGCGCCCGCACGTGCTCTCGCCGTTCAACAACGTGCGCGAATGGTGGATCGCGCCGGCGGACCGCCGCTATCCCGCCGCCGAAACTTCCCGGTAATATTGTTGACACCTCCCCGGGGCCGGTGCTTTCCTGGCGGTAATATTACCGCCCGCCCTCGTGTCCTCAGGAGGATTCTCCATGGCATCCCGACTGACCCGACTGGCCGATGAACTCTCGCTGGACGACCTCAAGCGCCTGCTGCAGGTGAAGGAGAAGATGACCGTGCTGGAGGCGCGGCGCGCCAAGCTGGCCTCCGAGCTCCAGGACGTCGACTCCGAGCTGGCCCAGCTCCGCCAGGGCATGACGGGCGGGCGCGGTCGTCCCGCCAAGACCAGGACGCGCGTGAAGACGGCCCGCGCCCCGCGCGCCCGCAAGGGCGACACGGTGGCCGGCGTGGTGGAGGAGCTCATCCGCGCCACCGGCCGGGCCATGACCTTCAAGGAGATCCACGACGCCGTGACGGAGGGCAAGCTCGTCACCACGCGCTCCAAGGATTTCGCCAACGTGCTGCGGCGCACCCTGTCCACCAGCGACGCCTTCGTGCGCGTGGGCCGCGGCGTGTACGGCGTATCCGGCGTGACCAAGGCGCCGGCCGCGGCGCCGGCCGCCAAGGCGACCGCCGGGAAGAAGACGGCGAAGAAGGCGGCCAAGAAGAAGACCGCGAAGAAGAAGGCCGCCGGCAAGAAGGTCGCCAAGAAGGCCGTCGCCAAGAAGGCGGGGCGGAAGGCCGCGGCGAAGAAGGTCGTCAAGAAGACCGCCGCCAAGCGCGGCGGTCGCCGGGCCGCGGGCGGCACCCTGGAGGACGTGGTGGTCGCGCTGCTGCGCAAGGCAGGCAAGCCGCTGGGCTTCCAGGACCTGCTGAAGACCATCGTGGACGGCAAGCTGTTCAAGAGCAAGGCCAAGGACTTCAGCAACGTGCTGCGCCGCACGCTGTCCACGAGCAAGAAGGTCCAGCGGCAGGGCCGCGGCGTCTACGGGCTGGCCTAGCAGGTCGCGGAGCCTGGCCGTTCGCGGAACCTAGCCCGGCGGCCAGCTCATGGCGCGGCCGCCCAGCACGTGCAGGTGCAGGTGCGGCACGCTCTGGCAGCCGTCCTCGCCGCAGTTGATCACGAAGCGGTAGCCGCCGTCGTCCAGGCCCAGGCGGCGCGCCGTCGCGACACCCATGAGGGCCAGGCGGCCCATCAAGCCCTCGTCGCCGTCCTGGAGATCGGTCAGGGCGGCGACGTGGCGTCTGGGGATCACCAGCACGTGCGCGGGGGCCTGGGGGTTGATGTCGCGGAAGGCCAGGAACTCGTCGTCCTGGAGCACGGGATCGCAGGGGATGATCCCCGCGGCGATCTGGCAGAAGAGGCAGTCGGACATGGAGCATCGTTCCTCGGTCATGGGTTCCGGCGCACGCGCGCCGCTGAGGTGCGGCCACGCTACCACGCGCGGCGGGCGCGGACAACCGGAGGCGTCGTGCGCGCCCTGGTGATCGGCTACCACGCCTGGGACGTGCTGGTGCCGTGCGCGGAGCTGCCGCCCCCGGACGCCAAGCGCGAGTGCCCGGGCATGCTGGCGGCAGGCGGCGGTCCGGCCGCCACGGCCGCGGTGGCCCTGGCGCGTCTGGGCGTGGACGTGCGCTACGTGGGCCTGCTGCCCGACGACGGCCCCGGACGGCTGCAGGCCGCGGAGCTGATGTCCGCGGGGGTGGACCTCTCCCTGGCGGTGCCGGCCCCGGGCGCCCGCTCGCCCCTGGCCGTGAGCCTGGTGGATCCGGCCACCGGCGCCCGCCGCATCCTCTGGGACCGCGGCGATCTGCGCGCCCTGCGCGCCGACGAGGCGGATCCAGCCTGGCTCGACGACGCGGACCTCCTGCTGGCCGACACCCACGAGCCCGCCGCGGCCCTGGTCCTGGCCCGGGCCGCCGCCGCGCGCGGGCTGCCTTCGGTGCTGGATGCCGGCACGCCCCGCCCCGGCGCCCGGGAGCTGGCCGCGGCCTGCAGCGACGTCATCGCCGCCTCGGGGTTCGCCCGCGCGGTGACCGGAGAAGCCGAGCCGCGCCGCGCCCTGGCGGAGCTCCGGCGGCTGGGACCGGACCGCACGGCCACCACCTGCGGAATCCACGGCGCCCTGGGCCTGGACCGAGATGGTTTCCGCCACGCGCCGGCCTACGCGGTGCGGGCCGTGGACACCACCGGCGCCGGCGACGCCTTCCACGCGGGCTACGCCTGGGGCCTGCTGCGGGGGGAGGACTTCCCGGGAGCCCTGGACTGCGGCGCCGCCGTGGCGGCCCTGGCCGTGGGCGCCCTGGGAGGACGCGTTGCCCTGCCTGCGCCGGAGGCCGTCCTGCGCCTGCGCGCCGAGGGGGACAGGCTTCCGGTCCAGGATCCGGCCCATCCCGCTTTCCCGTGCGACCGCGACCCCTCGGGTTGACGCTTCCCCGCGGCGGTGGCTACCATGCAGCGATGCCCGCGCCGACCCCGACCGGCGGCGCGGCGGAGGGAGACGACGATGATCACCCGCGACGAGGCTCGCGGCGGCAGCGGCCGCCCGGGCGGCGACTTCTTCGAGATCCTGGTGACCCGCTACCGGGGCGGCCCGTCCGCCGGTTCCGGCGACGACCTGAACTGGCAGCCGGCCACCGACGTGTACGAGACCGAGGACGCCTTCGTGGTGCAGATGGACCTGGCGGGCATGGACCCGTCCAGCATCGAGGTGCTCGCCGACGCGGAGCTGATGCTGGTGCGCGGCACGCGCCGCGACATCGCGCCGCCGGGCAAGAAGCACTACTTCACCATGGAGATCAGCGTGGGGCCCTTCGCCCGGCGCGTGGCCTTCCCCGTGCCGGTGCGGCCGGAGACGGCGGAGGCCCGCTACCGCGACGGCTTCCTCTTCGTGAGCTTCCGGCGCGGCGACGGCCCCGCCGACACCGACCGCCGCCGCATCGAAGTGGGCGGCTCCTGACCATCGGCCCCGAGCAACCACGGAAGGACCTGGGATGAACCGAGACGCGCAGGGCGCCGAGACGCTGGCCGAGGGCTCCGTACCCGCGGAGCTGCCCATCCTGCCCATCAGCGAGGCGGTGATCTTCCCCTACATGATGGTGCCCCTCGTCCTGAGCGACGAGAACCTCATCCGTCTGGCCGACGACTGCCTCGCCGGCGACAAGATCCTGGGCGCCTTCGCCCAGCGCGAGGTGGACGAGGACGACGAGGAGCTGGAGGACAGCGACCAGATCTACCACGTGGGCACCGCGGTCAAGATCCAGAAGATGCTGCGCTTCCCGGACGGCAGCATGCGCCTGCTGGGCCAGGGCGTGGCGCGCATCCGCATCGAGGAGTTCCTGGGCGACGAGCCCTACATCCGCGCGCGCGTGACCGCGCTGCCGGAGGAGGTCCGCAGCGATCCGCGCACCCTGGCCTACATGCGCGGCGTGGCCAACAACTTCCTGAAGATCGTGGACGCCAGCGAGAACCTCTCCGACGAGCTGAAGGTCGTGGTCATGAACATCGATGATCCCGGCCGGCTGGCGGACCTCATCGCCACCAACCTGGAGATCGACGTCACCGAGAAGCAGCAGATCCTGGAGGCGGTCTCGCCCCTGGAGAGGCTGCAGGCCCTGTCGCGCATCGTGGTGCGCGAGCTGGAGGTGGCGGAGCTGGGGCAGAAGCTCCAGAGCACGGTGCGCAAGTCCATCGACAAGGACCAGCGGGAGTACTACCTGCGCCAGCAGCTCAAGGCCATCCGCCGCGAGCTGGGCGACAGCGACGACTCCAGCGTGGAGGTGGACGACCTCCGCGAGCGCCTCCAGGCCGCCGACCTGCCCGAGCACGTGCGCGACACGGCGGAGAAGGAGGTGGACCGCCTGGCGCGCATGAGCCCCGGCGCCAGCGAGTACACCGTCAGCAAGACCTACATCGACTGGCTGCTGGACCTGCCCTGGAAGGTGCGCAGCGAGGACAGCCTGGACATCAAGCGCGCGGAGCAGGTCCTGGAGCGCGACCACTACGGCCTGGAGGACGTCAAGGAGCGCATCCTGGACTTCCTGGCCGTGCGCAAGCTGAAGGACGACCACCGCGGGCCCATCATCTGCCTTGCCGGCCCGCCGGGCGTGGGCAAGACCTCGCTGGGCCGCAGCATCGCGGAGGCGGTGGGGCGCAGGTTCTTCCGCTTCTCCCTGGGCGGCATGCGCGACGAGGCCGAGATCCGCGGCCACCGCCGCACCTACGTGGGCGCCCTGCCGGGCCGCATCATCTCCGGGCTGAAGGAGGTGGGCGTCAACAACCCGCTGATCATGCTGGACGAGATCGACAAGCTGGGGCAGGACTTCCGCGGCGACCCCTCGAGCGCCCTGCTGGAGGTGCTGGACCCCGAGCAGAACTCGGACTTCACGGACCACTACCTCACGCTGCCCTTCGATCTCTCCAACGTGATGTTCATCACCACGGCCAACATGCTGGACACCATCCCGCGGCCCCTGCTGGACCGCATGGAGGTGATCAACATCGCGGGCTACACCAACGAGGAGAAGCAGGAGATCGCGCGGCGCTATCTGGTGCCGCGGCAGATCGCCGAGAACGGGCTGGAGGCCAGGCACATCCGCTTCACCAAGGCGGGCCTGGCGGCCCTGGTGGCCGGCTACACCCGCGAGGCGGGCGTGCGCCAGCTCGAGCGCAAGATCGGCGCCGTGTGCCGCAAGGTGGCGCGGCAGGTGGCGCGCCGCAGCCGCAAGGCCCACGTGATCTCGGCCAAGTCGCTGCCGGATTACCTGGGCCATCCGGACTTCGATCCCGACCGCCTGCGCAGCCGCGCCAAGGTGGGCGTGGTGACGGGGTTGGCCTGGACCTCGGTGGGCGGCAAGATCCTCTACCTGGAGGGCGTGGCCCTGCCCGACGGCGGCGGCTCGCTGAAGCTCACCGGCCAGCTGGGCAGCGTGATGCAGGAATCGGCCGCGGCGGCCTACAGCTACCTGCGGGCGCGCTTCGGGGACCAGGAGCGCTTCGCGCCGTTCTTCAAGCAGAAGGGCGTGCACATCCACATTCCCGCCGGCGCCATCCCCAAGGACGGTCCCAGCGCGGGCGTGGGCATGGCCTCGGTGCTCTTCTCGCTCATGACGGGCAAGCCCGTGGACCGGCGCACCGCCATGACGGGGGAGGTGACCCTCACCGGCGAGGTGCTGCCCATCGGCGGCCTGCTGGAGAAGGTGCTGGCGGCCCACCGCGCCGGCATCACCAAGGTGCTGCTGCCGGCGGACAACGAGCACGACCTGGACGAGATGCCGGACGAGGTGAAGGAGAAGGTCACCTTCGTCACCGTGCGCCACGTGGACGAGCTCCTGGCCGAGATCTTCCCCTCGGAGTTCGAGTGAAGGGCGGGGCGACGCGCGCATGGGCGTGATGGCCGGACTGGTGGGCAGGTTCCTGGGCGGCGGCGAGCCGGCCGCCTTCCGCCTGCCCGGCACCCTGGGCGACGCCGCCGAGATCCTGGCCGTGGACACGGGCGACCTGGCGGACCTGCTCTTCTACGCGCCCCTGCTGCGGGCCATCCGCCAGCGCCATCCGCGGGCGCGCATCGACATGCTGCTGCCCGAGCGGCACGTCAGCGTGGTGCAGCCTTCGGGCCTGGTGCGGGACTGCCTGGTCTACAACGCCAAGCAGCTGCGCACCTGGACGCCCGGCTACCTGAACCTGGCCCGCGGCGTGGGCAAGCGCACCTACGACCTCTCGGTGGTCATGTCCTTCGAGGCGGCGCCGGCCCTGGAGGGCGTGGCCCTGGCCACGGGCGCGCCGCTGCGCCTGGGCCCGTCCCATGCCAAGGCGTACCCAGGCGTGAACTTCGAGCTGCGCGCGCGCGAGGACGACCGGCGCTACCGCGGCGCCCGCCTGGGCGCCATGGCGCCCTTCCTGGGGCTGCCGCCCTTCGAGGACCTGCGGGCCTGGCCCCTGCCCGACGAGCACCGCCGCCGCACGGCCCAGCGCGTGCGTCTGAACAAGCCCCGCCGCGACGAGCTCCTGGTGGGCGTGGACCCTTCCCTGGGGCACGGCGGCAACGGGCTGGCCCTGCAGGCCCTGCAGTTCCTCTGGCGCCAGCTCGCCAGCCAGATGGCCTGCCGCGCCCTGCCCCTGACCCTGCACGAGGATGGGGAGCGTCTGAAGCGCTTCGAGGAGGGTCTGGACCAGACGCCCCTGGACCTGCCCCGCGACACCCTCTTCGACACCCTGCTGCTGGCCGCCGAGTGCGACCTGCTGGTGGCCGGCAACACGGACCTCTTCCACTTCGCCGTGAGCCTGGGCGTGCCTTGCCTGGGCCTCTTCACCGCCGAGGACGCTCCCTGCTGGGAGCCCCGCGATCTGCCTCACGTCCGCGTGCTGCGCGTGACCGAGGGCCGGCGCATGGAGGTGGACGTGCTCATGGCGGCCGTGACGGCGGTGCGGAGCGGCCGATGACGCGACCCCGCGTGCTCATCCTCGCGCCCAACTGGCTGGGTGATCTGGTCATGGCCACCACGCTGCTGGGCCGCTGCGATGAGGCCGGCGTGAGCCCCGTGGTCCTGGTGCGCCGACGCTGGGCGTCGCTGCTTCGGGACGACCCCCGCGTGGGCGGCCTGCTCCACTACGAACGCACGGGCCTGCACGCGGGCTGGCGCGGGCTGCCGCGGCAGGCGGCCCGTCTGCGCGAGGCGGGGCCGGTGGAGGCGGTCTTCGTGCTGCCGCCTTCCCTGCGCGCGGCGGCCGCGGCGCGGCTGGCGGGGCAGGGCCCGCGCCTGGGCTTCGGCGGCGAGGGCCGCGCACCGCTGCTGGACGTCTGCCTCACGCGCCCGCCGCGGGGCAGCCTGCACTACTGCGAGGAGACGGACCTGCTCTGGCGCGCGTATCGGCCCGCCGCCGCCGGGCCGGCCCCGGAGCCGGCGCTCCCCGGCCTGCGCACGGCCGCCCCGGCCGCCGCCGCGGCGCACGGACGCGTCTGGATCCTGGCCGTGGGCGCCACCTACGGGTCGGCCAAGGCCTGGCCGGCGCCCATCGCCGCCGGCTTCGCCGCCGCCGCCGCGGATCTGGGCGTGCGCCTGCTGCTGCTGGGCGACGCCGCCGCCGCCGGCCACGTGCAGGCCATGGCCGCGGCCCGTCACCTGCCTTGGCGAGGGGCGGAGGAGCCCGGCGATGGGGTGGTGGACCTGACCGGACGCACGGACCTGAGCGAGGCGGCGGGCCTGCTGCGTTCGGCCTCGGTCTTCGTGGGGAACGACAGCGGCCTCATGCACCTGGCCGCCGCCCTGGGCGCGCCCACCCTGGGCCTGTTCGGCTCCAGCAACCCGGCCTGGACGGCGCCGCGCGGTCCGCGCGCCCGCGCCCTGGCGGTGGAAGGCTTCGCCTGCCATCCCTGCCATCGCCGCACCTGCGACCAGCCGCGCTTCTGCATGGAGACCCTGACCGCCGACGCCGTGCTCGTCGCGGCCCTGGAGCTGGAGGAGGCGCGCCCGTGAAGCCCGTGATCTGGTCCCGGCCCGGCCCCGATACGCCCGCCCACGGCCCCCTGCTGCTGGTGGACCGCGACGGCGTGATCATCGAGGACGGGGACTACCTGGACGACCCGGCCCGCGTCCGCCCCCTGCCGGGGGCTCTCGCGGCCCTGGCGCGCCTGAAGGCCGCCGGGTGGCGCCTGGTGGGGGTCTCCAACCAGTCGGGACTCGGGCGGGGACGCATCGCGCCGACGGCCTTCGCCGCCGTGCAGAGGCAGGTGGACGCGGAGCTGGCCGCCGCCGGCGCGTCCCTGGACGCCATGCTCTACTGTCCCCACGCGCCGGACGCCGACTGCGCCTGCCGCAAGCCGGCCCTCGGCATGGTGGAGGCGGCCCACGACCTGCTGGAGTGGTCGCCGGACCGGGCCGCCATGGTGGGGGACAAGCGCTCCGACGCGGAGCTGGGGCTGGCGGCGGGCGTGCGCACCTTCCTGGTGCGGACCGGACAGGGGAGCCGGATGGATGCGGCGGACCTTCCGCCCGGCGTGGAGGTGGCCGCCGACCTGGCCGCCGTGGCGGCGCTCCTGCTCGCGGAGACGCGGCCGTGACGAGGACGGAGGCGACGCTCGGGCCGCGACCGGACCAGGTCCGACGTCTGCTCGTCATCCGCCGCCGCGGCCTGGGCGACGCCCTGGTCTCGCTGCCCGCGGTGGCCGCCCTGGCGGACCTCTATCCGCGGGCGGAGGTGGATCTGCTCATCGACCGGCCCTTCGCACCCCTGCTCACGGACCTCTCCGGCCGCGCCCGCGTGCTGGAATGGCCGCCCCGCGCCGGCGGACTCTGGACGCTTCTGCGCACCCCTCGCTACGATCTGGTGGCCGACCTGCTGAGCACCCCGCGCACGGCCTTCTGGACCGCCCTGAGCGGCGCCCGCTGGCGGCTGGGCTACGACCTCGCGGGACGCCGCTGGGCCTACAACCTCCGCGTGCCCCGGAACCGGGATCAGGAGCGCGAGCTGCACCAGTATGCTGGCGAGGGGTTCCTGGACCTGGTCCGGATCCTGGGCGCCGCGCCGCCGCCCTGGTCCCCCGCCGCGCCGGCGCCCGCGCTTGCCCTGGGGACCGGCTACACGGCGTGGCGCGACGCCCGTCCCGCCGCCGCCGGTCCGGAGGTGGCCCTGCTGCTCAGCGCCGGCTGGCCGGCCAAGGCCTGGCCTCCCGCCCGGGCCGCGGAATTCGCGGCCGCGGCCCGTCGTGACGGCGCCCGCGTCACCCTGGTCCCCGGCCCCGGCGATGCGGAGCTGGCCGCGGCGCTGACGGCCCTGGATCCGCAGGTGGCCTTGGCCCCGCCCACGGACCTGCGGGAGCTCGCGGATCTGCTCGGCCGCGCCGACGTGGCGGTCACCACCGACGGCGGCGGCCGCCACGTGGCCGCCGCGGTGGGCACGCCCACGGTGACCCTGTACGGCCCCACGGATCCGCGGGGCTGGAACCGGGAACATCCCTTGCATGTTGCGGTGCGGACGGGGGTTGACTGTTCTCCGTGCGATTTGAGGAAATGTCCCGTGCCGGGCCATCCGTGCCTGGATCAGCTCGCCGGCGCGCGCGTCTGGGCGGCCACGCGGGACCTGTTGAACACGAGGGGAGCCCGTCCGTGAAGATCCCGTGCCTGATCCTCGGCCTGCTGCTGGCCGCTTCCGTGGCGGTGGGCGAGCCCGCCTTGATCCCCTTCGGACCGGGGGAGGAGCTCGTCTTCTCCATCGACTACGGCCCGGTCAACGCCGGCGAGGCGTCCCTGGAGGTCAAGGGGATCGTGGAGTCCGGCGGCCGCGAGTGCTTCCACGTGGAGAGCACCGCCACGAGCAACCGCGTGTTCTCGGCCTTCTACAAGGTGCGCGACAAGGTGGTCTCGCATTTCCAGACCGACACCCTGGTCAGCCGCTACTTCTCCAAGCGTCTGCACGAGGGCGACTACCGCAAGCGCGTGCAGGTGCTCTTCGACCAGGAGAACCGCAAGGCCAGCTACCGCGACGGCCGCGAGTTCGACGTGCCCGCGAACGTGCACGACATCCTGGCCGCCTTCTACGTGGTGCGCACCCTGCCCCTGGAGCCCGGCGCGCCGGCCCACGTGGCCACCCACAGCTCGCGCAAGAACTACGACCTCGAGGTCATCGTGCACGGGCGGGAGACCGTGACCGTGGAGGCGGGCACCTTCGACTGCCTGGTGGTGGAGCCGGTGATCCTGGGCGAAGGCCTCTTCCAGTACGAGGGCAAGGTCACCATCTGGCTCACCGACGACGAACGCCGCCTGCCCGTGCTGATGAAGACCAAGGTCAAGATCGGCGCCGTGGACGCCTCGCTCAAGAGCTTCACCCTGGCCGCGCCCTACCGCGCGGCGGAAGCCCCGTGAGCGGTCCCGCCGCCTTCGTGCCGCCCCGCGGCTGGCTCGAGGACGCGCCCGAGCGGGCGCGTCCCCTCGTGCTGGTCCTGGCCACGGTGCTCGCGGCGCTGCTGCGCTGGCCCGGCCTGGGCGACCACCCCCTCTGGATCGACGAGTTCCTCACCTGGAAGATGCTGGACCCCGCCACGGGAGCGGGCTTCCTGGAGCAGGTGCGCGACTCCTACCAGAGCCCGCTGCTGATCGCCCTGCTCTGGCCCCTGACGCGCGACGGGCTCCACGAGTGGGCGCTGCGTCTGCCGTCGGCGCTGGCGGGCGTGGCGGCGGTGCCGTTGTTCGGGCTGCTCGCGGACCGGCTCGCGGGGCGGCGCGCGGGGGAGTGGGCCGCGGTCCTGCTGGCCGTGAACCCCTTCCACCTGTGGTACAGCCAGGACGGCCGCGGCTACGCCCTGCTCATGCTGTGGGCCGTGGTCTCCACCCTGGCCCTGTCGTCGCTGATGCGGCGCGGACCCTCGCCGACCCGCGCGCTGGGCTACGCCCTGAGCGCCGCCCTCATGATCCTGAGCAACAACTCGGGCCTGCTGCTGGTGGCCGCGCACGCCGTGAGCGTGCTGCTGCTGGCGCCGCCGCGCACGCGCGGAGCCTGGGGCGCCTGGAGCCTGGCCTTCGGCGGCGCGGCGCTGCTGGTTTCTCCCTGGCTGCTGGTGGCCTCGGGCATCCTCGCGGTGGAGCGGCTGGCGCCGGGCGCGGCCACGGGGCCGGGTCTGAGCTCGGGCGAGGGGTTCACGCCGTTGGCCCTGCCCTTCACCCTGCACTCGTTCTGGTACGGCTTCAGCCTGGGGCCCTCCCTCTTCGAGCTGCACCGTCCGGACCGCGTGGAGCTCCTGAAGCAGGCCCTGCCGGTGCTGGCGCCCGCCTGGCTCACGGCCGCAGCGCTGACGTTGGCCGGCTGGTGGTCGCTGCGGCCGCGGCTGCGCGTCGCCACCGCCGTGTGGACCCTGGTGGTGCTGGGTCTGGTGGTGCTGCTCGCGCTGCGCAACGTGAAGGCCTACAACGCGCGCTATGCGGCCGCGGTGCTGCCGATGGCGCTGCTCTGGCTGGCCTGCGGCGCGGCGCGGCCGGAACGCTGGGCGCGCGGCCTGGCGGTGGTCGCCTTGGCCTTTGCCCTGGTGTCGTCCGTCGGCTACCTTGCCGTGGACCGGTATCAGCGCGAGGACGTGCGTGCCGCGGCGGGCTGGATCGACGCCCACGGGCAAGCCGCCGACACGGTGCTGGTGCCCGTGGTCTCCGGCCTCTACCGGCTCTACGACGCCGGCGGACACCCCGTGGCGCCCTTCTGGGACACGCCGCGGATCCGCGATGCGGAGGCGGCGCGCGCTGCCCTCGCGGACGCCCTGGACGGCGTGGACACGGCCTGGCTGCTGCTCTGCCGCAGCTGGGATCTGGATCCCGGCGACCGCCTGCCCGCCGCCCTGGCGGAGCTCGGCGCGGTGCGCGAGGCCGGCACCTGGCCGGGCGTGCGCCTGTACGCCTGGACCCGCGACCCCCGCAGCGGAAGGACGCCATGACCCGGCCCGCGGAACAGGACACCCCCTTCGCCGCCCAGGGCGGCTACGCGGCCTTCATCGCCCGCGATCCCGCCGGCCCTGTGCCGCGCCGGTCGCAGGTCTACGACGCCGTGAAACGGCTCGTGGACATCGGCGGCGCCCTGCTGGGGCTGCTGCTGATCCTGCCGCTGTTCCCGTTCCTGGCCCTGCTCATCAAGCTGGATTCGCCGGGTCCGCTCCTCTTCAAGCAGAAGCGTGTGGGGGAGGGCGGCCGCCTCTTCGACTGCTACAAGTTCCGCTCCATGGTGGTGGACGCCGAGGCCCAGAAGGACCGCCTGCGGCATCTGAACGAGGCTTCGGGCGCCGCCTTCAAGATCGCCCACGACCCGCGCATCACCGGCGTGGGTCGCTTCATCCGGCGCAGCAGCCTGGACGAGTTCCCCCAGCTGCTGAACGTGCTCAAGGGCGACATGTCCATCGTGGGGCCGCGGCCGCAGATCCCCTCGGAGGTGTCCCAGTACACCCCGCGCCAGGCGCGGCGGCTGCTGGTCAAGCCGGGCCTGACCTGCCTCTGGCAGGTGTCGGGACGCAGCTCGCTGGACTTCGAGGAGTGGATGGCCCTGGATCTGGAGTACGTGGCCCGTCGAGGCCTGGGCTTCGACATCTGGGTGCTGACGCGCACCATCCCCGCGGTCATCGAACGCAAGGGAGCCTACTGATGCGCGCCGTGGGCGTGGATCTGGTGGCGGTGGACCGCATCGCCGCGCTGCTGGAGCGCCACGGCGAGCGCTTCCTGGCCCGCTGCTTCCATGCGGGGGAGGCCGCCGTGGCGGCGCGTCCCGGCCGCGCGGGCGCCCAGGCCCTGGCCGCCCGCTGGGCCGCCAAGGAGGCCTGCCTCAAGGTGCTGGGCGGCCCCCTGGATCCCGTGCCCTACCGCGACGTGGAGGTGATCCGGGACGCGCACGGCGCGCCCGGCCTGCGCCTGCACGGCCGCGCCCTGGCGCGCCTGGAGGCCCGCGGCGGCGGCGCGCTGCACCTGAGCCTCAGCCACGAACGCGACCACGCCGTGGCGGTGGTGGTGCTGGACTGACCCTTCTGCTTGCCAGCATCGGCGGCGCTGGCTACACTCCCACGACGCATTGGGATCCGCTTGCCAGGGATGGTCTTCCGTGGTCCGACTCGATCACATCCAGATGGACGTCTTCACCGACGTCCCCTTCGGCGGCAGCCGCCTGACCGTCTTCCCGGACGGCCGCGGGCTCGCCACCGGCCTCATGCAGATCATCGCCCGCGAGATGGGCACCAGCGAGACCGCCTTCATCATCCCCGGCGACGACCGCCCCCGCCTGCGCATCTTCACCCCTTCGGCCGAGATCCCGCACTCCGGACTCTCGCTCGTGGGCGCCACCGGCGCCCTCTGGGAGCTGGGCGGCGTGCCCCGCGACGCCCAGGGGGAGGCCCACGTGACCTGGAGCACGGAGGCGGGCCTGTTCCCCGTGGTGGTGGACGAGTCGGACGGCCGGCCCCTGTTCTCGCTGGTGCTGGAGCCCGCCGAGTTCATCGGGCAGTACTACCAGCGGGGCAAGGTGGCCCGCGCCCTCGGCATCGACGAGAGCGAGATCGCCGTCACCGGCCTGCCCTGCGAGATCGTGTCCACGGGGCTGCCCATCCACATCGTGCCGGTGGGCTCGCTGGAGGCGGTGCGCTCCATCAACCTGAGCCGCAGCGCGGCGTCGCTCATCATGCGCGACCTGGGCTTCGGCGACCTGTTCGTCTTCACCTGCGAGGCCGAGGACGCCGATGTGCACTGCCGCATGTTCGCCCAGGATTTCGGCATCCCGGAAGACGCCGCCACCGGCACCGCCTGCGGCTCCCTGGTGGCCTACATGGTGAAGCACCGCCTCGTGCCCGCCGGCCCGCGCGCCCGCATCGTCTGCGAGCAGGGCCTGGAGATGGGCCGCCCCAGCCGCCTGGTGGCCGAGGCCGACGTGTCCAGCGGCCAGGCCCGCTCCATCCGCGTGGGCGGACGCTGCGTGAAGATGGGCGAGGGCCGCCTGATGTTCGAGGCCGACGACGTGGTCGGCTGACCTCACTTCCGTTCCGCGTTCCCGACACCCTGGAGGATGACGACATGACCCAGACCGCCGGCCTGTCCCCCGAGATGCGCGACATGATCGTCCAGACCATGAAGCAGGTCGTGCACCGGGATCTGCCCGACGACAAGCTGCTGGCCCTGGACGCCGACGACCGCTTCCCCACGGAGTTCATCCGGGAGCTGCTCTCGCCCAACGTGGGCCTGCACCTGATCTTCCTGCCGGAGAACGTGGGCGGCCTGGGCGGCGGCGCCCTGGACATCTGCCGCGTGTCGGAGGAGATGGCGGCGCTGGACCTGGGCGTGGCCACGGCGTTCCTGGCCATCTGCCTGGGCACGGACCCCATCGTGGTGGGCGGCACGCAGGAGCAGAAGGACCACTGGCTGGGCCGCATCGCGAGCGAGGGGCTCATCGTGGCCTACGGCGTGACCGAGCCCGGCGCCGGCAGCAACGTGGCGGCCCTGGAGACCGTGGCCGAGCGCGTGACCGACGCCGACGGCAACGTGACCCACTACCGCATCACCGGCCGCAAGCAGTGGATCACCAACGGCAGCGTGGCCCAGCTCTACACCATCCTGGCCAAGACGCCGGACGGCCCCAGCTTCTTCGTGGTGGAGCGCGACACCCCGGGCCTGCAGCCGGGCAAGCACGAGGAGAAGCACGGCATCCGCGCCTCGGACACCGCGGCGGTGATCCTGGAGGACGTGACCGTGCCCGCGTCGCACCTGATCGGCGGCGTGGAGGGGCAGGGTCTGAAGCAGGCCAACGCCGTGTTCGGCTACACGCGCCTGATGGTGGGCGCCTTCGGCCTGGGCTGCGGCCGCGAGGCCATGGAGCGCGCCGTGCGCTACGCCAAGGAGCGCGTGCAGTTCGGCACCCCGCTCATCGAGAAGGAGGGCTTCGGCGTGAAGCTGCTGGCCCCCCACTGGGTGGACCTGGTGGCCGGACGCGCCTACGTGGAGGAGATCGCCCACCGCATCGACGGCGGCGAGGACGACCTGCAGGTGGAGGGCTCCATCGCCAAGCTCTGGAGCACCGAGGCCGGCAACCGCGCCGCCGACGCCGCCATCCAGGCCCTGGGCGGCTACGGCTACGCGCGCGAGTACATGGTGGAGAAGATCCGCCGCGACGTGCGCATCACCACCATCTACGAGGGCACCAGCGAGATCCAGCAGAGCATCATCGGCCTCTACCGCTGGAAGGCCACCGTGCGCAGCAAGGGCGGCTTCTACGAGGAGCTGGCCACGGCCCTGGACGGCCTCCACGCCGCGTCGCCGCAGGTGGGCGCGGACCTGGTGGCGGCCGCCACGCGGGACCTGAACACCGTGATCCTCCACTGCCACGGCGCGCGCATCGCCAGCCGGCAGGCCGTGCAGTTCCGCCTGGCCGACATGATGGCCGGCGTGGAGGTGGCCGGCGCCCTCTGCCGCCGGGCCGCCGGCATGGAGAAGGACGGGGAGGCCTGGGCGGCCATGGCCCGCGCCTGCGCCCGCCGCGTGCTGGCCGACGTGCGCCGCGGCGCCGTGCAGTGCCTCATCGGCTATCTGGATCCCGCGGACGAGGCCGCCAAGGCCGCCGCCCGCGCCGTGGCCGACGCCCTGCACAGCGCGGATCCCTTCCCGGCGCACCTGGGCCTGCTGGAGGATCTGGGCGCCGTCACCGATCACCTCAAGACCTGCGTGGACTGAGCGTGAACAGGGCCCGCCACGATTCCGCGTCCCGCGCGGCGGCTGCGGCCGCCGCCGGGACGACGGCCCTCGCGGCCCATCCGCTCCACGCGTGGGACGACGCCCTGGCCTCGCGCCTGCGCGGCGCCGGGCTCGCCGCGCCGGCGCTGCTCTGGCTGGGCTCCCTGCGTCCCCTCTGGTTCCTCGGCGGCCAGGCCCTGCGCCTGGCCGATCCCTTCTACGGAGCCCTGCGCGACGACGACCACCTGCGGCGTCTGAGCGGCCTGCTGGAGGACCCGGAGCGCTGCCGCCGCTTCCTGGACCGTCTCGCCGCGCCCGCCGATCCTGAGGCCGCCCCATGAGCCCCGGCCTGGCGCTCCTGGCCGCGGTCACCGCGGCGCTGCTGCTGCTGATCGGCCGCGCCATCGTGCTCGCGCGCCGCGGGGCGCCGGTGGAGGTGCGCCCTCTCGCGCCGGTGGCGGCCGTGGCCGACGCCATCGACTCCGCCGTGGCCGCGGGCCGCCCCGTGTTCTTCGTGCCCGGCTCCCGCGACCTGGACAACATGCAGACCGTGGCCGCCCTCTCGCTCCTGGAGCAGGTGGCGCGCCTGTGCGCGGAGAAGGGGGCCCGTCTGCACGTGCCCGTGAACCGCAGCATGGTCATGCAGATGGCGCGCTCCACCTGCCGCGCCGCCTTCGAGGCGGCCGGCCGCGGCCACGCGTGGCGCGACGACCAGGTGGACTACATCTCCGACGACCCCCTGGGCTTCGTGGCCCGGGTGGACGGTCTGGTGGAGCGGGAGCGTCCCGGGGCTTGCTTCTACTTCGGGTTCTTCGCGTCGGAAAGCCTCCTGCTGGCCGAGGGCGGGCGCCACGTGGGCGCGGTGCAGGTGGCGGGCACGGCGAGCCCGGTGCAGCTGCCGTTCTTCGTATCGTCGTGCGACGAGACCCTCATGGGGGAGGAGCTCTTCGCGGCCGGCGCCAAGCTCTCCGGCGACGCCGCCCTGCTGGGCAGCCTGCGCGGGCAGGACCTGGGCAAGCGGCTGGCCGTGGCGCTCATCGTGGCCGGCGTGGCGCTGGCGTCCCTGGCCCAGGCGGGCTGGGCGCCGGCGGCGGCCGCCTGGCGCGTGGTCTCCGGCCTGCTGGCGGAGGTGTAGGGTGGCGCGGTTCCAGCCCAGGCATCTGCTGGCCGCCGTGGCCGTGACCCTCATCGTGGCGGCCTTCGTGGCGCCGCCCGGCGGCGACGACCCCGGCGGACCCGCGGCGTTCTTCGCCTTCTGCGACGCCCAGTTCTCCAGCTGGTTCGGCATCCTGGCCGTGTTCGCCTTCCTGCTGGGCGGGGTGAGCCTGGTGGGCACCCACCTGCGGCGCGTGCTGCTCCGGGAGCGCGACTGGACCTACTCCATCGTCACGCTGGTCTCCTTCCTGGGCGTGCTGGTGGTGGGGTTGGCCAAGCTGGGCGGCGCGCCGGGCCTGCAGGGCGACCCCTTCGCGCCGGACGCCTGGCTCACCAAGGTCTTCGACGGCGTGCTGAGCCCCCTGCACGCCACGCTGTATTCGCTGCTGGCGTTCTACGTGGCATCGGCCTCCTACCGCGCCTTCCGCGCCCGCAGCCTGGAGACCTCGGTGCTGCTGGGCTCGGCGCTCGTCGTGCTGGTGGGACGCATCCCGTCGGCGGACCGCCTCACCGCCTGGCTGCCCGCGGACATGGCGTTCCTGCGCCTGGAGGCCCTGTCCCTCTGGCTGCTCAAGGTGCCCAACACCGCGGGCCAGCGCGCCATCATGATCGGCGTGGCGCTGGGCGTGGTGTCGCTGGCCGTGCGCATGATCGCCGGCGTGGAGCGGGGGAAGGGGGGGCTGGAGTGAACGCGTCCTCGGGCGCCGAGCCCTTCCTGGAGCGCCTGGACCGGCGCTGGATCTTCCTGACGCTGGCGCTGTCGGTCATCGCCGCCCTGCTGTACGAGCCAGTGTTCCCCGATCGGCCCGGCGAGCTGGTCCGCCCCATCTTCGACCGCCTGGAATCCCTGGCCCCGGGCACGCCCGTGCTCGTGTCCCTGGACTACTCGCCCAGCTCCGCGCCGGAGCTGGAGCCCATGGCCGAGGCCCTCACGCGGCACGCGCTGCTGCGCGGCCTGCCCCTGTGCTACCTCTCCCTCTGGCCCACCGGCAACAACATGGCCGAACGCCTGGAGTCGGACCTCATCGCCACGGAGCATCCGGAGGCCGTCTACGGCCGCGACTGGGTGACCCTGGGCTTCCAGGCGGGGGGCGAGCTCCTGGCCCACGCCATGATCGATTCGCTGGGGTCGCGCTTCCTGACCGATTCGCGCGGGACGCCGTTGAAGGAGATCCCGGCTCTGGCCCACGTGGTGGGCCTGGGCGACTTCGGCCTGGTGGTGAGCCTCTCGGCCGGAACGCCGGGGCTCAAGGAGTGGGTGCTTTACGTGGGCGACGCGGGCGGCATCCCCCTGGCCGGCGGCTGCACCGGCGTGGGCGCGCCCCAGTTCTTCCCGTACTATCCGCGTCAGCTCATGGGGCTGATGGCGGCGCTGAAGGGGGCCGCCGAATACGAGGCGGCGCTGGCCCGGGTCTACCCGGGGCAGGTGCCGGAGGTCATGCGCGCCACGCGCGGGATGGGGCCCCAGGCGGTGGCCCATCTGGTCATCGTGGGCTTCATCCTGCTGGGCAACGGGGCGCTGCTGAGGCGCCGGTCCGGGGGGAGCGCCCCATGAACGGCTGGAGCGTGAGCACGTCGCTGGAGGTGTGGGTGGGCGCCCTGCTCACCCTCATGGTGTTCTCCTTCCTCTGGCGCGACAACCCGTTCTACAAGTTCGCGGAGCACCTCTTCGTGGGCGTCTCGGCCGCCTACTGGATGGTGGTGGGCTTCTGGACCACGCTCTGGCCGCGGGTGGTGGTGCCGCTGGTGCCGGGCGCGGTGAAGGTGGTCAGTCCGGAGGCGGAGGCCGGCCCCTTCGATCCGCTCGCCCTGCTGCCGGCCCTGCTCGGGCTGCTGATGCTCTGCCGCATGGTGCCGCGGCTGTCGGGCCTGGCGCGGTGGCCCACGGCCTTCGTGCTGGGCACCACAGCGGGCTACACGGTGGTGCGCTACGTGCGCTCGGACTTCCTCAACCAGATCCGCGCCGCGGTGGGCGAGGGGGTGCTGCTGCGCACGCCCGACGGCCGCCTGGACACGGCCGAGTCCGTGGCCGCCGCCGCCACGCTGCTGGGCACCCTGGCCTGCCTGCACTACTTCATGAACACGCGCCGCGAGGGGAGGGTGAGTTCGCCCTTCGCCCGCCTGGGCCTGCTGGTGCTGATGATCACGTTCGGCGCCTCGTTCGGATCGGCCGTCATGGCCCGCATCTCCCTGCTGGTGGGCCGGCTGCAGGAGCTGATGGGCTCCTGGTTGGGCCTGATCTGAGCGGCGGCCTTGACGGCGCGGGGGGTCGTTCCCTAGTATCGACGTTCCATCGCCGTCCCCCGGAACCCCTGCGAAGGCGAACGCCCGTGGACTTCGACCGCCAGCTCCGATATTTCCAGCTGCAGCACGACCGCATGCCCGAGGGCCGCTTCTGGATCCCCCTGGCCGACCTCATGCTGCGCCACGGCCGGATTCCGGAGGCCCGCGCCCTGCTGGAGCAGGGGCTGCGCGGGTGGCCCGCGTCGGTCTCCGGCCGCTGGCTCCTGGCGCGCTGCCTGGAAGCCGACGGCGAGCTGGCCGCCGCCCAGGAGGCCGTGGCCACCGTCCTGGCCCACGACCCCGGCCACGGCGGCGCCCGCACCCTGCAGGAGATCCTGGCGCGGCGGCGCGCCGAGGAGCCCGAGCTGGCCGTCGCCCTGGAGGCGCCGGCGCCGGCGGATCCCGGCGTGGAGGACGCGATCGAGGCGCCCCTGCCCACGAACGACCCGCGCGACCTCCGGCCCAGGATCATGGCGCGGCCCCGTCTCTCGGTGGTGCCGGCTCCGGAGGTCTCCGCGACCGAGGACGATGAGCCGGACGTCACGGAAGCCGCCGCCGCCGCGGCCGTCGAGCCCGCGGCCGCAGCGCCCGCCTCCGCAGCGTCCACGGCCGCAGCGTCCAAGAGCGGGGAGACGCCCCGCGCCCAGGTCGCCGCGGCGGGCTTCCGCCTGGCGGACGACCCCGCGCCCACCTTCGTCACGCGCACGCTCGCGGACATCTACCTGGAGCAGGGCCACCGCGAGAAGGCGCTGCAGATCCTGCGTCAGGTGCTCACCGTGCATCCCGAGCGGGACGACATCACCACCCGCATCCGCGCCATCGAGAACGGCGCCGAGGTGGCCGCCGACGCCCCCCTGGCGGACCCGGACCATGACCTGGACAACCGCCGCCGCTTCGACGCCTGGCTGCGTCGAGAGGCCGGGGCCGGGGAATGAACCCCACGATCCACGTGCTCAACGGTCCCAACATGGACCGTCTCGGCCTGCGCGAGCCGGATCTCTACGGCCGCACCACCTACGCGGAGCTGACCGCCCGCTGCGAGGCGGTGGGCCGGGAGCTGGGCCTGGACGTGCTCTGCCGCCAGAGCGCCCACGAGGGCGACCTGGTGGACTGGCTGCACCAGGCCGACGCCGAGGCCCGGGCCGTGATCCTCAACGCGGCGGCCTACACCCACACCTCGGTGGCCGTCCGCGACGCCGTGAGCTCCCTGTCCATCCCCGTGGTGGAGGTCCATGTGACCAACCCCCACGCCCGCGAGGACTTCCGTCGCCGCAACCTGCTCTCCGACGTGGTCTGGGCCACCCTGGCCGGCTTCGGACCCGAGGGCTACGAGCTCGCCCTGCGCGGCCTGGCGGCCCGCCTGGCCGCCGACGGCTGACCCCTCCCGCCGATTGCCTTTTCGCAACCCCCGTGTTATCAATGAGCGGCCCGGAACCATCCGGAGCCGAACCCCCAAAGGAGTGCTGCCTTGGCCGATACCAGCGATTTCCGGACCGGACTGGTCATGGACTACAAGCATGGCCTGTGGACCATCGTGGATTTCCAGCACGTGAAGCCGGGCAAGGGCGCCGCCTTCGTGCGGACCAAGCTGAAGAACGTGGAGACCGGGAAGGTGGTGGAGGAGACCTTCCGGGCCGGCGAGAAGATCGAGGAGGTCCGGCTGGAGCGCCGCGACTACCAGTATCTCTACCAGGACGGGGAGTTCCTCACCTTCATGAGCCTGGAGACCTACGAGCAGATCAGCCTGCCGGCGGACCGCCACGAGGAGCTCACCAAGTACGTGAAGGAGAGCGAGACGGTCAGCATGCTGCTGCGCGAGGGGATGCCCCTGCTGGTGGAGCCCCCCGTGTCGGTGGATCTGCTGGTGGCCCAGACGGACCCCGGCGTGCGCGGCGACACCGCCCAGGGCGGCTCCAAGCCCGCCACCATGGAGACCGGCCTCGTGGTCCAGGTTCCCCTGTTCATCGAGGAGGGGGAGACCCTTCGCATCGACACCCGTACCGGCAAGTACATGGGACGCGCCTAGGCGCCCCGCGCATCGGAAGGAGCGGCATGGATATCGCGAAGGTCCGCGAGCTGGTCGAGCTGGTCGAGAACAGCAAGATCGACGAGCTGGAAATCACGAGCAAGGACGCCACGATCCGCATCCAGAAGTCCAGCGGCGTGCGCACGGAGTACGTGGCCCACGCCCCGGCGGCCCATCTGGCCCACATGGCCCATGCGCCCGCCCCGCATCCCGCGCCCGAGGCCGCGGCGGCTCCCGCCGCCTCGCCCGAGCGGGCCACCTGGAAGGAGGTGCGGTCGCCCATCGTGGGCACCTTCTATTCCGCGCCTTCGCCCGACGCGCCGTCCTTCGCCTCGGTGGGGGACCGGGTCACGCCCGGACAGACCCTGTGCATCGTCGAGGCCATGAAGGTCATGAACGAGATCGAGGCCGAGTTCGGCGGCGTGATCAAGGAGGTCATGGTGGAGAACGGCTCGCCCGTGGAGGCCGAGGCCGTGCTCTTCCTGGTCGATCCGTCCTGACGTCGGCAGCCGACACCTGCGCGGGCGCTTCTCCGGCGGCACCGGGGGAGCGCCCGCGCCCGTGAACCACGCCGCCCTTGCCAAGAGCGCGTCCGCGCGGGACAATGGCCCGCGCCCAAGGGCCCGCGCCCGCGGGACGGTGGTCTCAGCATCCGGGCCCCCACATCGGGAGAGAGCCGCATGTTCAAGAAGGTCCTCATCGCCAACCGCGGCGAGATCGCGCTGCGCATCATGCGCGCGTGCCGCGAGCTGGGCATCGAGTGCGTGGCGATCCATTCCACGGCCGACGCCGAGTCCCTCCACGTGAAGTACGCCGACGAGTCGGTCTGCGTGGGCGGCAAGCTGAGCTCCCAGAGCTACCTGAACATCCCCAACATCATCGCCGCCGCGGAGATCACCGGCGCCGAGGCCATCCATCCCGGCTACGGCTTCCTGGCGGAGAACGCCGGCTTCGCCGAGATCTGCCAGGACAACGACTTCGTGTGGATCGGCCCTCCGCCCGACGTGATCCGCCGCATGGGCGACAAGGCCGTGGCCCGCCAGACCGCCGAGGCGGCCGGCGTGCCCACCGTGCCGGGCAGCCCGGGCCTGATCGAGACCGTGGACGAGGCCGTGGCGTACGCCGACACCATCGGCTACCCGGTCATCGTCAAGGCCACCGCCGGCGGCGGCGGCAAGGGCATGCGCGTGGCCAAGGACCGCGACGACCTGCGCCGCCAGTACGCCACCGCGCGGGCCGAGGCCGGCGCCGCCTTCGGCAACGACGGCGTGTACGTGGAGCGCTACCTGGTCAACCCCCGCCACATCGAGATCCAGCTCCTGGGCGACAAGCACGGCCACGTGATCCACCTGGGCGAGCGCGACTGCTCCGTGCAGCGCCGCCATCAGAAGCTCATCGAGGAGGCTCCGTCGCCGGCCGTGTCGCCGGAGCTGCGCCGGGCCATGGGCGACGCCGCGGTGCGTCTGGCCGCGGACGTGGGCTACGATTCCGCCGGCACGGTGGAGTTCCTGCTGGACGAGGACGGCTCCTTCTACTTCATGGAGATGAACACCCGCATCCAGGTGGAGCACCCGGTGACGGAGATCGTCACGGGCATCGACATCATGAAGTGGCAGATCAGCGTGGCCGCCGGCGACGTGCTGACCGTGCGCCAGGAGGACGTGCGCGTGCAGGGCCACGCCATCGAGTGCCGCATCAACGCCGAGAACCCCGCGCGGGACTTCATGCCCTGCCCGGGGCGCGTGTTCTTCTTCCACGCGCCGGGCGGCCCGGGCGTGCGCGTGGACACGCACATCTACTCGGACTACCAGGTGCCGCCCCACTACGACTCCCTGCTGGCCAAGCTCATCACCTTCGGCCGCGACCGCGAGGAGGCGGTGCTGCGCATGAAGCGGGCCCTGGAGGAGTGCGTCATCGACGGCCTGCCCACCTCCATCCCGTTCCACCTGGAGGTGCTGGAGAACAAGATCTTCCTCTCCGGCCAGGCCACCACCAAGTTCCTGGACAGCGCCATGAACGAGATGAAGGAAGGGATCGTCGCCCGTGTCGAGGCGGAAGAAGCGTAGCAAGGGCGACGGCATCTGGGCTTCGCCGCGCTTCGCGGGGCTGCTGCAGGTGGCCCTGGGGGCGTGGCTGCTGCTGTCCCTGACCGGCGGGACCCCGTCCTGGTGGACGGCCCTGAACGAGCCGGGCGCCGTGGACCTCTTCCGCGCCGACAACCCCGGCGGCCCGGTGGGCAGCCTGGCCGCCTTCGCCTGCCGCGCCCTGTGCGGACAGGTGTGGGCCTGGGCCGCGGCGGCCTGGCTCCTGGCGCGGGGCCTGCTGCTGACGGTGCGCCGCGCCGCGCCGGCGTTGCCCTGGCCGGACCGCGCGGTGCCCCTGGCCGCGGCCTCGGCCGCCTGGCTCGCCCAGCCCGTGGGCTGGTGGGACACGGTGCGCTCGGCGGACCTGGGCGGCGCGCCCGCCTTCTACCTGGCCCGCGGCTTCCACGCCCTGTTCGGCGGCGCCGGCGGCCTGATCTTCCTCAGCTTCTTCCTGCTCACGGCCCTGGTGCTGGTCTTCCGGCCCTGGCTGGGCCGCGTGGCCGACGCCACCGAGGGCCTGATGGACGGCGCCGCGGCCGGCGCCGGCAACGTGGGCCGCGGGCTCGCGGCCGTGCTGCTCGCGCCCTGGCGCCTGCTGCGCGGCGCCGTGGGCGTGTGGGTGGGCCTGTTCTCCGGCCGCGGCCGCGCCGCGGCCGACGACGACGAGGACGGCGTGGAGGAGGCGCCCCGCCGCGTGCGCGCCGCCAAGGCCGATGCCGCCGCCGCGGCGCCTGCGGCCGTGGAAGCCGAGCCCCGCCGCGTGCACCGCGCCCGCTCCGAGGAGGTGGAGGCGTTCGCCTCCGGCGCCGCGGACCTGGAGGACGACGCCGCGCCCGCGCCGGTCACCGTGCGCCGCGCCGGCGGCGGCAGCGTGAGCACGCTGACCGTGGGCGACGGGGAGGAGTTCCCCGAGGTCTCCGGCTCCCAGATGACGGACCCGGACCAGGTGCTGCCCCTGCCGGACCTGTCGCTGCTCCACGATCCGCCGCCGCAGATCCGCGACGTGAGCGAGGACGCCCTCAACGCCTCGGCGGACCTGCTGGAGGAGACCCTGCGCTCCTTCGGCGTGGACGGCTCCGTGAAGGACGTGCGGCCCGGACCGGTGGTCACCACCTTCGAGTACCAGCCGGCCTCGGGCGTGAAGGTCAACGCCATCGTCCAGCGCACCGACGACCTGGCCCTGGCCATGAAGGCCCGCTCCATCCGCATGGAGGCGCCCATCCCGGGCAAGGCGGCGGTGGGCATCGAGATCCCCAATCCCGAGCAGGAGATGGTCTCCATGAAGGAGGTCCTGACCCTGGCCCAGGACCGCCTGGACAAGCCGCTCTCGGTGGTGCTGGGGCGCGACGTCTTCGGCGAGGCCGTCTGCATCGACCTGGCCGCCCAGCCGCACCTGCTGGTGGCGGGCTCCACCGGCAGCGGCAAGAGCGTGTGCATCAACGCCATGATCACCTCGCTGCTGCTGCGCTGCGATCCCAGCGTGGTGCGCATGCTGCTGATCGATCCCAAGATGCTGGAGCTGAACGTCTACAACGACATCCCGCACCTGCTCACGCCGGTGATCACGGATCCCAAGGAGGCGCTGCGCGGGCTGAAGTGGATGGAGGCCCAGATGGACCACCGCTACCGGCGGCTGGCCAAGCACAGCGTGCGCAACATCGAGGGCTACAACGCCAAGGTGGCGGCCGGGCAGATCACCGATCAGGACGGCGCGGTGGTGCGCGAGCCCATGCCCTACTACCTGTGCATCGTGGACGAGCTGGCGGACCTCATGGTGCAGCTGGGCCAGGAGATCGAGCTGCCCATCACGCGCATCGCCCAGAAGGCGCGCGCCGTGGGCATCCACCTGATCCTGGCCACGCAGCGGCCCAGCGTGGACGTGCTCACGGGCGTCATCAAGGCCAACGTGCCCTGCCGCATCGCCTTCCGCGTGATCCAGAAGAACGACTCGCGCACCATCCTGGACGCCAACGGGGCCGAGAAGCTCCTGGGCCGCGGCGACATGCTCTACCTGCAGCCCGGCCGCGCCCAGCCCATGCGCGTGCACGGGGCGTACGTGGACATCGAGGAGTGCGAGGCCGTGGCCGGGCACTGGCGCGACTTCAAGGACGCCACCCGGGCCATCACCCTGGAGGAGGAGAAGGCCTCCGCCGGCGGGCTGGACCTGGAGGACGATCCCCTCTTCGAGCGCGCCCGCGAGTTCGTGGTGCTCAGCCAGCACGGCTCCACCAGCATGCTGCAGCGCAAGCTGCAGGTGGGCTACGCCCGCGCCGGGCGGCTCATGGATCTGCTGGAGCATGCGGGCGTGGTGGGGCCGTTCATCGGCAGCAAGGCGCGCGAGGTGATCATGAAGCCGGACGATCTGCAGGCCCTGGAAGCGGCCGAGGGAGGCGAGCAGGAATGGTGAGGCGCCCGCACTCCGTGTTCGCGGCCACGTTGGGCTGCGACAAGAACCTGGTGGACAGCGAGGCCCTGCTGGGCCGCTTCGCCGCGCGCGGGCTGCGGGTGACCCATGACCCCGACGAGGCCGACGTGTGGGTGCTCAACACCTGCGGCTTCATCGAGGCCGCCCGCCGCGACAGCATGGACGCCATCGCCCGCATGTGCGAGGAGAAGGGCGACCGCCTGCTGGTGGTCACCGGCTGCCTGACCCAGGAGCGCGGGGAGGAGATCCGCCGCGACTACCCCGCCATCGACCTGGTCTCCGGCATCGGCAACTTCGACCAGGTGGTCCAGGCCCTCACGTCCGGCGAGGACATGGTGCCGGTGGGCCGCCCCGACGACGTCCGCTACGAGGGCCTGCGCGACCGCCCCCTGCTCACGCCGCCCCACCTGGCCTTCATGAAGATCAGCGAGGGCTGCAACTTCCGCTGCTCCTTCTGCCGCATCCCCCTGATCCGCGGCGATCAGCGCAGCCGCACCGTGGCGGAGCTGGCCGACGAGGCCCGCCGCCTCGCCGCCCGCGGCGTGCGCGAGCTGATGCTCGTCAGCCAGAACACCAGCGACTACGGCCGCGACACGGGCGAGGGCCTGGAGTCCCTGGTGGCCGAACTTTCCGGCGTGCCGGAACTGGAATGGGTGCGTCTGCATTATCTCTACCCCGGTCTGATCGGGACCGACGCCATGCGCCGCATCCTGGACACGCCCAAGGTGCTTCCGTACCTGGACATGCCCGTGCAGCACGCGGCGCCGGCGGTGCTCAAGGCCATGAACCGGCCCTTCCGCACGGACGCCCTGGCGCGCTTCTTCACCGACCTGCGCGCCGAGCGCCCGGACCTGGCCCTGCGCACCACGGTGCTCCTGGGCTTCCCGGGCGAGACGGAGGACGACGTGGAGCAGGTGCTGGACTTCCTGGCCGCGGTGCGGTTTGACCACGTGGGCACCTACCGCTACTCTCCCGAGGCCGGCACGTCGGGCGCGTCCCTGACCGACCTGGTGGACGACGAGGAGGTGGCGGACCGCGAGGCGCGCGTCCTGGACCTCCAGACCGAGATCGCCCGCGAGCGCCAGCTCACCCGCCTGGGCGGCGCGCACCGCCTTGTGGTGGACCGGCTGGAGGACGCGGAGGACTGGCGTCCCGTGCTGGAAGACCTGGAGGACCGCGTGGACGACGCCGACCTGGACTGGCTGGAGACCGCGGAGACCGTGGCCGTGGCCCGCAGCCGCCACCAGGCCTACGAGATGGACGGGGTCGTGCTCCTGGACGGAGCCGGTCGGACCCCCGGAGAGTGGCTGGACGCGCGCTGGACCGCCGTGACCCCCTTCGACGCCGCCGCGGCGGCGCTGGACCCTGGAAAGGACGCTGGATCATGAGGTGCCCCTTCGCCGTCGCCGTGCGGCGGTCGCTGATCGTCTGGCTGCTGCTCGTCATGGGCTCCGCGTCGGCGATCGCCGGAACCGCGTCCCCGGACACCCTGCGCACCAACCTCTGGATGACCGAGTCGCTCCTGCGCGAAATCCTGCACGAGGGCGTGAGCGTGCTGCCGGACGACGGCATGCCCGTGCTGCTGACGCCCCGCGGCCGCCACCCGGGCCTGGACCTCATGCGCTCCCTGGCCGCCGGCATGGTGGACGACGCCGGGCATCAGGCCGTCCTCATGGACGAGCTGGGCGACGACGAGCCCCTGGCCCTGCCGCCGGCGGAGTCGGTGCCCTACGAGCTGCGCTTCAGCCTGGAGGACGTGCGCCTGGAGTACCCCCGCGTGGGCCGACGCCTGGGCCTGTGGCGCTCGTGGGTGGACCGCGACCTCGAGGTGAGCGGCCAGGTCACCGTGCGCGACCGCCGCAGCGGCATGCTGCTCATGGACGACCGCCTGGCCCGCAGCTTCTCGGACCGTCTGCCCGCCGGCCGGCTCGACGCTTTGGAGACGCCGGCCTTCGCCTTCACCAGCGCGGAACCCGATGAGGGCGGCATCCCCGCCGTGTTCGAGGAGGTGGTGGTGCTGGGCGCCCTGGTGGGCCTGGTGGCCGCCTACTTCGCCACCACCGCGGACTGACGGCCCGGAACCCACGAGGAAGGAACCCAGCCCATGCTTCGCCGCACCGTTCCCGGTCTCCTGGCCCTGGCCCTGCTCGGCGTCCTCGCCGTGCTGGGCTGCGGCATGTCCAACCCGCATCCCCTGGGCAGCTACGAGCGCGCCCTGGCCTTCCGCGAGGGCGGCAAGAACCAGGACGCCGTGGACGCCTACGCCGCCTTCCTGCGCCGCAGCCCCACGGACTCCCTGGCGGCCCTGGCGCAGTTCGAGAAGGCGCAGAGCTACATGGCGCTCAAGGAGTATCCCCTGGCCGTGGTGGAGTTCCAGATCCTCCGCCAGGAGTACCCCACCAGCGAGCTGGCGGAGGCCTCCCAGTACCAGGAGTGCCTGGCGCTGATGGGACAGCTCCACGGCGTGGACCGCGACATCACGCCGGCCCACGAGGCCCGCGAGAAGCTCCTGGGCTTCCTGCGCACGTACCCGGACTCCGAGTTCGCCGACGAGGCCCGCGGCCTCCTCACCCAGATCAGCGATCTCGTGGTCCGCAAGCAGATGCGCTCGGTGGAGCTCTACCGACGGCTGAAGAAGCCCGAGTCCGCCGCCATCGTCATGGACCGGCTGCTGGCCACCGAGCGCCGCAGCACCCTGCTGCCCCGCGTCCTGCTCGCCCGCGCCGAGGTGGCCCGCGGCATGGGCCAGGGCGACGAGGCCGACGGCTTCCTGCGCAGCCTGGTGGACGAGTACCCCGACAGCGCCGAGGCCGCCCGCGCCCAGAAGCGCCTCCAAGCGGGGGGCGAGGAAGGGCAGGAGTGATCCGGGCCCTGTACGGGGGCTCCTTCGATCCCTTCCACGAGGGGCATCTGGCCGTGGTGAACCACCTGCTGGATCACGGTCTGTGCGACCACGTCCACGTGGTCCCCGCGGGCCTCTCGCCCTTCAAGCACGGCAACGAGGCGTCGCCCGACCAGCGGCTGGCCATGGCCCGGGCCGCCCTGGCCGGCCTGCCCCGCGTGAGCGTGGACGACCGCGAGGCGCGGGCCGACGGCCCGAGCTGGACCGTGACCACCCTCGCCGCCCTGGCCGCCGAGCATCCCGGGGACGCCTGGCGCCTCGTGATGGGGGCCGACGCCGCCGCCGGCCTGCCCCGCTGGCGCGACGCCGACCGTCTGCTCGTGCTCGCGCGGCTGATCATCCTGGCCCGCCGCGGGCAGCCGGTGCCGGATTGGGCGGAGAACGTGCACGCGGTGGTGCTGCGCGACTTCGACGTGCCCGTGTCGGCCACGGACCTGCGCCGGCGCCTGGCCGCGGGGGAGGCCGACGGCCTGCCCCTGCCGCCCGCCGTGCTCCGGCACATCCGCGCCCACGGCCTGTACGGCGCACGCCCCGACCCGAACGGAGGTCCTCCGTGTCCCTGATCCTCGTGGACGGCTCCGCCCTCTACTACCGGGCCCACTACGCCTTCGCGCGCCAGGGCCTCACCGCGCCCAGCGGCGAGCTGACCAACGTGGTCTTCGGCTTCTCCAACTCCCTGCTGCGACTCATCGAGCAGTACGACCCAAGCCATCTGGTGGTGGTGATGGACCGCAAGGGCCCCGTCTTCCGCCACGAGATCTATCCGCAGTACAAGGCCAACCGCAAGCCCATGCCCCCGGAGCTGGCGGAGCAGCTGCCGCGGCTGGAGGAGCTCCTGGGCGCCTGGGGCCTGCCGGTGGTGTCGGCGGAGAACTACGAGGCCGACGACGTCATCGCCACCCTGGCCCGCCGCTCCGCAGGCGTGACGGACCGCGTGTGGCTCTACACCGGCGACAAGGACTTCATGCAGCTCCTGGACGATCGCGTGGCCATGCTCAAGCCGGTGCAGAAGCGCGACCTGCCCGTGGAGTACACGGCCGACGACGTGCGCCGCGACTACGGACTGGAGCCGCGGGAGCTGATCGACGTCTTCGCCCTGTCCGGGGACACGAGCGACAACATCCCCGGCGCCCCGGGCATCGGCCCCAAGACGGCCCTGAAGCTGATCCACGAGTTCGGCTCCCTGGACGCGCTGCTGGCCGACCTGGGGGCCAAGGGGCTGACCCAGCGGCAGCGCAGCCTGCTGGAGGAGAACCGCGAGCAGGTGCTGCTGTCGCGACGCCTGTTCACCATCGTGGACGACGCCCCCTGCGGCATCGACTGGGAGCAGGCCCGCACCACCCTGCCCGAGAGCGAGGAGGCCCAGCGCCTGCTGCGCGAGCTGGGCCTGCGCCAGCCCCTGGCCCTGGCCGAGAAGCTGCGCGCCCGACGCGCCGCCGTCGACGGCCCGGCCGCCGCCGCTGCGCCCGCGGACCGCTGGGACGCGGACCACCGCGGCTACCGCATCCTGGCCGACCCGGCGGAGCTCCGCGCCTGGATCGACGCGATCCCCGCGGACGCGCCCCTGGCCGTGGACACGGAGACCGACAGCCTGCGCTCGGACCTCGCCCGGCTGGTGGGCGTGAGCCTGGCCTGCCGGCCGGGGGAGGGCGTCTACGTTCCGGTGCGCACCCGCGACGGCGACGCCCAGGGCAGCCTCTTCGCCGGCGAGGGCGAGCACGACGCCCTGCCCGCCGTGGCCCCCCTGCTGGGCCCCCTGCTGGCGGACCCGCGCCGCCCCAAGGTGGGTCAGAACCTCAAGTACGACGAGTGGATCCTCACGCGCCACGGCCTGCCCCTGGCCGGCCCGCGCTTCGACACCATGATCGCCGCCTACGTGCTGGACCCCGGCCGCCCCCGCTTCGGCCTGGACGACCTGGCCCCGGAGGTGCTGGGCCACGACATGATCCCCTACGGCGACCTCTTCGAGCCCGGCGACCGCACCCGCGACATCCTGTCCGTGCCGCTGGCGAAGCTGGGCGTCTACGCCGCCGAGGACGCCGAGGTCACCCTGCGCCTGCGCGACCGCTTCGCCGCGGACCTGGCGGACCACCCGGACCTGGACCGCCTCTTCCGCGACGTGGAGATGCCCCTGTCCGAGGTGCTGTTCCGCATGGAGCGCCACGGCATCCGCTTGGATCTCCCGGCCCTGGACGCCCTGCACGTCGAGTTCGCCGCCCAGCTCCAGGACCTGGAGCGCCGCTGCCACGAGGCCGCCGGCCGCGAGTTCAACGTGCAGAGCCCCAAGCAGCTCGCCGAGGTGCTCTTCGACGAGATCGGCCTCAAGCCCGTCAAGAAGACGGGGGCCGGTTGGAGCACGGACGTGTCGGTCCTGGAGGCCCTCGAGGACCGGCATCCCCTGCCCGGCCTCATCCTGGAGCACCGCCAGATCGCCAAGCTCCAGGGCACGTACGTGGAGGCGCTGAAGGCCCTGATCAACCCGGACACGGGCCTCATCCACACGTCGTACAACCAGGCGGTGGCGGCCACGGGACGGCTCTCGTCGTCGGATCCCAACCTGCAGAACATCCCGGTGCGCTCGGCCAACGGGCGGCGCATCCGCAACGCCTTCGTGCCCCGCGACGCGGGCGCGGTCTTCCTCTCGGCCGACTACTCCCAGGTGGAGCTGCGCCTGCTCGCGCACCTGGCCGAGGACGCCTCGCTCATCGCCACCTTCCGCGAGGGCGGCGACGTGCACCGCCGCACCGCCGCGCTGATCAACGAGGTGGAGGAGTCCGCGGTCACGTCGGAGATGCGCTCGCGGGCCAAGGCCATCAACTTCGGCGTGATCTACGGCATGGGGGCGCGGGCCCTGGCGCGCCAGACGGGCGTGTCCGTGCGCGAGGCCACGGCCTTCATCGACAGCTACTTCCGCACCTACCCCGGCGTGAAGGCGTACATCGACCGCTGCCATGAGGAGGCGCGCCGCACCGGCGCCACGGCCACCCTGCTGGGGCGGCGGCGCCTGCTGCCGGACATCCTCTCGGACAACAACCGCATCCGCAGCTTCCAGGAGCGCATCGCCGTGAACACGCCCATCCAGGGCACGGCGGCGGATCTGATCAAGCTGGCCATGCTGGACGTGGACCGCCGTCTGCGCGAGGGCGGCCACGCGGCGCTCATGCTCCTGCAGGTGCACGACGAGCTCCTGCTGGAGGTGCCGGAGCCGGAGCTGGAGGCGGTGACCGCCCTGGTGCGCGACGCCATGGAGAACGTGTTCACGCTGGCGGTGCCCCTGGTGGTGGACGTGCACGTGGGCCGCACCTGGGCCGAGGCCCATGACTGAGGCGGGCCGCAGGCCGGGCCCCGCGGCCGTCTGGGTGGTGACCGGCCCCATCGGCGGCGGCAAGAGCGCGGCCACGGCCGTGCTGGCGGAGCTGGGTGCCACGGTCATCGACGCCGACGCGGTGGGCCACGACGTGCTGCGCCGTCCGGAGGTCATCGCGGCTCTGACCGACGCCTTCGGCGACGGCATCCTCCATGGCGGGGAGGTGGACCGACCCGCCCTCGGCCGCCTGGCCTTCGCCGATCCCGCGTCCCTGGCCGCCCTGGACCGCATCACCCACCCGCCCCTGGCGTCGGAGCTGGCCCGCCGCGTGGCCTCGGCCCCGGCCGGAGGCCTTGCGGTGGTGGAGGCGGCCGTGTACTTTCGGCTGCCGCCCTTCGGCCCCGTGGACCTGGTGATCGCGGTGACGGCCCCCGAGGCCCTGCGCCGCCATCGCCTGGTGGCGTCGGGCCGGCTGGACGCCGACGCCGCCGCCCGCCGCATCCGCGCCCAGCGTCCGCTGTTGAAGGATTGGGAGGGCTCGGATATCGTGCTGCGCAACGACGGCGACCTGGACGCCCTGCGCGGAGCCGTCCGCGCGCTGCACGCGCGCCATCACCCCACCCCGGATCGGACGACGTGATGAAGGAGACCCTGGACAACCTGGCCGCCCAGCGCCTGCGCCTCGAGCAGCTCAAGGAGGGTCTTTGACCTGCCCGCCCTGCAGAAGGAGTTCGACGCCCTCCAGGCGCGGCAGAGCGAGCCGGAGTTCTGGAACGACCGCGCGGAGGCCGAGAAGGTCCACCGCCGCGTGCGCCAGCTGAAGGCCTGGCTCGAGCCCGTGACGGAGGCCGACGCCGCCTGCGAGGATCTGGAGGTCCTGGCCGAGCTGGCCGCCGACGCCGGCGACGACGACGCCGCCGCGGAGGTGGCGGTCGGCCTGGCGGACCTGGAGAAGTCCCTGGACCGCCTGGAGTCCCAGTTCCTGCTCAGCGGCGAGGACGACGCCCGCGGCGCCCTGCTGGAGATCCATCCCGGCGCCGGCGGCACCGACAGCCAGGACTGGGCCGAGATGCTCATGCGCATGTACACGCGCTACTTCGACCTCGCGGACTTCAAGGCCGACTGCATCGACCTGCAGGCCGGCGACGAGGCGGGCATCAAGAGCGCGGCCTTCGAGGTCAAGAGCGACTTCGCCTACGGCTACCTCAAGAGCGAGTCCGGCGTGCACCGCCTGGTGCGCATCTCGCCCTTCGACGCCCAGAGCCGCCGCCACACGGCCTTCGCCTCGGTCTTCGTCTTCCCGCTGATCGAGGACGAGGTGGAGGTGGAGATCAACGAGAACGACATCCGCATGGACACCTACCGCGCCAGCGGCGCCGGCGGCCAGCACGTGAACAAGACCGACAGCGCCGTGCGCCTGACCCACGAGCCCTCCGGCATCGTGGTGCAGTGCCAGAGCGAACGCTCCCAGCTCCGCAACCGCGAGAGCGCCATGAAGATGCTGCGCGCCAAGCTGTACGTGAAGCTCATGGAGGAGGAGCGCGAGAAGATGGCCGCCAAGGCGGGCGAGAAGATGGAGATCGCCTGGGGCAGCCAGATCCGCTCCTACGTGCTGCAGCCGTACACCAAGGTGAAGGACCACCGCACGGACTACGAGACCGGCAACGCCCAGGCCGTCCTGGACGGCGACCTGGACGCATTCATCGACGCCTACCTGCGGCAGACCAGCCAGGCCGCAGGGCGCTAGCACCCACGAGGAGACCCGCCGTGGCCGCCAACGAGACCCCGCAGAACGTCCCCCAGGACGACGCCGCCCGCCACCGCCTCATCGAGGAGCGCCTGCGCAAGCTGGAGGAGATCCGCGCCACGCGCGAGCCCTACCCGCACGTGTACCGCCGCACCCACGACAGCGCGGAGCTGCGCGCCCAGGAGGAGGCGCTGGTGGGGGCGGAGACGGTGGTGCGCATCGCCGGCCGCATCATGGCCAAGCGCAAGGCGGGCAAGACCATGTTCCTGCCCCTGTACGACGGCGCCGGCAAGATCCAGATCTACGTGAAGAAGGACGTCCTGGGCGACGAGGACTTCGACTTCTTCAAGAAGATGCTGGACGTGGGAGACATCATCGGCGTGGAGGGCGTGCTCTTCCGCACCAACACCGGCGAGCTGACGGTGGAGGTGCGCGCCTACGAGCTGCTGACCAAGGCGCTGCGGCCGCTGCCGGAGAAGTACCACGACATGAGCCTGGAGCTCAAGAGCCGCAAGCGCTACCTGGACCTGATCATGAACCTGGACGCGCGCGAGCGCTTCCGCCGCCGTTCGGCCATCCTGGAGGACGTGCGCCGCTTCCTCATCGACGAGGACTTCCTGGAGGTGGAGACCCCCGTGCTCCAGCCCCTCTACGGCGGCGCCACGGCGCGTCCCTTCAAGACGCACCACAACGCCCTGGACCAGACCCTCTACCTGCGCATCGCCGACGAGCTCTACCTCAAGCGGCTGATCGTGGGCGGGTTCGAGAAGGTCTTCGAGTTCTGCAAGGACTTCCGCAACGAGGGGATGGACCGCACCCACAACCCCGAGTTCACCATGATGGAGTGCTACGCCGCCTACTGGGACTACCACGACATGATGGACCTCACCGAGCGCATGTACCTGCGCCTGGCGGAGAGGTTCGGCGTGGACCGGAAGATCACCTACGGCGAGCACGAGATCGACTTCTCCGGCGGCTTCCGCCGCCTGCGCTTCCTGGACGGCCTGAAGGAGGAGACCGGCGTGGACTTCGCCGCCCTGGACGACGCCGGCGTGGCCGCCGAGGCCAAGCGCCTGGGCATCGCGCTCAAGCCGGGCATGGGCCGCGACAAGATCCTGGACGAGGTCTTCGGCGAGTTCGTGGAGCCCAAGCTCATCCAGCCCACCTTCGTGCTGGACCACCCGGTGGAGCTCTCGCCCCTGGCCAAGTGGCACCGCGAGGACGACGGACTGGTGGAGCGCTTCGAGGGCTTCATCGCCGGCTTCGAGGTCTGCAACTCCTTCAGCGAGCTGAACGATCCCCAGGTCCAGCGCGAGCGCTTCCTGGCCCAGATGGATCTCAAGGCCAAGGGCGACGAGGAGGCCCAGGTCCTGGACGAGGACTTCCTGGAGGCCCTGGAGACGGGCATGCCGCCCACCGGCGGCCTGGGCGTGGGGCTGGACCGCACGGTCATGCTCTTCACCGACAGCCACTCCATCCGCGACGTGCTGCTCTTCCCGGCCATGCGCCCCGACGAGTAGGGGACGCCGCCGCCATGGGATTCAGCGCCTACCTGGCTCAACGCTACCTGCGCAGCCGCGGCGGATCGCGGCTGCTCAGCCGCGTCACGGTCATCGCCGTCACGGGCATCACCCTGGGCGTGCTGGTGCTGGACCTCACCCTGGCCATCATGAACGGCCTGCACGCGGAGCTGCGGCGCACCTTCGTGGACACCATGCCCATGGTCACGGTGCTGACCAGCCGCCCCGAGGGCTTCCAGGGGCTGGACGCCGTGCTGGAGACCATCGAGGCCCAGCCCGGCGTGACCGGGGCCGCGCCGTTCATCCGCCAGGAGTGCATCGTCTCGGCCCATCTGATCAGCGGCCAGGCCCAGCACCGCGCCAGCGTGGTGTGGGGCGTGGACCCGGACCGACAGGAGGCGGTCACGCCCCTGCGCGAGCTGGTCTTCCCGCTGGAGCCGTCGCTGGACGCCCTGCGGGGCGGGCGCGAGGTGCCGCGCGTGGTCCTGGGCGCGGAGCTGGCGGCCTCGCTCTACGCGTCGCTGGGCGACACGGTGGTCATCACCGCGCCCAGCGGCGACCTGGACCTGCAGGACATGCACGCCGAGAGCCTCAAGGTCACCGTGGCCGGCTTCCTGGACAGCGGCGTGTACGACTTCGACGCCCGCTTCGTCTACATGGCCCTGGACGACGCCCGCGCGTTCTTCGGCTATCCGCCCGACGGCGCCCTGGCCGTGGGCGTGCGCGTGGACGACATGCTCACGGCGCCCGCGGTGGCCGAGCGCATCGAGACGGCCCTGGGCCGCTACGACTTCCACTGCAACGACTGGATCGACCTCAACCGCAACCTCTTCCAGTGGGTCAAGCTGGAGAAGGTCATGATGTTCCTGCTGCTGGGCCTGGTGATCCTGGTGGCGGCCTTCAACATCATCGGCATCCTGACCATGATGGTGGGGGAGCGGCGGCGCGAGATCGGCATCCTGCTGGCCATGGGGGCGCGCCGCGCCCAGATCCGCACCATCTTCCTGCTCGACGGCCTGGCCGTGGGCGCCCTGGGCACCGCGCTGGGCAGCTTGCTGGGCTGGCTGGGCGTGCTGTACCTGGAGCGGGTGGGCATCGGCCTGCCGGGCAACGTCTACATCGTGGACCACGTGCCCGTGGTGGCCCAGGCCTCGGACTTCCTGCTGGTGGCGGGCATGGCCCTGCTCATCACCCTGGGCGCCACCTGGCTGCCGGCGGTGGAGGCCTCGCGCCTGCGCCCCATGGAGATCATCCGCTACACGTAAGGAGAGGGACGCGTCGTGACGCCGCTGCTGCAGGCCGCCGGATTGAGCAAGGGGTTCGCCCGCGGACGCGACCGCGTGGACGTGCTGCGCGGCTGCGCCCTGGAGCTGCACGCCGGCGCCACCGCGGCCATCATGGGGCCCAGCGGTTCCGGCAAGAGCACCCTGCTCAACGTGCTCTGCGGCCTGGACGTGCCCGACGCCGGCACCGTGGTCTGGGACGGCGCCGACATCACGACGCTCAAGGCCGACGCCGTGGCCGCCTGGCGGCGCGACAACCTGGGCTTCGTCTTCCAGTTCCACTTCCTGCTGCCGGACCTCACCGCCCTGGAGAACCTGCTGGTGCCGGTCCGCATCCAGGGCCGCGACCCCCGCGAGGCCGCGCCGCGGGCGGAGGCCCTGCTGGCCCGCATGGGCCTGGCCGACCGCGGCGCCCACCTGCCCGGCGAACTCTCCGGCGGCGAGCAGCAGCGCGTGGCCGTGGCCCGGGCCTTCATGAACGAGCCGCGGGTGATCGTGGCCGACGAGCCCTTCGGCAACCTGGACCGCACCAAGGGCCGCGAGCTCACGGACCTGCTCTTCCAGGAGGCCGCCGCCGCCGGCGCCGCCCTGCTGGTGGTGACCCACGACCCGGACCTGGCCGCCCGCGCCGGCCGCATCCTGGATCTGGGCGACGGCGCCCTCGCGGAGCGCCGCCCATGAGCGCCCCCTGCCCCCGCTGCGGCACCACCGTGGCCGAGCTGGGCGCTCCCGGCGGCCGCATGGGCTGCGCCGTCTGCTACGACCACTTCCGCGAGGAGCTCACCGCGGCCCTGGCGCGCCGCGTGGAGAGGGTGGCCCACCTGGGGCTGCAGCCCACGCGCGAATCCGCCGCCGCCGCCGCCCGCCGCGACCTGGCCCGCCTGCGCGCCCTCTGCGACCGCGCCGTGGCGGAGGAGGACTTCGAGGCCGCCGCCCGCCTGCGCGATCAGATCGCGGACCTGCAGCGCCAGGACCCGGAGGCCGCGTCATGACGGGCCTCACGGAGCTCCTGGCCGCCCTGCCCTGGCAGACCGGCGACGGCCCCTGGACCTCGGTGGCCCTCTGGAGCCGCGCCACCGTGCGCCGCAACCTGCCGGACCTGCGCTTCGGCGCCAAGGCGGGCGACGCCGAGCGGGAACGGGCCGTGGCCCGCCTGTCCCAAGCCCTGGGCGAGTTGCCCCGCTTCCAGGGCGCCGTGGCCGTGGATCCCACGGACCTGGACAGCCTGGGCCGGCTCCAGCTCGTGGAGGCGGGTCTGAGCGACGACCCCGACGACACCGCGCCGCTGATCCTGGCGCCCGACGGCGGCCTGGCCGCCCGCCTGGGCGGCCACGACCACCTGGAGCTCTTCGCCACCGTGCGCGGCCTGGACCCCCTGACCGCCCGCCGCGAGGTGCTGGAGGCGGAGCGGGCCCTGGAGGCGATCCTGGAGTTCGCCTTCGACGACGCCTTCGGCTACCTCACCGCCGATCCGTCCCGCTGCGGCACGGCCCTGCTCTTCGAGACCATGCTGCACCTGCCGGCCCTGCTCATCGGCGGCGACCTCAAGACCACCCTGGACCGCCTGCTGGAGCGGGGCCTCGCCTTCAGCGCCCCGCCGGCCGCCGCCGGCGAGATCCAGGGCGGGCTGGTGGTGGTCCGCAACACCGTGACCCTGGGCGTCAGCGAGAAGTCCCTGGGCCGCGATTTCGCCCGCGAGGCGGCGGAGCTGACGGGCCTGGAGACCGTCCTGCGCACCCGCCTCCAGGAGGAGCAGCGCCTGCCCCTGGTGGACCGGCTGCACCGGGCCCTGGGCACCCTGCGGCACTGCCGCCTGCTCCCGGAGGGCGAGGCGCGCCACCTGCTGTCCCTGCTGCGGCTGGGGCGGGAGCTGGACCTGCTGCCCGCCGGCCCCGACGACCCCGACGTGGACCGTCTCCTGATGATCCAGCAGCACGCCCACCTGGCCCGCTGGGCCGCCGAGAACGGCGAGGACGGCCTGCCCGACGCCGTCCGCGCCCGCTTCCTGCGCCGGCTCGTGGCCTGACGCCGCGCCCGCCGCAGGCGCCCGCTTCCCGGCGTTCCCCGGCGATTCGCGGTCAAGTCCCTGGACCTCCGACCGATCCTATGGAAGGATGACGGACCGCTGGCCGTGGTGTGCGGCGGCGTGTTCGACGTATATTGTCGGCACGGGTTCGCCATGACCCCCGCCGACCCAAGACGCGAACGGAGGCGCTATCCATGAACGACCGCTTCACCCAGCGGGTCCGCAAGGTCCTCTTCCTGGCCAGGGACGAGGCCGGACGCATGCAGCACGACTACATCGGCACCGAGCACCTGCTGCTCGGCATCATCCGCGAGGGCGAAGGGATCGCCGCGCGGGTGCTCCAGCGCCTCGGCATCGATTTCTCCCAGATCCAGCAGGCCATCGAAGAGGTCATCACGCCCCAGAGCGGCACCATCACCATCGGCGAGATCCCGTTCACGCCGCGCGCCAAGCGCGTGCTGGAGATCTCCATCGACGAGGCCCGGATCCACAACCACAACTACGTGGGCACGGAGCACCTGCTGCTCGCCCTGATCAAGGAGGGCGAGGGCGTGGCCTCCCGCGTTCTGACCGAGCTGGGCGCCGACCACGAGCGCGTGCGCCGCGAGGTCCTGAAGATGCTGGGCAGCGTGGAGCGCCCCAAGGAGCAGGAGAAGAAGGAGAAGAAGCGCGAGACCCCGGTGCTGGAGCAGTTCGGCCGCAACCTCACGGACATGGCCCGCGAGAGCAAGCTGGACCCCACCATCGGCCGCGGCAAGGAGATCGAGCGCGTCATCCAGATCCTCTCGCGCCGCAAGAAGAACAACCCCGTGCTGATCGGCGAGCCCGGCGTGGGCAAGACCGCCATCGCCGAGGGGCTGGCCACGCGCATGGTGGAGGGCCAGGTGCCCGTGACCCTGCGCGACAAGGAGCTGGTGACCCTGGACCTGGCCAGCGTGGTGGCCGGCACCAAGTACCGCGGCCAGTTCGAGGAGCGCCTCAAGCAGATCATGGCCGAGATCCGCGAGTCGGAGGACGTCATCCTGTTCATCGACGAGCTGCACACCATCGTGGGCGCCGGCGGCGCGGAGGGGGCCATCGACGCCTCCAACATGCTCAAGCCGTCCCTGGCGCGCGGCGAGATCCAGTGCATCGGCGCCACCACCATGGACGAGTACCGCAAGTTCATCGAGAAGGACGGCGCCCTGGAGCGCCGCTTCCAGACCGTTATGGTCAACCCACCGTCCGAGGACGAGACCATCGAGATCCTCTACGGCCTGCGCGACCGCTACGAGGCCCATCACCGCGTGACCTTCGAGGACGAGGCCATCCAGGCCGCCGTGTGGCTGAGCAACCGCTACATCAGCGGGCGCGCGCTGCCGGACAAGGCCATCGACATCATCGACGAGGCCGGCTCGCGGGCCCGCCTCTCCATGGCGGTCATGCCTCCCGACCTGCGCCAGCTGGAGACGCAGATCCTGGAGGTGGTGAAGGAGAAGGAGGCGGCCATCGGCTCCCAGGAGTTCGAGAAGGCCGCCCGCTTCCGCGACGAGGAGAAGGAGCTGAAGCAGAAGCTCAGCGACTACAAGAAGAGCTGGAAGCAGGACAACACCGAGCACCCCGTCACCGTGGACGTCAAGCTGGTCTGCCGCGTCATCGCCGACATCACGGGCATCCCCGTGGCCGAGGTGGAGGAGGAGGAGACCCAGAAGCTCCTGCGCATGGAAGAGGAGATGCGCAAGTTCATCATCGGGCAGGAGGGCGCCCTGGACGCGGTCAGCAAGGCCATCCGGCGCAACCGGGCCGGCCTGCGCGACCCCAAGCGCCCCATCGGCTCCTTCCTGTTCATGGGCCCCACCGGCGTGGGCAAGACCGAGGTGGCCCGGCGCCTGGCCGAGTTCCTCTTCGGCGACCAGTCCGCCCTGGTGCGCGTGGACATGTCCGAGTACATGGAGAAGCACGCCGTGAGCCGCCTGGTGGGCGCGCCCCCGGGCTACGTGGGCTACGACGAGGGCGGCATGCTGACCGAGAAGGTCCGCCGCAAGCCCTACTCCGTGATCCTGCTGGACGAGATCGAGAAGGCCCACCCGGACGTCTTCAACATCCTGCTGCAGGTGCTGGAGGACGGCCAGCTCACCGACAGCTTCGGCCGCACGGTGGACTTCAAGAACACGGTGGTCATCATGACCAGCAACGTGGGCAGCCGCCGCGCCAAGGAGAGCAAGAGCCTGGGCTTCGGCTCCCACGAGGAGGGCAACAAGAACGTGCGCATCAAGTCGGTCATCGACCAGGACCTCAAGCGCACCTTCAGCCCCGAGTTCCTCAACCGCGTGGACGAGCTGATCTTCTTCAACGCCCTGGACCGCCCGGACATGCGGGCCATCGTGGAGATCCTGCTCAGCGACGTGAACAAGCGCCTGAAGAAGATGGACATCGTCTTCGAGTTCAGCGACTCGGCCAAGGACTTCCTCTGCGACGTGGGCTACGACCCCGACCACGGCGCGCGGCCCCTGCGCAGGGCCATCCAGAAGTACGTGGAGGACCCCCTGAGCGAGAAGCTGCTCCGGGGCGAGTTCTCCGGCCACTGCACCCTGCAGATCGAGGCCGGCAACGACAGCCTGGTCTTCGTCGTGCAGCCCCGGGGCGGCAAGGAGCCGGCCAAGCGGCCGGTGCCCGACGACGCTCCCGCGGCCGAGTAGACGCGGCCGCGGCCGCCTCGCGATCCGGGACGGGGACCCCCAGGGGTCCCCGTTCTTGCGTTCCCGCCCCCCAGGTCTCAAATTGTCGCGGCACGGAACCCGGCGGGTCGGGGGGTGTTGCAAGCGCCCGAAACCCTCGTGTTGCGGGTGCCGGGCCCCTCTGATACCATGCGCCGGCTTCGATCTCCCACGTTTCCCCTCGAACGACGGATCGCCATTGGGATGACGCAGAGAACCACCCTTCTGATCGCGTGCTGGCTGCTCCTGGCCGGCGCTTCCGGAGCGCTCGCCCAGCAGCAGGCCGCCGGTCCGCCGCCGGCCGCGCCCGCGCCGCGCACCATCGTGGCCGTGGACGTGGTGGGGGCCCGCACCGTGGGCGCGCGCCAGGTCCAGGCCTGGGCGGACCTGCGCCCCGGAGACCTCTTCTCCAACGACGCCGCCGCCGCCGCCATCCGCGGCCTCTTCGACACCGGCAAGTTCTCGGACGTGTTCGTCTACCGCCAGGACGAACCCGACGGCGTGCGCGTGATCCTGAACCTGACGGAGTTCCCGCGCATCAAGGAGATCGTGTTCAAGGGCAACGAGAAGGTGGGGGAGAAGGACCTGGAGGAGGCCTTTCCGCCGCTCATCGGCCAGTTCGCCAACCGCGCGGTGCTGGTGCGCGAGCTGCAGCCCCTGCGCGACCTCTACCAGGAGAAGGGCTACTACAGCATGGAGGCCCACCTGGACTCGTCCGTGGTGGACACCAACAACCTCATGCAGCTGGTGGTCACCGTGGACGAGGGCGAGAAGCTCAAGGCCCGCACCATCGACTTCGAGGGCAACACCGTCTTCAGCGACGACGATCTGCGCGGCAAGATGAAGCAGAGCACCGGCGGCTTCCTGCGCAGCGCCACCTTCAAGCCCCAGCAGTTCGACGCGGACAAGGAGAAGATCGCGCTCTGGTACCGCGACCACGGCTACCTGGACGCCCAGGTCACGGACGTGGACATGGAGTTCGCCGAGGACCGCGCCAAGGTGGACCTGACCCTCCACGTGGAGGAGGGCCCCCTCTACACCGTGGGCGACATCAACTGGGAGCAGAACGAGCGCTTCGACGACCTGGCCGTGGCCTCGCGCATCCTCCTGGAGAAGGACGACGTCTTCCGCGAGAGCGACTACCAGGAGACCCTGCGCGCCCTCCACTCGCTGTACTGGGACACGGGCTACATCTACATCACCATCGAGCCCGAGCGCGAGATCCGCGACCACGTGGTCAGCGTGACCTTCCGGTTCCAGGAGGGCGAGCCGGCCAGGATCCGCGACGTCCGCATCGTGGACAACCAGAAGACGCGCGACGAGGTCATCCTGCGCGAGATGCGCCTCTATCCGGGCGACGTCTTCAGCAACTCGCTCATCGAGCTGAGCCAGCGCGACATCTTCCAGCTGGGCTACTTCAACAACGTGATGCCCGAGTTCCAGCCCGCGGACCAGGACGGCGACATCGACCTGATCATGAAGGTGGAGGAGAAGCAGACGGGCCAGTTCAGCTTCGGCATGGCCTACAGCGCGCAGACGTCGGTGACGGGCTTCATCCAGATCGCGGAGACCAACTTCCGCGGCAAGGGCCAGAACATCGGCCTGGCCTGGCAGTTCGGCTCGCGGCAGCGCTACATCGACCTGAACTTCACCGAGCCCTGGTTCCTGGGCACCCAGACCCTGGTGGGCGTGGACCTCTTCGACCGCTACCAGTACAACTTCGACGACTTCTACGAGAGCCGCCTCAAGGGCGCCGCCGTGCGCCTGGGCCGCCGCATCCCCGGCACCCGCTTCAGCCGCGTGGGCCTGCGCTACGAGCTCTCGGAGACGCGCCTGAGCAACTTCAGCTCCAGCTACGTCTCGTACCTGGACAACCTGGAGGAGCAGGTGGGCGCCGACGACCTGCCCTTCGAGCGCCTGGACGAGGTGGACTGGCCGCGCAGCAAGAGCGCCGTGACCGTGAGCCTCTCGCGCAACAGCACGGACAACCCGTTCTTCCCCACGGCGGGCTCCAAGACCAACTACAGCGTGGAGCTGAGCGGCGGCGTGCTGGGCGGCGAGATCGACTACCAGAAGCACCTGTTCAAGCACTCGTACTTCCAGAAGCTGCCCGGCGGCTTCGCCCTGCACCTGGGCACGGCCGTGGGCCTGATCCGGGGCGTGGGCGACGCCGACGCCGTGCCGGACTACGAGAAGTTCCGCCTGGGCGGCAACCGCATCTACCCGGTGCGCGGCTACCGCGACCTGGAGGTGGTGCCCCGCGGCAACCCCGGCTTCATCGGCGGCCGCTTCTACACCACCCTGACCACCGAGGTCCTGTACCCCTTGACCCGGGCGGTGCAGCTGCTAGCTTTCGTCGACCAGGGCGACACCTGGAACAGCTTCCGCGAGGCCGACTTCACCAACCTGCGCAAGGGCGCCGGGTTCGGCGTGCGCGTGGAGGTGCCCATGATGGGCACCATCGGATTCGACTACGGTTACGGGTTCGACCGGGTCGACGGACCGGGGTGGGAGCCCCACTTCAACTTCGGCACGTTCTTCTAGGACGCGCCGCCGGAGGATGCCCATGAACCGCAGCACCCGCCTGATCCTGCCCCTGCTCGCGCTGCTCCTGGCCAGCGGAGCCGCGGCCGCGGACAAGACCCTGGCCGTGATCGACTCCGAGCGCATCGTGCAGGAGTACCCGGCGGCCAAGGACGCCCAGGAGCAGTACCAGCGCTTCCTGCAGGAGAAGGAGCTGGAGGTCAACGAGCGGGAGCGCGAGCTCCAGGCCCTGGCCGAGAGCATCGAGAGCCAGAAGATGCTGCTGGGCGACGAGGCCCTGCGCGCCAAGGTGGACGAGTTCGAGCGCGCCAAGGCCGACTACTTCAACTTCCGCCAGCAGCTCGACACCCAGGCCGAGAGCGAGTACCAGGCCAAGATCCAGCCCATCATCGACCAGGTGAAGCTGATCGTGGAACGTATTGGCAAAGAAGAGGGTTACGGGCTCATCGTGGATACCGCGAGCCTCACCACCGTCTATCTGGACCCCGACGTGGACCTCACCGACCGCGTGCTGCAGGCCCTGGTCCGCGGCGTGGAAGAGTGATCGATTTTCATTGACTTCGCCTGCCGGCAGGGTCAGTTTTTCACAGGATTCCCATAGGGATACGGCCCCCCCTGGCGTCCGTTCCGGACGAGGAGGGGCCTTTCCACGCAACCGCCGCCCGGCGCGACGGGCCTCTGCATGGAGATCTCGCTGAGCGAACTGGCCGCGCGCCTGGGGTTGGAACGGATCGGCGAGGCCGATCCGATCCTGCGCGGCGCCATGGGGTTCGAGTCGGCGGGGCCGGACCAGATCACCTTCGTGGACGCCCGCAAGCTGCTGCGGAGGCTGGGAGAGACCCGGGCGGGCGCTGTGATCGTGCCGGAGGGGGCGGAGCCCGTCGGCCCGGCCCTGCGCTCGGCCGACCCGCGGGCGGATTTCGCGCGCGTGCTGGCGCTCTTCGCGCCGGACCGCGACCGGATCCTGCCGCCGGAGATCCATCCGTCGGCCGTCGTGCACCCGGACGCCCTGCTGGAGGCGGACGTGGCCCTGGGGCCCGGCTGCGTGGTGGGGCCGGGGGCGCGCGTCGGCGCCGGCTGCCGCCTGGGGGCCCACGTGGTCCTGGAGGCGGATGTGACCTTGGGCCGGGAATGCTGTCTGTACCACGGGAGCGTGGTGCGGGAACGCTGCCGCCTGGGGGACCGGGTGATCCTGCACGCGGGGGCGGTCATCGGCACGGACGGGTTCGGGTACCACCCGGGACCGGCGGGGCTGGTGAAGATCCCGCAGATCGGCATCGTCGTCCTGGAGGACGACGTGGAGATCGGCGCCAACAGCTGCGTGGACCGCGCCACCACCGGCGTGACCCGCGTGGGCGCCGGCACCAAGATCGACAACCTGTGCCAGATCGGGCACAACGTGGACTTCGGACGCCACGGGGCCATGTCGGCCCAGAGCGGCGTCTCGGGCAGCTGCCGCATCGGCGACGGCGTGACCTTCGGCGGGCAGACCGGCGTGGCGGACCACCTCGAGGTGGGCGACGGCGCCAGGATCGCCGCCCGCACGGCCGTCATCTCGAACGTTCCCGCCGGCGCCGCCGTCATCGGCTATCCGGCGGAGGAGTTCGCCAAAGGCATGCGGCTGATGGCCCTGTACCGACGTCTGCCGGAGCTGCAGAGCCGCCTCGCGGCCCTGGAGAAGCGGCTGGGACCCGAGATCGAGATCGTGGAGGAGTAGACGGGGTGCTGATCCTGCAGAAGACCGTCGGCAAGCGCGTGGAGATGTCCGGGACCGGACTCCACACGGGCGAGGCCGCCACCATCGCCTTCGCGCCGGCGCCGGTGAACACCGGGCTGGTGTTCCGCGTGCGCCGCGACGGCGCGTGGGTGGACGTGCCCGCCGTGGTTGAGAACGTGCCCGCGGACCACGGCGGCCAGCGCAACACCACCCTGTCCGCGGGCGGCGTGGAGATCCACACCGTGGAGCACGCCCTGTCCGCCCTGTACGGCATGGGCGTGACCAACTGCTACGTGGAGCTGGACGGCTGCGAGCCGCCGGAGCCGCCGTCGGGCAGCACCAGCCCCTACGTGGAGCTGCTGGACGCGGCGGGCATCGTGGAGCAGGGCCTGCCCGCGGGCCACTACCGCGTGCCCCTGCCCATGGAGTTCCGCGAGGGCGACGTGATGCTGCGCGCCGAGCCCAGCGACCGCTTCCTGGTGACCTTCCGCATCGACTATCCCGATCCTCTGATCGGGAAGCAGGAGATCACCGTGGAGATCACGCCGCGCACCTACCGCGAGGTGATCGCCCCCTGCCGCACCTTCGCGCTGCGGCGCGACGTGGAGAAGCTCCAGGCCATGGGCCTGGTGCGCGGCGGCTCCCTGGACAACGCCCTGGTGGTGGACGACGGCAAGCTGCTCAACGACGGCGAGCTGCGCTTCCCCGACGAGTTCGTGCGCCACAAGGTGCTGGACCTGCTGGGCGACGTGGCCCTGCTGGGCATGCCCATCCAGGGGCACCTCACCGCCGAGCGCTCCGGACACGACACCAACGTGGCCTTCACGCGCCTGCTCGCGCGCTCGGAGCGCCGGCAGTCGCGCATCTACCCGCCGCGCAAGCCGCAGCACTGGGACATCTCGTCCATCATGAAGGCCATGCCGCACCGCTACCCGTTCCTGCTCGTGGACCGCATCCTGGAGCTGGAGCCGGGGCGCCGGGTGTCCGGACTGAAGAACGTGACCATCAACGAGCCCTTCTTCCAGGGCCATTTCCCCGGGCACCCCATCATGCCCGCGGTGTTGATCACCGAAGCGATGGCGCAGGTCGGGGGCGTCCTGCTCATGAGCAGTGTGGACGAACCCGCCTCCAAACTGGTTTACTTCTCGGGGATCGACGGGGCGCGCTTCCGCCGGCCCGTGGTGCCCGGGGACCAGCTGCGATTCGAACTGGAGATGCTCAAGATCCGTGGACCCATCTGCAAGATGAAGGGCGTGGCCAGGGTGGACGGGGAACTCGTCGCCGAGGCCGAACTCATGTCCACGATCGTGGATCGCTGAACACCCGCACGGAGGCGGGCTCGCCAGGAAGGAATTCGACGTGGAACCCAGCAACTTCAAACCGGCCGCCGGGATCCGTCCCGTCCGCACCGCCGACATCCATCCCACCGCGGTGGTCCATCCGGACGCCCGCCTGGGACACGACGTGACGATCGGGCCCTACACGGTCATCGGTCCCCACGTCGCCATCGGACCCGAGTGCCAGATCGGCAGCTCGGTGCTGATCGAGGGCCGCACCACGCTCGGCCGCGGGAACAAGATCTTCCACGGCGCCGTCATCGGCTCGGAACCGCAGGATCTCAAGTTCGCGGGCGAGAAGAGCTTCGTGGAGATCGGCGACAACAACGTGATCCGCGAGTACTGCACCATCCACCTCGCCACCAGCGAGAACGAGGTCACGCGCATCGGCAACGACTGCCTGCTCATGGCCTACGTGCACGTGGCCCACAACTGCGTGGTGGACGACCACGTGATCCTGGCCAACGCCGTGAACCTGGCGGGGCACGTGGAGGTGGAGGACTGGGCCATCATCGGCGGCATGACGCCGGTGCACCAGTTCGTGCGCATCGGCAAGCACGCCTTCGTGGGCGGCGGCAGCCGTCTGGCCCAGGACGTGCCTCCGTTCATCCGCGTGGCCGGCAACCCGGTGGAGGTGGCCGGCGTGAACAGCGTGGGCCTCAAGCGCCGCGGCTTCGAGGACACGGAGCTCATGAACCTGAAGCAGGCCTACCGCCTGCTGTACCGGGCGGGCCTGAACGTGACCCAGGCCATGGACCGCATCGCCACGGAGTGCAAGCTGGACCGGAGCGTGGAGGACCTCATGGCCTTCATCCGGCGCAGCGAGCGCGGCATCGTGCGCTGACCCGGCCCGACGCCGACCAGTCCGGACCCGCGGCGGCGGGCGCTCGATCGCACCGATCCGGCGCCCGCCGCTTTTCCGTGACGGACCCCCGCGATCCGCGAGGAGGAGCCTTGGACCGCGCCCCCTGCATCTTCCTGTCCTGCGGCGAGGCCAGCGGCGAGCGCTACGGCGCGGCCCTGGCCCGCGCCCTGCGCGCGGCGCGGCCCGACGTGCGGCTGCGCGGCATGGGCGGCCCGGCCCTGGCCGCGGCGGGGGTGGAGCTGGACGTGCGCGCGGACGCGCTGGCGGTGATGGGGTTCGGCGAGGTGGCGCAGGCGCTGCCGCGGCTCCTGGCCGCCCGCAAGGCGGCGCGGCGCGCGGTGACCGCCGCGGAGCTGGACGCCGTGGTGCCCGTGGACTTCCCCGGCTTCAACCTGGACCTGGCGCGTCGAGCCCGGGCCGCGGGCACGCCCGTGTACTACGTGGTGGCGCCGCAGCTCTGGGCCTGGGGGGCCTGGCGTCTCAAGGGTCTGCGTGCCGCGGTGGATCGTCTGGGCGTGCTGCTGCCCTTCGAGAAGGCCTGGTTCGAGGCGCGGGGCGTGCCCTGCGACGCCCTGGGCCATCCGCTCCGCGACGACTACGGCGACGCGGAGGCAGCGGCGGCCGTGGCGGCCCGCGAGGAGCGCCTGGCCGGGCGCACGCCCGTTCCGCTGCGCGTGGGCCTTCTGCCCGGCAGCCGCCGCCAGGAGGTGACGGGGCTGGCGGACCTGCTCGGCGCCACCGCCGACGCGTTGTGCGCGGCGGCCCCGGTCCGTAGGTTCCAGTTCGTGCTGAGCCGTGCGCCGGGCGTGGATCCCGCGTGGTTCGGCCCGCTGGGACGGCGCGACGACGTGGAGATCACAGGCGCGGTCCTGCCGGAGCTGCTCCCCACCCTGGATCTGGCCGTGGTCTGCAGCGGCACCGCCTCGCTGGAGGCGGCGCTGGCGGGCGTGCCCCACGCCCTGGTCTACCGCACGTCGGCCCTGAACTACGCGGTGGCGCGGCGCCTGGTGAAGGTGGACCACATCGGCTTGCCCAACCTGGTGCTGGACCGGCGCATGGTGGACGAGCACGTGCAGGCCGACGCGCGGCCCGAGCCCGTGGCCGCGGACCTGGCGCGCTGGCTGGACGACGCCGCACGCCGCGCCCGCTTCCGCGAGCACCGGGAGCGGCTGGCCGCGCGGCTGGGCCCCCCGGGCTTCTGGCGCCGCACCGCGGAGCGCATCCTGGACCTGACCCTGAAGGACGGATCCCTTGCCTGACGGCCTGCTCCAACGCGTGAAGCTGACGGCCACCCCGTGGGTCTACCGCGGCCTGGCGGGTTCGCTGCGCTTCCGGCCGCCCCACGTGCTGGAGGCGTCGCCGCCGTCGCCCGCGGTGTTCGCCTGCCTGCACCGCGACATCCTGCTGGCCATCCCGTTCGTGGCTCCGGCGCGGCCCGCCCTGCTGGTCAGCCGCAGCGACGACGGCGAGATCCTCACGCGCACCCTCACGCGCGAGGGCTACCGCATCGTGCGCGGATCCACCGGCAAGGAGGGCGGTCCCGCCTTCCGCGCCCTGCTGGAGATGCTGGCGGCGGGCGTGAGCGTGGGCATCGCCGTGGACGGCCCCAAGGGGCCCTACGGCCGCGTGCACGAGGGCGTGGCGCGGCTGGCGGCCCGTTCCGGAGCGCCCATCGTGCCCATGGTGGCGCGGCCGGGCCGGCATCTGCAGCTCAAGACCTGGGACCGCACCGTGGTGCCGGCGCCCTTCAGCCGCGTGGCGATGAGCGTGGGCGAACCCATCGCCGTGGACCCGGGCCCGGAGGGGACCGCCGCGGCCCTGGCGCGCGTGCGCGCCTTCCTGCTGGCGGGGGAGGCGGCGGCGTGAGCGCGGTGCTGGACCTGAGGCGCGCGGGCGCGCGCCGCGTGGAAGACCTCTGGGAGCGCTGGGACGCGCAGGCTCCGGCCTGGGTGGACGCGTTGGAGAGCGCGCTGGAGCCCTGGCGTCGCCGCGCCCTCAGATCCCGCGTGGAAGGACGGGGGGCCCCGCCTGCGGACCGCCTGGTGATCTCGGTGGGCAACCTGCGGCTGGGCGGCACCGGCAAGACGCCCGTGACCCTGGACCTGGCGCTGGGTCTCGCCGCGGCCGGACGCGGCGGCGCCGTGCTGTGCCGCGGCTACGGCTCGGGTCGTCGGGGGCCCTGCCTGGTCACGCCGGTCGACGCCTCGTGCGGCGACGAGGCCCGCCTCCTCGCCGCGTCTCAGGCCTGGCCCGTGATCCAGGCCGCCGACCGCGCCGCAGGCTTCCGCCTGGCCCTGGCCAGCACCGGCCCCGACGACGTGATCCTTCTGGAGGACGGCCACCAGACCGCCCGCGTGCCCCGACATCTGGACCTGCTGCTGCTGGACCGCTGGCGCGTGGAGGGCGGCCAGGTGCGACCCGATGCCGGACGTCCGCTGCCCTGGGGTCCTTACCGCGAGGGCGCGGGCGGGGCGGCGCGGGCGGCGGCCCTCCTGGTGGAGGACGCCGCGGCTCCGGATCGCGATGCGGACGGCCGCCCCGTGTTGCGCTTCACGCGCCGATCGCTCCTGGACGGACCCGTGCCGGACGGCCCCGTGGGGACCCTGGCCGGCCTGGCCCGACCGCAGGGCTTCGAGCGCGCGTGCGCCGCCCTGCTGGGCCGCGAGCCCGCGCTCCGCGCCCGTCTGGACGACCACGCCGCCTACGGCCCGGACCGGCGCGCCCGCCTGCGCCGCGCCGCCGCGGACCTGGGCCTGGCCGCCTGGTTGACGACCGGCAAGGACGTGATGAAACTGGGGGACGCGGGAGCGTCCCTGGGCGCGCCCCTGATCCGGGTGGACCTGGAGCTGACGTGGCACGGCGCCGCGCCCGCGGACCTGGTCCTGGACGCCGAGACCTCCTCGCGGAAGGACGCCCTGCGATGACGCGGATCCTGGAACCCCGACGCTCCCGCTTCCTGGTGGTGGGCTCGGGAATCGCCGGCCTGCAGTTCGCCCTGCTGGCCGCCGAGCACGGCGACGTGCACGTGGTGACCAAGAAGGGGTCCACGGACAGCAACACCAACTACGCCCAGGGGGGCATCGCCGCGGCCCTCTCGCCCCTGGACGATTTCGAGACCCACGTCCACGACACCCTGACGGCCGGCGACGGCCTCTGCGACGAGGCCGCCGTGCGCGCCATGGTGGAGGCCGCGCCCCGCCTCATCGACCGTCTGCTGAGCTACGGCGTGGAGTTCAGCCGCGAGGACGGCCGCGACGACGGCCCCTACGCCATGGGCCGCGAGGGCGGGCACACCCACCACCGCATCCTCCACGCCAAGGACCTCACCGGCCGCGAGCTGGAGCGCCGCCTGCTGGACGCCTGCCACGCGGACGACCGCATCGGCATCGAGGAGAACCACATCGGCCTGGAGCTGATCACCACCACGGACCTGGAGCCGCGGCCGGCGGGCGAGGAGCGCGTGGTGGGCTGCTGGGTGCAGGACCGCGCCTCGCTGGTGCGCGTGCCCTACCTGGCCGACGTGACCGTGCTGGCCACCGGCGGCTGCGGCAAGGTGTACGCCTACACCAGCAACCCGGACATCGCCACGGGCGACGGCCTGGCCATGGCCTACCGCGCCGGCGCGGTGCTGGCCAACCTGGAGTTCGTGCAGTTCCATCCCACCTGCCTCTACCACCCGGAGGCCAAGAGCTTCCTGATCAGCGAGGCCGTGCGCGGCGAGGGCGCGCACCTGATCAACGGGCGCGGCGAGCGCTTCATGGAGCGCTATCATCCGCTGAAGGAGCTGGCGCCGCGGGACATCGTGGCGCGGGCCATGGACCAGGAGATGAAGCTCTCGGGCGATCCCCACGTGTCCCTGGATCTCTCGCACCTGGATCCGGAGCACGTGCGCGCGCGCTTCCCGCACCTGGTGGCCACGTGCGCCAGGTTCGGCATCGACATGACGCGCGATCCCGTGCCGGTGGTGCCGGCGGCCCACTACATGTGCGGCGGCGTGGTGACGGACCTGCAGGGGCGCACCAGCCTGCCCGGGCTGCTGGCCGTGGGCGAGGTGGCGTGCACGGGCGTGCACGGGGCCAACCGTCTGGCCAGCAACTCGCTGCTGGAAGCGGTGTACTTCGCCGAGCAGGCGGCGCAGGTGGGCGGGGAGATGCCGCGCCCCCTGGCGGCCAAGGCGCGCTACCGGATCAAGCCCGCCGTGGGGCAGGCCCACGACGAGGGGCCGGAGGTCATGGTGGTGGAGCACGACTGGGACAGCGTGCGCCGCGTGATGTGGGACTACGTGGGCATCGTGCGCAACCGCAACCGCCTGACCATCGCCCTGGACCGCATCCGCGCCATCCGCAGCACGGTGGAGTCGCTGGCGCGGCGCTCGCTGTGGAGCCCCGATCTGGCGGAGCTGCGCAACATCGCCCTGGTGGCGGAGCTGATCATCCTCTGCGCGCGGGACCGCCGCGAGAGCCGCGGCCTGCACTCCACCACGGACCACCCCGCCAAGCTGGACGGCCCGCCGGCCGACACGCTCATCGGCGGCGCGGGGCCCCTGCGGGCGCGGGAGTTCGATCCGGCATGAGCCGGCCCTGGTACGAGATCGCCTTCGGGGCCCACTACCCCGCCCTCTACCGCCACCGCGACCAGGCGGAGGCGGTCCGCGCCGTGGACGCCGTGGCCCGTTGCGTGCCGTTGCGGAACGAGCGGGTGCTGGACCTGGGCTGCGGGGCGGGTCGTCACCTGGAGCCCCTGCGGGCCCACGGCGCCGAGCCCGTGGGCATGGATCTCTCGCCCCACCTGCTGGCCGAGGCCCGCCGCACCGGCGCCGCCGCGCCGCTGCTGCGCGGCGATTGGACCCGCATCCCCCTGCGCGACGGCAGCTGCGGCGCCGTGCTCTCGCTGTTCACGGCCTTCGGCTACGGCGATGATCCCGCGCAGCGCCGCATGGTCGCGGAGGTGGCCCGCGTGCTGCGCGGGGGCGGCCGCTGGTGCCTGGACTACCTGAACCCGCGTGCGGTGCGCCGCGAGCTGGCGGACCCGCCGCCGCCGCGCCGCCGCGAGCTGGAGGGCTTCCGCGTGACCGAGACCCGGCGCCTGGACGGCGACCGTTCGCGCGTGCTCAAGACGGTGGCGGTGGAGCGCCCGGGGGCCGAGCCCCTGACCTACACGGAGAGCGTGGCGTTGCTGGAGCTGTCGGAGCTGGACGCCCTGGCGGCCGCGGCCGGCCTGGCCCGCACGGCCGCCCTGGGCGGCTACGACGGCGCCCCTCTGGATCCGGACGTCTCGCCCCGCTGGCTGCTGGTGTACGGGAAGGAGGCCGCGGCATGAGCGCGATCTGGCGACCGGACGCCCCCCTCGCGGATCGGCCCTGGCTCACGCCGCTGATGCGCGACGCCCTGACCGATCCCGCCGACCGCGCCCTGGACGCGCCCGTCGGCGGCGCGGGGCGGGCCCCGGCCTGGGCTTCCGCCTGGTTCGATCCCTGGGCCGACGACCAGCTCGCTCGGGCCGCCGCGGCCGGCGATGAAGAGGCCGCCGCCGCGTCGCTGCAGGCCCTGCGCCGCGGCGCCGACGTGATCGTCACCGGCCAGCAGCCCGGCTTCCTGGGCGGTCCCCTGTACACGCTGCTGAAGACGGCCACCTGCATCGCGGCGGCGCGGCGTCGCAGCGCCGCCGGACGGCCCACCGTGCCCCTGTTCTGGAGCGGCGGCGACGACGACGATCTGGACGAGGCCCTGGACGGCGTGGTGTGGGACCCGCGCCGCCGCGCGTTCCTCAAGCCCCTGGCGCCGGAATCCGCCCGCGGCCGGCGCATCGGCGCGCTGCCGGGGATCCTGCTGGGCGCGGCGGAAGCGGCCTGGCTGGCCGAGCAGGGAGAGGCCGGCGCCGCCTGGGCCGCCTGGTGGCGCCGAACCATGGCGTCCGGCACGGACTGGGGCCGACTCCACGCCGACGCCCTGCGCAGCCTCTACCGCGGTCACGGCCTGCTGACCGTCTCCGGCGACGACCCGGCCCTCATGGCCGCCGCCGCCCCGTTCACCGCCCGGCTGATCGACCGCGCCGACGAGCTGGCCGCAGCCGCCCGTACCCGCGGCGCCGAGCTGGAGGCCCGCGGCCACCACGCCCAGATCGGCGAACCCAGCCTGGCCAAGCCCTTCCAGCGCACCGACGGCGACCGTCGACTGCGCTTGGACTCGGCCGCCGCCGCGGCCGCCGTGCCGCCGGCGGAGCTGCGCCTGGGCGTGCTCTTCCGCTCGCCCGTGCAGGACTGGCTGTTCCGGCCCGCCGCCGTGGTGGTGGGGCCGGGGGAGCGCGCCTACCTGGAGCAGCTCAAGCCCGTGTACCAGGCCCTGGATCTGCCGCGGGCGCCGCTGGTGCCCCGGGCCTTCGCCACCTTCGGAGGCGAGCAGGACGGGGAAGCCGAGCTGCCCGATGCGGCCCCCGCCGCAGCGGAGGTGATCGCGTCCGCCGCCGCCGCCCTGGCCGCGGCCCTGCGCGCCGCCGGCGCCGCCGCTCCGGACGCCGAGGCTCGGCAGACCTCCGACCGCTGGCGCGGCGCCGTGGAGACCGCCCTGCGCCGCGCCCACCGCCACGCCGCCGCCCCGGCCGACGCGGCTCCCTGGCGCCGCCCCGGCGGCCGTCAGGAGCGCCGCCTGCCGTCGTTCTGGTACGCGGCCCTGGACCCCGAAGGCGCCGGCTCCCTGATCGACCTGGCCGCCGACCACCTGGACCGCTGGCTGGCCGGCGACGCCCGCGAGTACCGCCTGCGCGCCCCCCGCCCCCTGGAGGAGACCCCATGACCGACCACGGCTGCGACCTGCTCTGCATCTCGCCCCACTCCGACGACGCCGAGATCGCCCTGGGCGGCACCCTGGCCATGCTGGCGGACCGCGGCCGCCGCGTGTGGCTGGCCGACCTGACCCGCGGCGAACTGGGCAGCAACGGCACGCCGGACTCGCGCTGGCTGGAGGCCGAGGCCGCCGCGGCGATCCTGGGCGTGAGCGGCCGCGTGCAGCTGGACCTGCCCGACGGCTTCATCGGCGTGCACGACCCCGCCCAGGTGGCCGCCGTCACCGCGCTGATCCGCAGCCTGCGCCCGCGGTGGATCGCCACCGCGCCTATGCCCAACCGCCACCCCGACCACAAGGCCGTGGGCCCGCTGGTGGAGAAGGCCGTGTTCATGGCGCGCCTGGCCGCCTACGCGCCGGCCCTGCCGTCGGCCCGCATCTGGCCAGGCGATGCGTCCCTGCCGGACCCCGCGGAACGCTGGGAACCCGAGGCCCTCTTCCACGTGTGCCTGCACGGCGAGGAGGCCAGCGTGGTCTTCGACGTGTCCGATCACTGGGAGCGCAAGGTGGCCGCCCTGCGGGCCTTCGCCAGCCAGTTCGGCCGCGACGACGGCGACCGCAGCACCATGATCAACAACCCCGCCTTCCTGCAGGAGGTGGAGCGCTGGGCCCTGGCCCGCGGCTTCCGCGCCGGCTGCCGCCATGCCGAGGCCCTGCGCACGGCCCAGGCGCCGGTGCTCACGGACCTCACCGCGGAGCGCTGGGCGTGAAGCGCCTGCCGGTCGTCGCCATCACGTGCTACCCGTCCCAGGGCGGCAGCGGCGTGGTGGCCAGCGAGCTGGGCCTGAACCTGGCTCGGCGCGGGTACGAGGTGCACTTCGTCACCAGCGATCTGCCCCTGCGCCTGCGCCGCTACGACCGCAACATCGTCTTCCACCGCGTGGAGGCCGTGAGCTACCCGGTCTTCCAGCACACGCCCTACACCCTGGCCCTGGCCACCAAGATGGCCGAGGTGGTGGAGCGTCACGGCGTGGACGTGCTGCACGTGCACTACGCCATCCCGCACACGGCCAGCGCGTTCCTGGCCCAGCAGATGGTGGGGCCGGAGCGCGTGAAGGTGGTGACCACGCTGCACGGCACGGACATCACCCTGGTGGGGCAGGAGCCGGGCTACTTCGCCATGACCCGCTTCCTCATCGACCGCAGCGACGCCGTGACCACCGTGAGCACGTTCCTCAAGGAGGAGACGCGGCGCGTCTTCGGCACCGCGCGGCCCATCGACGTGATCCCCAACTTCGTGGACCCCCGCCGCTTCCGGCCGCGGCCGGATCTGGACCGCGGCTGCCTGGCGCCCGCCGGGGAGAAGATCGTGCTCCACGCCTCCAACTTCCGGCCGGTGAAGAACACCGACGCCGTGATCCGCGCCTTCGCCCGCGTGGCCGCCGCGGTGCCCTCGCGGCTGATCCTGGTGGGCGAGGGGCCGGACCTGGGCGCGGCGGAGGCCCTGGCGCGGGAGCTGGGCGTGGCCGACCGCGTGCGCGCCCTGGGTCAGAGCGAGAACCTGGAGGATCTGCTGGCCATGGCGGACCTGACCCTGCTGCCGTCGCGGCACGAGTCCTTCGGCCTGGTGGCCCTGGAGTCCATGGCCTGCGGCACCCCGGTCATCGTGACCGGCAACGGCGGGGCGGGGGAGTTCGTGGAGCACGGCATCAACTCGTACCTGTGCGATCCGGACGACCTGGAGAGCATCGCCGCCCCGGCGGTGCGCCTGCTGACCGACGAGCGCCACTACCGCTCCGTGGCCGAGGACGGCCTCCGCGCCGCGGTGGCGAGGTTCGGCACCACCTGCGTGATCAAGCGCTATGTGGAGCTGTACGACCGTCTGCTGGAGGCCTAGGAACTTCCGACCCGCCCCGGTGTTGGCGGGCCGACGCGCGGTTCCCGGCTTGCATCGCCACACGGACGTGATACCTTCACGCCAGGAATCCGCACGGGCGCCCCACCCGACGTCGACGACCGTTCCCGCGGCCCCGTCGCCGTCCGCCGTCAAGAAGGAGCTGTGATGACGCCGACCCCCTTCCTCGCCGCCCTGGGCCCCCAGGAGCTGCTCGGCCTGCTGCTCGAGACCACCCTGCTGGGCAAGATCATCCTGCTCACCCTGCTGGTGCTGTCCATCCTCTGCTGGGCGGTGATGCTGGACAAGGCCCGCACGCTGACGGGGATCCGCCGCGGCCACCGCGAGTTCTGGGACCGCTGCGAGGCCTGGCTGGGCGGCAAGGACCGCGCGGAGCTGGACGCCTGGTGCGCCCAGCGCACGGAGCTGCCCCTGGCCAACCTCTGGCGCGAGGCCGCCGGCCAGGACTCGGCCGTGAAGGTGCGCCGCACCAGCGAGCGCGTGGCCTACTCGGAGACCGAGAGCCTGGAGCGCTACCTGATCATCCTGAGCACCACCGTCACCATCGCGCCGTTCCTGGGGCTCATGGGCACGGTGTGGGGCATCATGCAGGCGTTCTGGGACATGTCCGCCATGCGCAGCGCCAACCTCACGGTGGTGGCGCCGGGCATCGCCGAGGCCCTGATCACCACCATCGCCGGCCTGAGCGCGGCCATCCCCGCGGTGGTGTTCTTCAACTCCTTCGTGCGCAAGATCGACCTGGTGGGCAACGAGATGGAACGCCTCCGCTCCCTGCTGGAGGAGGAGGTGATGGAGCGCACGGGCGGCGCCCAGTCGCGGCAGCGTCCCGCGCGTCGTCCCGAGACCTACCCCGGCGAGCGCATCCGATGAAACGCTCGCGCTACCGCAGCCTGTCGGAGATCAACATCACGTCGCTGGTGGACGTGACCCTCTGCCTGCTCATCATCTTCATGCTCACCGCCCCGTACATCCAGGGCGGCGTGGAGGTGGACCTGCCCGACGCCGAGACGCGGGAGGTGGTGGTGGAGGAGGGGCCCATCATCTCGGTCACCAACAACCGCCAGGTGTTCTGGGAGGAGGAGCCCGTCTCCCTGGAGGACCTGGAGGCGCGCCTGACCGACCGCCTGGACGAGCGCGAGACCCTGCCGGTCTACCTGCGCATCGACCAGGAGATCCCCTACGGCTTCGCCCTGCGCGTGATGGCGGTGGTGGAGCGCCTGGGCTTCCAGCACCTCAGCCTGGTGGCGGATCAGGAGGGGGCCGACGGGAGCGCGCCGTGACCCGATCGCTGCCCGGCTCGCTGCTGCTCCATGCCACGGCCCTGCTGCTGATCGTGCTGTACGGCACCTTCGTGGACCGGCCGCAGATCCGCACGCCGCGCACCATCCAGGTGCAGATGGTGTCCCTGCCGGAGCGCCCGCAGCCCGCGACGCCGCAGGAGGCGCCTGCGGAGCAGCCCGCGGAGCAGCCGGCGGTCACGCCCCCCGCGCCGGAGCCGGCGGTGGAGACCAAGCCGGACCCCACGCCGGTGCCCGAGGCGCCGCGGCAGCAGCCCGAGACCAAGCCCGAACCGGAGACGCCCAAGCCGCAGCCGGAGACCAAGCCGCAGCCGGAGACCAAGCCGGAGACCAAGCCCGCGACGCCGCCGGCCACGCCCCCGGCGGAGACGCCGGCCGAGGCCGTGGAGGGCACCCCCCAGGTCAGCTCCGTGACCGGGACGGACCAGGAGATCCCGGCCCAGTTCCAGTACTACATCACCCTGCTGCAGGGACGCGTGGCGCGGAACTGGAACCCCAAGCGCCTGGGCTTCCGCGAGGGCGGGCAGCGCTTCTGCGTCATCCACTTCACCGTGGAGCGCGACGGACGGGTGACCCGCGAGACCGTCGAGAGGTCGTCGGGCGTAAGCCTCTTCGACCAGGAGGCCCTGAACGCCGTGCGCCGCGTGGGGCGCATGCCGCCCCTGCCGGCGGGCATCACCGGCCAGAACCTGGGCGTGCACTTCACCTTCACCCTGGAGACGGGACCCTGACGCCATGCGACTGCGCACCTCCATCCTCTGTCTTCTGATGCTGCTGGGAGCCGCGGGCGCGCGGGCCCAGGAGATCGAGATCGGCATCGTCAAGCAGGCCTTCGAGCGCTACGACATCCTGGTCATGCCCCTGGAGGTCACCTCCGGCGGCACCGAGGCCCAGCAGGACGCCTGGACCGTGGAGTCGGTCATGTCCTTGGACCTGGACTACAGCGGGCTGTTCCGGGCCCTGTCGCCCCAGGAGGCGGACACGGCCGCGGTGAGCTTCGGCATCGAGGGCGTGCTGGAAGGCCGCCTGCCCGGCACCGCGGTGACCGCGGCGGAGGCGGCCCCGGTGCTCACCCTGCGCCTGGTCAGCCAGCCCGGGCGGCAGGTCCTGCTCAACAAGCGCTACCGGCCCACGGCGGGGCAGCTGCGGGCCTCGGCGCACCACTTCGTGAACGAGGTGGTGCAGCTGATCATGGGAGAGCCGGGCATCGCCCTGACGCGCATCGTCTTCAGCCGCGGCAGCGACGACCGCCGCGACATCTACTGCGTGGACTACGACGGCGAGGGCCTGAAGCGCCTGACGGCCAACCGGCGCCTGAACCTGTTCCCGGCCTGGTCGCCCGACGGCACCCAGATCGCCTTCATGAGCTGGGAGGAGGGCCAGCAGGGCCTGTATCTGCTGGAGACGGCCACGGGGGACGTGTCGGTGGTGAACCGCACCCTGGGCTCCAACCTGGGCCCCACCTGGAGCCCGGACGGCAAGGAGCTGCTGGCGTCGCTGTCCAAGACGGGGCAGCACGAGATCTACCGCATCCGGCTCAAGGACGGGCACCTGCAGCGGCTGACGGTGTCGGACGCCATCGAGGTCTCGCCGTCCTGGTCGCCCAACGGGCGCGACATCGTGTTCACCAGCGACCGCACCGGCTCCCCGCAGCTCTACGTCATGGGCGGCGACGGCTCCGGCCGCCGTCGGCTGAGCTTCGAGGGGCGCTACAACGACGCGGCGAGCTGGTCGCCCAACGGGGAGCTCATCGTGTACGCCTGCCGGGAGCAGGACATCACCCAGGTGGTCCTGATGAACCAGGACGGCTCCGAGCGCCGCTTCCTGACCGACGCCTCGTGGGGCAACTGCGAGGACCCGGCCTGGGCCCCGGACAGCCGGCACGTGGTGTTCGCCTCGGACCGGAGCGGCCTCTTCAAGCTCTATGTGATGGACGTGACCGACGGGTCGGCCCGTCAGTTGACATTTGGTGACGAACCAGACACAACTCCGCATTGGTCCCGTTGACGGAACGTGTTAGATTAGTGGCGCTGAATTTCCCCTGTCCGTGTCTTCCCCCCGCGGGAAAGGAGTCGTAAGACTATGAATCGCAAGCTTGTCTCCCTGGTGATCCTCCTGGGTCTGGCCTTCGTCATCGCCGGTTGCGGCGGCAAGGACGCCGAGGTCCTGGACGACCCGACGGCGACCGTGACCACGCCCGCCGAGACGGTGCCCACCACGCCGGTGGCCGAAGATCCCGCTCCCACCGAGGTGGTGCCCAGCGGCCCGACCGCCGAGGACTACGCCCGCATGGCGCCCCAGGAGTACGGCATCGAGGACGTTTTCTTCGCGTTCGATCAGTATGCGCTGAGCTACGAGGCCATGCGTCTGCTGGAGGCCAACGCCCGCATCATGAAGGAGCACTCCTCCCTCGTGTACGTGGTGGAGGGCCACTGCGACGAGCGCGGCACGGTGGAGTACAACCTGGCCCTGGGCGAGAAGCGCGCCCAGGCCGTGCGCGACTACCTGGTCAACCAGGGCGTGCCTTCCAGCCAGCTGCGCCTGACCTCCTACGGCGAGGAGCGTCCCTTCGCCCGCGGCGGCAACGAGAGCGCCTGGGCCCTGAACCGCCGCGCGCACTTCTCGCGTCCGTAAGGGGAGATGATGGGTTTCGTGCCGGCCAGGCGATCCCTGGCGCTGCTACTGCCGATGTCCCTGCTGCTCGTGGGCTGCACCGCCCAGTTCGAGCACCTCGAGAGCGCCGTGGAGCGCAACACCGAGGAGCTGGTCTCCCTCCAGGGAGAGCAGCGCGTGGTGCGGCAGGAGGTGGAGGCCCTGGGCCGCCTGCTGCGGGCCGATGACGACTCGGGCGTCCAGACGGACGCCCGGCTCATCACCCGCATGGGCCAGCTCGAGACCCGTCTGGACCAGCTGATCCGGCTCCAGGAGGACAACGGCCAGTACATGCGCAACCTCTCGGCGCGCGTGGACCTGCTGACCACCCGCCTGGGGGTGCCCACCGTGGGGGAATTCAAGACGGTGGAGGATCCCGCCTCCGGCGCGGCGCTCGCCGACCTGCCCGAGGAGGGCAGGGCGATCTACGACGCCGCGCTGCTGGACCGCAGCCGGGGCAACGACGACGTGGCGCGGCAGGGGCTCGAGGAGTTCCTGTCGCGCTATCCCAACTCGGAGCTCACCGGCGACGCCCTCTACTGGCTGGGCGAGATGGCCTACGCCAACGGGGAGCACGACGAGGCCCTGGTCCACCTCAACGCCGTGGTGGAGGGCCACCCGGGCTCCGAACGGCGTCCCGACGCCATGCTCAAGGTGGTCTTCTGCTACCGCGAGCTGGGCCAGCCGGAGCGCGCCCGCGCGGCCCTGGCCAAGCTGAAGAACGATTATCCCGACTCGGAGCAGGCGGCGCTGGGCGACGCCGCCCTCGACGACTGACCCGCCCCGCCCGGGGCGAAGGGGAGGGCATCATGCCCAAGCATCAGGTCCTGAAGATGGCCCGCGAGCTCACCCAGCCGTTCCGGCCGGTGGAGGTCGCGGATCTCGACGGCGCCTATCACAGCTTCATCGTGCGCTACAGCGGCGACTACGTGACCCACAGCCACTCCGCCGACGAGTTCATCTACATCCTGGAAGGCGCCATCGAGGTGGACATGGACCAGCGGACGCTGGAGGTCCGTCAGGGCGAGGCGCTGCTCATCCCCGCCGGCAAGCCCCATCGCCCGCGCTGCAAGGGCATGGCCCTGGCGCTGGTCTTCGAGACCAAGGGTCTCCAGGTGGAGGGCCGGGACTAGCAGGTGGCGGGCCGGGACGGGCTACAGCCCGTCCGGCGCAGCGTCCGCTTCCGACAGCAGCTTCTCGATCCGCAGCACCGTGCCGCGGCTGCCGATGTACAGCGGCGTCCGTTCGTGCAGGTCCGTGGGCAGGATCTCCAGGATGGGGCGGTGCCCGTCGCTGGCGTAGCCGCCCGCGTGCTCGGCCAGGAAGGCCAGGGGCGCGGCCTCGTAGAGCAGGCGCAGCTTGCCCTTGGCCGCCTTGATCGACGGCGGGTAGAGGAACACGCCGCCGTAGAGCAGGTTGCGGTGGAAGTCGGCCACCAGCGAGCCGATGTAGCGCGCCGTGCTGCCCTCGCCCTTGGGCCCCCGCTTCAGCTCCCGCACCACAGCCTGCACGCCCTTGGACCACAGGGGCTCGTTGCCCTCGTTCACCGAGTAGGTGGCGGTCTCGAAAGGGATGCGCACGTTCTCGTGGCTGAGCAGGAACTCGCCGATGCCCGGATCCAGGGTGAAGCCGTGCACGCCGTGGCCGGCGGTGTAGACGAACATGGTGCTGGACCCGTACACCACGTAGCCCGCGGCCACCAGCGAGCTGCCGGGCTGCAGGGCGTCGTCCAGGGTGGCGGCGCCGTTGCGCGAGCGGCGGCGGTAGATGCCGAAGATGGTGCCGATGCTCACGTTCGCGTCGATGTTGCTCGAGCCGTCCAGGGGATCGAACAGCACCACGTACTTGCCGCTGCCGGTCCCGAAGTCCACGTCCACCGCAGACTCCTCCTCCTCCGAGCCCAGCAGGCACACCTGGCCGCGGCGGCCCAGGCAGCGCTTGAGCGTGGCGTTGGCGTAGTCGTCCAGCTTCTGGACCTGCTCGCCCTGCACGTTGCTGTCGCCGGTGGCGCCCAGGATGTCCACCAGGCCGGCCCGTGACACCTCGCGCGAGATGATCTTGGCCGCGAAGGCGATGTCGTTGAGCAGGCTGGTGAAGTCGCCGCTGGCGCCGGGGTGGAGCCCCTGCATGTCCAGGATGTGGCTCTCCACCGTGATCAGGTTGTGGGACGGCTGCTGGGTCATGTCGCTCCTCGGATCGGTTCGGAGTTTAGCACAGGGGAATCTTAGCAGGATCCGCGCCCGCGGGCGAGGACCGATGCGACGATCGGGGTTGCCATCGCCGGGCGTGGTGGCCATCTTCGACGGCGTCTTCACCACGCCAACGGAACGTCGTCCCGGAGGATCGTCATGACCGATGCCATCCTGATTCCGCCGCTTCCCATGAACGAGCCCGTGAAGGGCTACCTGCCCGGCTCGGAGGAGAAGAAGGAGCTCAAGGACAAGCTCAAGGAGCTTGCCGGCAAGAAGCTGGACATCCCGCTGGTCATCGGCGGCCAGGAGGTCAAGACCGGGCGGAAGGGCGACTGCCGCGTGCCCCACGACCACAAGCACGTGCTGGCCACCTACCACAAGGCCGGCGCGCCGGAGGTGAAGGCCGCCGTGGCCGCAGCGCGCAAGGCCCGCCCGGGCTGGGCCGCGCTGCCCTTCGAGGCCCGCGCCGCCGTGTTCCTGAAGGCCGCCGAGCTGCTGGCCGGCCCCTGGCGCCAGACGCTGAACGCCGCCACCATGCTGGGGCAGAGCAAGACCTGCCACCAGGCGGAGATCGACGCGGCCTGCGAGCTCATCGACTTCTACCGCTTCAACGTGGCCTTCGCCTACGACATCCTCTCGGAGCAGCCCGAGTCCGGCCCCGGCATGTGGAACATGCTGGAGCAGCGCCCCCTGGACGGCTTCGTCTTCGCCATCACGCCGTTCAACTTCACGTCCATCGCCGGCAACCTGCCCACGGCCCCCGCGCTCATGGGCAACACCGTGCTGTGGAAGCCCGCCAGCAGCGCCGTGTATTCGGCCTGGTTCATCATGGAGCTGCTGCGCGAGGCCGGCCTGCCCGACGGCGTGATCAATCTGATCCCCGGCAGCGGCCGCGAGGTGGGCGATCCCGTGCTGCGGAGCAAGGAGCTGGCCGGCGTGCACTTCACCGGCAGCACCGAGGTCTTCCAGGGCATGTGGAACACCATCGGCCGCAACATCCGCCGCTACGGCGGCTACCCGCGCATCGTGGGCGAGACGGGCGGCAAGGACTTCGTCTTCGTCCACAAGAGCGCCGACGTGGACGCCGTGGTCACCGCGCTGGTGCGCGGCGCCTTCGAGTACCAGGGCCAGAAGTGCTCGGCCGCCAGCCGCGCCTACATCCCGGCCAGCCTCTGGCCGGAGATCAAGAAGAAGCTGCTGGCCCAGGTCAAGTCCATCAAGATGGGCGACCCCGCGGACTTCACCAACTTCATGGGCGCGGTCATCGACAACCACGCCTTCGAGACCATCAAGGGCTACATCGACCGCGCCAAGAAGGCCAAGACGGAGGCCCGCATCCTCTGCGGCGGCGGCTGCGACAAGTCGGTGGGCTACTTCATCGAGCCCACGGTCATCGAGGCCCTGGATCCCAGGTTCGAGACCATGCGCGAGGAGATCTTCGGCCCCGTGCTCACGCTGTACGTGTACGAGGACGCCGACGTGGTCAAGGCCCTCAAGCTCTGCGACCAGGGCTCGGCCTACGCCCTGACCGGCGCCGTGTTCAGCCAGGACCGCATGTTCATCGAGCAGGCCAAGACCGCCCTGCGCGGGGCCGCCGGCAACTTCTACATCAACGACAAGCCCACGGGCGCCGTGGTGGGGCAGCAGCCCTTCGGCGGGTCGCGCGCCTCGGGCACCAACGACAAGGCGGGCTCCTACCTGAACCTGCTGCGTTGGACGTCGCCGCGGACCATCAAGGAGACCTTCGATCCGCCGCACGACTACCGCTACGGGTTCCTGGCCCAGAAGTAGGGGCCGGTCCGACTAGAAAAGAAAAAGGGCGGTCCCCATGGGGCCGCCCTTCGTTCTTGGTGCCGGAGGTGGGGCTCGAACCCACACATCCCGAAGGATAACGGATTTTGAGTCCGTCGCGTCTGCCATTCCGCCACTCCGGCGTGGAGCGGGATGATAGGTGGCGGGAATACCAACGTCAAGCCGGGGCCGAGGGGTGCAGGGACGGGCCGGGGACGATGGGGCCGGACATCCTGTCCGGCCCCATCTCGGCCTCCGCACGGCTCCGCCATCCATGGCTCCCGCCGCGCTGCGGACGCCCCGGCCCGTCCCTGCACCCCTCGGCCCCGCCTCGGCCTCGTTCCCGCCACCTATCATCCCGATCCTGGGGGGCGGGGAAGGGGGGAAAGTGGCGGTTTGGGTTTGACAGAGGGGGGGAGGTGGGCCATATTGTGGCCTCCCTGGTGGGGCCTTAGCTCAGTTGGGAGAGCGCATGACTGGCAGTCATGAGGTCAGGGGTTCGACCCCCCTAGGCTCCACCACCCAGGATCG
>DAOTGJ010000007.1:0-29678 GCA_035447065.1 Candidatus Krumholzibacteriia bacterium
GTTGGGCAGGCCCTCGCCCAGGAGCTCCGGGTAGGTGGCGCCGCCGTCGCGGGAGAGGTGGAGCGCCACGTCCGCGATGCCGCCCGCGTCCGCGGCCGTCCAGGTGATGTCCACGATTCCGTCCACGTTCCAGCTCTCGCCGCCGGTGGGCGAGGTCAGGGCGATGGCGGGCTCGGTCACGTCCAGGTTCGAGCGCCAGGCGCCGCGGCCGTGGGTGCCGGCCACCAGCAGGTCGTTGGCGGTGTCCACGGCGAGGTCGTAGACGGCCAGGTTGGGCAGGTCCTGGCTGGCCTTGACCCAGGTGAGGCCGTCGTCGATGGAGGCGTACACGCCGTAGTCCGTGCCCAGGTAGAGGCGCGGCACCTCGGGGCGGAAGTCCACGGCCAGGCACATGGCGCGCAGGCCGTCGGGCAGATCCCCGGTGATGTCCACCCAGCTGACGCCGGCGTCGTCCGTGGCGTAGACGCGGCCGCCGGTGGCGCGGTCGCAGCAGAGATAGGCCCAGTGCCAGTCCAGGGGATCCACGGCGATGTCCGGGATCTCCTCCGCGGGCAGGCCCGCGGAGCGCGGCTGCCAGGCCGCGGCGTCCTGGGTCACGTGGACCAGGCCGTCGCTCGATCCCGCGTAGATCACGTCCGGGTCGCCGTCCGCCACGGCCACGGCGCGCAGGTGCCCGCCGTTGGTCAGATCGCCGCTGAGGGCCGTCCACGAGACGCCGCTGTTCGTGGTGCGCCACACGCGGTGGGTGCCCGCGAGCAGGGTGTTGGGCTGGTTCGGATCCACCACCAGCGGCGCGTTGCACCAGCTGGCCCGCTCGCCGTCCCAGGGACCGGTGACCAGGCCCTGGTAGACCCCGTTGTCGAACTTGTAGAGCGAGCGGAGCTGCACGTAGGAGGTGTAGTAGATGTTCGGACTGTCCCATTCGATGGCGCTCGGGCCTCCGTCGCCGGCGATGACCTGGGGCCAGGCGTCCACGCCGTCGTACCGCGCCGAGCCGTTGTCCTGGGTGCCGCCCAGCATGGTGCTGGGGCTCGTGGGGTGGAGCACGCAGGTGTAGAGCTGTCCCAGCGACAGCGTGGCGTTGTGGTTGGTCCAGTGGAGCCCGCCGTCGGCCGTGGACCACACGCCGCCGTCGTTGCCCAGCCAGAGACGGCCGTCGCCGCCCCAGGCGAAGATGTGGTGGTCCGGGTGGGGCTGGCTGCCGTCCACGCCCACGTTGATGTCCGTCCAGGTGGCGCCGCCGTCCGCGGTGCGGATCAGGCCGTGGTCTCCGGCGCCGCCGAAGGGGAAGGTGCCGCCGGCGTAGCACACGTCGGCGTCGGCGGGGTCCACGGTGATGCAGTTGTCGTAGTTGCCCTGGCCGCCCAGGTACTCCGGGGTACCGGTGAGCTCGGTCCAGGTGGCGCCGGCGTCGGTGGTCTTGTACATGCCGAACAGGGTGCCGTCGTTGGCGGCGAACGCGGCGTACAGCGTCTGCGGCGCCGACGGGGCCTGCGCGATGTTGATGCGGCGGAACCCGGTGGTCGGCAGCCCGCCGCCCAGCTTGGTCCAGGTCTCCGCGTAGTCATCGGACTTCCAGACCCCGGAGTAGCGGAAGGCGCAGTACACCACGCCGGGCGTGACCGGATCCACGGCGATGTCCGTGCAGTCTCCGGGGCCCAGGTCCACGGACCAGGTGGCGCCCCCGTCCAGGCTGGTGACGAAGCCCCGGTCGCCGGCCACGTAGAGGATGTCCCGCTGGTCCGGCGCCACGGCCACGCGGGCGATGTAGCTGCCCACGTCGGCCTTGGCGGCGATCTTGGTCCAGGTGAGGCCGGCGTCCTGGGTGCGGAAGAGGCCGTCGCCGTAGAAGGAGTCGCCGGAGAAGTGCTGCTCGCCGGTGCCGTAGTAGAGGATGTCCGGGTCCACGGGGTCGAAGGCCAGGGCGCCGCTGGCCAGGGACGAGAGGCCGTCGGTCAGGGGCGTCCAGGTGAGCCCGGCGTCGACCGTCTTCCAGACGCCGCCCTGGGCGCCGGCGGCGTAGACCACGTCCGCATCGCGGGGGTCCACCAGCAGGGCGCACACGCGGCCGCTCGCGTCGGAGTCGCCGGACCAGTATTCCTGGGAGAACGGCCGCGGGCCGAGGGGCTGCCAGGCCAGGCCGCCGGGCGCCGTGCGGGACGATGCGGCCGCCAGGCTGTCGAACCGGCGTCCGACCCGGGCCTGGTCCGGACTCTCCGCCGCCCGTCGCGCGAACTCCTCATCGGTGATCCGCTCATAGCCTTCCTCGGTCTCCGGCTTCTCCACCGGGGGAGAGCCGACGGCCACGTCGCGGTCGGGCAGAGCGCGGTGGTCGGCCGTTCCGAAGGCGAGGAGCAGTCCGGCGACGAGGATCACCGCGACCACGCTCAGGGCGATCCGCAGGCTAATGGCGGACGCGCGACGTCGCTTCCCGTTCTCAGGCATGTCTGGACCTCGGGGTGTGGGTGTGTCCGAATCGGTCTCGCGCCTCGATCCACGGAGCGGATCGGCGGCAAAGTATTCATAGGATCCATCATTGATAATAAAAAATCAATAGGACCTTGGTCCCATGGGCCGCCATCGGCAAGGGACGCGGCACCGGGGCGGACACAAAGCGGACCTCCCTGGTCGGAAGGTCCGCTGAGGATCGACAGGTCGGAACGCGGAGCGTCCCGCTAGTCCACCATGCTGATGGCCTCGGTGGGGCAAGCCTCCACGCAGGCCTCGCAGTCGGTGCACTCGTCGGGGTTCACGAAGGCGTGATCGCCGTCCATGCTGATGGCCTCGGTGGGGCAAGCCTCGATGCAGGCCTCACAGGCGGTGCACTCGTCCTTGTTCACGAAAGCAGGCATCGGAGTCTCCTTGGATCTAGTGCCCTGCAGGGGGTGACTTGCAGGGAAGGTCACCCCCCGGCGGAGGGATGTCAAATCCTGATTTTCCGGTATCGATAGTGGATCTCGACATCGAAAATCCCTTGGAAACTACAAGGTTCTCCTCACGCCGCGGGCCGCCCAGAGAACCACCGCTCCGGCCAGCAGAGCCACGTCGCGGAACAGCAGCGAGAGCCCCACCGCGTGCCCCGCCTCCGTGTGGAAGCAGCCGCAGCTGATGTCCAGGCCGCGGGACAGGGCCGAGGCGATGGCCACCATGAACACCACCAGCATGACGCTGATCCAGAAGGCGGCGGCGCGGCGCCAGAAGCCCAGGATCATGGCCAGGCCGGCCACCAGCTCCAGCCAGGGCAGCACCAGGGCCGTGGGGTGCAGCAGCGCCGGGGGCAGCATGCGGTAGTGGAAGATGGCCTGGGCGAAGGCGTCGGGGTGGAGGATCTTGTCCACCGACGCGTAGACGAACGTGCCGCCCACCAGGAAGCGGACGATGAGCTCCAGCCAGTCCGGCAGGATCAGGCCGCGCACGGGCGTGGCGTTGGTCACGGCGCGCCTCCTTCCGTGCTGAGGTCGCCGCCGGCGGCGGCCCAGGCGTCCAGGTCGCCGCGCAGCAGGCTCAGCTCCGTGAAGCCGCGGGCCTCCAGCTGCTGGGCCACGTTGCTGGTCAGCAGCAGGTTGCCGTCGCCGTAGAGGATGAGCGGATCCTCCGGCACCAGGAAATCGAAGATCTCGCGGAAGTCCTCGTCGAAGCTGTCCGGCCGCAGGACCATGGCGCCGGGGATGCGGCGGCCGTCGTCCACGGCACGGGTGTCCACGAAGATGTGGGTGTTGTCGCGGAAGGCGGCCAGGGCCGCGGCGGGCTCCAGGACCGGCGCGGCCAGGTCCATCTCGTAGAGGCTCATATCCGCGATCAGGGGCAGGCGCGGCGTGCGGGCGAACCACGCGCCGGCGGCCAGCACCAGCGCGAGGCCCAGCAGGAGCGGGGCCTCGCGCCACAGGGGGCCGGCGCTGAGGAGCTTCACCTTGCGGGAGTTGACCACGGCCCGCCTCAGATCTTCAGCAGGTACATGATGGTGGCCGTGTAGGTGTTGCTGCCGGGCTCGTCGGTCACCACGGTGAGCGTGCCGCTCATGCGGCCGCGGGCCTCCTTGGCCCGCTCGTCGGCGATGGCGATGGGCTTGCCCTTCACCGTGATCTCCACGTTGCCCGTGTGGCTGCTCTCCTTGATCTCGGCCACCTCGAAGCCGGGCAGGTCCACGTCGGCGTGCACCACCTTCACCTTGGCGTCCTTGGGCTTCTTCAGGTAGAAGACGCGCGACAGGTCCTGGCCGGGGCCCACGTAGCGGAAGTTGTGGCGGGCGGGCATGAGGCTCACGTCGGCCTGCACGTCGCCGGTGATCTCCAGGTCGAAGGACGACGCGTCGGGCACGTTGGTCTGGAACACGGCCAGCTCGCGGAACACGCCGGCGGGGGCGCCCTCGTTCACGGTGAAGACGAGCTGCCGCTCGCGCGGGTCGTTCTTGGCCGTGGGCAGCACCTCCACGCTGAGCAGGTCCGTGTCCACGTCGGACAGGTTGATCACCAGGGACTCCACGTCCGGGGACATGACCGTGATGGACTGGGGCTTCATCTCCGACACGCGGCCCATGCCGAAGCCGATGGACTTCCACGACGGCGTGAAGATCAGCGGCGCGTGCACGAAGGCCGTGAGCTTGATCTCCTTGGTGGGCTCGGTGGGGTCGTTGGAGTGGATGAGCACGCTCTTGTGCTGCTCGCCGGAGAAGGTCTTGCTGTCGAAGGTGATGGTCACCAGCGTGGACTCGCCGGGCTCCAGCAGCTTCTTGGCCGGCTCGGCGGCGGTGCAGCCGCAGGTGGTCTCCAGGCGCTCGATCTCCAGGGGCGCGCCGCCGGCGTTGGTGACGGTGATCTCGGTGGTGCGGACCTGCTTCTGGTCCAGGGTGCCGAAGTCGAAGGTCTCCGGGGAGACCATGATGGCGGGCAGCGGATCCAGGGCCGCGGCGGGGCCGGCGGCGAGCAGGACCAGGGCGACGGCGCCCAGCGTCAGGGCGCGCGGGAGGGTGCGAAGAACCAGGGGCATGACGCTCTCCGTGGGTTGGTCGTGATTCTGAGAACCGGAATCGCCCGGCCTGCAACAAGAAAACCCAGGACGGGTTCCGGGACAAGGCCGATCCGCGCAAGAAATCGCGCTTCCCGCCCACGGGGGTCCGCATTAGGCTGCAGCCACGGAAGGAGGCGCGGTGCGCACCTGGAACGATCCGGGACCGGAGGGGAACCGCTACGGCCACGTGGTGACCGGCAGCCTGCTGCTGCTGGCGACCATCGTGCTGGGCAGCGTGGGCTTCATGCTCATCGAGCGGTTCACGCCTCTCGAGGCCCTCTACATGACCATGATCACCATCAGCACGGTGGGGTTCGGCGAGGTGCACTCGCTGTCGCCCATGGGCCGCGTATTCGTGATCGTGCTGATCGTGGTGGGACTGGGCCTGGTGACCTACACCGCGGGCTCGCTGGCGGGCCTGTTCTTCGAGGGCCAGCTCCGCAAGCTGGTGGGGAGGCGGATGATGCAGCGGGAACTGGACGGTCTGCGGGACCACTTCATCGTGTGCGGCTACGGCCGCATGGGGCGCATCATCTGCGAGGAGCTGGCCGAGGAGGGCAAGCCCTTCGTGGTGATCACCCTGGATCAGGAGGAGGCGGAGCGGCTGCGCGAAGCGGGGCTGCTGGCCATCGGGGGCGACGCCACCGAGGACGAGGTCCTGCTCAACGCCGGCGTGACCCGCGCCCGCGCCCTGACCGCCACCGCCGGCAGCGACGTGGACAACCTCTACATCGTGCTGTCCAGCCGCGAGCTCTCGCGCAAGGACAACCCCGGCCTCTACATCCTGGCCCGCGCCGCCGACGAGAAGGCCGGCCGCAAGATCCTGCGCGCGGGCGCCGACCGCTGCCTCTCGCCCTACCGCATCGGCGGCAGCCGGCTGGTGCAGGCCCTGCTGCGCCCCAAGGTCTACGACTTCATGGAGGCCGTCACCAGCCGCAGCGGCCTGGAGCTGATGGTGGAGGAGTTCCAGGTCTGCACGGGCTCCAGGCTGGTGGGGCACGCCATCCGCGACACCAACCTGCGCACCGAGTACGACGTGATCATCATCGGCCTGAACGCCGCGGACGGCCGCCAGGTCTTCAACCCCGGCCCGGATCAGGTCATCCAGGCCGACGACACCCTGATCCTCCTGGGCCGCACGCCGCAGCTCCAGCGGCTGGAGCGGGACCTGAAGGGCTGAGCCGCCCCGCCGGCTGGCCGTCGCCGCGATCCGCGCTACTTTGGGCGGATTGTGGACGACGAACCGGCGGACCGCGCGCCGCCTTCCGTGAGGAGAGAGGCCATGAGCCAACCCATCCGCGACGGCATCCTGTCCCTGGTGGGCGGCACCCCCCTGGTGCGCCTGCAGGGCCTGAACGACACCCCCGCCGAGATCCTGGCCAAGCTGGAGTTCCAGAACCCCCTGGCCAGCGTGAAGGACCGCATCGCCAAGGCCATGATCGAGGCCGCCGAGGCCGACGGCCGGCTGAAGCCGGGCATGCGCGTCATCGAGCCCACCAGCGGGAACACCGGCATCGGGCTGGCCTTCGTCTGCGCGGCCAAGGGGTACCCCGTCACCCTGACCATGCCGGACAGCATGAGCCTGGAGCGCCGCAGGATCCTCAAGGCCCTGGGCGCCGAGCTGGTGCTGACGCCCGCGGCCGGCGGCATGAAGGGCGCCATCCAGAAGGCCGGCGAGCTGGCGGCCGCGGCCAGGGACGGGGCGTTCATGCCCCAGCAGTTCGAGAACCCCGCCAACCCCGCCGTGCACCGCCGCACCACCGCCGAGGAGATCTGGGCGGACACGGACGGCAAGGTGGACGTCTTCGTGGCCGGCGTGGGCACCGGCGGCACCATCACCGGTGTGGGCTCGGTGCTCAAGGAGCGCAACCCGGACGTGCGCGTGGTGGCGGTGGAGCCCGACGCCTCGCCCGTGCTCTCCGGCGGGGAGCCGGGGCCGCACAAGATCCAGGGCATCGGCGCGGGGTTCGTGCCGGGGGTGCTGGACACGTCGCTGCTGGACGAGGTGATCCGCGTGACCGACGACGACGCCCTGGCCACGGCCCGCCGCGCCGCGGCGGAGGAAGGCCTCTTCGTGGGCATCAGCAGCGGCGCCGCCCTGTGGGCCGCCCTGCAGCTGGGCCGCCGCGAGGGCATGGCCGGCAAGCGCATCGTGGCCGTGGTGCCCAGCTTCGGGGAGCGCTACCTGTCCAGCGCGCTCTTCGCCCATCTCCAGGTGGACTAGGAGGTCCCCGTGCACGCCGATGGAAGCGCCCCTCTGCGGGACCTGGCCTCCCGCCTGGCCGGCACCTACCACGCCGACGGCGGCATCAACCGCATCGGCGACACGGAGCTGCCCTCGCAGCAGCGCGTGGCCGGGCTGGTGGAGCAGCTGCTCACGCTGATCTTTCCCGGCTACTTCGGCGGGCGCATCAGCGACCGCGCCTGCATGGAGACCTTCGTGGCCTCCCGCATCGACGACCTCTACGTGGAGCTGAGCGAGGTGGTGGACCGCACCCTGCGCTTCGTGTCCCACGAGCCCTACGAGTGCGCGGTGCCGCACCCGGCGGCGGGGGGCGACACGGCGGCGGCCGCGGCCGGCATCGTGAAGGAGTACCTGGAGCAGCTCCCGGCCCTGCGCGAGCTGGTGGGCACGGACGTGGACGCCGCCTACCGCGGCGATCCCGCCGCCACCTGCCGCGACGAGGTCATCCTCTGCTACCCGGGCCTGCTGGCGGTGGCCGTGCACCGTCTGGCCCATCCGCTGTACCGGCTGGGCGTGCCGTTCGTGCCCCGCATCATGAACGAGTGGGCCCACCAGCGCACGGGCTGCGACATCCACCCCGGCGCGCGCATCGGCCGCGGCTTCTTCATCGACCACGCCACCGGCGTGGTGGTGGGGGAGACCACGGAGATCGGCGAGAACGTGAAGCTGTACCAGGGCGTGACCCTGGGCGCGCGCAGCTTCAAGCGCCGCCCGGACGGCTCGCTGGAGAAGACCGGCAAGCGGCATCCCACCATCGAGGACGACGTGACCGTGTACGCCAACGCCACCATCCTGGGCGGCGACACGGTGGTGGGCCGCGGCGCCGTGATCGGCGGCGGCTGCTGGGTGACGCGCTCGGTGGCGCCCGGAGCGCGGCTGACCGTGCAGGCCTACGGCGACGGCCTGGGAATCTGAGGCTCCGGAACGCCTAGCGGCCGCGGGGGTTGTCCTCCCGCCGCGGCCGACCTATCCTTCGATGGTCCGACCCCCGCCTGTCCCGTGACGAGGAGCCCCATCCCATGCGCCGTATCTCCATCGCCATCCTGGCCTGCCTGCTGGCGGCCTCCGCCGTCGCGACCGCCGCCGAGCGGGAGCGTCCCCGTCTGGGCTGCCGCGCCCTGGCCCGCCCCGGAGAGAAGACCCTGGCCGCGGCCGACATCGCCGTGGTGGACTACGAGGTGCGCCACTACGCGCTGGACCTGAGCGTGGATCCGGAGGCGTCGGGCTACGGCGGCACGGTGACGGTGGTCTTCGCGCCCAAGGTGCTGGAGCTGCCCACGCTGGTGCTGGACGCGGTGGGGCTGACGATCACCGGCGTGCAGCACGCCAGCGGCGCGCTCGCCTTCCGGGCCCAGGGCGACTCCCTGGCCATCGAACTGCCCGCGGCCAAGCTGGGCGAGGAGGACCAGGTCACCATCGCCTTCACCAACGAGTACGGCGACGACCGCTACGGCATGGCCAAGCACGCCTGGGGCGACCTGGCCGGCGCGGACTGCGAGTGCCCCGCCGTGGCCACCCTGAGCCAGCCGTCCCACGCGCGCGAGTGGTGGCCCTGCCTGGACCGCCCGGGCGACAAGGCCACTGCGGCCGTGACCATCACGTCGCCGGAGCTCTACACCGCCGTGAGCAACGGCGTGCTGCTGGGCGTGGACGACAACCCGGACGGCACCCGCACCTGGCGCTGGGCCACGGACCACGCCATCGCCAGCTACCTGATCAGCGTGGCGGTGAGCCAGTACTCCCAGTGGTCGGAGAGCTGCGAGCTGGACGAGGCCGGTCCCGTGACCGTGGAGGGCTACGCCTTCCCCTACGACCTGGCCGACGCGCAGCAGGACTTCGCGCCCACCTGCGCCATGCTGGGCCGCATGGAGACCCTGGCCGGTCCCTATCCCTTCCCGGACGAGAAGTACGCCCACGTGCAGTACATGAACACGCCCCGCGGCGCCATGGAGCACCAGACCGCCACCAGCTACGGCCACGAGCTGATCACCGGCACCAACGGCAACGACTGGGTGGTGATCCACGAGATCGCCCACCAGTGGTTCGGCGACTCGGTGGGGCCGGACAGCTGGAAGGACATCTGGCTGAACGAGGGCTTCGCCACCTACTGCGAGGCGCTGTGGTTCGAGCACCTCAACGGATTCAGCAACAACTACCAGCAGCAGGGTTACATCGACTACATGATGCTGGAGATCCTCTCGGGCACGCGCTGGACCGGCCGCACGCCGGCGTACGATCCGCGGCCGGACATCCTGGACCGAGTGGTGTACGACAAGGGCGCCTGGATCCTGCACCAGCTCCGCGGCCGCTTCCGTCTGGACACCGGCGACGACGACCTCTTCTTCGACATGCTGCGCGACTGGGCCACCGCCTCCCACCGCGTGGAGGGCGTGGTGACCACCCAGGACTTCATCGACCACGCGTCCGCCTGGGCGGGCGAGAGCCTGGACGCCCACCTCTGGCCCTACCTGGCGGAGAACACGGTGCCGCAGCTGTCGCTGGCCTGGGAGCTGACGGGCGACGACCGCACTTTGAACGTGGTGCTGCAGGACCAGGGCGGCGTGGCCTTCGACAACAAGTACCCCCTGCGCGTGGACACCGCGGCCGGTCCCGAGTGGGTGGTGCTGCACCACACGGGCGGCACGGCATCGCAGACCTACACCCTGGGCGCGGCCGTGCTGGACGTGACCCTGGATCCCGACACCTGGCTCGCCTGGCAGTCGGTGGAGGTGGCGCCCACGCCGCTGCGCCTGCTGGGCGCCGCGCCCAACCCGGTGGCGGACGGGGCCGCCAAGCTCCGGTTCCGCATGCAGGAGGACCTGGACCTGACCCTCAGCGTGTACGACGCCCGCGGCCGTCTGGTGAGCGAACGCGCCCTGGGTCCGCGGCCGGGCAGCCTGCTGGACGTTCACGAGGTGGAGTGGGACGGCCGCGGCGACGACGGCGCGCGCGCCAACTCCGGCACCTACTGGGCCGTGCTGCGCGGCGGCGGCCACGAGACCGTCGCGCGCTTCACCCTGCTCCGATGAGAGGACGCTCCATGCTCCGCACCCTGCGCGCCCTGCTGCCGGCGCTGCTGCTGGCCGCCGCGGCCTGGGCCCAGGCGCCCGACGGCTTCACGCCGCCGCACGTGCTGATGATCGGCATCGACACGTGGCGCGGCGACCACCTGGGCCGCACCGGCAACGACTGGATCGAGACCCCGCACCTGGACGCCCTGGCCGCCGACGGCGTGGCCTTCTCGCGCTGCTACAGCACCGCGCCGTGGACCCTGCCGTCGTTCGCGTCCATCATGACCGGCCTGCTGCCCTACCGTCACGGCGCCGTGGGGGGCGAGTACCAGCGGCTGGGCGAGGATCACGTGACCCTGGCGGAATACCTGGCGGCCGGCGGCTACGCCACCGCGGGCTTCGTCTCCATCAACTACCTGTCGCCGGAGTACGGCATGGGGCAGGGCTACACGGTGACCGCGCCGCCGGGGCTGGACCTGGACCTGGACCGCGCCGACCGCATCACCTGGCTGGGCCTGGAGACCCTGCGCACCCGCGACCTCTCCCAGCCCCACTTCCTGTTCCTGCACTACTTCGACGTGCACGCCCCCTACGCGCCGCCGCCGCCCTACGACCGCATGTACTACCGCGGGAACGAGACCGCGCCCGGGCCCACCGTGCTGTCCTTCGTGCGGTCCGACGCCAACCGCGCCCCCAACAAGACCACGGCCATGTACGACTGGCTGGGCGACGTGACGGATCTGCAGTTCCCGGTGAAGCAGTACGCCGCCGGCGTGAGCTACGTGGACGACCACGTGGGCCAGATCGTGGCCTACCTCAAGCAGCGCGGCCTCTACGACCGCATGCTGATCGTGGTGGTCAGCGATCACGGCGAGCACCTGGGCGAACACGACCTCTGGTTCACCCACCTGGAGCCCTACCAGGAGTGCCTGCACGTGCCGCTGCTGATCAAGCTGCCCCACAACGCCTTCGGCGGGCAGGTGCTGGACGAGCCCGTGTCCACCCTGGACGTGCTGCCCACGGTCCTGGACGCTCTGACCGTGCGTCCGCCCGAGGACATCGACGGCCGCACGCTGCTGCCGCTCATCGCCGGGCAGACCCAGGGGCACCGCACGCGTCTGATGGCGGAGCAGGGCGCGGTGCCCGGGTCGTTCGTCAAGACGCTCATCGACTGGCCCTGGAAGATCATGGTCTCCGAGCGTCCGGCCGAGGGCCGCCGCGTGCGTCTGTTCAACCTCAACGACGACCCCTACGAGACCGTGGATCTGGCCGCCGAGCACGCCGCCAAGGCGGAGCGCATGGAGCGGCGCCTGTGGCGCACGTTCGATCCGGAGAATCCCATCGTGGAGGGGCGCCTGCCCATTCCCGCCGACGTGGACGAGGAGACGCGGCGCAAGCTGGAGGCTCTGGGCTACTGAGAGGCCTTGGGCTCCTGAGAGTCCTTGGGCTCCTGAGCTGCGGGGCGCGGCCCGCCTGGACGCCGCGCCCCCGCGATGGCATATTCCGGCCAGGATCCCCCGCCTCGACCCTCGCCACGCCGGAGCCCCCCATGCCGCGAGACGACGCCCCCCGTCTTTCCACCGCCCACGCCGCGGCCATCGCCCTGGCCGGCCTCGCGTTCCTGATCCTGGAGGTGGCCTGGCAGCGTCGGCTGGGGCTGGCGCTGGGAGCCACGGTGACGGCGTCGGCGGTGGTGCTGGCCGCGTTCATGGCCGGCTGGGGCCTGGGCGCCGTGGTCTGGGGACCGCGCGCGGACCGCACGCGGCGACCCGAACATCTCTTCGCCGCGCTGCTGCTCTGGGTGGCGGCCTCGGTGCCCCTGCTCTCCTGGGTCTTCCGCGCGGTGCTGCCGGGGCTGGATCTGCCGGAACCCCTGGTGCTGGCCGTGGCCGCCCTGCTGCTCACGGCGGCGGCCCTGCCCATGGGCGGCGCGTTCCCGAGCCTGAGCCGCGCCGTGGGGGCGGGGCTGCGCGGCGCTGCTCTGGGCACGGCCCTGGGCCGGCTCTATGCGGTGGAGACGGCCGGCTCGGCCCTGGGCGGTCTGGTCGCCGGCTTCGTGCTGCTGGGACGTCTGGGGCAGTCGGGGACCGAAGCCGCGGCGGCCGCGGCGGCCGTGGGCGCGGCCCTGGCGGCCCTGGCCGCGGCGCGCGGCGCACCGGCCCCGGCGGACGCCGCCGCCGACGCTCCCGCACCCTCCCGCCGTCGCCATGCCGCGCCGGACCTGAGGCGCGCCGCCTTGACCGCGGCCGGCGTCTGCGGCTTCGCGGCCATGGGGCTGCAGGTGCTGTGGCTGCGCATGGTGAAGGTGGTGCTGACCAACACCAGCTACATGTTCGCGCTCATGGCGTCGCTGGCGGTGGCGGGCCTGTTCCTGGGCGGTCTGCTCCACGCGCGGCGCTCGCCGCGGCTGCGCGATCCCGGCCGCGAGCTCATGCTGGCGATGGCCTGGCTCGTGGCCCTGGCGGCGGCGGGCACGCTGCTGGCGGCGCGCCTGCCCCAGCTGCTGCTGTTCCCTTTCGAGAGCGTGCTGGCGGATCCCGCGGCGCGCGCCCTGCTGCTGCCGCTGGTCACGGCGCTGCTGGTGGTGCTGCCGGCGTCGGTGGCGTCGGGCTACGCGTTCCCCCTGGCCTGCCGGCTGGCGGCGGGGGAGGAGCGCGGCGTGGGCGCGGCGGTGGGCGGCGTGCTGCTGTCCAACACCGCGGGGGCGGTGCTGGGGCCGCTGACGGCCACGTTCGTGCTGCTGCCGGCGCTGGGCGCGGTGCTGTCCGCGGCCTTGATCCTGGGCGCCGCAGCGGCGGCGGCCGCGGCCGTGGGCCGGCGGGCAGCGGAGCGTGCGGGCCGCGCGGCGCCGGCGCTCGCGCTGGTGGCGGCGTGCGCCCTGGCGCTGGTGGCGGCGCAGCCCACGCTGCGGATCCTGCCGCCCTCGTTCCTCAAGTACGGGCGCGAGGTGCTCTTCTACCGCGAGAGCGTGAACGGCACGCTGACGGTGGGGGTGGATCCGGGCACGCGCAGCCAGGCCAAGTACACCTTCGTGGACAACAGCGCGGTGATCGGGTCGTCGTACGACGCGGTCAAGGCCGTGAAGCTGGTGGGCCACGTGCCGTTCCTGCTGGGGCTGGAGTCGCGCGACGTGCTGGTGGTGGGCTTCGGCATCGGCGTGACCACGTCGGCGGTGGCCTCGCATGCGGGGGTGGAGCGTCTGGACTGCGTGGAGCTGGCGCCCGGCCTGCGCGACGCCGCCGTCTTCTACCGCGACCTCAACCGCGACGTGGCCCGCGACCGCCGCCTGAACCTCATCGCCGGCGACGGCCGCCGCCACCTGGAGCGCAGCGGCCGCATGTACGACCTCATCACCTGCGACCCCACCCACCCGGTGCTGGGGTCGGGCGCCCTCTACACCCGCGACTGGTTCCAGCTCTGCCGCGACCACCTGAACCCGGGCGGCATGGTGAGCCAGTACCTGCCCCTGCACAAGCTGCGGCCCGAGGACTTCCGCGGCCTGCTGCGCACCTTCGCGGAGGTGTTCCCGCACGGCGCGGTGTGGCTGGGCCACTACCACGCGGTGCTGGTGGGCGGCCTGGAGCCGCTGGAGGCTGACTGGGCGGACTGGGAGGCGCGCACGGCGGCGCTGGGGCAGGATCCGCACTTCTACGTGGATCCCTACCATCTGGCGGTGAGCCTGGCCCTTGCGCCGCGGCAGCTCGCGGACGCCACGGCCGGCGCCCCGATCAACACCGACGACCGCAGCTACACGGAGTTCTTCGCGCCGGCGAGCCTGGACGAGGGCAACCTCACCGCCAACCTGCGCTGGTTCCAGGAACGCACGCCGGCCGTGACGGACGTGATCCACGGCATCCCCGACGCCGCTCTCCTGGCCCGCTACCAGGCCGGGAACCGCCTCCTGCTGGAGGGGCTGGCGGCCATGCTGGATCGGGATCCCGAGACCAGCCGCGCCCTGTTGGAGCGTGCGGCGGCGGAGAATCCCGAGAACGGCGAATATCCGTTTCTCGTGAGGCTCTACTTCTGAAGCGGGCCTGCGCGGGCCGCTAACCGATTGTCATCATGTGAGATGATCGAATCTCACAAAACGGGACAGATCGAACCCCCGGTTGTGCTATGGTGATTCCGGCGTCCCGGCGGCCATCGTCTCGCCGACCACGGAACGCCGTCATTCCAACCGGAGGGAACAGCATGAAGAAGTTGATCCTGTTGCTCGTGGCCCTGCTCGCCGTGGCCAGCCTGGTCCAGGCCGCCGACAAGCCCGAGCGCGTCAAGGACCCCATCCCGTTCCAGGGCGCCACGCGCTCCGCCGAGGTCGAGCCCAACGGCGACTGCGGCACCGCCACCCCCGTGACTCCCGGCGACCCCATGTCGGGCTCCATCGACCCCGTGGCCGACAACGACTGGTTCGCCCTCGAGGTGAATGCCGGCGAGTGCTACTCCTTCGCCGTGAACCCGGGCGAAGGCCAGACCGGCGGCGACATGCGCATGTGGATCTGGGCCGACGACTGCGTGACGCAGATCGCCTTCGACGACGACGACGGCCCGGGCCTGTACCCGTACCACGTGCAGACCTTCGACGTCACCGGCACGGTGTACATCGAGCTGGACGAGTACGGCGACAACGGCCTGATCAGCGCCTACGTGCTGAGCGTGGACGCCTGTCCCATGCCGCAGCCCAACGACACCTGCGACGGCGCCATCGACCTGCAGGAGCAGGGCATGGCCCAGTTCCAGGTGGACCTCTGCGAGTACGCTCCCGACTACTCGCCCGTGGTGCCTTCCTGCACCGGCTACTCGGCCAACGGCAACGACGCCGTGTACAAGATCTACCTGACCCAGGGCGAGATCTTCTCCGCCTGCATCGCGCCCGCGGCCGGCGTGTCCATCGACCTCTCCCTGTGGCTGGTCAGCGACTGCGCCGACGTCAACGGCACCTGCGTGGCCGGCGACGACTCGGGCAACCCCGAGTGCGTGAGCTACGAGGCGGCGGCCGACGGCTGGTACTACCTGATCGTGGACGCCTACAGCGGCTGCGGCCTGGTGGACGTGACCATCGACGCGCCGGTGAGCAACGAGGACGCCTCGTTCTCCAACCTGAAGACCATGTACCGCTAGTCCCACGACCTGCCGCGTCCCCGGTGGAGCTCCGGCTCCGCCGGGGACGTTCCGCATCCATCCCCACCTGGAGGCCCACGATGATCCGTCGCCTGCTCACACTGCTCGCGCTCTGCGCCGCGACCGCCGCGGCGGCGCCGCCCGACTACGTCATCGTGGACCTGGGCCTGGTGCAGCCCGGCGACTTCGCCTCCCAGGGCTTCCGCGTGTCCGACGGTGGCGTGGCCGTGGGCCGCTCCTTCGGCACGCCCACGTACGCCTTCTCCTGGACCGAGGCCGGCGGCCTGACGGGCCTGCCCAACCTGGCCGGCCGCGACTACGGCGTGGCCAACGGCGCCAACGATTCCGGCATGGTGGTGGGCACGGGCGCCACCACGTCCTTCGGCTCCAGCCCCCTGCCGCTGGCGTGGCAGGACGGCGTGGTGAGCCAGCTGCCGCTGCCGCCCGGCCAGACCCTGGGCCGCGCCAACGCCGTGAACGCCCTGGGCAAGGCCGTGGGCTCGGTCAACGGCGGCTCGCTGGAGCGGGCGGCCATCTTCGAGGTCGGCACCCCGCGCGTCATCGGCGCCACCACGGACACGGGCTGCTTCATGACCACGGCCTACGGCATCAACGACTCCGACCTCATCGTGGGCACGGGCATCGACCCCGCCAACGCCGCGCGCAACGTGGGCATGGCGTACGAGGACGTCCTGGGCGGCGCCTGGGAGGTGGGCGCGCTGCCCGGCCGCAACGGCGCCCTCTGCTTCGACGTGAGCGACGCCGGCCACGTGACCGGCGGCAGCATGCTCAACCAGGGCGACAGCACGCCCTTCCTGTGGACCGCCACGGGCGGCATGGTGGAGATCCCCCTGCCCCTGGGCGCCACGTCCGGCAGCGGCCGCGGCGTGAACGACGACGGCTGGGTGGTGGGCAACGCCGGCGGCCTCTACGCCGTGCCCTTCCTCTGGGACGGCCAGGACACCTACCGCATCCAGGACCTGCTGCCCCCCGGCTCGGGCTGGGACCTGGCCACCAACACCTCGTCCAGCGCCCTGGGCATCAGCGACGCCGGCATGATCGTGGGCACCGGCGTGCACGACGGCGCCATCCGCGCCTACGCCCTCATCCCGGACGATGCCTCGTCCGTCCTGGTCCGCCCCACCGCGGAGCTGGGCTTCCCCAGCCCCAACCCGTCCAACGGCGGCACGAGCCTGGCCTTCCGCCTCCCCGCCGCCCGCGCCGTGACCCTCACCGTGCACGACGTGCGCGGCCGCCGCGTGCGCACCCTGATCGACGGCGCCCTCGCCGACGGCGACCACACGGCGGTCTGGGACGGCCGCACCGAAGCGGGCGCCGACGCGCCGGCCGGCGTCTACTTCCTGACGCTGCGCACGCCGGAATCCGTGCAGGCTCGGCGGGTGGTCGTGGCCCGCTGACATACCGATCCCCCCCTCGACGTGCTCAGCTGCGCGATTCCGCGCGTCGAGGGGGGGATCGGTATGTCAGCTCCACGGAACACTGCCTGCCGGGTTGGGGGTGAGTTTGAACGGCGACGCCACGCTCCATCGCCGGCCTCCCTGCCACCTCCCAGGCGAGCCCGAAGGGCGACGCCCCGCCCGCCCCCCACCAGGGAGCCTGCGGTGTGATCAGATCATGCCGGCGGTGGTGGTGGAGGTCGGGGTGAGGGCGGTTTCCGAGGGCGTCGTGGAGGTCCCGGAGCCAGGAGGGCGGAGGGGCCGGAACGCCGAGCGGGCCCCGCCCACGGATGGGCGGGGCCCGCGCCCCTCGGAAACCGCCCTCACCCCGACCTCTATCTCCAATGCTCGGACATGAAGTGATCCACCTCCGGAATCCCCCCCTGCAGCAGGAGGTACCCGTTCTGCGGCTCCCGCTCCGTGATGTCCCGCGCCACCGGCGTGAGCATGATCCGCTTCACCTCGTCCTGGTCGTGGGTCTGGCCCAGGGCCCAGCCCAGCTTCATGTAGGCGGCCTCGGGCAGCATGTTGGCCGCCGGCACCACGCCCAGCTCCATGATCTCGCGGCCGGTCTCGTACACGAACATCTGCACGAAGCCCCACAGGGTCTGCACGGTCATGAACATGGACACGCCGGCCCGGTGGGCGCGGTCCAGCGCGGCGTACATGGGGCGGTTCACGTGGCCCAGGCCCGTGCCCGCGATGATGATGCCCTTGTAGCCGTTGTCCACCAGGCTGTCGATGATGTCGGGCTTCATGCCGGGGTAGTAGTAGACCAGCGACACGCGGTCGTCGAATACGGCCTTGACCGTGACCTCGCGGTCGCTGCGGCGGGGGCTGTAGTCGTCCTTGAAGGGCGTCACCCCCGACGGGTCCACCTTGCCCAGGGGGATGTCGCTCAGGGTGCGGAAGGTGCTGCGGTAGCTGGAGTGCATCTTGCGCACGCGCGTGCCCTGGTGCAGCAGGCCGTACTGGTCGCTGGTGGGGCCGAACATGCAGACCATGACCTCCGCCATGTCGCTGGTGGCGGCGGTGGTGGTGGCGTTGATGAGGTTGATGGCGGCGTCGGAGCTGGGGCGGTCGCTGGAGCGCTGGCTGCCCACCATGACGATGGGCACCGGGCTGTCCTGCACCATGTAGCTCAGCACGGCGGCCGTGTGGTGCATGGTGTCGGTGCCGTGGCCCACCACGATGCCGTCCACGCCCTTGCGGATCTCCGCGCCGATGGCCTCCGCCAGCCCGATCCACTGCTCCGGACCCATGTTCTCGCTGAACACGCCGTAGAGCTTCTCGGTCTCCAGGTTGCAGATGTCGGCCAGCTCCGGCACGGAGCCGTAGAGCTCGCCGGGGCTGAAGGCGGGGATCACGGCGCCGGTGCGGTAGTCCAGCCGCGAGGCGATGGTGCCGCCGGTGCCGAACAGCTTCACCCGCGGCTTGCCCTCCTCGTAGGGGAAGGCCTTCTCCGGGATCTTGTAGTTGGCCACCTTGCGGCCGTGCACGGTGATGGACTCGATGCCGTCCACGTGCAGCCCCACGTTGTAGCCGGTGATCATCTTGAGCACCACGTGGTCCGGGTCGGCCATCTCGTTGCGGGGAAGGATCAGGCCGGCGAACTCGCCCTTGTCGGTGGCCACGGTCACGTCGGACCAGACCATGGCCTGGAACGTCTGCAGCTTGGCCAGCGCGGCGCCGCGGTAGCCCTTGTAGTCCTCGTTGGTCGCGGCGCTCACGCCAGCACCTCCCGGGTCCAGGCGGCGACGGTGGCGCCGGGCACCAGCCCGCGCAGCTCCGCCATGATGGGGCCCATGGCGGCGCGCGGTCGGCGCGCGTCGTCGGGCAGGTCGTCGGGCAGGGCGCGCACGGCCGCGTCGAAGCGGCGGCGCGCGTCGTCCTCGCGCAGGGGCGAGGGCAGGTCGTCGGCGTCGGCGCGCAGCGCCTCGGGCAGCAGGTCGCCGCGCGTCAGGCGGTCCGTCACCAGGTCCCACCACTCGCCGGCGACGGCGGCGTTGAGCGGGCGCGGCAGGTCGCGGTCCAGCAGCAGCGAGGCCAGGCCGGTGGCGGTCAGGGCGCCGTCGGGCGCGAGTCGCGGCAGCAGACGCGCGAAGAGCTCCCAGGCCGGATGGCGCGCCAGGCGCCCGGCCAGATCCTGGCCTACGCCCGCCTCGCGGGCCTGCGCCACGCGCTCCCACGGCCGCGACGGCATGATCTTCCGCAGCCCCTCGGCGCGGGTGCGCGGCACCACGATGGGGGGCAGGTCCGTGTCCGGGTACATGCGGCTGGGGCCGGGCAGCACGCGCTCGAAGCCCGTGGTGCCGTCGGGCAGGGACTGGCGCGTCTCCTCGGGCACGCCCGTGGCGGCCTCGCGCGCGCGCAGCAGCACCTCGCCCACGGCGGTCTTCACATCGCGCTCGTCGCCCCACACCACCATGACCGGCGTGCCGTGATCCACGCCGCACTGGCGCGCGATCTTCTCCCACTCCGCGCTGGAGAGGGTCTCGGTCTCGCTGGTGCTGCAGAGGATGTTGGGCAGGGTGTCCAGACAGGCCACCACGCGCACGCGGTCCGAGAACTCCTTCAAAAACCGCGTGTGCGGCTGCGTGGGCGTGCCGATGAGCCCCTCGAAGCCCGGCAGCGGCACCGCCGCCACCCGCGCCCCATGGCTCACGTGCTTCTGGATGTAGCGGTAGTCGGAGTCCTGGACCACGGCGGTGATGTCGCGCGACGCGTCCGCCACCGTATCCGCGGTCACGCCGCGTGCGTTCAGCACGTCGCGGATGGCCAGCAGGCTGCGCTGGCGCAGGGCCTCGTTGTGCACCAGGCGGGGGATGGCCTTGATGCTGCTCACGCCCTTGATCTCCACGCGGGTGCCGCCGCGGATGCTCACGTTCACGTCCTGCCGTCCGGCACCCGACCCGGTGCGCACCAGGCCCGAGGCCCGCGACAGCCGCCGCAGCAGCTCGCACACCCGCGCCGCCTCCTCCGGCGTGCGCATGTCCGGTTCGGTTACGGTCTCGATCAGGGGCATGCCCAGCCGGTCCGTGCGGTAGTGGCGGTGGTGGCCGCGGTCGGAGATCTCGCGGCAGGAGTCCTCCTCGATGGACAGCTGCCGGATGCCGATGGTGCGGCCCTCGAAGGGCACGCTCCCGTGCACGCCCAGGATGGCGGTGCGCTGGAAGCCGGTGGGGATGCTGCCGTCCAGGTACTGCTTGCGCGCGATGTGGATCTCGTCCACCAGCTGCAGGTCCAGCATCATGCTGATGAGCAGGGCGCGTTCCAGGGCGTCGGGGTCCATCTCGAAGGGCGGGGCGTCGTCCATCTCGTAGGTGCAGACCGACTCGTTGCTCAGCAGGTAGTGGATCTCCTTGCGCGTCTTGAACTCCATGAGCGCGGTGCCGTCGTAGTCGCCCATCTCGCTCAGGGTGGGGCGCATGTGGCGCAGGATCTCCACGTCGTGGGCGGTGGTGTAGAGGCCGGCCGGGCAGCGGCAGAAGAGCTTGCGGCGGGTCAGCAGCTGCTGGTGCACCTCCAGGCCGCACATGAAGCCCAGGGCCTCGTACTCGGCGGCCGTCCAGTCGCCGTACACGGGGAGGGGGGCGCCCTGGAGGGGGTCGTAACGGACGTCGAGGGTCATGGAAACCACCGTCCCGGGGTGATCGTGCTGGAACCGCTGATCGGGTCTGGTCGGAATATAGACGCCGCCGCAAGGGGCTCCAAGGATCACATCCCGGTCTGCTGTCAATCGGTTTCTAAATCGATAGGGTTCGTGCCTTGACTCACGGCCTGTTTGGCTATAGTGTAACCCTGCCAATGCGCTAACAGAATCGCACCAAGTTTCGTGGACCCGCCCAGACGCCCGCCGGAGGTAACGCGTGACCGTGATCAACAAGAAGGGCAAGATGATCCGAGTTCCCGACGCCACGATCATGCGGCTTCCCCTCTATCTGGACAAGCTCATGCTCCTGCAGCAGGCGGGGGTGAAGGAGGTGTCGTCGCGGCAGCTCGCCACCTCGCTGGACATCAAGGCGAGCCAGCTCCGCCACGACTTCCACTACTTCGGCGGCTTCAGCAAGCCCGGTCGGCCCTACCAGGTGGACCTGCTGGTGCCGGCGCTGGAGGAGATCATCGGCATCAGCGAGCCGGTGCCGCTGATCATCGTGGGCGCCGGGCATCTGGGGCAGGCCCTGGCCAACTACGGCAACTTCGAGCGGCAGGGCTTCCCCACCCGCGGCATCTTCGACGTGGACTCCAAGCTGGTGGGCACCGAGATCCGCGGCATCCCCATCCGTCCGCTGAGCGAGGTGGAGCAGTTCGTCCGGGACGAGGGCATCCGCCTGGCGGTGCTGACGCTCCCGGTGCACGCCGCCCAGGAGGTGGCCGACCGTCTGGTGGCCGCGGGCATCCAGGGCTTCTGGAACTTCACGCCCACGGACATCAAGGCGCCCAAGCCGGTGGTGATCCGCAACGAGCGGCTGGCGGTGGGCCTGATGTGCCTGAGCTTCAAGACCAAGCGGCGCGACGGCTGCATCGTGGGCGACGAGGACTGATCCCGTCCGCCGAACGGAACGAAGGGGCCGCCCCGGGTGGGGCGGCCCCTCGTCGTCGGGAGCGATCCGACGCCTTACCAGCGGATGAGGTTGGCGCCCCATGTGAAGCCGGACCCGAAGGCCACGAGCACCAGCAGGTCCCCGCGTTCCAGGCGTCCCTCGCGCGAGGCCTCGCTCAGGGCGATGGGGATGCTCGCGGCCGTGGTGTTGCCGTAGCGCTGGATGTTGCTGAACACCTGCTCCGGGCCCAGCTCGAAGCGCGAGGCCACGGCCTCGGTGATGCGCAGGTTGGCCTGGTGGGGCACCACCAGCTTGAGCTGCTCCTTGCTCACGCCGCCCGCGTCCAGCACCTCCTGGATGGCCTGGCAGAAGCGCACCACGGCGTTCTTGAACACGGCGCGGCCGTTCATGAACGGATAGTGGCGGCCTTCGGCCATGGCCTCGGGGGAGATGCGGCCGGGGAAGGAGCCGCTGGGCAGCTCGCACCACAGTTCCCGCGCGAACTCGCCCTGGCTGTGCAGGGAGCTGGCGATCACGTCCGACGGGCCGTCGGTGGCCTGCAGCACCGCGGCGCCGGCGCCGTCGCCGAAGAGCACGGACACGTCGCGCCCCCGCGTGCTGATGTCCATGCTGCTGGACTGGATCTCCGCGCCCACCACCAGCACCGTGCGGTGCAGCCCCGCCTTGATGTAGGCCGACGCCGTGGCCACGCCGTACACGAACCCCGTGCACTGGTTGCGGATGTCCATGGCGCCCACCGTGGCGATGCCCAGGCTCCGCTGCAGCAGCACGCCGTTGCCGGGGAAGAAGCAGTCCGGGTTGATGGTGGCGAAGAGGATCAGCTCGATGTCCTCCGCCGCGATCCCGGCGTCGTCGATCGCCATGCGCGCCGCGGGCAGGGCCAGCCCGTCCAGCGTCTCGCCGGGCTCCACCCAGCGCCGCTCCCGGATGCCGCTGCGTTCGCGGATCCATTCGTCCGAGGTGTCCATCCAACGGGTCAGGTCCTCGTTGGTCACCACGCGCGCAGGCACGTGATGGCCGGTGCCGATGATCGCTGCGTTGGGCATGAAGGTCCTTTCGCTCAGCGGTGGGTGATGTACGGCTTGGCGCCCAGGTCCGCGGTGCGGGCGGCGGCGTAGACCTCGGCCGCCGTGCGGGTCATGAAGTAGCCCACCCACACCTTGTGCGTGCTGCCCAGGTCCTGGATCTCCACGCGGTAGCCCTTGGCCTGCAGGTCCACGGTGAGGCGCAGGGCGTTGGCGCGGTCGCCGAAGGAGCCCACCTGGATGGCCCATGCGCCGTCCTTGCCGGGGCCGCTCACACCGCCGGCGCCCGGGTTGGGGCGGGCCGGGGGCGGGGTCTCGGTGCGGGTGGGGGCGGTGCCGGAGGCAGCGGCCACCTCGGGCTCGGCCAGCTCGCGGCCGGCGCCGCTGCGGGTCTCCGCCTCGCGCTTGATGTCCACGCGGGCCGCGGCGCCCGCGGCGCCGTCGCTCTCCTCGGGCACCACGTCGCTCAGCTCGTGATCCAGGTCCACGTCGCTGCTGCGGGGGGTGGGGATCTCGGCCCGGATCGCGGCGCTGGTGTCGGGCAGGGTCAGCACGGAGCTCTGTCCGTCGCCCACCTCCGTCACGCCGCCGCCGCGGGGCCAGAACATGAACAGGGCCACCGCCGCGATGAGCCCCAGGGCCGCCAGCATGATCACCGGCGGGCCCTTGCGCTTGCCGCCGCCCTTGGCCTTGGCGTCGCCCTTGCGGGGCCGCGCGGTGCGCGGGGGGGCGTCGTCGTCGGCCGCGGGCTTGGCGGCCTTGGCGGCGGCGGCGGCCGCGGCGGCCGCGGCGGCTGGCGCCGCGGGCGCGGCCGGCTCGTCGTCGTCCACGTCCTCGGCTTCGAACTCCTCCAGATCGTCGTCGTCCTCGTCGAAGTCGTCGTCGGCGTCCTCGTTGAGGTTGGGCAGCTCCTCGAAATCGTCCTCTTCATCGAAGTCCACGTCGTGGCGCTCCTCGCGGTTCACGAACTCCAGGGGCTCGTCGTCGTCACGGCGCGGGTCCTTGCTCCGATCGTCACTCATGGTCTGCACCTCCGTGCACGGCGGGCGCGTCGGGCGCCGCCAGGCTGCCGGCGACCGTGGCCGCCAGGGAAAGGACGAATCCCGGGATCATCTCGTAGAGCTGCGACTTCAGGACAGGCACGTTGTACCACACCAGCACCGTCACGGTGCCGGTGATCAGCCCGGCGAGCACGCCGGCGCGGCTGGTGCGGCGCCACCACAGCGACAGCACCAGCGGCGGCCCGAAGGCCGCGCCCAGGCCGGCCCAGGCGTAGAGCACCAGGGAGTAGACCAGGGCGTCGGCGCGCCAGGCCAGCAGGAAGGCCACCAGCCCAACCGCCAGCGTGGCCAGGCGGCTCAGGCGCAGCAGGGTGGCCTGGTCCGCGTCGGGACGGATCAGGCGGCGGTAGATGTCCTCGCTCACGGCGCTGGCGCTGGCCAGGAGCTGCGAGTCGGCGGTGCTCATCATGGCCGCGATGGCGCCGCAGATCATGATCACCGACAGCCACTCCGGCATGAACGCGGCGGCCAGCATGGGCATGAGCCGTTCCTGATCGCCCACGGCGCCGCCGGCCTGCAACGCCTCCGGGCCGTAGTGGGCCAGGCCGGCCAGCCCCACGCCCACGGCGCCCACGAAGGCGATCACGGCCCACGTGATGGCGATGATGCGGCCCTTGCGCACCTCGTCGGCGCTGGAGATGGCCATGAACCTCAGCACCAGGTGCGGCTGTCCCATGTACCCCAGGCCGATGGCCAGGCTGCCCAGCACCGCGCTGGTCGCGGCCCAGCCGGTGGCGCCCGGCGCCCAGCGCAGCACGTCGGGTCCGGCGGCCGCCAGCCGCGCCTGCACCTCGCCCAGCCCCCCCAGCTCGCCGATGATCGCCAGCGGCAGCACCGCCAGGGTGAACAGCATGATGATGCCCTGGACCAGGTCCGTCCACGCCACCGCGTAGAGCCCGCCCGCCGCGGTGTAGAGCAGCACCAGCACGGCGCCGATGAGCATGCCCGTCAGCGGCGACAGCCCCAGGTAGGCGTTGAGCACCTTGCCGGCGGCCAGGAACTGGGCCGCCACGTAGAAGATGAAGAAGAAGAGGATGATGCCCGTGGCCAGCAGGCGGATGGCGCGGCTGGTGTCGTGGAAGCGGGCCTCGAAGTAGTCGGCCAGGGTCAGGGCGTCCAGCCGCTCGGTCTCCGTGCGCAGCCGCCGCGCCACGGCGAACCAGCTGAAGGCGATGCCCGACACGCAGCCCACCGCCACCCAGAACGCCGACAGCCCCGACACGAACGCCACGCCCGGCAGGCCGATCAGCAGCCACGCCGATTCCCCGCTGGCCCGCTCGCTGAAGGCCGCCACCCAGGCGCCCAGCCTGCGGTCCGCCAGCAGGTAGCTGTCCAGGCTGCGGTTGAGGCGCACGGCGGCGCCGCCCACCACCAGGGTCAGCAGCACGTAGGCCAGGAAGCCGATCAGCAGGGGACTCATGCGGTCCTTTCGCCGGGATGGGGCGCGGTCCGTCGCGCCCGCCGACCATACCGGAGGCCCCGGCTCCGGACAAGGGGGAACCCCCGCTTGCGGCCCCGCCGCCCCGCCGCTACGCTGCCCGCGCACCCGAGCCGTGGAGGCCTCCGTGACCCGACCCATCCCCGTGGACGCCGTCGTCTTCGACCTGGACGGCACCCTGATCGACTCCGGCCGCGACATCGCCGTGGCCGCCAACCACGTGCGCGCCGCCCGCGGCCTGCCGGAGCTGCCGCTGGCCACGGTGCTGGACTTCATCGGCGACGGCGTGCCCGTGCTCCTGCGGCGCGTCCTGGGCGCCGACGGCCTGACTCCGGAAGACCGCGACCGCGACGCCTTCCACGCCCACTACCGCACCCACTGCCTGGACCACACGCGGCCCTACCCCGGCGTGGCGGACACCCTGCGCGCCCTGGCCGGCGTGCCGCTGCTGGTGGCCACCAACAAGCCGTCGGACTACACGGGCCCCATGCTGGCGGGCCTGGGCCTGGACGGCTTCTTCCGCCGCACCGTGTCCGGCGACGAGGTGCCGGCCAAGAAGCCCGCGCCGGACATGATCCACGCCGTCCTGGCCGGCCTGGACCTGGACCCGGCCCGCGTGGCCATGGTGGGCGACAGCCTCAACGACGTGCGCGCCGCCCGCGCCGCCGGCACGGTGGCCGTGGCCTGCACCTTCGGCCTGCGTCCGGCGGACGAGATGCGCGCCGCGGGGGCCGACGCGGTGGCGGAGCGCTTCACGGACCTGACGGAGATCCTGGCGCCGTCGTCCTGAATGATCCCGTTCGACGCCGTTCGACGCGTCCCCTTCCGACACCATGCATCATCGCAACCGTCGAAGGGGACACGACCCATGCGCATCCTGCCCGTCGTCCTGCTGCTGGCCTGCGCCGGCGCCGCCGCCGCGGCCACCGCCCCGGCCGTCCTGTCCGGAACCATCACCGCCGACGCCGAGCAGTTCGGCTCCAGCGTGGACGTACACGGCTCCACCCTGGTCGTCGGCGTGCCCAACGCCGACGTAGGCGCCAGCCCCTACCAGGGCCGGGTCTACGTGTACGAGCTCACGGGCGGCGCGTGGATCCTCCAGACCGAACTCACCGCGCCCGACGGCACCGACTACGACCAGTTCGGCTACGACGTGGCCGTGAGCGGCGACGTGATCGTGGCTGGCAGCGAGGAGGCCCCGGTGGGCCCGCACTCCAGCCGCGGCGCGGCCTATGTGTTCCATCGGAACGCCGGCGGTCCGGGCGTGTGGGGCATGGTCAAGAAGCTGGTGGCGCCCGAGGCCGTGGGGAACATCGCCGAGTACGGCCACAGCGTGGCCGCCGACGGCGACCTGATCGTGGTGGGCGCGCCCAAGGCGTACAGCGCGGGCCGCGTCTTCGTGTATGCGCGCGACGCCGGCGGCGCCGACAACTGGGGCGAGCTCGCCGACATGGGCATCGACATCTCCGACACCAACGCCGAGGTGGGCTACGCCGTGGCCGTACAGGGCGACGTGGTGGTGGCCGGCGCCCTGCGCCGCGACGCCAACCCCGGCCAGTACGACAACACCGGCGCCGTGTATGTGTACCAGCGCGATGCGGGCGGCACGGACGCCTTCGGCCAGGTGGCGCGGGTCCAGCCTCAGGACGCGCCGCTCTACAACATGCTCTTCGGGTCGGCGGTGAGCCTGGATGCGGGACGTCTCGTGGTGGGCGCCTTCGGCTACAGCGCGCCCGGCTCCGGCTGGGGCAAGACCTACGTGTACGACATGGGCGCAGGCCCGGACGCCTGGACGGAAGTCGCCGCCTTCCAGCCCGCCGACGGCAACGACTACATGTACAGCGGCCATGCCGTGGCCAGCCTCGCCGGCAACGTCTACACCGGCGCCGGCGGCCACGACGGCGAGCGCGGCAAGGCCTACCGTCTCCAGGACGACGCCGTGGCCCTGGCCTGGGGCGAGGCCGAGGCCTACACCGCGTCGGACGGCGCGCCCGGCGATTTCTTCGCCCACGACGTGGCCGCCCAGGGCGAGTGGATCGTGATCGGCGCCAACCAGGCCGACGGCGGCCAGGGCGCCGTGTACGTGTTCCCCGCGCCCACGGTCACCTCCGCCGTGGCCGCCGCCCCCGCGGCCGGCGTGCGCCTGCTGGGCAACCACCCCAACCCGTTCAACCCGTCCACGGAGATCCGCTTCGCCCTGGACCGGGCCGGCCCCGTGCGCCTGTCGGTGCACGATCTGCGCGGCCGCGCCGTGGAGGTGCTGGTGGACGGCGAACTCTCCGCCGGCGACCACGCCGTGACCTGGGCCCCGCGCGACCTCCCGTCGGGGACCTACGCCTACCGCGTGACCGCCGGCGGCGCCGCGGCCATGGGCACCCTGCTGCTGGCCAAGTAGCCCCTGGGCGGCGGGGGCCGGCCCGGCCTCCGCCGCCGCTCTTGACGATCCGTGGGGAGCGGGTATCGTGGCCGGGATCGAGCCGCGACCCCCATCAGGAGAATCCCATGGCCGCCACCGAGCCCCTCTTCACGCCCTTCGCCCCGTCGCCGGAGACCCTCCGCATCACCCCGGATCTCTGCCGCGCCCGCGGCCTGGACCGCTGGGCCCGCGACTTCTCCCTGGGCACCGCCGGCTACCGCGACCTGCTGGACCCCGCGGCCCTCTTCAACCCCGAGGTGCCCTTCAACGGCCTCAACGTGGCGGTCATGCTCGCCGCCCGCGCCCAGCTCGCCCTTGAAGAGGGCCTGGCCCACCTCCACGTGGGCGGCGAGGTGCGGCCCCACACCCAGGCGTTCATCGACCTGGCCGCGCGCATCTACGCGGCCCAGGGCATCACCGTGCATCTGCGTCCGCAGGGCGGCGAGCAGACCACGCCCATCTGGCTCTCCAGCTTCGGCGTGAACCACCTGGAGCTGGACGGCGGCGAGAACTTCACCGCCAGCCACAGCCAGAGCTACAAGGGCGGCTGGAAGCCCATGGACGACGCCGGCATGCAGCTTCTGGAGCTGGCCGGCCGCATCGCCGAGCGGGTGCGGTTCCTGGCGGAGCAAGCGGCGGACTCCGGGTTGGAGATCGAGCTGGCCGCCGCCGACGATCCCCTGATCCTGCGCGACTTCGACCCCTACCTGGCCTACGTGGACAGCCTGCGCGCCATCGTGCCCGCGGCGCTGTTGGAGGCGATCCCTCAGGCCTCGGCCCAAGGCTTCCACTGCTCCATCTGCACCGAGGGCGGCAGCATGGGCGCCGCGGCGCGCCGCGTGTTCGGCCTGCTGGGCATCGGCGTGGGGGAGGACGGGCCGGTGAGCCTGACCCACGAGCAGGAGTCGGACACCTACCACGGCATCGGCGTGCTGGACGGCGTGAACCACGGCGTGGACCCGGGCAAGTGGCAGATCTACAAGCACGTGGGCGCCCAGGACCGGCTGCGCGACCGCCGGGCCTCGCTGGTCTTCCTCTGGGATCCCGACGGCGACCGCTTCAACATGGTCACCACCGCCCCGGCCGCCCGCGCCGCGGACCTGGACGCCGCCGGCCTGGAGGTGGAGCCCCTGGACGCCGACCGCTGCCTGGTCTACTTCAAGCCCAACCAGATCTACTTCATGCTCACCGCCATGCGCTTGGAGGCCCTGCACGCGGCGGGCACGCTGAACGACGACGACTGGATCGTGGCCACCACCTGGCCCACCAGCCGCTCCATCGGCGAGCTGGCCGAGGCCTTCAACCGCCTCCACGGCACGGACCTCAAGACCTTCCGCGTTCCGGTGGGCTTCAAGTGGTTCGGGCAGCTGGTGGGCGACCTGGAGGAGCAGGTCCTGTCCGGCAGCGAGGAGAGCCCCACGGTGACCAGCGCCGCCGACGTGACCGGCGACGTGACCGAGTTCGGCCCGCGCCCCCGCCTGCTGATCATGGCGGAGGAGAGCGGCGGCGCCGCCCTGGGCCCCGACGACTGGCAGCTCTCGGTGGACGAGGAGCGCGCCACCCTGGCCATCAAGGAGAAGGACGCCATGCAGATCGGCGTGGCCTGCCTGGGGCTGGGCGCGCGGCTGCACCTGGAGGGCTCGAGCTTCGGCGAGTTCTACCTGGACCGCCTGGAGCGCTACGGCATCGTGCACCGCTTCTACGAGCGCCAGGACGTCACCCTGTTCGACGAGAGCCTGCGCGGCGAGGAGCGCGAGCAGGCCCGCGCCGCCGGCAACCGCCGCAAGCTGGCGGTGGTGGAGTTCTTCGCCGGCCTGGAGGGCCTGCGCCCCGCCGACGTGACCGCCGCGCTCCAGTCCCGCTGGACCGACGCCGCGGTGCCCCTGCCCGAGATCACCCGCTGCTTCCACGCCGGCGACGGCACGCTGATCGAGTTCCGCGGCGGCTGGTTCGAGCTGCGCGCCAGCGGCACCGACGCCGTGCTGCGCTACTACCTGGAAGGCCGCGAGGCCGACGGCGTGCACGCCCTGAACACGGCCCTGGTCCGCCTGGACATCGACGTCCCCGAGGAGAAGTCATGACCGACAAGCCCTACACCAAGCTCACCGTCTACAGCTCCACCTGGTGCGGCGACTGCCGCGTAGCCAAGAAGTTCCTGGAGGAGCACGGCGTGGACTACGAGCTCATCGAGATCGACAAGGACCCCGCCGCCGCCGAGCTGCTGGAGGCGAAGACCGGCAAGCGCGGCATCCCGTACTTCGTGCTGGACGACGAGCGCTGGGTGCGCGCGTACATCCCCAAGCAGGGGTTCGATCGGGAAGGGATGGCGGAGCTG
>DAOTGJ010000007.1:29778-51315 GCA_035447065.1 Candidatus Krumholzibacteriia bacterium
CGCTTGCTCTGATCCACCGCCTTCAAAATCTTCAGATTCAGCACCACGAACCGCCAGAGCTGGAACAGCTTGTTGTTCATCCAGAACTTGTCGCGTGACGAGATCTCCACGGCGGCCCCCCTATTCCGGAATGAGCTGCCAGCCGATGCGGCCCTGCAGCTTGTGCATGAACGTGGTGTGGATCATCCGCTTCATCCAGGCGCCCGCCAGCCCCATCTCCATGTGGGTGACGAACTGGTCGCGCCCGTCCTCGTTGGGATAGCGCCGCATGTCCGGCACCACGGGGTGGACCATGATCACCGCCGCCTGGCCGTCCCAGAGCGAGTCGCCCATGGAGGCGATGCAGGCCGCGGCCATCTCCGTCATGCGCTCGCTGTGGGTCATGCGGCCCTTCTTCACCAGGTCCACCACGTTCAGCGCCACGATGCGGCCGATGATGCCCGACACCATGCCCGTGCGCGGCGGCGCCGGGCTCAGGGGCAGGCCGTTGGGGTTGGTGAACGGGCGGGAGATGGGCCCCGGCGGTGCGAAGGCGATGCCGGCGGCGAAGATCTCCGGGTAGTCCGGGTTCTGGTACACGGCGGGCCAGGCGTCGGGCGTCTTCTCCAGCTCCTCGTAGGGCAGCCCGTAGCGGGCGTCCACCTTCACCAGGCGCGCGGGGTTGACCACCTTGTCGCTCACGTCCCGGCCGTCGGCGCCCACGTACTCCATGTCCACGCCGGTGAAGCGCGGGATGAGCATGGCGTAGTCGAAGCGCGTCTCGCCGGCCTCGCCCGCGGCGTCCTCCCAGCGCGCCACGCCCGCGTCCACCGCGGTGACCGAGCGGCCGGTCGCGGGCTCGATGCCGTAGTCCTTGAAGGCCGCGCCGATGAACTCGGCGCCCGACATGCGCTGGCCCTTCTTGGTCACGGTCAGCCCGCGGATGCCGAAGTCGCCCAGCTCACGCTCGTTGCTCAGGTACGTGAGCTGCGCCTTGTCGCGCACGCCGCGCCGGATCAGGTCCTTGTGCACGTTGGTGATGTACTCCAGGGCCGCGCCCTGGCAGGTGGCGCCGCCGTGGCCGGTGCCGATCACCAGGCGCTGCGTCTCGCCCTTCTGCATGCGCGCCACGGCCTCCAGGTAGTGGTCGCGGGCCTCCAAGGCGTGGGGCGGGTTGCAGATGGACCAGGAGTTCCCGGTCTTGGGGCCCAGGCCCGGCGTGGCGCCGAAGTCCAGCTTGGGGCCGGTGGCCAGGATGAGGTGGTCGTAGTCCAGGCGGAAGTCGGCGTCGGTGCCGTCCTCGGTCTGACCGGTCACGAAGCGCTCGTCCGCGTGCACCTTGGTCACCTGCCCGTGCACGAAGTCCACGCCGAACCTGCGGTACACCCCGCGCAGGTCGAAGCGCGTCTTCTCCACGTCCATGCGTCCGATGCCCACCCAGACCAGCGACGGGATGTACACGAAGCGGTCCGAGCGGTTCACCACCGTCACGGTGTGCTCGCGGCCCAGCTTGGAGCCCAGGTACAGGGCCGCGGTGTGTCCCGCGAACCCGGCGCCCACGACGACGATCCTGGCCATGGCGACCTCCAGAGGAAGGGGGGGGCGAATGAGATCTGGAGAGTACCGGAAATAAGCAGGAATTTCATCTCGTATATTTATCAAATTCGAATTCATGCATTTATGCGCCTCCCAACATGACAACGCCCCTCCCGTGCGGGGGAGAGGCGCTTCATCATCTCGTTGTGGGCGAAAGGGCTAGTAGCGGATGGTCCCGAAGAGCTCCACACCCTGGAACGCCGGCTCGTACTTGCACACGCCGCCGGCGCAGAGGTAGCCGCCCAGACGCTTGCCCGCCCAGAGGGTGAGCAGATCGCCGGCCGGGGTCAGGTAGCTGACCTGCACCGCGGCGAAGGGATCCTCGTCCTCCAGGAAGTCGCGCTGCTCGGGGTACTTGTTGTTCACCTCGAGGATGCCGGTGAAGGACCAGTGCGGCGCGGTGGCGTACTCCAGGGAGAAGAACTGCTGGTCGTACTCGCCCAGGTCGCCGTAGACGGTGCCCTGGTCCGTCACGTGCTGGTGCTCGGCCTTGAACACCACGCTGCGGCGCCCGCCCAGGTGCACGGTGGCCTCGCCCACCACGGTGGTCAGGTCCAGGGCGTCGGCCTCGCGCAGGTCCAGGCCGGCGCGCACGTGCACGCCGCCCAGGTCCTCCTGCTCCAGCTGCAGGTACCACTCCTCGAAGACGCGCTCGTGGTCCTGGGTGTCGGTGCGGCTGCCGTTGGCCAGGGCGCTCCAGCCGCGGGGGCCGGCCCAGGTGAGCTCCGCCTGCCAGCCCACGGCGTCGTCGGCGTCCTGCAGGTAGGGGTGGCGGTTGAGCAGGGTGAACAGGTGCTCGCGGGTCAGCGTGGGCACGTTGTTCAGGCTGCGGTGGCCGTCGGCGTTGGGCAGGATGGTGAAGTCGTCGTAGTCCTTGCCCTCCACGGACAGGCCCCAGCCGCCGTGGTGCAGGTTGAGGCCGCCGTAGACGGCGTGGCCCTCGTGCTTGGTGTACGTGCCCGTGCCGTCGTCGTCGGCCCAGCGCGTGCGGTGGCCGTACTCGGCGTAGAGGTCGCCGAAGGGCAGGCGGTGCTCCACGCGGGCCGCGGTGGCCCAGTCGCGCAGCAGGCCGCCGTCGCGCACGGGCGTGTCCGGCGCCTGCCAGGTCATGGCGGTGAAGCCGATGGTCAGGTCCTCGTGCACGGCCAGGGCGTGGTCCGTGCCGCGCACGTCCAGGTCCAGGCCGAAGGGCGTGCCGGTGAAGGCGGCGCCGGTCCAGGCGCCGCGGCGGGCGCGCACCAGCAGTCCGTCCAGGGCGGTGTCCACGCGGATCACGCGGTCCTCATAGGCGGCGAAGAGCAGGCCGCGGCCGAACATGCCGTAGAAGTGGCCGGCGCGCACGTCCACGCCGTCGGCCTGGAACTCGGCGTAGCGGTGGCGCAGCTCGTTGCGGCGGGTGCCCTCCTCCGCCGGCTGCTGGCCGTCGAGCATGGCGCCCAGGGTCACGCCGTTGCCGGTCCAGGTGGCGTCCAGCCAGTTCTCCACGATCTCCGTGTCGGTCTCCGTGCTGTACGAGTACTCGAACTGGTCGGCGATCTGCAGGCCCGCGGCGGCGTCTCCCGCGGCCGCCGCGGCTGGCGTTCCGGCCCCGGCCAGCAGCCGCTCCACCTGCTCGCGCAGCTCCAGCTCGTCGCCCTCGCGGTAGCCGGTGTGGCGGTAGACCTCGCGGCCGCCGGCGTCGTACAGGGCCAGGAACGGCATGGTGCCGCCGGTCTGCATCTTGCGCTGCACGTCGCCGGAGGTGTCCAGCAGCACGGTCAGCATGTCGTAGCCCTTGGCCTTCACGAACGACGGCACCTTGTGCACGCTGCGCGGCGAATCCACGTTCACCGCCAGCACGCGCAGACGGCCGCGGGTGTCGGCGGCCAGCTCCTGCAGGTGAGGCAGCTCCTTGAGGCACGGCCCGCACCACAGGGCCCAGAAGCTCACCAGCACCGGGCCCTGGTCCAGAGCCTCGTGCAGGGAGACGGTCCGGCCGTCCACGTCCTGCAGGGTCCAGTCGGGCACGGGGTAGCCGGCGGCGGCGGCGGGCAGGGCGGCGCAGAGCACCAGCAGGACGACGGCGGGCAGCAGTCGGGTCATGATGGGGCGGCTCCTCGGGGTTGCGACGGCGTGAGGAAAGGGGCGGGGCGGAGCCGGAGCTCCGCCCCGAGGGCGTGTCAGCGGGCCAGCATGAGCTTCAGCGTGCGGGTCTCCGCGCCCGCGCGCAGGCGGGCCAGGTAGGTGCCGCTGGCGAGTTCGGCGCCGTCGTCGGCGCGGCCGTCCCAGACCAGGGCGTGCTCGCCGGCCTCCAGGGGACCGGCCGCCAGGGTGCGCACGCGCTGGCCGCGCAGGTCGTACAGGTCCACGTTCACGGCGTGGGGGGCCTCCAGGGCGAAGGCCAGGGTCACCGCCGGGTTGAACGGGTTGGGGCTGGCGGTGGGCTCGCCGCGCAGCAGCGCCGCGGGCGCGTCGCCGATGCCCGTGGGCCCGGTCACCGCGAACCACGCCAGCACGTTCTGCATCAGGGCGATGCGCGAGGGCAGGCTGTCGATGCCCTCGAACCCGAAGCCCAGGGTCACCACGTGGGCGCCGTTGCGCAGGAAGCGCACCGCCGCGGCCTGGCCGGGCGCGTACTCCAGCACCGCGCGGGCGTTGGCGGCGGGGATCAGCACGTCGGGGTAGCCCTGGTTGTTGGCGCCGTCGCCGCCGGCGATGGCGAAGGCCAGCCCGCCGCCCACCGGATCGCCCGCCACGCCGGTCAGCGTGGTGTCGAAGCTGTCGTCGGCGCCGAACGCCGCGCCGGTGTACTCCTCGTACCAGGCCTGGGTCTCGGGCGTGCGGTCGGGGCTGCCGGTGAAGGCCAGGTCGAAGGCCACGTCCTGCCCGCTGAGCAGCAGGCCGCCCTGCGCGTCCAGGTAGCCGCCCAGGGCCTCGCGGTCCTCGGCGGTCAGCGCCGGCATGGCGTACTCGGCGTTCCACACCACCGTGTCGAAGTGCTTCAGGTCCGCGGCCGTCAGGTGGCCCAGGGCCGCGCGGTCCCACGTGGAGACGGTGGCGCCGGTCAGCTCCAGGGCCAGCTGGAAGTATCCCTCGTAGGACACGCCGTCGTCGGCGTCCACGTAGAGCACGTCGGCGCCCGGAGCCAGGGCCGCGAAGTCGCGGGTGGCGCTCACCGCGCCGTCGCCCTGGCTGGTCACCGTCATGGAGAAGTTGCCCAGGGCGTTGCCGGTGGACTGCAGCACGTCGATGGCCAGCAGGATGCTTTCGCCCGGCTGCAGGGTCACCGTGAAGTCGCGGATCCAGGGCGGGTAGCAGACCGCGCCGGAGCAGGCGCTCACGGTCCAGTCGCCGGGCGCCTCCACCGTCATGTGCACGTCGTAGGTGTCGGCCTGGGTGCCGCTGTTCTCCAGGTAGCTGTCGATGCGCGTCAGGGAGTCGGCCGGCGCGGTCAGGCCGTAGCGCTCGGCGTAGAAGTCCAGGGCGTAGGCGGCGGGCGCGGCCGTGGTTGCGGCCTGCAGCACCTCGCGCGTGGCGTCGTCCTGCACCCAGGCGATGACCTGCAGATCCGTGTCCGCCCAGGCGGCGTCCAGCACGGTGCTGAAGGGCAGGGTCACGGAGCCGCCCTCGCTCAGACTCAGGGGCGTGCCCGCGTGGTCGGGCAGCATGGCGCGCATGATCCAGTGGAAGTCCGTCTCGCCGTTGCTGCCGGGCGGAACGGCCTGCACGTCCAGCTCCTCGGCCAGGGCCACGCGCAGCACGGGCTGGGCGGCGGTCACGGCGCCCACCGCGGTCACGGTGACCTGGGCGTCCAGGTCCAGGCCGTTCAGGGTGCGCGTCACGTCCAGGCGCAGGGGCGAGGTCAGGGCGCGGCGCGCCTGCACGGCGGCGTCAAGCTGCGGGTAGCTGGCGGTCACGGTGCCGCCGCCGTCGGTCTTGAGCGCCGGCGTGCTGGCCACGAAGTACGTCATGGCGCGGCCCAGCGCGTCCGTGGGGGCGACCAGGTAATAGGGGTCCGCGGGATGCGGCCAGTTCACGTGGTACTGGAGGTTGATGACCTCGTTGGCGCCGTGGTCCGCCATGTATTGGGCGGTCACGTCGTTGGCGTCGGCGCAGCCGTCGCAGCTGATGTTGGTGAACGACTCCAGCAGCACGGTGCGCGGCGCCACGGCGGCGCCGGCGGCGCCCGCGGCCAGGGTCAGGATGAGCAGCAGAGCGGTGGTCTTCACGGACGCGTCCTTCCGACGATGGCGTGCGTGGCGGGGGCCTGCGCGCCGGCCTGCAGGATCCGGAGGGTGCCGGGCTCCTGGACGAAGACGATGGCGTAGAGGTTCTCGGTGAGCACGTCGGTCCAGTTGGCCTGCTTGGCCACCTGGAACGAGAGCGTGGCGGGATCGGCGCCCAGGCTGCGGCCCGGCGACGACTCCAGGGTGGCGAACTCGCGGCAGATCCAGTGGAATTCCGTCTCGCCGGCGTCGTTCTGCTCGGTGTCGAAGACGATGGGGTTCTCCGCCACCGCCAGGTTCAGGTCGTGGGCGGGGAGGGTCACGTCGCGGCCGGAGGCCAGGGTCACGGTCACGTCCAGGGGATCGGCGGACCAGTCGGCCACGTGGACCGCGATGGCGAAGCCGGGATCCAGCGCGGCGGCGTCGTTCAGCAGCACCGCCATCTCGCCGTACGAGGGGTAGCCGTTGTTGAAGGCCGGCGCCACGGGCAGGTCGCCGTCCAGGAAGAGGGTGGGCGCGGCCCAGTTCCAGGGGGTGCCGTTGGCGTAGGTGGTCATGCGCGCCTGCAGCACGGTCGGGTTGGCGTTGTAGAAGGGATCCGGGCCGCCGAAGGGGCCGCTGTACTTCACGCCCAGCAGCACGTCGTGGCCGTACGACGCCTCCACGTTGGCCAGCATGGTGTTCATGGCGGGGCAGCCCACGCAGAGCACGCCGGACATGGTCTCCACCAGCGACACCTTGCGCGCCGTGAGCGCGAAGTCCGCGGCGGCTCCGCCCGCGGCCGGGGTGGCCGTCTGGGCGGCGGCGTCCAGGAAGCCGTCCCGCAGCACGCTCACGGACACCGCCGTCGGCGGCAGCGTGAACGTGTGGGGCGTGACCTCGCCGCTGTCCTCGCCGTCCAGCAGGATGGCGGCGCCGCTGGGGCGCGAGGTGACGGTCAGGTCGCCCAGGCTGCCCTCGGAGATCAGCGTGAAGTCGGCGGCTGTCGCGGCGCCCTGCAGGATCTCCACGTCCAGGGAGTCGGGCTGGGACAGGTAGCCGTCGCGGCTCACGCGCACGGTGTAGACGCCGGTGCCCAGCGTGAGGGTGTCGGGCGTGACCGCGCCGGTGTCCGTCATCCCCAGCCAGATGCGGGCGCCGGCCGGCGCGGAGCTCACGACGAGCTCGCCGGCGGGCGTCAGGGTGAACGGCATGTCCCGCGGCGTCTGCGGATCCACCGTGAAGGGGTAGTCGTAGGCCGTGTGCCAGTACCCGTCCAGCACCAGGCGGATGCGGTGCTCGCCCTCGGGCAGGATCAGCGTGGCGGGGGTGACCTCGCCGGTGTCCGCGCCGTCGATCCAGATGGCGGCGCCGGCCGGACCCGAGGTGACCGTCACCTGCCCCAGCGCCGTCCAGCTGAAGCGGGCCTCCTGGCGCTGGGCCGCCGTCACCTCCACCTCGCGGGAGGCGGGCGTGACCTGCTGCTGATCCGGTGCGTAATCGGGCAGGATCCGATAGCGTCCCACCGGCAGCACCTTGCGCACGGGCGTGACGTCGGGCAGGGTGGGGGAGGTCTTGGCCGTCCCGCCCACCGGGACGATGGTCACGAGCAGCCCCTCCGGGTCCGACGTCACGTCCAGGGTGCCCACGGGAGCCTCCCGGCCGCAGGAGGCGGCGAGGGCCAGCGCGGCGAGCAGGAGCAGCGCGAAACGTTTCATGGAGTCCCGGACCTCGGGTTCGGGTGTCAGGCGGGGGATCGTCCAGGGATTGTAGGAGACTGAACGGGACGAGTCAACCGGGCTATCTGCGCGGTTTCGCATCTAAGATGTTCCGAGAGACGAGAATCAGGATCATTATCAGTAGAATTCGGGTATGTCGTGCAAAAAAGTCGACGCCAAACGAAATTAACCTATCGTCAGCAAATCTCCGGATGCTACACTCGTATTCCCCGCCAAATCACACGCGACCGTCGGGCATCGTGCAATGTCCGCGGTCAGGTCTCCGCAGCCGGAATCACCCGCCGTGGCTCCCACGGCCCGCTCCGGTCACGAAAGGATGGGACATGCGAGGCAAGTTCATGCTGGTTGGTCTGCTCCTGGCCGCCCTGCTCGTCACGTCGGCGAGCGCCGCGGTGCAGACCGTCCCCCTGACGGGCGAGAGCACGGCTCTCGAAATGATTTCCGCCCGGAGCGACGCGCTCCACTTCCGCGCGAGCATCGCCGAGCTCCAGGGTCTGCAGGTGCAGACCAAGGCCGGCGCGTTCACGCGGCTCCTGATTCCCGGGTTCCACACGTCCATGACGGACGGTGCTCCCGAGCTGCCCCGCATGAACGAGCTCATCGAGGTGCCCTTCGGCGCGCGCGCGCGCGTGGAGATCGTCTCCAGCACCAGCCGCACCTACAAGCTGGACGAGTTCGGCATCGACGCCCCCGTGATGCCCCACCAGCCCAGCGTGTCCAAGAGCGCGGACCTCGAGAACCTGCCCTTCGCCTACGACCGCGCCGCCTACGACGTGGCCAAGGTGGCCGCCGACGAGATGGTGGCCGTGAACGTGCTGGGCAAGCTGCGCTCGCGCACCCTGGCCCGCGTGGAGATCGCCCCGGTGGAGTACCTGCCCCGCACCGGCGAGATCGTCGTCCACGACGACATCGAGTTCCGCGTGGTGTTCGAGGGCGGCGACAAGGCCGCCTGGGAGGACGAGCTGGCCCGCACGTGGAGCCCGTTCTTCGAGCCCGTCTTCGCCCAGGTGGCCGGCGCCAAGGCCAACCACTTCGACTACCCCGACCTGGTCAAGAACCCCGTGACGATGGTCGTGGTGACCCCGCCCGAGTTCCAGTACAACCTGACCGACTTCATCAGCTGGAAGACCGAGCGCGGCTTCAACATGATCCTGGCGGTCATGGGCACGCCCGAGGTGGGCAGCACCTCCGCGTCCATCCAGACCTACCTGCACGGCCTGTACAACGCCGCCACCCCGGAGAACCCCGCGCCCAGCTTCGTGCTGTTCGTGGGCGACGTGGCCCAGTGCCCCACGTTCACCGAGGGCGGCGACGCCACCGACCGTCCGTACTGCGCCGTCGACGGCGACCTGTACCCGGACATGTACTACGGCCGCTTCAGCGCCACCAACGCGTCGCAGCTGCAGGCCCAGATCGACAAGACGATGATGTACGACCAGTTCACGATGCCGGATCCCAGCTACCTGGGCAACGTGACCATGATCGCCGGCGTGGACGGCAGCTACGCGCCCACCCACGGCAACGGCCAGATCAACTACGGCACGGAGCACTACTTCAACGCCGCCCACGGCATCAACAGCTACACCTACCTGTACCCCGCCTCCGACGCCGCCGGCGCCCCGGCGGAGATCGTGGCCCACGCCAGCGAGGGCGTCGGCTTCATCAACTACACGGCCCACGGCAGCCAGACCAGCTGGGCCGACCCGGCCTTCACCCAGGCCAACATCAACGGCCTGACCAACGCCGGGAAGTACTTCCTGGCCATCGGCAACTGCTGCCTCACGAGCACCTACGACTACGCCGAGTGCTTCGGCGAGACGTTCCTGCGCGCGGCGGACAAGGGCGCCGTGGGCTACATCGGCGGCTCCAACTCCACCTACTGGGACGAGGACTACTGGTGGGGCGTGGGCTACCACGCGTCGTCGCAGATCGACGGCACGGCCTGGCCCGTGGAGAGCACCGGCATCGGCGCCTACGACGGCGTGTTCCACGAGCACGGCGAGCCCGAGGCCCAGCAGTACGTGACCAACGACGCCATCGTGTTCTGCGGCAACATGACCGTCACCGAGGCGGGCTCCAGCCGCGAGACCTACTACTGGAACATCTACAACCTGCTGGGCGACCCCTCGCTGTCCACGTACATGGGCGTGCCCGCGGTCAACTCCGTGAGCATGGACCCCGTGTTCAGCAACAGCACCAGCCTGGTGATCGACGCGGCCCCCGGCAGCTACGTGGGCCTGACCCAGGGCGGCGTGATCTACGCCTCCGGCTCCGTGCCCGGCTCCGGCAAGGTGAGCCTGCCCATCGACGGCATCCTCACTCCCGGCACCGCCAAGCTGGTGGTCACCGCCCAGAACCACGAGCCCTACATCGCCACGATCCCCGTGGTGGTGCCGGCCGTGGTGACGCTGAGCCCCGCCGCGATCGACGTGAACACCCTGACGGACGTGACCGTCACGGTGCTGGGCGAGGACGGCGTGACGCCCGAGGTGGGCGTGAACGTGTGGGCCTCCGGCCTGGGCTACAGCACCGCCCCGGTGGCCACCGACGCCAACGGCCAGGCCGTGCTGAGCATCGACTACCAGTACGGTCCCAGCCTGGACATCATCGGCCAGCGTCCGGCGGACAGCTACCTGCTGTTCACCGAGGTGCTGGGCGTGAACGCCCTGGCGCTGACGTCGCCGGACCTGAGCGTGAGCACCACCATCGGCATGGTGGACATGTTCCCGCTGAACCTGCCCGGCACGCTGAACGCCACGGTGGGCGAGGCCGGCGCCACGCTGTTCGCCTACGTGGGCGGCGCCTGGCAGCAGACCTCCGGCTCCAGCCTGGTGATCACAGCCGCGACCGCCGGCACCGTGACCGGCGTGATCGCCCTGAGCGGCTATGACCGGTACATGGAGACCTTCGACATCGTCGAGGCCTACGGCACCCTGACCGGCAACGTGACCGCCGGCGGCGCCGGCGCCACGGGCGCCGTGGTCCGCCTGGTGGACGGCGGGGGCGTGGAGGCGGCCAGCGCCGTCTGCGACGCCAACGGCGACTACGACTTCGGCGCGGACATCCTGGTGGCCAGCTACGACGTGGTCATCGACTACTTCGGCTACCTGCACTACGAGATGCCGTTCTTCGTGAACTACGGCGCCAACGTGGACGACATCGTCCTGACCGCCGCGCCCAGCGGCGTGCTCACCGGCACCCTGTACGACAGCGTCTCCAACGAGACCCTGGCCGGCACGGTCAAGGTGTACCGCCACGACACCGGCGAGCTCTACCTGGAGGCCACGGCGGACGAGACCGGCGTGTTCACCACCGGTTCGCTGCCGTACTTCACGTACGACATCCTGGTGCGCTCCTACCACCACGTGCCGGTGATCATCACCATGGAGATCCCCGAGCCCGTCGTGGTGAAGGACTTCGTCCTGGATCCCACCAACGGCGACATCCTGGTCATCGACGACACGGCCAAGGGCCCCGTGGCCGCGCCTGCCAAGTTCGACGACAAGGGCAACCTGATCTCCGAGGCCTACACGACCGGCGGCGCCAAGGCCGTGGACGTGTTCGTGAACAACCTGGAGTACCTGGGCTACAGCGTGACCCTGGAGGACGCCGGCGCCATCGATCCGGCCGGCTGGCTGCTGTACGACTTCGTGCTGGTGTCGTCCGGCGACAACACCTCGTCCCTGGGCAACGCGGCCCTGCGCACCGCCCTGGTGAACTGGGTGGAGACCGGCGGCAAGGTGCTGATCGAGGGCGGCGAGGTGGGCTACAACCACGCCGGCAGCGGCGACTTCGCCGCCAAGGTGCTGCACTCCATCGACTGGAACCACGACCAGAGCGGCACCCTCGAGGTGCAGGACCCGTCGCACTACGTGATGAGCGTGCCCAACCCGATCAGCGGCAACAACTCCATCACGTACAGCGGCTACGGCGACCAGGACGCCATGGCGCCCCTGGCCGACGCCCAGTTCGTGGGCACCTGGTCCACCTATCCCACGGACGCCTCGGTGATCTGCTTCGATCCCAACCCGGCGCCCGAGGGCGGCCAGATCGTGTACTTCACCTTCAACTACGCCGCCCTGGAGACGGGCTGCGCCAACGACCTGCTGCAGAACGCCTGCGAGTGGCTGCTGACCCCCGAGACGGGCGACTGCAGCGTGTCCGGCCAGATCCTGCTGTCGGGCGAGGGCGTGCACTCCGGCGTACTCGTGGAGGCCATCCCCGGCGGCGGCAGCACGCTGACCGCGTCTGACGGCACCTACAGCCTGCCCGGCCTCTACGCCGGCACGTACGACATCCGCGCCTCCAAGGCCGGCTGGGGCGTGCAGGTGGAGACCGTCACCCTGTCGGCCGGCCAGAACATGACCGGCGTGGACATGGTCCTGACCCCGGTGACGCAGGAGCAGTTCTGCAACGCCCCGGCCCTGGCCATCCCCGACAACAACGCCACCGGCGTGAGCGACGTGATCACGGTGGACCTGGACCAGAACGACGCGACCACGGTCTCGGAGCTCGCGGTCTTCATCGACATCACGCACACCTACCAGGGCGACCTCATCGTCAAGCTGACCTCCCCGGACGGCACGCAGGTGACCCTGCACAACCGCACGGGCAGCAGCGCCGACAACATCTACGGCTGGTACCCGGATGATCTGGATCCCGCCGGCGACCTGGGCCTCTTCGCGGGCGTGGGCACCGACGGCGACTGGACCCTCACGGTCAGCGACAACGCCGGCATCGACACCGGCACGCTGAACGAGTGGTGCCTGCTGATGACCTACTCGGGCGTGGTCTCCACCGAGGTGGGCGACGACGAGGGCGTTCCCAGCCGCTACGTGCTGCACGCCAACTACCCGAACCCCTTCAACCCCATGACCGAGGTCAAGTTCGAGCTCCCGCAGCCCGGCCTGACCAAGCTGGCCGTCTACGACATCGCCGGCCGTCTGGTCTCGGTGCTGAAGAACGAGCAGATGCCGGCCGCCGTGCACACCGTGCGCTGGGACGGCACCGACGGCCGCGGCCAGCGCGTGGCCAGCGGCACGTACTACCTCCGCATGCAGAGCGAGAGCTTCAACGCGGTGCGGAAGATGATGCTGCTCAAGTAGGCGACGCGGGTGCGGCGCGCGAACGCCGCACTTGACCCTTCACGTCGCTCGCGCGCCGCACCCGCGCCGCGCGGACGGTCGAGGAGGAAGCGTTGGGGCCCTGGGCTAGGCCCAGGGCCCCTCGCTTGTCGAGGCCGCATTGTCTTGGCGGCCGAGGATGTAGTATAATTGTCCGAGGAAAAACAGAGCCTGCCGTGACCCCCCGCCGGAGCCACGCCACCCAACGCACCCTCGCAAGGATGGACTGCACCATGTCCCTCGCTCAACGTGCCGGCGTTCTGACCGTCGCCCTCTTGCTGTTCTGCTGCGCCGCCGTGGCGGCGCCCGTGGACGTCCCCGTGGACGCCGCCGGCCGTCCGGTCTTCGTGCCCAAGACCTGGGACGATGCGCCGGTGCGCCTGACGCTGACCGACCGCGACGCCCTGTCGGACCTGCTGCGCGCGGTGCCCCTGTCGCGCTTCTCGCGCGAGGACATCCGCTTCGGGACGGGCGGGGAGAAGTTCGGGGGCCTGGTGCTGGACGTGCGCGTGACCCCGGCCGAGCTCGCGTCGCTGCGCGCGGCCGGCTACGCCCCCGAGGCGCTGCCGGACCTGCACCGTCAGGGCCGCGAGGAGGCCGAGCGCGTGTGGCTGGACCGCGCCGCCAAGAGCGAGACGGCCGTGTTCCCCCTGACCTACTACCCGAGCCATGCGGAGATCGGCACCATCCTGGCCGACATGGCCGCGGCGCATCCCACGCTGGCCCGCACCTTCCAGTTCGGCAGCTCGGTGCAGGGCCGCGAGCTGTGGGGCCTCGTGATCAGCGACGACGTGCAGAACACCGAGGCCGAGCCCGAGGTGCGCTACTCCTCCAGCATCCACGGCGACGAGACGGTGGGCATCGTGCTGACCCTGAACTTCGCCGACTACCTGCTGAGCAACTACGGCCAGCCCGGCTACGAAGAGGTCACCAACCTGGTGGACAACTACGAGATCCACCTCATGCCCCTGCACAACCCCGACGGCTACGTGCTGGACCAGCGCTACAACGCCAACGGCGTGGACCTCAACCGCAACTACCCGGAGCCCGACGGCACGCACGCCACGCAGGAGATCGAGACCCTGAACATGATGGCGTACATCAACGGTTCGCACTCCGTGCTGAGCCTCAACTACCACGGCGGCGCCCTGGTGGCCAACTACCTGTGGGACTGGACCTACACCCGGGCCCCGGACGACGCCGCCCTGATCCCCCTGTGCCTGGAGTACTCCACCGAGAACCTGCCCATGTACAACGGCTCCTTCTCCCAGGGCATCACCAACGGCGCGGACTGGTACGTGGCCACCGGCACCCTGCAGGACTGGGCCTACGAGACCAACGGCGACCTCAACACCACGCTCGAGGTGTCCAACACCAAGTGGCCGTCGGCGGGCACGCTGACCACCTTCTGGAACGAGAACCGCCAGGCCATGATGGAGTACGCCAAGGCCGCCCGCTACGGCGTCAACGGCGTGGTGACCGGCGCCGACACGGGCCTGCCCCTGGACGCCACCATCACCGTGGTGGGCAACGCCAAGCCCGTGCACACGGACCCGGCCCACGGCGACTACTACAAGCTCCTGCCCACCGGCACCTATGACCTGGTGGTCAGCGCCGTCGGGTACCTGGACCAGAACCTCCTGGGCGTGAGCACCACGTGGGGCACCCCCACCGTGCTGAACGTGGCCCTGCAGCCCCTGGCCACCGGCGCGGTCTCCGGTCACGTGGAGGCCGCCGGCGGCCTGCCGCTGCCCGCGCGCGTGGACGCCTACACCTACCCGCTGCACGTGCTGACGGCCACCACCTACGCGAACGCCGCCGGCGACTTCACCCTGCCGGGCATCTACTACGGCGACTACACCCTGGAGTACCGCCTGGACGGCTACGTCAGCGGCTCCCAGCAGATCCTGCTGGACGGCGCCGCGCTGACCGTGCCGGACATGGTGCTGGAGGCCAGCCAGGAGATCACCGCCTTCCAGAGCGACTTCGACGCCGGCGACACCTCCGGCTGGACCATCTCCGGCGGCTGGGGCGTGGTCAGCCCGGGCGCCGACGGCACCGCCTACGCCGTGAACGACAGCCCGTCGGGCAGCTACCCCAGCAACGCCAGCCTGGCCTGCGCCATGACCGCCGGCGCGGACCTGAGCGCGGTCTTCGAGGGCACGCTGAGCTACCGGGCCAAGTGGGACATCGAGACCAACTGGGACGGCTGCCAGCTCCAGGTGTCCGTGGGCGGCGGCGCGTGGTCGCCCGTGGCCACGGCCCACACCCAGAGCGGCAGCGGCCAGGGCGTGCAGTCCGCGGGCCAGCCCTACTACGAGGGCAGCCAGGCCGCCTGGATCACCGAGACCGTGGACCTGGATCCCTGGCTGGGCGAGGCCGACGTGCGCTTCCGCTTCCTGCTGCAGACGGACACGTCCATCGTGAAGGACGGCTTCACCTTCGACACGTTCCTGATCCACGGGCTGGGCGTGGTGACCAGCGACACCAGCGACACGCCCCAGGCCTTCACCCGCCTGCAGGGGCTGCGTCCCAACCCGTTCAACCCCAGCACCACGGTCTCCTACGAGCTGGCCGCGGCCGGCCGCGCCGTGCTGGAGGTCTACGACGTGCAGGGCCGCCTGGTGCGCACCCTGCTGGACGAGACGCGTCCCGCCGGCGCCGGCACGGCCCTCTGGGACGGCCGGGCCGACGACGGCAGCGCCGCCGCCAGCGGCATGTACTTCGTGCGGCTGCGGTCGGGCGGGGAGAGCCGCTCGCTGAAGGCGATGCTGGTCAAGTAGTTCGGACCACGGTGCGTGGACGAAGAGGCGGGCGCTCCGGCAGGGGCGCCCGCCTTCGTTTCCGGCGAGGCGTCGCGGCGGGAATCGATGATCTTGAACTTGATTCTCGAAAACCGGAATGCATATTGGAGGCTACGTTACGGAAATAACACCAAGGGGTCCGCTCCCATGGAACTGCTCCTGCTCGTCCTCAGCGCCATCCTGGTCAACAACTTCGTCCTGGCCCGCTTCCTGGGCATCTGCCCCTTCCTGGGCGTCTCGCGCAAGCTCTCCACGGCCCTGGGCATGACCGGCGCCGTGATGTTCGTGATGACGCTGGCCGGGGTGGTGAGCTGGGTGGTGCAGCACCGGCTGCTGGAGCCCTGGGGCCTGGAGTACCTGCAGACCATCGCCTTCATCCTGATCATCGCCTCCATGGTGCAGCTGGTGGAGCTGGCCCTGCAGAAGCTCAGCCCGGCTCTCTACCGCTCCCTGGGCATCTTCCTGCCCCTGATCACCACCAACTGCGCGGTGCTGGGCTGCGCCGTCATGAACATCCAGAACGATCACACGCTGCTGGAGACCGCGGTGTTCAGCCTGGCGGCGGGGGTGGGGTTCGGCCTGGCGCTGGTGCTGTTCTCGGGCATCCGCGAGGTGCTGGCCCTGGCCGATGCGCCCCGGAGCTTCCGGGGCACGGCGCTGGCGCTGGTCACGGCGGGGATCCTCTCGCTGTCGTTCATGGGCTTCGCCGGACTCGTGAAGTAGGAGGCGCGTGATGCTGGTTCCCATCGCCGCCCTCGCGGGCCTGGGACTGCTCTCCGGACTGGGGCTCGCCGCCGCCGCGCGCGTCTTCGCGGTGGAGGGCGATGCGCGCCAGGACGAGATCGCCGACCTGCTTCCCGGCGCCAACTGCGGCGGCTGCGGCTACGCCGGCTGCGCGGACTTCGCCGGGGCCGTGGTCCGCGGCGACGCCGCCGCGGCGGACTGCCCGGTGTGCGACCGGAGGTCGGCGGAGCTGGTGGCCGCGGTCATGGGCCTGGAGCTGGACGAGCGCGAGCCCCAGGTGGCCCTGATCCTCTGCCAGGGCGACGACCACGTGGCCGCCCGCCGCTACCGCTACAACGGCCTGGCCTCCTGTGCGAGCGCGGTCCAGCTGGGCGGCGGCGACAAGGCCTGCGGCTGGGGCTGCCTGGGCCTGGGCGACTGCCAGGCCGCCTGCGCCTTCGGCGCCGTGGAGATGACCGCGGCGGGGGTGGCCCGCGTCCTCCCGGCGCGCTGCACGGGCTGCGGGCGGTGCGTGACCGCCTGCCCCAAGGACATCATCAAGCTGGTGCCCAAGAGCGCCACGGTGCACGTGCTCTGCAGCAACCACGGCAAGGGCGCCGGGGTGAAGAAGCAGTGCTCGGTGGCCTGCCTGGGATGCCGCAAGTGCGAGAAGGCCTTCGCGGAGGACCCGCGCATCGTGGTCTCCGACTTCCTGGCGGAGGTGGACTACGGCCGTGCGCCGGACGATCCCGCACTGGTGGATCTGTGTCCCACGGGCGCCATCGTCCATGTGGAGCAGGGGACGGAAGGGGGCACGCCGTGAAGTTCGCAGGCGGGATCCACCCCGCGTACCACAAGGACACGGCGGCGTCGACGACCGCGACGCTGCCCCTGCTGCCCCGCTACGTGGTGCCGGTCGCCCAGCACCTGGGCGCGCCGGGCGAGGTGGTCGTGGCCAAGGGCGACGCGGTGGGGCGCGGGCAGCCGCTCACGGAGCCGCGGGGTTTCGTCTCGGTGCCGGTCCACGCGCCCACCAGCGGCACGGTGACCTCCGTGAAGGAGCTGCCCCACCCGGTGGGACGGCCCCAGCTCGCGGTGGAGATCGAAAGCGATGGGCGGGACGCCTGGTGGGAGGGCATCACGCCGCACGGCGATTGGCGGACCCTCGAGCCCGCCCTGCTCAAGGGGCTGATCCGCGATGCGGGCGTGGTGGGCATGGGCGGCGCGGCGTTCCCCACCCACGTGAAGCTGAGCCCGCCGGAGGACAAGCCCATCACGGCCTTCCTGCTCAACGGCGCCGAGTGCGAACCCTACCTGACCGCCGACCACCGCGTGATGGTGGAGCAGCCCGCCGCGGTGCTGGAGGGCGTGGGTCTGATGATGCGCGTGCTGGGCGTGACCGCGGGGCACGTGGGCGTGGAGTCCAACAAGCCCGACGCCCTGGCGGCCCTGCGCGACGCCTGCCCGCGCGATCTGGATCTGGCGTTCCACCTCCTGGAGACCAAGTACCCCCAGGGTTCGGAGAAGCACCTGATCGCCGCGGTGACCGGGCGCGAGGTGCCGTCGGGCGGGCTGCCCATGGACGTGGGCTGCGTGGTGCAGAACGTGGGCACCGCCGTGGCCTGCGTGGAAGCCGTGCGCGACGGACGTCCCATGACCGAACGCGTGGCCACGGTCACCGGTCCGGCCGTGCGCACGCCGCGCAACGTGCGCGTGCGCGTGGGCACGCCCCTGACGGACGTGCTGGCGTTCTGCGGCGGCCTGACGGCGGACGCCGCCAAGGTGGTCCTGGGCGGCCCCATGATGGGCCTGGGCCAGTTCGACATGGACGTGCCCGTGCTCAAGGGCACCAGCGGCGTGCTCTGCCTGCGCGAGCGCGACGTGGTGCTGTTCGAGGGCGGCCCCTGCATCCGCTGCGGCTTCTGCGTGGACGCCTGCCCCATGGGCCTGGTGCCCAGCGCCATGGGCGTGCTGTCGGAACGGGGCGTGTTCGCGGATCTGCCCGCCTGGCACGTGACCGACTGCATCGAGTGCGGCAGCTGCGCCTACGTCTGCCCGTCCCGACGTCCCCTGGTCCAGCTCTTCCGCCGCGGCAAGGCCGAGGTGCGGGCGCTGCAGCCCAAGGCCGCCGGCGCGGCCTGAACCGAGGAACCCATGACCGGCAACACCCGCGACGACTTCATCATGAGCCCGTCGCCCCACATCCACAGGGGCGTGGACGTGCGCGCCATCATGCGCGACGTGATCCTGGCCCTGCTGCCGGCCGTGCTGGTGGGGCTCTGGTTCTTCGGCCTGGGCGCGTTGAAGGTGCTGGCGCTGGCCGTGGGCGGCTGCGTGGGCGTGGAGTGGGCGGCCAATCGCCTGCTGGGCCGGCGCGGCACCCTGCGGGACCTGAGCGCCGTGGTCACCGGCGTGCTGCTGGCCATGAACCTGCCGTCCACCAGCCCCTGGTGGCTGGTGCTGATCGGCTGCCTGGTGGCCATCGGGCTGGCCAAGGCCATCTACGGCGGGCTGGGCTGCAATCCGTTCAATCCCGCCCTGGTGGCCCGCGTGTTCCTGCTCATCAGCTTCCCGGTGCCCATGACGCGCTGGGCGTTGCCCGGAGGGCCGGGCACGCCCCTGGACGCGGCCACCGGCGCCACGCCCCTGGGCGCGGTGAAGGAGGCCGTGGCCCTGGGCCGCGGCGTGGCCCAGGCGGAGACGGGCGGCACCCTGGACCTGCTGCTGGGCCGCACCGGCGGCAGCCTGGGGGAGGCGGGCGCGTTGGCGCTGCTGGCCGGCGGGCTGTTCCTGCTGTGGCGCGGCCACATCCGCTGGCAGATCCCGGTGGGCTTCCTGGGGGCCGTGGCGCTGATCACCGGCGCCTGCTGGCTCGCGGACCCGGGCACCTACGCCGACCCCCTGTTCCATCTGCTGTCCGGCGGCTTGCTCCTTGGGGCGTTCTTCATGGCCACGGACATGGTGACCTCGCCGGTGACGCGGCGCGGCATGCTGATCTTCGGCGTGGGCTGCGGCGTGCTCACCGCGGTGATCCGGCTCTGGGGCGGGTATCCGGAGGGCGTGAGCTTCGCCATCCTGCTGATGAACGCGGGGACGCCGCTGATCGACCGCGGCGTGCGGCCCCGGGTCTTCGGCACGGGCCGTCGGCTGCACGGGGAGGCGGGATCGTGAGGGAGATGATCAACCTGCCCCTGCGCCTGGCCCTGATCTGCGCCGTGGCGGCCCTGGCCCTCAGCCGGGTGGACGCCCTGACGCGCGAGCCCATCGCGCGCGCGGAGGCGCAGGCGCGGCGTCAGGCCGTGGAAGCGGTGCTGCCGGCGTTCGCCACGCTGAGCGAGGACACGGTGGGCGGCGCGGACGGGCCCGCGGCGTACGTCGTGGGCGCCGACGCCGACGGCCCCACGGGCGTGGCCTTCACCGCGGTCACCGGGCTGGGGTACTCGGGTGAGATCGAGGTCATGATCGGCGTGGATCCGCAGGGCGTGGTCCGCGGCGTGCGGATCCTGCGCCACGCCGAGACGCCCGGCCTGGGCGCCAACTACGCCGCGCCGGACGTGCTGCAGGCGTTCTACGCCGGCCACGGACTGGAGGACCGCGACTGGCGCGTGACCAAGGACGGCGGCCAGGTGGATGCCATCACGGGCGCCACGGTCACCGGGCGCGCCATCTGCGACGCGCTGACCGCGGGCCTGGAACGGTTCCGCGCCGACCGCGCGGAGCTGATGGGCGCCGTCAAGGAGGCACCATGAACGCCACCACCATCCTCATGCGCGGGCTCTGGAAGGAAAACCCCGTCTTCCGTCTGCTGCTGGGGCTGTGCCCCACCCTGGCGGTCACCACCGGCGTGCTCAACGGGCTGGGCATGGGGCTGGCCAGCACCTTCGTGCTCATCTGCAGCAACGTCATGGTGTCGCTGCTGCGGAGCTTCATCCCCAAGAAGGTGCGCATCCCGGCCTACATCGTGGTCATCGCCTCCTTCGTGACGGTGGTGGACCTGGTGATGCACGCCTATCTCTTCGAGCTGCACCGGAGCCTGGGGCTGTTCATTCCGCTGATCGTTGTGAACTGCGTGATCCTGGGACGCGCGGAGGCCTTCGCCGGCCGCAACTCCGCGGGGTGGGCGCTGCTGGACGGCGTGGGCATGGGGCTGGGGTTCACCCTGGGACTGATGGTGCTGGGCGCCGTGCGCGAGCTGCTGGGCTCGGGCTCGCTGCTGGGCGTGCAGATCCTGGGCGACGCGGCGCCGCGGCTGCTGGTCATGATCCTGCCGCCGGGGGCGTTCCTGACCCTGGGCTTCCTGCTGGCCGGCATGAACGCGCTGGAGGAGAAGCGGGCCATCCGCGCCGGGGAGGCCTACGCGCCGCCGCGGGAGATGGACTGCGGCAGCTGCGTGCTCTGCCGCCTGCACGAGAACCTGGAGCAGCCGGACTAGCGGTTCAGGAACTGCAGCACGGTGTCGGTCCGGCGCGCGGGCTCCAGGGCCAGGTCGCCGCGCAACCCCGCGGTGGCGAGCACGCGCGCCGGGCCGTCGTCCGTGGCCGGCGGCAGCACCAGGATGGCCTCCACGTCGCGGTAGGTCTCGCGCAGCAGCCGCACCGCCTCGTCCGGCCCCGCCACGAAGAGCGTGGTGGAGAGGCCGTCGCAGAGCGTGGCGCTGGGATGGATCACCGTGGTGCCCAGCAGCCCCTCGGCCGGCCGGCCCGTGGCGGGATTCATGATGTGGCCGTAGCGGCGGCCGTCGATCTCCACGAACCGCTCGTACGATCCGCTCGACGCCACCGCCCGGTGCCAGGTGGAGAACGTGGCCAGCAGGCGGTCGCGGTCCCGCGGGTCCCGCACGCCGATGGTCCACGCGTCGCGCCCCTGCGGCTTGCCCAGGGCGTAGAGGTTGCCCCCCAGGTCGATGAGGGCGGCGCTGATGCCCAGCTCCTTCAGGTTGGCCACCGCGCGGTCCACGGCGAACCCCTTGGCGATGCCCCCCAGGTCGAAGCGGCAGCGCGCGTCCTGCTTGACGATGGTGCGGTTCGCGGCGTCGAACACGTAGCGGTCCATCAACGCCCGCGCCGAGTCCACCTCCGCCTGGGAGGGCAGCCGCCCCTCGCCGCCGCGGAAGCCCCAGAGCCGCATGAGCGGGTAGGCGGTGAGGTCGAAGGCGCCGCCGCTGCCGCGGTGCAGGGCCTCGCCCACGCGCAGGCACTCGCTCAGCCACAGGCTCACCGGCAGCACCGTGTCCGCGGGCGCGGCGTTGAGGCGGCCCACCTCGCTGTCGTCGCGCCAGGAGCTCAGCCGCACCTCCACGGAGTCGAAGGTGGCCGCCACCACCTCGGCGGGCATCCGCTCGATGGTGCGGTCCCACACCTCCACGGTGGCGCGGGCGGTGGTGCCCATG
>DAOTGJ010000007.1:51415-56735 GCA_035447065.1 Candidatus Krumholzibacteriia bacterium
GTGATATAATGATTCCCTAAATCAGCCGCCCGCACAGGAGCCGCGGGCGCAGGGGGACCCAGGAGGGGCGGGCCCACAATCCGTGGGGGACCGCCGTGTGGACGATCCGTCGCGACCTCGTCGTCGCGTTGCTCATGCTTCTGCTTCTGCCCCAGGCCCGGGCCGCCGTCGTCACGGCGGACCCGGACGTCTGGACGCCCGAGACCGCGGACCGGCTGCGCGCGGCGGTGATGACCGCCGGCGACGAGGGCCTGGATCCACGCGCCATCATGCTCATGGACCCCACCGTGCGGAGCCTCTCGCCCCAGGAGCGGGCGCGCTACGCCGCGGACACCTGGCTGCGGCTGGGCCGTGCGCTGGTGGGCTTCGGCGTGGATCCCACCACCTTCCACGAGCGTTGGCTGGCGCCCGTGCCCCAGGACCCGGCGCCGGCGCTGCTGGCCGCCCTGGAGGCGGGCGAGGACCCCGTGGACGCCGTGGAGGCCCTGCGGCCCACCGGGGCGGACTACCGGGATCTGGTTCGCGTGCTGGGCCGGCTGCGGGCCCAGCAGGCCGTCGGAGGCTGGCCGCTGCTGCCCGAGGGGCCGGTGCTCCATCCCGGCGAGCGCGGTCCCGAGGTGCGCGCCCTGCGCACGCGTCTGGCGTGGGAGGCGCCGCTGCCGCCGGTGGAGCGGGACCACGATTTCGACGAGGGCCTGGCCGCCGCCCTGCGCGCCTATCAGGCCCGCTGCGGCCTGGCGGCCGACGGCGTGCTGGGGCCCGCCACCCGCGCGGCGCTGGACGTGCCCGTGGCCGACCGCATCGAGCAGGTGCGCCTCAACCTGACGCGCCTGCGCGCCGCCGAGCGGCCCGGGAGCGGTCGCGAGGTGCGCGTGAACATCGCCGCCCAGGAGCTGGAGGTGCGCCGCGGCGACGACGTGCTGCTGGCCATGCGCACGGTGGTGGGCCGGCCGGACCGCCCCACGCCCGTGCTCAGCGGCCTGATGACCAGCGTGGAGCTGCATCCCTACTGGAACATCCCCCAGAAGCTGGCGCGGCGCGACGTGCTGCCCAAGGTGAAGCAGGACCCGTCGTTCCTCACGGAGCGCGGCATCCGCGTGTACGCGAGCTGGGATCCGGGCGCGCCGGAGATCGATCCGGCCACGGTGATGTGGGATCTGGTGCGCCCCTGGAACCTGGCCTACAAGCTGCGTCAGGATCCGGGCCCTCAGAATCCCCTGGGGCCGGTGAAGTTCCTGTTCCCCAACGCCGCCAGCGTGTACCTGCACGGCACGCCCGCGCGCGACGACTTCCGCCGGCCCGTGCGCGCGGCCAGTTCCGGCTGCGTGCGCGTGGAGGACCCCGTGGCCCTGGCCGCCTGCCTGCTCGGCGATGCGAAGGTGGGCGCGCGCGTGGCCGAGGGACGGCACCGCAGCCTGGCCCTGGCCGAGCCCGTGCCCGTGCGGCTGGTCTACCTCACGGCCTGGACGGACCGCGACGGCGCGGTCCACTACCGCGACGATCTCTACGGCCACGACGCGCCCCTGCGCGAGGCGCTGGCGCGGCTGGAGCGGGAGGGGCTACCAGGTGCGGAATGGGCCCGTGTCGAGATGGACGAAGCCGGGACCCGGGTAGTGGCCCACGCCGCCGCGGTGGAGCGCGCGGGCGGCGCGGCGGAGGCGCTCCAGATCCACGCCGGCCAGGCGCACGTCCACGGCGCGGCCGGTGAGGTGGAAGCTGTTCTTGGCCACGCTGCGGCCGGCCCGGCGCAGGGCCTCGTTGGTGGCCGGTGAGCGGTAGCCGGAGAGCACGGTGAAGTCGGCGGCCGCCCCGCAGGCGGCCGCCGTCGTCTGCAGCAGATCCAGCAGGTCGGGATCGATGGGGTGCACGTCGCCGTTGCGGTGGTCGCGCAGCAGGGTGTTCACGGCGGACTGGAGCTCCGGCGGCAGCACTTCGCCGGGCCGGTAGACCAGACGCTCGCGCTCGCCGGTGTGGAGGTTGCGCAGGATCAGGCTGCGCTCGCCCGTGTCGGCGGCCGCGCGCAGGGGCAGCGGCCAGGCCAGGGCGGCGCCGCTCAGGGCGGAGATCTCCAGGAAGCGGCGTCGGCGCAAGGGTCCGTCCTCGGTCGGGGACTGGGGCGTTCCGTCGCGCTGAAGATGGGGCCGGAGACCGGATCCGGTCAAGGGAGAGGATGGTCGGGGCGGTGGGATTCGAACCCACGGTCTTCCGCGTATAAGGCGGCTGCCTTCACCGCTTGGCCACACCCCGAACGTCGCGAAGCCGGGCGCCGCGGCGGCGGCGCCCTCGGGTCGGCTTCACGATATTCGGCGGTGCGTCCGTTTCATGGCGTCGTCCTACAGGGGATACTCGCCGGCGTCGATCACCTTCTGCGCGATGGCGTCGTGCAGCTTCTCCCGGTTCACGGGATCGTGCTTCACCAGCCGGCGCAGCCCGGCGCCCATGGTGCGCAGCTCGTCGCCCTCCAGGGTGTTGGCCAGGATCTGGCGCGCCTTGGTGCCCACGGTCTCCATGCTGTCGTGCACGGACAGGGTGAGCATGGCGGCCATGAGGCCGGCCTTGGCCTCGTCGCCGCGGCCCTTGGTCTTCAGGGTGCGCAGCAGGGCGCTCTCGCAGGCGTAGGCCTCCATGACGATGTCCGCCGCGTCGGCCAGCACCTCCTGGTGGTCCTTCAGCCCGGCGCCGAACTTCTGGGCCGCGATACCCAGGGCCGCCAGCGCCGTCTTCTTCATGTTGATGATGAGCTTGGTCTCATCCTCCAGGAACCCGGGTTCGCCCGGATCGCCGAACGACGGGATGCTGGTCAGCTCCTCGGCCACCTTCTGCGCCGCCTGCAGCAGGGGCAGCTCGCCCTTCATGGCCTTGCGCATGAGCATGCCCGGCACCAGCATGCGGTTGATCTCGTTGGTGCCCTCGAAGATGCGGTTGATCTTCTCGTCGCGGAAGAAGCGCTCCAGCGGGTACTCCGAGCAGTAGCCGTAGCCGCCCAGCATCTGCACGCCCTCGTCCGCCGCCAGGCGCAGGGCCTCGCTCGCGAACACCTTGATCATGCTGCACTCGATGCTGAACTCCTCCACCTTCAGGATGGACTGGAGGTCGTAGTCCGGCGCGCCCTTGTCCAGCGAGGCGATGGCGGCGTCCAGCAGGCCGGCGGTGCGGTACACCATGCTCTCGGCCAGGAACGTGCGCGCGGCCACGTCGGCGATCTTGCTGCGGATCAGCCCGAAGGCGTTGAGCGGCTGCCCGAACTGATGCCGATCCGACGTGTACGGCACCGCGTGCTCCAGCACCAGCTTGCAGCCGCCGGTGGTGCTGGCGCCCAGCTTGAAGCGCCCCACGTTCAGGATGTTGAAGGCGATGAGATGGCCCTTGCCCGCCTCGCCCAGCAGGTTCTCCACCGGCACGGGGCAGTCCTCCAGGATCACCGGGCAGGTGCTGCTGCCCTTGATGCCCATCTTCTTCTCCTCGGGGCCCACGGTCAGGCCGCCGAAGTCCTTCTCCACCAGGAACGCGCTGAAGTGCTCGCCGTCGATCTTGGCGAAGACGATGAACAGGTCCGCGTACGCCGCGTTGGTGATGTACTGCTTGGTGCCGTTGAGGATGAAGTGCGTGCCCTCGGCGTTGAGCTTGGCCGTGGTGGCGGCGGCCAGGGCGTCGCTGCCGCTGCCGGGCTCCGTGAGGCAGTAGCAGGAGAGCATCTCGCCGGTGGCGATGCGCGCCAGGTACTTCTCCTTCTGCGCCGGCGTGCCGAAGTAGACGATGGGCAGGGTGCCGATGCCGCTCTGCGCCCCGTGCGTGACGGCGAAGCTGCCGGCCCACGCCACGATCTCGCTCACGATCATCACCGTGGCCTTGTTGGCGCCCATGCCGCCGAAGGCCTCCGGCACGTCGATCATCAGCAGGCCCATCTGGCCCGCCTCCTTCAGCAGCCCCTTGCCCAGGCTGGTGTCGCCGGGGTACTCGAGCTGCTCGAGCACCGGCTCCACCTTCTGGGCCACGAAGTCGCGCGCCGCCTGGGCGATCATGCGCTGGTTCTCGTCGAAGTCCTCCGGGGTGAAGACGTCGGCGGGGTCGGTGCCCTCCAGCAGGAACTGGCCGCCGGTGGGATAGGTCCTGGTCTCGCTCATGGTCGTCTCCTCAGATGGCTTCGAAGATGCCGGCGGCGCCCATGCCCGTGCCCACGCACATGGTCACCATGGCGCGCTTGCCGCCGCGCCGCTTCAGCTCGTGCAGGGCCGTGGCCGTCAGCTTGGCGCCGGTGCAGCCCAGGGGATGCCCCAGGGCGATGGCGCCGCCGTTGGGGTTGATGCGGGGATCATCGGCCTGCAGGCCCAGGCGCTTGAGGACGCTCAGGCTCTGGGCGGCGAAGGCCTCGTTGAGCTCGATGACGTCCAGATCGCCGAAGCCCAGCCCCGCCTGCGCCAGCGCCTTGGGCGCGGCCTCCACCGGACCGATGCCCATGATCTCCGGCGGCACGCCCGCCACCGCGTAGGTCACGAAGCGCGCCAGGGGCTCCAGGCCCCACTGGGCCGCCAGCTCCGGCGTGGTCAGCAGCACGGCCGCGGCGCCGTCGCTGGTCTGGCTGGCGTTGCCGGCGGTCACGGTGCCGCCGGCCTTGAAGGCGGGCTTGAGGCGGGCCAGGGCCTCCACGGTGGTGTCGGCCCGCGGCCCCTCGTCCGTGTCCACGGTGAGCTCCTGCTCCCGCGGCACGCCCTTGGCGTCCGGCCGGCTCAGCCGGGTGGCCACCGGCACGATCTCGTCCTTGAAGCGGCCCGCGCCGATGGCGTCCACGGCCTTGCGGTGGCTGGCCAGGGCGAAGGCGTCCTGGGCCTCGCGGCTCAGCCCGTCCTCCACGACCAGGCGCTCCGCCGTGAGTCCCATGTTCAGGAACGTGGGCGGGTCCGCGGCCATGATCTCCGGGCTGGGCAGGTAGCGGTGCCCGCCCAGGGGCACGGCGGTCATGCTCTCGATGCCGCCGGCGATCACCGCGTCGGTCCAGCCGTGGGCGATCTTCAGGGCGCCCAGGGCGATGGTCTCCAGGCCCGAGGAGCAGAAGCGGTTCACGGTCATGCCGGGCACCGTGTCGGGCAGCCCGGCCATCAGGGCCACGTTGCGGCCCACGTTCATGCCCTGCTCGCCCTCGGGCATGGCGCAGCCCATGATCACGTCCCCCAGGCGTTCGGGGTCCAGCTTGGGGGCGCGTTCCAGCAGGCCGCGGATCACCGCGGCGCCCAGGGTGTCGGGGCGGGTCTGGGCGAAGGAGCCCTTGCCGGCCTTCCCCACGGGGGTGCGCAGCGCCAGGGCGACGACGACGTCTCTCATA
>DAOTGJ010000007.1:56835-60090 GCA_035447065.1 Candidatus Krumholzibacteriia bacterium
GCCGGCCTTCCCCACGGGGGTGCGCAGCGCCAGGGCGACGACGACGTCTCTCATATCCAACCCTCCTAGTTGCGCAGGGGCTTGCCGGTTTTCAGGATGCTCTCCATGCGCTCGAGCGTCTTGCGCTCGCCGCACAGCTTCAGGAAGTACTCGCGTTCCAGGTCCAGCATGTGGGCGTGGCTCACGGTGGTGGGCCCGGCCACGTCGCCGCCCGACAGGATCCGCGCCAGGTAGCCGCCGATCTTGTGGTCGTGGGCGCTCACGTAGCCCGCCTCCTCCATGTTGAACAGCACGCTCTCGGCCAGGGCCACGCCGCTGCGGCCCATGACCGGGATGGCGGCCTGGGGCACGGGCGGCACGTAGCCGGCGTCGGCCAGGGCCAGCACGCGGTCCTTGGCCTCGGCCACGTGGCGGAAGCGGTTCAGGCTCCAGCTGTCCGACCGCCGCAGGTAGCCCAGCTCCGCGCCCTCCGCGGCGCTGGTGGCCACCTTGGCCATGCCGATGGTCTCGAAGGTGGCCTTGAAGGCGGGGAAGAGGTCCTTGGGATCCGCCGTGCGCTCCAGGTGGTGCTGGTACAGCCGCACGCAGCCGCCGCCCGCGGGCACCACGCCCGCGCCGAACTCCACCAGGCCGATGTAGGTCTCCGCCGCGGCGCGCACCTGGTCGCCGGCCATGGTGATCTCGCAGCCGCCGCCCAGGGCCAGGCCGTGGGGCGCGGTCACCACGGGCACGCCGCAGAACTGCAGGCGGTCCGTGGCGTTCTGGAAGGCGCGCACGATCATGGCGATGTCCTCCCAGTTGCCTTCCATGGCCTCCATCATCAGCATCATGAGGTTGGCGCCGGCGGAGAAGTTGTCCGCCTGGTTGGCCACCACGATGCCCCGCCACTCCTTCTCCGCCAGCTCGCAGCCGGTCATGAGCATGGAGATCTGGTCCTGGCCCAGCACGTTCATCTTGCTGTGGAACTCCAGGCCCAGCACGCCGTCGCCCAGGTCCAGCAGGGAGGCGCCGGGGTTGCGGCGCACCTCGCGCCCGGCGGCGCGCAGGATCTCGAAATCGAAGGCGCGCGGGTCCACGGGCAGGTCGGCCATCACGCCGGGCTCGGCGGTGGGGGCCTTGCCGGGCTGGAGCAGGGTCTCGGCGCCGGCGTCCATCAGGGCGTCCACCCAGGCGGGCAGGGGACGGCCGTCGGCGCGCAGGCGCTCGGTCACCTTGCGGAAGCCCAGGGCGTCCCAGACCTCGAACGGGCCCAGGTCCCAGTTGAAGCCCCAGCGCACGGCGCGGTCGATGGCGTCGGCGTCGTCGCAGATCTCGCCCACGCGCATGGCGCAGTAGCTGAAGGTGGGCGCCAGCAGGTTCCAGAGCGCGTCGGCGGCGCGGCCCTTGGCCCACACCAGCTGGCGCAGGCGGGCGGGGAGGTCGTCCACGCTCTTGGCGGCCTCCAGCTCCGGGAAGCGGGCCTTGGCCTTGGCGCGGTACTCCAGGGCCTCCAGGTCCAGGGTGAGGAACTCGCGGCCGCCGTCGGCGGTCTTCTGCATGCGGTAGAAGCCGGCGCCGCTCTTGCGGCCCAGCAGGCCCTTGGCCACCATGGCGCGCAGGAAGGGCGGGGCGTCGAACACGTCGCGGGCCTCGTCGCCCTCAGCGGTGCGGTGCACGTTGTCCGCCACGTGGACGAAGGTGTCCAGGCCCACCAGGTCGGCCAGCTGGAAGGTGGCGGTCTTGGGGCGGCCCACGGCCGGTCCGGTCAGGGCGTCGATCTCCTCGACGGTCAGCCCCATCTCCTGCATCACCCGCATGGTCACCATCATGGCGTGCACGCCCACGCGGTTGGCCACGAAGTTGGGCGTGTCCTTGCCCGTGACGATGCCCTTGCCCAGCACCGCCTCGCTGAACGCCGCCGCCGCGGCCAGCACGTCGGGATCCGTGTCGGCCGTGGGGATCATCTCCAGCAGGGTCATGTAGCGGGGCGGGTTGAAGAAGTGGGAGCCGAAGAAGCGGGGGCGCAGGCCCGCGGGCAGCACGGCGCTCATGGCGGCCAGCGAGAGGCCCGAGGTGTTGCTGCTCAGCCAGGCGCCGTCGCGCACGTGGGGCGCCGCGTTGCGCAGCACCAGCTCCTTCACCGCCGGATCCTCCTTGACCACCTCGATGATCCAGTCGGCCTCGGCGATGCGCGGCAGGTCGTCCTCGAAGTTGCCCGTCCGGATCAGGGCCAGCCGGTCCGCGGTGTACAGGGGCGACGGCTTGAACTTCAGCAGGGCCTGCACGGCGCCGTCCACCAGACGGTTGCGGGCGCGGGGGTCGCCGCGCTCGGCGTCGGTCAGGTCCGGCGGCACGATGTCGAGCACCAGCGAGGGGATCCCGGCGTTGGCGAAGTGGGCCGCGATGGCGCTGCCCATGACGCCGGAGCCGAGGACCGCCACCTTGCGGATCCGTGGTTGCATGGTCGCTCCCGGGGAAAAGGACTTGGAAACTGAATGATCATTCAGTATTCTAGGCGGGGTCGCGAGATGTGTCAATGTCGTATTGACCGCGAAATCCTGCAATAACATGAGATTCCGGCCGAATGGTGCCGTGTGGGGGAGCGTCGTGGCTGAACGTCCATTCATATCCGGCGGCGCCCGCGAGGCCCGGCGCGACGACAAGCGCCACCGCATCCTGGACGCGGCGGTGGTGGAGATCGCGCGCAGCGGCTACTTCGGCACCACGGTGGCCCGCATCGCCCGCCGCGCGGGCGTGGCCGACGGCACCATCTACCTCTACTTCGAGAACAAGGACGCCATCCTCACCGCGGTGCTGGACCGGGCCATGGACCGCTTCATCCGCCAGGGCGCCGAGGCCATTCCCGCCGCCGGCACGGCGCCGGAGCGTCTGGCCGCGGTGGTGCGCCAGCACCTGGAGCTGGTGGGCCGGGATCACGATCTGGCCGTGGTGCTCCAGGTGGAGCTCCGCCACAGCCTGCAGTTCATGGGGCTCTACTCGCGCACGCGCCTGCGGGAATACCTGGGGATCCTGGCCGAGGTGGTGGGCCACGGGCAGCGCGCCGGCGCCTTCCGCGCCGACGCCGATCCCATGGACACGGCCAAGCTGATCTTCGGAGTGCTGGACCAGACCGTGACGGACTGGATCCTGGCCGACGACAACTCCCGCCTCGCCTCCCGCGCGGAGCCCGTCCTCGCCTTCATCCTCGCCGCCCTCCGACCCTGAGGCCGCTCTCGCGACGGGAGAAAAGCCCGGGGCGTCGTCTACACGGCTGAC
>DAOTGJ010000007.1:60190-98343 GCA_035447065.1 Candidatus Krumholzibacteriia bacterium
CTGAGGCCGCTCTCGCGACGGGAGAAAAGCCCGGGGCGTCGTCTACACGGCTGACATCTTGTCCCAGATGCGCTTGGCCGCGGCGCGGACCGACACGCCGTCGTAGGGGGCGGCGTCGCCGTAGTTGAAGCGCCGCACGCCGTCCACGTAGACCTCGCGGATGTCCCAGGGATGGAAGCCGAAGAGCAGCAGGCTGAGCCAGTTGTCGCCGGACAGCGGGCTCTTGTGGCCCTGGTTGCAGATGACGAAGTCGGCGGGGGCGCCGGCAGCCAGCGATCCGAAGGGTTCGCCGAAGAGCTCGCGGGCCAGGCGGTAGCCGCCCACCCACAGCTTGCGCGCGCCGCTGAAGCCCAGCGAGCCGCGGCCGCTCTCGTTGCCGCGGTAGAAGGAGGTGCGCATCTCGCCCAGCATGTTCTCGTCCACGCCGTCGGTGCCGAAGCAGGCGCGCTCGGGGAACTTCTCCACGCGGGCGCGGCCCATGGCGTAGTTCATGTTGGAGCGGCAGTTGTGCAGCAGCCAGCAGCGGCGATGCCGCAGCAGGACCAGCTCCTCGTCGGTCACGTCCACGCAGTGGGCCAGCAGGGTGCGCGGTCCCAGCAGACCGAAGCGGTCCAGGCGCTCCACCGGCGCAGGCCAGCCGCGGTCCAGGCAGAGCTCGCGGTCCGTGGTGCCTTCGCCCAGGTGCATGTGCACTCCCACGTCGAACTCCGACGCCAGCTCCGCGAGCTGCTCCAGGGTGCGGTCCTCCAGCGTGAAGCTGGCGTGGGCGCCCACGCAGCCGCGGAACCAGGGCACGTCCGTGGTGGACTCGTCGCGCATCCGGGTCAGCCAGCGGCGGTTCTCGGCCAGGGCGGTGTCGCGGCTGCCGGGGCCGCCGCGGTCCGTCACCTCGTAGCAGAGGGCGCCGCGCAGGCCCACCTTGCGCAGGGCGTCGGACACGGCGTCCAGGGAGCCGCCCACGCTCGTGAGGCTGGAGTGGTGGTCCAGGACCAGGGTGGTGCCGCAGCGCAGGGCGTCCCAGCCGCCGGCCAGGGCGCTCTGATGGATGGCCTCGCGGTCGAAGGCGCGGTCCAGCTTCCACCAGATCTCCGTCAGGGCCTCCTGGAAGCTGCGCGGCGTGGTGGCCGGCGCCGGCATGCCGGGGGCCATGGTCATGTACATGTGGGTGTGGCCGTTGACGTAGCCGGGCATGACCACGCGGCCGTCCAGGTCCTTCACCTCCGCGCCCGGGGGCGGCGCGAGGTCGCGGCCGCGGGCGGCGATGCGGGAACCGTCGATGAGCAGGTCGCAGCGCTCCACCTTGGGGTCGGGGGCGGCCTCCAGGTCCAGGGGGAGGTAGTCCAGGACGAGGGCGTCCTTCAGCAGGACGGGGGCGCGGCGGTCGGTGCTCAAGGCGGTTCCTCCGGTTGGCTGCGGAAAGGTGTCTGCCCCTTGAGGATCGCGCCGCGAAGGAGCGCGATCAAGGGATAAAAAACGACGCGCCCGGGGTGGTCCCCGGGCGCGTCGGCAGGTTCCGCGTCCGCGCTCAGCTCTCCGGCAGCAGGTCCGCCAGGGTCTTGAAGATCTGGTCGGCCTTGAACTTGCGGATCACCCAGACGGTCTGGTCGCGGGACGACATCACATACACGCCCTCCTGGGTGCCCGGGCCGGCGTCGCGCTCCTCGCCCCAGCGCAGCTCGAAGGTGCCGCCGTCGGCCAGGCCCACCTCCACGCGCCGCGGCGCCTTCCAGAGGCCGTAGCCGCGCCAGTCCGCCTTGGGGTCGGCCACGTCGGCCGCCTGCACCTTGGTCAGGGCGGTCATGAGCCCGTCGGCCTTGGTCTTGGCCAGGGGGCGACGCTCCGGCTGGGTCAGCACCCACTCCCAGGTGGACGGGTCCGCGGCGCCGGTGCTGTCGGCGGCCGCGAAGGTCTTCTCCAGCCGCAGCACCTCGTCGCCCTCGGTCAGAGTGATGCTGCGGATGTCCGCCGGGTCGCACTGGAAGACGTCCAGGTCCAGGAACGTGCGCTGCTCCGGGGCCTTGGGACCGCCCCACATGCCCAGCTTGCCGAGCACGTCCGTGCGCGAGAGGTAGGCGGCGTCGCGGCCCGGCTCGCGCAGGAACACGCCGCCCTGGGACGCGGCGCCCAGCTCCACGGCCGCCACCTCCTGCCAGTCGGCGCCGTAGAGGGTCACGGTGATCGAGGCGGGGTCGGCGTCGGGGCCCAGGCCGTAGTCGGCCAGGACCGAGGCGTCGTCGGAGCGGAACTCGCCGCGCAGCCCGTTGAGGGCGTCGATGAGCTCGCGCACCTTGCGCTCGTCGGCCTCGTGGTCCCAGGCGGTGCGCACCACCCAGCGGTCGGGCAGCTTCTCCACCACCACCCGGGTGGAGTCGGCGCCGCCCTGGGTCACCACCACGCGGTTGATCTCCTCGGCCACCACGTTCACGTCCAGCACGGGCCGCGTGTCGCTCTGCGACGTGGCGCGGTCGTGGCTCACGGTCTGATAGGCCACCGCGGCGGCCAGGGCGGCCACGAAGGCGGTCAGGAACGCCAGCTGACGGGGCTTCATCGGGTCACCTCCTTGCGTCGCGCCGCGGCGCGGAACAGGCCGTAGGCGGCGATGAGGCACGGCACCAGGGCGGTGACGAAGATGCGGAAGGCCAGCTTCTCGCGGTCGCTCACCGGCCGGATCACGCGCTGCGTGAGGATCTTGCTGCGGATGGAGACCAGATCGTCGCCGTGCACCATGTTGTCCACGGCGTTGATCAGCAGCAGCGGGTTCTGCCCGGCCTGCAGCGCCATGTCGTCGAACATCTTGGCGCAGCCCACCACCACCAGCTGGGCCGCGGCGGGGGCCAGCGGCGCGATGCGGTCGTCGGCGGGATCGGGCGCCTCGGCGCCGGGCGCGGCGGCCCAGGCCGGCGCGCCGGTCGCGTTGAAGGTGTCGGGGAACTCCCCGCTCAGCCGCACGGCCAGGGGCAGCCCCGGCTCCATGGACTTGCCAGACGCGTTGAAGGCGCTGCCGGGCACCATGCCGTCCTGGAAGGGCACGCGCCAGGCGCGGTCGCTGGCGGTGAACAGCACCTCCTGCTCCAGGCCGTGGGAGGCCAGCACGTCGCCGTCGGTCTCCAGCGCCGTGCCCCAGAGGTAGAGCAGGTTGGCGATGCGGCCGGTCATGGGCGCGTCCTGGTTGATGGTGGACTCGTTCACCCAGATCTGGATGGGCTTGCGCACCGGTTCGTTGGTCTGGAAGCGCAGGCCGCCCACGTTCTGGGTGCGCGGCACGCTGAGCATCTGGTTGGACTCGTCGCACAGGTGCCGCGTGTCCACCGTGACGCCCAGGCCGGCCAGCATGTCCTCCAGGCCGGTGGTCTGGCTGGCGCCGCTCACGATGAAGTCGCCGCGCGGCCCGGGCTGGTAGTCGTAGGCGTGCAGCTGCACCGCGAGCAGAGTGTTCAGCCCGTTGCTCAGGGCGCGGTTGATCTCGAAGGCCTGCCGCGCGTCCAGCCCGTGGGGGTTGAGCACCACCAGGGCGTCGGCGTCCTCGGGGATGCGGGAGTTAGCCGTGAGCTCCACGCGCCGCACCGTGTAGTGCTCCTGCTGCAGGATCTGCGCCACGCCGGTGTACACGTCCACCGGCTCGGGCGGCTGCATGCCCTGCTGCAGGTACATCATGGCCGTCTGCTGGTCCACCTCCTGCTTGGGCGCCACCAGCGCCACCACCGGCTGGCGGTCCCGCGTCAGGCGGTACACGCGCGAGACCAGCTCGTACTCCAGGTTGGCCAGCGACTGCGGCAGCACCTGCGGGATCACCTCCTCCGGCTTGTCCTTGTAGGCGATGGTCATGGCGCTCCAGATCAGCTTCACGCCGATCTCGTCCTTGTCGATGGACTGCACCTGGAAGGGACGGATGCCGCGCTGCGTCAGCGCGTCCTGCATCTCCTCGTCGTCCTGGGGATCGTGCACGGAGAACTGGATCATGCCGTCGGACGCCGACGCGTAGTCGCGCAGCTTGTCCGTCACGTCGCGCTCCAGGGTCTTCAGCTCCGTGGGCATCTGGTCCTCGCCCGTCACGTAGAGCTTCACCTGCACCGGCACCTTGAGGTCGCCCAGGATGGTCTTGGCCGACGGGCTCATGGTGTAGAGGCGCTCGCTGGTGAGGTCGGCGCGGGCGCCGCTCAGATCGCCGGTGAAGCGCGTGAGCAGGAACGATCCCGCCAGCAGCAGCAGGGCCGTGGCGGCGAAGGTGAGGCGGAAGGTGCGTCGCTTGCCGCTCATCAGAACTTCCTCCCTTCCAGCCACAGGGCGTTGAGCGTGAGGAACACGGCGGTCAGGCCCAGGAAGTAGGCCAGGTCGCCCAGCTGCAGCACGCCGCGCTGCAGGGCCTGGTAGTGGCTCATCAGCCCCAGCGTGTCCTGCAGGAACGCGCCCAGGCCGCCCAGCCAGCCGTCGATGGTGGCGGTGACCGCGGGGATGCCCAGCAGGAAGAGCAGGAAGCAGGCGAGCATGCCCAGGATGAAGGCGGAGATCTGATCGCGCAGCAGGCCGCTGGCGAAGATGCCCACGGCCATGTACAGCCCGCCCAGCAGCAGCGCCCCCAGGTAGCCGCCGAACACGGCGCCCAGGTCCGGGTTGCCCAGCATGGCCAGCATGATGGGGATGGGCAGGGTGCCCAGCAGCGCCACCACGTAGAAGGCCATGGCCGCCAGGTACTTGCCCAGCATGACCTGCTGCCCGGTCATGGGCAGGGTCATGAGCAGCTCGAAGGTGCCGTTGCGCTTGTCCTCCGCCCACAGCCGCATGGTCACGGCCGGGATGAAGAAGATCAGGAACAGGGGGAGGTTCCCGAAGAAGTCGCGCATGTCGGCGTTGCCCTGCAGGAAGAAGGGCGTCATGAACAGCCCGCAGTTCAGCACGATGAACACGATGATGAAGATGTAGGCGATGGGGCTGTTGAAGTACGCCGCGAACTCGCGGCGGAAGATGGTGCTCACGTTACCCATGGACCACCTCCCGGGCGTCGCGCGCCTGGCGCGTGAGGGCGATGAACGTGGCCTCCAGGCTGTAGGGCGACTCGTGCAGCTCCAGCAGCTCCCAGCCCCGGGCCCGCACGGCGCCGCTCAGGGCGGAGCGCACGTCGGTGCCGAAGGGGGCGCGCACCTCGAAGCGGGCGGCGCCGTCGGTCCCGTCCGCCAGGCTCACGCTCTCCACGCCGTCCACGGCCGACAGCGCGGCCTCCGCCTCGTCGGCGGCGGCGCGCACGCCCACGTACAGGCGGTTGCTGCCCATGGCGCGGCGCTCCAGTTCGCCGATGCGCCCGTCGGCGATGATGCGGCCGCCGTTGATGATGACCACTCGGTCCGTGACCGGCGCCACCTCCTGCAGGATGTGCGTGGAGAAGATGATGGTCTTCTCGTCGGCCAGGCCCTGGATGAGGTCGCGGATGCCGATGATCTGCAGCGGATCCAGGCCGCTGGTGGGCTCGTCCAGGATCAGCACGTCGGGATCGTGGATGAGGGCCTGCGCCAGGCCTGTGCGCTGCTTGTATCCCTTGGACAGCTCGTGGATGGCCTTGCCGTACACGGACCCCAGCCCGCAGGCGTCCACCACCCAGTCCAGGCGCTGCTTCAGCCGGGCGCCGCCCAGGCCGCGCGCGCGCCCCACGAAGTCCAGGTACTCGCGGACCAGCATGTCCACGTACAGGGGATTGTTCTCGGGCAGATAGCCGATCCTGCCGCGCACGTCCAGGGGCCTCTCGGCCACGTCGATCCCGTCCACGGTCACGCTGCCGGCGTCGGGGGCCAGGAAGGTCGTGATGATCTTCATGGCCGTGCTCTTGCCGGCGCCGTTGGGGCCGAGGAAGCCCAGGATCTCGCCCTGTTCGAGGCGGAAGGACACGTCGTCCAGGGCCGTGGTGGGCCCGAAACGCTTGGTCACGCCGCGTACCTCGATCATCGTCAAGGTCCTCCGGAGGTCAGGGGAATGGATGACAGGCGAAAGGGGGAGACGGCGTCCGCTCCCCCGTCGCGCCCGCGATGGCGGGCACGGCCGCCAAGATACACACAGACCCCCCGGCGGTTCCACCCCCGCGTGGCGTTTTTCCACCCGCTGGGGTAGCCTGGACCGCGAGGAGGATCCCATGGACGAGCCCCGCATCCCCTGGACCGGCTGGCGCGAGCTGCCCCCCGGCACCATGACCGCCCGCGCCGGCGCCTTCGCCGACGCCGTGGCCCGGCGCCGCACCATCCGCGATTTCGACGCCCGGCCGGTGCCCGGCGACGTGATCCGCCACGCCCTGCGCGCCGCCGGCAGCGCTCCCAGCGGCGCCAACCAGCAGCCCTGGCACTTCGCCGTGGTGACGGACCCCGCCCTCAAACGCGAGATCCGCCTGGGGGCGGAGGAGGAGGAGCGCGCCTTCTACGCCGGGCGCGCTCCCGACGACTGGCTGGCCGCCCTGGCGCCCCTGGGCACCGACGCCGAGAAGCCGTTCCTGGAGACCGCGCCGGTGCTCATCGCCGTGTTCCAGCAGCGATGGCACCTGGACGCCGCCGGGGAGCGCGTGAAGCACTATTACCCCACCGAGTCCGTGGGCCTGGCCACCGGCCTGCTCATCACGGCCTTGCACCTGGCCGGCCTGGCCACCCTGACCCACACTCCCAGCCCCATGGGCTTCCTCAACCGCATCCTGGACCGCCCCGAGAGCGAGCGGCCCTTCCTGCTGCTGGTGGCCGGCTACCCGGCCGCCGACGTGACGGTGCCGGACATCGTCCGCAAGCCCCTGGCGGAGATCGCCAGCTTCCACGGAGAGCTGCCGTGACCGACGAACGCCGCGGACCCCCGCCGATCCGCACCCACGACTACGTGCTGAGCAACGGCTGGACCGTGCGCGTGGGCCGCACGGACCAGGACAACGACCGCCTGTCCCTCAAGGTCGCCAAGGCCAACGACTGGTGGTTCCACGTGAAGGGCCGTCCCGGCAGCCACGCCGTGCTGCAGGTGCCCGCGGGGGAGGAGCCGTCCAAGGCGGTGCTGGAGGAGGCCGCCGCCGTGGCCGCCTGGCACTCCAAGGTGCGCGAGGCCAACAGCGTGGCGGTGGTGGGCACCGAGGCGCGCTACGTGAGCAAGCCCAAGGGGGCCAAGCCGGGTACGGTGACCATCCGCAAGGAGCGGACGTTCGTGGTGCGGCCGGGGGTGCCCTAGCGGTACAGGAACCGGAGCGCAGGCCAGGCGACGTCGCGCCAGAGGCCCCAGCTGTGCCCTTGGGGCAGGACCTCGCAGCCATGGGGCAGGGACGTCGCTGCCAGGGCGACCGCCAAGTCCTCGCAGCCAGGAATCAAGGCGGGGATGTCGTAGGAGCCCCAGGCGGCGTAGAGGCGCACGCCGTCCGCCTGCCGCACCCAATCCAGCTCCGCCGCGGTCACCGACGGGCTCAACGGCGCCAGCCGGTCGAAGGCGCCGGGATGCCGCCGCGCCGCCGCCAGCACGATGCGGCCGCCGTAGCTGGCGCCCATGGCGCCCCACGGCTCGCCGACGCGGCCCACCGCCGCGTACCGCGTCTCGATCTCCGGACGCAGCGTTGCGATCAACCAGCGCGCGAACGTCTCCTGCAGCTCGCCCGCGTACTCCTCCGTGCGGCGGCCGGGCGGCACGCACACCAGGATGGGGGCGGTCACGTCGTCCACCAGGGCGTCGATCCGCGCCAGGCACTCGTGGAGCCGGGCGATGGACAGGAACTCCAGGCCGTCGTGGACCAGCAGGAAGGGGCGGGGCTCCGCGGCGGCGCCGGGCGGAACCACGACGACCACCGTGCGCTCCCCGCCAAGACCCGGAGCCGGAACCGTCAAGGTGTCCAGCCGGCAGGGCGCGGCCTGCGGAAAGCGGTCCAGCCACCAGGGTGGCTCGTACGCGAAGGCCAGCTCCGAGTTGGGTCCGAAGCCGCTCAGCATGGTGCGCGGATTGAGCGGATCCAGGATCCAGGCGCCGTCCGCCACCAGCTTGTAGTCCAGCCGCGTGCCGGGCCGATAGGCCCGCAGCAGGTACTTGAGGTCGGTGCCGGGCAGGGGGGTGAAGCGGGGGCCGGGCTCCCAGGCGGTCTCGTCGCCCACCAGGCGCACGTCGCGGGCGGGGCCGCGGTAGACGTAGAGGACGGTGTCGCCCGGGATGCTCGTCTGCGGGCTGGTCCGGAACCACGCGGGTTCGCTTTCCAGACGGGCCTGGCGCTGGGAGTAGGGGAGCGACTGGAGTTGCCGCAGCTCGTCCAGCGCATCGCGGCCCGCCGAGGCCGCGCCCGCAGCCACCAGGAAAATCAGGGACAAACCCAGCCGCCATCGCATACCATGCACCTCCGTCGATCCAAAGTACCAGCCGCACCCGCCGCGCACAACGAGGAGGCCCCATGGCCGGCGACCACGACCTGACCCTGTACGAGGAGCTCATGCTCCTGTCGCTGCGCGACAAGGAGGGGACCCTGGAGTTCGGCGCCAACTGGAACCTGGCGGTGGCCGGGGCCATCGTGGCCGAACTCATGTTCCTGGGGCACGTGGCCGTGATCCAGGAGCGCCGCCGCACCTTCCTGGAGGTGGCCAACGCGCGGCCGCCCGAGGACCTGCTGCTGGCCCACTGCCTGGAGCGGGTGCGCGTGTCGCGCCGGCGCGAGTCCATCCCCACCTGGGTCAGCCGCTTCGCCAACATCAAGAACCTCAAGGACCGCGTGGCCGGCGGGCTGTGCCGCAAGCGCATCCTCAAGGAGGACGAGGCCACCGTCCTGCTGCTGTTCCGCCGCAAGATCTACCCCGAGATCGATCCCGTGCCGGAGCAGGACCTGCGCGAGCGCATGCGCCGGGCCATCTTCACCGAGCGCGGGGCGGTGGAGGCGCGCACGGCGGTGACCATCGCCCTGGCGGACGCCTGCTCCATCCTGCCGCGGCTCTTCGACAAGAACGACCTCAAGGACCACAGGCCGCGTCTGGAGGCCATCGCCCGCGGCGACCTGGTGAGCGACGCCGCCCGCGAGGCCATCACCGCCGCCGAGGCCGCCGTCATGATGCTGATCCTGATCCCCACCGTGATCTCCACCACCGGCACCGCCACGGGCTGAACCGGCCCGGGCGTCCTTCTTGCAACGGGATCCGCCGTTCCTCGCCGCGCCGCGGCTCGAGGAACGGCAAGGAATCCCGAGCAACGGCGCGGAACCCGAGGACGATCCTCCTCGCCCCGCCACGTTGCAGGCAGCCGGAAGGACATGGCATGAAGCATGGCGCGACGCTCCTCACGCTCCTGGCGCTGACCCTGTTGACCACCGCCGCCGTGGCCGAGACCACGGGCTGGATCAACGGGGAGTGCGCGGTGCTGGCACGGGAGTCGTCCCAGGTCTGGCGGTACGCCCTGACCATGAGCTGGAGCAACCCCAAGCACGCCCTCAGCCACATGGACGTGATCCTGGACGACGGGAACAACTGCACGGCGGCGCAGCTCCTGGAAGGGCTGAACTTCGAATCGCCGGGCGCCAGCGGCACCGGCGAGCCCGTGTGCGTGCTGGACTACGACGTGATGGTGGAGTCGTCCGATCCCTCCATCCGCCTCTCCGCGGTGCTGCTGAAGCTGGAGCCGGTGTCCGGCGACTGCGAGCCCGGCACCTCCGGCACGGTGACGGTGGAGTTCCGCTCCAGCTACCCGCCGGCGGCCATCCAGGCGGAGAACCTGTTCCTGGTGGAGAAGTTCTCCACGGACTACATCACCGGCGAGCTCACGGGCATGTTCCCCGCCTTCCCGTGCAACCCGGTGGACGCCGAGTCCGTGACCTGGTCCACCCTGAAGACGCTCTACCGCGACTGACCTCCTGCGAGGACAGGGTGAGCGGGATCGCGACGCCCGGGCCGGACGGTCCGGGCGTCGCCGCGTGCCGCGGCCGGGGACGGGAACGCGCGCAAAGCCGTCGCCGCCGTCCCGTTGCACCGTCTTCGCTTTTCCGTTCCCTTCCCCGTGGGATTCTGGCACGGTTCGTGGAACGCGGGGCCCGTCGAGCGCGTAGAGGCGCCCGACCCGCCCGGACCGATCCCGACAAAGGAGACCCCTATGCATGGCCGACGCCTGATGTCCCTCGCCGCCCTCGCCGTCCTGGCGGCCCTGCTCGCCGGCTGCAGCGGCGGCACCACCGTGACCCGCATGGACACCGACACCACCGTGGACCTGTCCGGCAAGTGGAACGACGCCGACAGCCGCATGGTGGCCGAGGCCCTCATCTCCCAGGCCCTGACCGCGGGCTGGTACGGCGAGCACCGCTACGCCACCGGCAAGAACCCCGTGCTCATCGTGGGCCCCATCCGCAACAAGACCTCCGAGCACATCCCGGTGAAGACCTTCGTGGCCGACCTGGAGCGCAGCATGATCAACTCCGGCAAGGTGACCATGGTGGCGTCGGCGGAGGAGCGCGAGGCCATCCGCGGCGAGCGCGCCGACCAGCAGGAGTTCGCCTCGCCCGAGACCATGGCGGCCTGGGGCCGCGAGATGGGCGCCGACGCCATGCTGCTGGGCGAGATCAACACGATCATCGACCAGGAGGAGGGCGACGAGGTGCGCTTCTACCAGGTGGACGTGTACCTGGTGGACCTGGAGACCAACGTGAAGCGCTGGGCCGGCTACGAGAAGATCAAGAAGTACGTGAGCCGCAGCGGGTACCGTCCGTGAGGACGCGCGCGGCGTCCCTTGCGCTGGTGCTCCTCGTCGTCGCGGCGGGCGGCTGCTCCACGTACGTGGACCGCAACGCCCGCCTGCGCGACGATCTGGCCACGCGGGACTACGACGCCGCGCTGAAGGTCATCGATGAAGCCGAGCGCGGACCGGACCGCCTGCTCACCCTTCTGGAGCGCGGTCTGGTCCTGCACTACGCGGACCGCTGGGAGGAGAGCAACACGGCCTTCGAGGCGGCCGAGGAGCTTTCCGCGGAGCTCTACACCAGGTCCGTGAGCCAGGCGGTGGTGTCGCTGGTCACCAACGACGCCGCCGTGGACTACCGCGCCGCCCCCTACGAGATGGCCCTGGTGCCCTACTTCCGCGCCCTCAACTACATCGGCCTGAACCGCCGCGACGCCGCGCTGGTGGAGGCGCGCAAGGCCGAGCTGCGACTGCGCGACCTGGCCGAGGTGGAGCGCGCCCTGGCCCGCGACGACGAGGACGTGCAGGACCCCGCCGTCTCCCTGGACGACCATGCGCTGCTGCACTGGTTCCGCGGCATGCTCCACGAGTGGGGCGGCGAGACCAACGACGCCTTCCTGGCCTACCGCCGCGCCGCCCTCGCCTTCCGCGACACGGGTCCCGCGCTGGGGCTGGCCACGCCGGCGGCCCTGGGCGGGGACCTGGCGCGCACGGCCGCGGCGCTGGGCTTCGCCGACGAGCTGGCCGAAGTGCGGCGCGCCTGCCCGGCGCTGACCGTGCCGGACGCGGCGCCGGCCGCGGACACGGGCCGCGTGGTGCTGTTCCTGGAACTGGGCTGGGCGCCGCGGCTGGAGTCCGTGGCCGCCGACGTGCCCATCTTCAAGAACGAGGTGCGGGACGACCGCGCCGTGATGGTGCGCCATCTGGGCACGCGCTACCGCACGGGCTGGCGGAGCGAGGCGGAGATCGCCTATTGGCTGCGCTTCGCGTTGCCGGAGATGGTGGATGAGGCGCCGCGGGTGACCGGCGCGCGGGTGTCGGCGGGGCTGCCCGGCAGCCATGCGCGCGCCGTGCTGGCCGACGACGTGGCCGCCCGCGCGGAGCTGCGATTCCAGGAGAATCAGGGAGCGGTGGTGCTGCGCACCATCGGGCGCGCCCTGGCCAAGTGGCTGGCCACGGAGAAGGCCGAGGACCAGGGCAAGCTGGCCGGCCTGCTCATGAACCTGCTGGGCGCCGCCACCGAGCACGCCGACACGCGCGGCTGGCTGACCCTGCCCCACGGCATCGCGGTGGCGCGGCTGGAGCTGCCGCCCGGCGTGCACGACCTGCGCGTGGAGCTCACCGACGCCGCCGACCGCACGGTGGAGACCCGCACCATCGAGGGCGTGACCGTGCGCCCGGGCGGCTGGACCTTCCTCAGCCGCCGCGTCTTCTGATCCCCGTCACCGCACCAGCGTGAGCTTGGACGTGACCGCGCCCGCGGGCGTGGTCAGCCGCGCCAGGTAGAGGCCGCCCGGCAGGGCTCGGCCGGCGTCGTCGCGTCCGTCCCACGCGGCCGTGTGCGGGCCGGCTTCGAGGCGCGCGTCCAGCAGCGTGCGCACGCGGCGCCCGCGCAGGTCCAGGAGCTCCAGGTTCACGCGTCCGACCGCCGCCAGGTGGAAGCTCAGTTCGGTGCGCGGATTGAACGGGTTGGGCGCGGCCGCCAGGGACGCCGGCGCCAGGGGCGCGGCGTCCACGGCGGTCACGTCGCCGATGGCCAGGGTGACGCTCACGGCGTGGGGGCCGGCCGGGTCGTCGGAGGCCAGGGTCACCACGGCGTGATGCAGGCCCGGGGCCAGGCCCGCGGTCTCGAACTCCAGCACGAGCATGGCCGAATCGCCCGGCGCCACCGACGCCCGGGTCACGGCGGCGTTCAGCCAGCCGGCCTGCCACGCCGGCGCCTGCAGGTGCAGGGGCAGGGGGCCGTCGTTGTAGAGGCGCACGCTGGCGCGTGGCGTGGTGGACAGGGAGTCCAGGGCGGCGGGGACCAGCAGGCGGCCGGCGCCCGAGTCCGTGTCGCGGCCGGCGGTTCCCAGGTCCACCGCGGAGGCCTCCAGGGCCCGCGCCAGCTCGGCGGGCGCGGCGCCGGGGGAGGACTGCAGCAGGATGGCCACGGCGCCGGCGGCCACCGGCGTGGCCATGCTGGTGCCCGAGTAGGTCACGTAGCCGCCGCCGGGCGAGGCGCTGGTCACGCCGTCGCCGGGAGCCGCCAGGTCCGGCTTGATCAGACCGGGGGGATAGGGGTAGTCGGCGTAGCCGTCGGCGATGCCCCAGGCCGTGGGACCGCGGCTGGACAGGGACCAGACCGCGTCCGTGCTGCCGGTGGCGCCGATGGTGATCACCGCGGTGTGGCCGCCGTCGCCGTACCAGGGGTTGGGGCAGTCGCCGGGCGAGGCGATGTCCGTGGGGATGGGGTGGTGGCCGCCGTAGTTGTCGCCGTTGCCGGCGGCGCAGATCCAGGGGATGCCGGCGGTGAGCAGGACCGCGGCGTTGTCGCGGTTGGCGGCGCGCAGCTCGTCGGCCGCGGCGTCCCAGCCGGCGCTCATGGTGAACAGGTCCACGGGGCCGTGGTCCAGGCCGAACTGCATGGCCTCGACCAGGTCCGCGTAGTAGCCCGGCACGGCGCGCAGGATCATCAGCTCGGCGCCGGGGGCGGGGCCGCAGGCGCGGCCCGCGGAACCGTCGCCCACCACCAGGCCGGCGGTGTGGGTGCCGTGGCCGTAGTCGGGGTCGCCTTCATAGGGGTCGTTGTCGCCGTCCACGGCGTCCCAGCCGTGGTGGGGCCAGGCGGCGCCGCCGTCCCACAGGGAGCCGGCCAGGTCGGGGTGGTCGTAGGCCGCGCCGGAGTCCAGGTGGCCCACCAGCACGCCGGTGCCGTCCAGTCCCAGGGCCCAGGCGTCGGGGGCGCCGATGCGGGCCAGGTGCCATTCCAGAACGCCGTCGGTGGGGGCGGCGGTCGGCGCGGGTACGGCGAAGGTGCGGCTGGGCCGGTCGTCCAGCCAGAGGCGGCCCACCTCGGGGCGGTCGGCCAGGGCCGCGATCTCCGCGGGGGTCAGCGCCACGGCGAGCTGGCCGCCCAGCCAGAGCTCGCGCACGTCGGCGGGTTTGAGGCCGGGGGCGGCGGCGGCCAGCACGGGGTCCAGCTCCGCGCGGGCGTCGGCCAGCACGGCGCGGGCGGCGGCCAGGGTGGCGGCGCGGCGCAGGTCCTTGGCGGCGCCGTCCAGGCGCGGGGCCAGGGCGTCGGCGTCCAGGCGGCGCGCGGGCTCCAGGATCACGGGCAGGCGGACGTCGGCCGCGGCGGCGGTCACGGCCTGGGCGAGCGACGGCGCCACGGCCGGCAGGTGGCGGCGGAAGGTCACCGGCGGCGCGGCGGCCAGGGCGGCGGCGCGGTCGGCCAGGGGCGCGTCTTCGAAATGGGCCACGTGATCGGCGCCCAGGCGGAGGGCCGGGTCGCCGCTGATCCACAGGAGCTGCCGCAGCAGCGTGTTGTTGGTCTCGTCCTCCTCGGTCACCGCATCGGACGGATCCAGGCGCAGCTCCAGATCGTGGAGGCCGGCGGCCAGGGTGACGGCGTGGTCCTCCACCACCGCATAGGTGGAGGTGGGCAGGCCGCCGGAGAGGTTCCAGCTCACGGCCAGGGCGCCGTCGATCCAGAGGGCCAGGTCGAAGCGCCCCTCCACGTCCGCCATGCCCAGGTTGGCCAGGCCGAAGCTCACGTACGCCGGGGCGTCGGCGCGCAGCCAGCCGCCCGTGCGCACGCCCGGCGTGTCCGCGGCCACCAGGGCGGCCTCCCAGCCCGCCGGGGCGTAGGGCAGCAGGTCCGGGCCCAGCATGCGGTCCGCCGTGTACACGTTGTGGCCCTGGGTGGCGCTGTCGCGGCGGTCGATCCACGCGCTGTGGATGCGGTCGCCCACCGCGGCGTCCAGGAAGTGGTACTGGGGCTCCACGTGCTCCATGTCCGTGACCACCTCCACCACGTCGGGCCAGAACTCGGGATAGCCGCCGCCGCCGGCCTGGCGCGCGGCCACCCAGAACTGGTCGTCGCCCGGGGCGGCCTCGATCCACTGGCAGCTCACCACGCCGTCGCGCACGGCCAGGGCCGGGCCCACGCTCTCGTACTCGTCCGACACCATGTCGTAGGGGCCGTACACGGTCTGGCCGGCATCGTCGGAGAAGTGGAAGACGATGTCGCCGTCGATGTTGCCCACCCCGTCGTCCCAGTCGTGCTGGAACGCGGTGTAGACCATGGCGCCCTCGCAGGCCACGCGCGGGAAGCCGGTGCCGAAGGGCGTCCAGTCGCTGAGGTTGGTCACGTCGCCGAAGCCGCCGCTGGCGGCGTCGCTGGCCAGGAGGATCTCCGTGGGCTCGCCCCACACGCTGGCCTCGCCGTTGACCAGGTGGACCAGGGCGCCCTGCATGGCGGCGTCGGGCCAGAGGTCGGGGTAGCCGTCGGGCACCAGGGCGTCGAACTGGATGGTGGCGCCGCCGTCGGTGCTCCAGCTCCAGATCAGCGTCCACTCCCAGCTGAAGAGGTCCCAGTTGATCTCCTGGTAGCTGGCGGCGATGAACACCGTGCTGAAGTCGCCGGCGCCGCTGACCGCCACGGTGGGCGTGGCGTTGACGGAGTCCGTGAACAGGCCGCGGATCCAGGCCCAGCTCGTGGGGTCGCCGGCGTTGCTGCTGCGCGTGCGCACGATGTAGCCGTCGGCGCGCACCCAGACCACGTGCAGGAACCCGGCGCCGTCGATGGCGATGTCGGGCATGGACTCGTCCTGCGCGTACGAGGGCAACTCCCACACGGTCCAGGTCTGGCCGTCGTCGCTGCTGCGGGCGATGTGGATGTCGCGGTCCGTGGCGCCCAGGTCGGTGCCCTCGAAAACGGCGTAGAGGTCGCCGTTGACCGGGTTCACGGCCAGGGACACGTAGGCGTCGTTGGCGCCGGTGGCGTCGGCCAGCAGGCGGTCCGCGGACCAGGGGGCCTCGCGCGAGGCGGCGGGGCGGGCGTCGGCGGCGAGGGGGCGTTCGAGTGGCTGCCAGGCGGGGGCGGGGCCCTCCACGGCGGGGCGCACGGCCGGCGGCGTCAGGGTCTTGGCGGCGAGGTCCTGGTCGCTGAACACCGGCGCACGACCGGACTTGGCCTCCGCCGTGCTCCAGGCGCGGCGGCCGCTTCGTTGCGGCCGACAGGTCGTGGGGGCGGGAAGGCGTCCGTCCGCGGCGTGGAGACCGGCGGCGGGCACGGGCCGGGGTGCCGAGGGACCGTCGGCGGCCAGGGCGGCGGCGACGAACAGCAACGGCAGCATCAGCAGCGACAGGGATCGGGGCATGAGGCCTCACTTCGACGAGAGAGCTGGTGACGTCATTATATTATATCAAAATGAAGTATTTTAGTGCAATGAAGGGATGCGTCAGCCGTAGGTGGACCCTCCGGAAACCGGGTGCTAGACTCGTCAGCACTCCGGAATTCGCCACGATAGCCCGCAAGGAGCCCCATGAAGAGGATCCCGTCCCAGATCCGTCCCGACGCCCCTGCCTTCCGCGCCAACCGCGAGCGGAACCTGGAGCTGTGCAACGACCTGGCGGCGCTGCACGCCCGCCTGCGCGACGGCGGTCCGGACCGCGCCCGCGAACGTCATCTCTCCCAGGGCAAGCTGCTGGTGCGCGACCGCATCGAGAAGCTCCTGGATCCCGGCACGCCGTTCCTGGAGTTCTCGCCGCTGGCGGCCCACGGCGTGTACGAGGACGACGTGCCGGCGGCGGGCCTGATCACGGGCGTGGGCTCGGTGCACGGCCGGCAGGTCATGGTGGTGGCCAACGACGCCACCGTGAAGGGCGGCACCTACTACCCGCTGACGGTGAAGAAGCACCTGCGGGCCCAGGAGATCGCGCGGGAGAACCGGCTGCCGTGCGTGTACCTGGTGGACTCGGGCGGGGCGTTCCTGCCCCTGCAGGCGGAGGTGTTCCCGGACCGCGACCACTTCGGGCGCATCTTCTACAACCAGGCCACCCTGTCGGCGGCGGGGATCCCGCAGATCGCGGCGGTGCTGGGCAGCTGCACCGCCGGCGGCGCCTACGTGCCGGCCATGAGCGACGAGGTGGTCATCGTCAAGGAGCAGGGCACGATCTTCCTGGGCGGGCCGCCGCTGGTGAAGGCGGCCACCGGGGAGGAGGTCACCGCGGAGGAGCTGGGCGGCGGCGACGTCCACACCCGCATCAGCGGCGTGGCGGACCACCTGGCCAACGACGACGCCCACGCCCTGCGCATCGTGCGCGACATCGTGGAGAACCTGGGGCCGGTGGAGACCGCGCGCGTGCCTTGCGCCGCGCCGGAGGACCCGCACTACGATCCCGAGGAGCTGCTGGGCGTGCTGCCCGCGGACACGCGCACGCCCTTCGACGTGCGCGACGTGATCGCGCGCCTGGTGGACGGCAGCCGCTTCCACGAGTTCAAGCCGCGCTACGGGAGCACGCTGGTCTGCGGCTTCGCGAGGCTGCACGGGTACGCCGTGGGCATCCTGGCCAACAACGGCATCCTGTTCAGCGAGTCGGCCCTGAAGGGCACGCACTTCATCGAGCTGTGCAACGCGCGGCGCATCCCGCTGATCTTCCTGCAGAACATCACCGGCTTCATGGTGGGGCGCGCCTACGAGCACGGCGGCATCGCCAAGGACGGCGCCAAGCTGGTCAACGCGGTGAGCAACAGCACGGTGCCCAGGTTCACGGTGGTGATCGGCGGCAGCTTCGGCGCGGGCAACTACGGCATGTGCGGGCGCGCCTACCAGCCGCGGCTGCTGCTCATGTGGCCCCAGGCCAAGATCTCGGTCATGGGCGGGGAGCAGGCCGCGGGCGTGCTGCTGCAGGTGAAGAAGGATCAGCTGGCGCGCCATGGCGAAGAGCTCACCGCGGAGCAGGAGAAGGCCATCGTGGAGCCCATCCTGGCCAAATATGCGGAGGAGGGGCACGCCTATTACAGCAGCGCGCGGCTCTGGGACGACGGCGTGATCGATCCGCGCCAGACCCGCGACGTGCTGGGGCTGGCGGTGGCCATGAGCCTGAACGCACCCATTCCGGAGACGCGGTACGGGGTGTTCAGGATGTAGGCCCGGCGGGGGATGAGCCGATCTTTCCCGGGATCCCGCTTTCCGTGCTAGAATGACGACGGAAATGGTCCTCGAATCCCGGAGCATCCCATGCGTCGCTTCAACTGGTTCCTCGCCCTGTTCACCATCGGTCTCTGCGTCACGGGGCTCTTGGGTCCCCGGACCGCGCCCGTCCATTCCTGGCCCGAACGCCTCCCCCGCGAGCAGAAGGCCCGGCGCGGCCCCGAGCTCATCCGCGCCTTCTTCGCCGACTGGCACGCCCCGGCGCCCGCGGACCTGTCGCCGGAGGACCAGGCGGCCATCTGGTCCGACGTGCGCAAGGTGCCCCAGGAGATCGCGGCCCTGGACGCGGAGCCCTGGGTCAGCGTGGGCCCCTTCGGGATCTTCGGCGCCAGCGCGGCGCGCAACACCGGGCGCGTGGTGGACATCGACGTGACCGACACCGGCGTGCGGCACCTGGCGGCCGCCAGCGGCGGCGTGTGGCAGCTCGAGGGGTTCCCCTGGTATCCCATCACCGACGGGCTCGACACCCAATGGATGGGCTCGGTGGACGCCAGCCCCACGGACCCGGACCTGATCCTCATCGGCACCGGCGAGCCCTCCATCCGCGCCGGTACCGGCGTGTTCCGCAGCACCGACGGCGGCGCCACCTGGCAGCGCCGCTTCCTGCCCGGCAACCCGGCCACCTGCTACCGCCTGCGTTTCCAGCCCGACGGCCGGACCGTGATCGGCGCCTTCGATACGGGGATCTACCGCTCCCCGGACGGCGGCGTGAGCTGGGGCCGCACCGTGCTGGCCAACCGGCCCACGGACCTGGCCCTGCATCCCACGGATCCCGCCGTGATGTGGGCGCCGGTGGAGGGCAACGGCCTCTGGCGCAGCTCGAACGGCGGCGTGTCGTGGAGCCGCATCACGGCGCCGGGACTGCCCACGTCGGGCAACGGCCGCGGCGCGGTGGACGTGTGCGCGGGAGACCCCTCGCGCCTGTACGTGGCCTTCGCCGACGCGAGCACCAACAGCATGCTGGGCGTGTTCCGCACGGACGACGGCGGCGCCACCTGGCAGGACGTGTCGCCGCCCGACGATTACATGTGGGGGCAGGGCTGGTACAACAACGCCATCGGCGTGTCGCCCGCGGATCCGGACCTGGTGCTGGCGGGCGGCGGCGGGCTGGTCCGCTCCACCGACGGCGGCGCGACCTGGACGCCCACCGCCTCGCCCCACGTGCACGCCGACGTCCACGCCATCGAGTGGAGCAACGACGGCGCCAACCTCTACGTGGCCACCGACGGCGGCTACAGCCACAGCATCAACGGCGGGGCGAGCTACCTCACGCCGTTCAACCGCATGGCCATCACCCAGTACGTGAATATCGACGTGGGCGACGCATTGACCATGGTCATGGGCGGCGGCTCCCAGGACAACGCCGTGAGCGTGACCCGCGACGGCGGCCAGGTGTGGTGGGTGGAGTGGGGCGGCGACGGGGGCGGCTTCGTCATCGACGACCACGACAACACCCGCATGTGGAACACCAGCGGCGTGTGGAGCGGCGACCTCAAGTTCCGCGTGGCCCGCTCCACGGACAACGGATCGAGCTGGCAGGACGTGAACCAGGGCATCGCGCCTTCGGATCAGTGGTACACGCGCATCCGCAGCGACCAGCAGGATCCGCCCACGCTCTACACCAACAACGGCCCGCGCGTGTACGCCTCCACCGACGCCGGCGATCTCTGGACCCCGCTGGGCGGCGTGGATCTGCCCACCCACGCCCGCGAGATGACCGTGGGCACCGAGGCCGACGGCGGCACGGCCGTGTTCGCCTGCCTGGAATCCACCGTGTCGGGCCGGCGCCTGCGCGTGTTCCACGACGGCCTCTGGACCGAGCGCAGCACCGGCCTGCCCGCCGGCTTCCTGCTGCGCCGCGTGTGCCCGGACCCGGCCGTGCCCGGCCGCTGCTACGCCCTGATGAACGGTCTGGGCTCGCCCGGGCAGAAGATCTTCCGCAGCGACGACGCCGGCCTGGGCTGGACCAACGTCACCGGCAACCTGCCCGACGTGCCGCTGAGCGACCTGGTGGCCCACCCCGACGACCCGCAGCGCCTCTACGCTTCCACCGAGTTCGGCTGCTACGCCACCGAGGACGGCGGCCGGACCTGGGTGCGCTGGAACCTGGGCCTGCCGGAGAGCGCCATGGTCACCGAGATGGTCCTGGCGGACCGGCGCCGCGTGGCCGGCGTGGTGGAGATCTATGCCGGCACCTACGGTCGCGGCATCTGGAAGCGGCCGCTGCCGGACCTGTCGGCTTCGGCGGCGCCCGAACTCGCCGGCGCCGACGTGCTGCTGCGGCCGGCCCACCCCAACCCGGCCGATACGGGCACCACGTTCCGCTTCCGTCTGCCGGAGCGCGGCGCGGTGAGCCTGCGCCTGTTCGACGTGCGGGGCCGCGTGGTGGCCACGCCGACGGACGGGGAGCGGGAGGCGGGGGAGCACGTGGTGGCCGTGGACACGCGTGCCCTGCCGTCCGGGCTCTATTTCGCGCGGCTGCGCACGCCTTGGGGCGAGTCCACACGGCGGTGGAGCGTGGTGCGGTGAGCCGGGCCCCATGAGGGCGAGTCGATCCTGAAAATCGTGAAAAATTCCATTCAACTCTGCAAGTGCGGGGCCGAAAGGTGAGCGAGTTCATTCACCTCTGTTCGCCCGAGAGGAACCCGCACCATGTCGCCCAAGTCCTCGTCGCGGAGGCTCGGCCTCCGCTCGCAGATCCTTCTGGCTTTCCTGTCCTTCCTGCTGCTGGCCCTGGCCCTGGTGGTGGGCCTGCAGGTCCGCACGTCCCATGACGACGCCGTGGCCGCCTATACCGAGCAGGCCCGGGCCGTGTCCGGCGTGGCCGAGCTCGCCTGGATCTCCGTCCACCAGGGCGAAGGCCGCGACGGCCTGGCCCGGCGCGTGCGCGAGCTGGGCGCGGAGGTCCGCCTGCTGGACGGCGTGTCCGGCGCCCGCGACGCCGTGCAGCGCCGGGCCTGGAACACCCTGGTGCAGGACGACCTGGACGAGCTCGCCGTGGTGGACCACGAAGCGAACGCCGTGCGCTTCTACCGCAGCGTGCGCACCACCGGCGACTGCTACGCCTGCCACGACTGGACCGGTGCGGCCGGCGAGCGCGTGGGGGCCCTGGAGCTGAGCCATCCGCTGGACGAGGCGGACGCGCGCCGGGCGCGCACCCTGCTGGTGTTCGGCGGCGTGGCCGCGGCTCTGTTCGTGGTGGGCGGCTTCATCGGCTGGGGTGTGCTGACCGCCATCTTCCTGCGTCCCATCCGGCGCCTGGTGGAGGTCTCCGGCAGCGTGGCCCAGGGTGACCTGACGCTCAGCGCCGGGATCCGCCGTCACGACGAGATGGGTGACCTAGCCCGGGCCTTCGACGCCATGACCGCCAACCTGCACGCGGTGGTGCGCGAGACCGCCGAGACGTCCACCACCCTGGCGGCCGCCTCGGGCGAGTTCTCCGCCAGCAGCCAGACCCTGGCCGCCGGCGCGGAGATGACCTCGAGCCAGGCCAAGCAGGTCACAGCGGCGGCCCAGGACATCGCCGCGCGCATCGGCGGCGTGGCCGCCGCCGCGGGACAGATGAGCGGCGCCATGGGCAGCATCGCCTCGGCGGCGGAGCAGATGAACGCCTCCATCCACGGCGTGACGGCGAACTGCCAGAAGGGGCTGCGCATCGCGGAGGCGGCGCGGCAGGGAGCGCAGCGGGCGGCGGGGCAGATCGAGCCGCTCAACGCCGCGTCGCGCGAGATCGGCACGGTGCTGGACGCCATCGCCGCCATCGCCGATCAGACCAACCTGCTGGCGCTGAACGCCACCATCGAGGCCGCGCGGGCGGGCACGGCCGGCAAGGGCTTCGCCGTGGTGGCCAACGAGGTCAAGGAGCTGGCGCGGCAGACCACCCAGGCCACCGAGGAGATCGCCAAGCGCGTGGAGCACATGCAGACCAGCACGGCGGGGGCCGTGGCCGGCGTGGAGGAGATCACCCAGATCATCGACGGGGTGAACGAGGTGTCCCACGAGATCGCCGCCGCCATGGAGCAGCAGGCGCCCGTGATCTCGGAGATCGTGCTGAGCGTGGGGAACGCCAGCCGCACCGCCGGGACCATCGCCGGCGACGCCGAGCGCGTGGCCGAGGGCGCCCGCGGCATCTCCGCGCGCATCGGCCAGGTGGACGAGGCCACGCGCGACTCCGCCCTGCGCACCGCCGACATGAACGCCAGCTCCACGGAGCTGGCGCGGCTGGCGGCGGAGCTGGAGAGCAGCGTGGGGCGCTTCGTGGTGAGCCGGGACTAGAACCGCACGTGCACCGCGGCGCCCGCGGGCCCGCGCTCCGGGCGCCAGAGCGCCGCGCGCATCCGCGGCCTCCGCGGAGTGCTGAGGAGCTCCGCCGCCGGCGCCGCGACGACGGCGGCGGGGATCAGCAGCAGCCAGGGCTCCGTGCCGTCGGCGTCGTGGAGCTGGAAGGCCAGCGCCGCGCTCAAGGCCAGGACCGCTCCGCCCACCAGCGCCGCGCTCCCGCGCTGCCCGTTGACCTGGTGCGCGCCCACGGCGGCCCCGATCACGCCGCCCACCACCATGCCGATCATGCCTCCGGAGGAGGCGTCGAGGTCGCTCCAGGTTCCGTCGCCCCCCAGCACCAGCCCCACGCCCGCCCCGCCGGTCAGCCCGAAGAGCGCGAAGCCCAGGCTCCCCGCGGCCGCGCCGCCCAGGGTCGAGGGGAAGGAGGCGGGTGCGTCCAAGGGCGCGGTCTCCGGCCCCGCCCAGGCGTCGGAGGACCGGGCGAGCAGCAGGATCAGGATCAGGCACCCCAGGACATCGCGACTGGAACTCATGGCGCTCCTTGGCTTATCCTCGCCGGACGGCGGTCTGCGCATGGCGGATCCGCGTTCGAATGACGATGATGGACGGCGATCATCACCAAGCCTACACCAGACGCGCCGCCCGGATCCACACCGGCGCCAACCCTGAGGACGATCCGTGCCCAACCTCCAGCTGGAACGCCGCGGCCCCGTCACGGTGGCCACCCTGAGCCGTCCCGAGGCGCACAACGCCTTCGACCACGCCATGGTCCTGGAGGTGCGCGACTTCTTCGCCGGACTCCACGCCGCCGCCGACCGGCCCCACGCCGTGGTCCTGCGCGCCGAGGGCAAGCACTTCTGCGCCGGCGGCGATCTGAACGACATGCGGCGCCTGGGCCAGGCCGACTACCGGGAGAACCTGGAGGCGGCCCACGAGCTGGGCGAGATGTTCCGCGCCGTGCGCCTGGCGCCGGTGCCGGTGGTGGCGCGGGTGGCCGGCGGCGCCTTCGGGGGGGGCGTGGGCCTGATCTGCGCGTGCGACATCGTGGTGGCGGACCCCACGGCCTTCTTCGCGTTGACGGAGGCGCGGCTGGGCCTGGTGGCGGGCGTGATCTCGCCCCTGGTGATCGGACGCGTGGGGACGGCGCGGGCGCGCACCCACTGCCTGCTGGGGGAGAAGATCGACGCCGCCGAGGCCCACCGCATCGGCCTGGTGGACGTGCTGACGCCGGAGGGCGGCCTGGACGGCGGCGTGAACCGCACCGTGCGCTCGCTGCTCAAGGGCGGGCCCGAGGCCTTGGGCAAGATCAAGGAGCTGGTGGAAGGCGCGGCGGCGCGGCCCTTCGGCGAGAGCCTGGAGTTCACGGCCAAGATGATCGCCGAGGCGCGCACGCGTCCGGAGGCCCAGCAGGCCCTGGAGAACTTCTTCGCCAAGCGGCCGGCGCCTTGGGTGGACGCGGATGAGGAGTGGAGCCTGTGACCCGCGAGTTCGACACCGTGCTGATCGCCAACCGCGGCGAGATCGCCTGCCGCGTGATCCGCACCTGCCGCGCCCTGGGGCTGCGCACGGTGGCGGTGGCCTCCGACGCGGACCTGCGGTCGCCGCACGCGCTCATGGCCGACGTCTGCGTGCCCATCGGCCCGGCGTCGCCCCTGGAGAGCTACCTGCGCATGGACGCGGTGCTGGACGCGGCGCGGGAGACGGGCGCCGGGGCCGTCCACCCCGGCTACGGCTTCCTGTCCGAGAACGCGGGCTTCGCGCGGGCCTGCGCCCAGGCGGGCGTGGTGTTCCTGGGGCCCGGACCGGAGACCATCGAGGCCATGGGCGAGAAGACCGCGGCGCGGCGCACCATGGAGGCCGCCGGGGTGCCCGTGGTGCCCGGCGCCTACCTGCCCGCGCCGGACGCGGAGGGCCGCGTGGATCCCGCGGCGGTGCAGGCCGCGGCCGCGCAGGTGGGCTTCCCCATGCTGGTCAAGGCGGCCTACGGCGGCGGCGGCAAGGGCATGCGCGCCGTGTACCGCCCCGAGGACCTGACCGCCGCGGTGGACGCCGCCGTGCGCGAGGCTGCCAAGGCCTTCGGCGACGGGCTGGTGTACCTGGAGCGGCTGATCCAGCGGCCGCGTCATGTGGAGTTCCAGATCTTCGGCGACGCCCACGGCGGCGCCGTGCACCTGGGGGAGCGCGAATGCTCCATCCAGCGGCGGCACCAGAAGATCGTGGAGGAGACCCCCAGCCCGGCGCTGACGCCCGAGCTGCGCGCGCGCATGGGCGAGGCGGCCGTGGCCGCGGCCCGCGCCGTGGACTACGTGGGGGCCGGCACGGTGGAGTTCCTGCTGGGCGACGACGACGGCTTCTACTTCCTGGAGATGAACACCCGCCTGCAGGTGGAGCACCCGGTGACGGAGCTGGTCTTCGGCGTCGATCTGGTGGAGGCGCAGATCCGCGTGGCCCGCGGCGAGCGTCTGCCCTGGACGCAGGTGGAGCTGGTTCCGCGCGGCCATGCCCTGGAGTGCCGCGTGTACGCCGAGGACCCGGCCCGCGGCTTCCTGCCCTCCACCGGCACGCTGCTGGTCTACGAGGAGCCCGACGGCCCGGGGGTGCGCGTGGATTCCGGCGTGGCCCAGGGCGTGGAGGTCACGCCCCACTACGATCCCATGCTGGCCAAGCTCTCGGTCCACGCGGGCGACCGCGCGGCGGCGGTGGCGCGCATGCGCGACGCCCTGCGCCGTTATCCCATCCTGGGCGTGACCACCAACCTGGAGTACCTGGACGCGGTGCTGGCGGCGCCGGCGTTCCTGGCCGGCGACACCACCACCGCGTTCCTGGACGAGCACCTGGCCGACTGGACGCCCGCGTCCGCCGACGCCGCCGTGCTGGCGGCCGCGGCGGCGGCGGAGCAGTCGGCGGCCCCGCGTGCGGCGGGACCGACCGGTCCTGCTGCGGCCGCGGCGTCGCCCTGGGCCCGCCTGGGCCGCTTCCGCCTGGAAGGATTGGACTGACATGAGCCTGGACCTGCGCAGCGGCGACCGCCAGCACCACGTGGACGTGCGCCGCACCCCCGACGGCTGGACCGTGGCGGTGGACGGCGCCGCGCCGGACCTGGAGATCCTTGAGGTGACGGGCGACCGCGTGGTCCTGCGCCGCGACGGCCGGCGCCTGACCGCCCGCGTGGCCCGCCGCGGCGCCGAACGCCTGGTGTGGCTGGACGGCCGCGCCCACGTGCTGCACCTGGCCGGGGACGAGGCCGATGCCGCCGACGTGATCGCCGCCGGCGGTCCGCGCCACGCCGCGGAGATGCCGGGCAAGGTGGTGCGCGTGCTGGCGGCCGAAGGCGACCGGGTGGCCGCGGGTGCGCCGCTGCTGATCCTGGAGGCCATGAAGATGGAGACGGAGCTGGCGGCCAACGTGGCCGGCCGCGTGGTCCTCGTGACCGTGGCCGCCGGCGATACGGTGGCCGTGGGGGACCTGCTGGTGGAGATCGAGCCGGAGGATGCGGACGCGTGATCCCCCAGTTCCGCAGCGACGAGAAGGTGGGCCTGGTGCTGGGCGGCGGGGGAGCCCGCGGGCTGGCGGCCATCGGCATCGTGGAGGTGCTGCACGAGGCGGGGCTGCGGCCGACGCGCCTGGCGGGCACCTCCATGGGCGCCATGGTGGGCGCGTTCCTGGCGGCGGGCTACGCGCCCAAGGAGATCCGCGAGCTGGCGGCCTCGCTGTCGTGGATCAAGGTCATCGACGTGAGCGTGCGCGCCGGCCTGATCCGCGGCGACAAGTTCCTGGCCTGGCTGCGGGAGTACCTGCCGGCCACCTTCGCGGAGCTGGAGATCCCGCTGACGTGCACGGCCACGGACATCGACTCGGGCGAGCTGATCTATCTCAGCGACGGCGATCTGCCCCTGGCCATCCGCGCCACCTGCGCCTTCCCGGGGGCCTTCGAGCCCGTCAAGGTGGGCGAGCGCAATCTGGTGGACGGCGGCCTGAAGAGCACGGTGCCGGTGCTGGCCCTGCGCGGGCTGGGCCTGGACCGCGTGGTGGCCTGCGACTTCCAGCCGCCCCTGGACCGGCCCGTGGTGGACCTGCCCGAGGGCACGCGCGAGATGTGGGCCCAGTTCTGGGAGACGCTCACCTTCCGCCGTCGCGCCCTGGCCGCCGACATCCTGCTCAAGGCCGTGGACATCCTGCAGACCGAGGTGGCCCGCCACCAGCTGGCGGCGGCGCCGCCGGACCTGCTCATCGCGCCGCGCATGCCGGACATCAACATCGAGGACTTCCGGCTGGCGGACCGCATCATCGGCCTGGGCGCCGACGAGGCCCGCCGCGCCCTGAAGCGCCTGGCGGACGACCGGGCGTGAAGCGCCGCGCCGACCTCATGCTGCTGCTGGTCACCGTCTGCTGGGGCGTGTCGTTCCCGGCCATCAAGTCCGCGTCGGTCCATGTCTCGCCGGCCCTCTTCGTGGCCCTGCGCTTCACGGCGGCCAGCCTGATCATGCTGGCGGCCTGGCCCTGGTTCCTGCGGTTGGCGTCGGCGGCGGACCGGGCGTCGGGACGCGCGCGCCTGGGCCACCCCGCGGCGGTGCGCTGGGGTCTGGAGCTGGGCGTGTGGATCGCCCTGGGCTACACCACCCAGACGGTGGGGCTGCAGACCACGTCGGCCAACACCAGCGCCTTCATCACGGCGCTGAGCGTGATCCTGGTGCCCGTGTTCCTGTTCCTGGGGAGAGGCGTGCGGCCGCGGCCGGTGGTGGCGGCATCGGTGGCGCTGGCCCTGCTGGGCCTGGGGATGCTGACGCGGCCGGACCTGGGCGGCCTGGCCCCGGGCGACCTCTGGACCCTGGGCACCGCCGTGGCCTACGCCGTGTATCTGATCCGCCTGAGCGACGGCCTGGCGCGGGCCTGCTTCCTGCCGGTGCTGTGGTGGACGCTGGCCGTGTGCGCGGTGCTCAACATCGTCCTGGTGCTCACGGTGGAGACGCCGCGCCTGGAGTGGGGCACGCCCGTGGCCGTGGCCCTGGCCGTCACCACGCTGCTGTCCACCCTGGTGGCCCTGGGCCTGCAGAACCGCTGGCAGGGCGAGACCACCGCCACCCGCGCCGCGCTGATCTTCTCCACCGAGCCGGTGTTCGCGGCCCTCTTCTCGCTGGCCTGGCTGGGTGAACGCCTGGGCGGCGTGGCCCTGGCCGGCGCGGCGCTGATCCTGGCCGCCGTCACCCTCACCGAAACCGCGGGCGAGGCCTGACGCCCCGGGAAGGACCCCCATGCGCGTGATCTTCCTCTGCACGGCCAACTCCTGCCGCAGCCAGATGGCCGAGGCCTGGGCCCGCGCCCTGTTCCCCGACGGCTGGGAGGCGGCCAGCGCCGGTCTGCTGACCTATCCCATCACCGACGACACCCGCAACGCCATGGCCGACGTGGGGTTGGACATGGACGGGCAGTTCAGCAAGCCGGTGGAGGCCGTGGACCTGGACTCCTACGACCTGGTGGTCACCCTCAGCCGCCAGTCCACCCAGTTCCTGCCCCGGCTCAAGGACCCTTCCCGCCACCGGCCCCACCCCATGAGCGATCCCATGAGCGCCCGCGGCACCCCGGCGGAGATCCGCGCCGCCTTCGCGCGGGGGCGCGACCGCATCGGCCAGCTGGTGGAGACCCTGGTGCGTGATCATGGTGGCCAGCCGAAAATCCTCCCTCGGCGTTCGTGATTTTTTCGTGAATGCCGCGCTCAACGCGTATCTGATTGCGACGGATCGGGCTAGGCGATCCTGCCGCGCCTGTTCAAAACCAGCGGGCTTTCCCGGAGCCGGATGGGCCCCCGCAAGCCGAATTTTTTTTCGTCGCGGGGCCCCGTGAACCCATCCCCGGAATTCGGGCTCTGCGGAGCCGCCAGCGGCCCGATTTTTTTTCGGCCGACCCCACCCATGGCGGCCCTGGAAGGCCCGCGAGGCCCGATCCGAAAATTCCCCCTTTGCGCCCCCATCGGTAGTGCCTAGTATCACCTCTGCCCCAAGATGTTGGGGTGCGCTCGCGGATGACGGATCGTGCGCCGGCGGAGGACCTTTCCTCAACACCGCCCGTCCCTGACACCGCCTGACCAAGACATTCCGTTCGAAGCGGACGACCCGGCGCGTACGGGGCGACGGGAAGCTGACCCCTTCGAACGAAGCTGCCGACAAGGGCCACGAGACCACCAGGAGATCTCCATGAAGGACCGCACGGAGAAGAAGCTGCAGGCGATGGCGGGGACGGATACCCCCATGGAGGACCGCACCGACGACCGCGACCTGGACATCCTCCAGGCCGCCACCCACGCCGCCGAGCGCAAGGACGGCGGGCACGAGGACGCCCGCCCCCGCCACGGCCTGACCTTCCGCCGCCGCAACACCACCCGGGGCATCAACCCCCTGGACGAGGTGAAGTGGGAGCTGCGCGACGCGTCCATCGTCAGCCCCGAGGGCGAGGTCATCTTCGAGCAGAAGGGCGTGGAGATCCCCAAGAGCTGGTCCCAGATGGCCACCAACGTGGTGGTCAGCAAGTACTTCCGCGGCGGCGTGGGCACGCCGGAGCGCGAGACCAGCGTGCGCCAGCTCATCGGCCGCGTGGCCGACACCATCACGGACTGGGGCATGAAGGACGGCTACTTCGCCACCCCGGCCGACGCCGAGACCTACCGCGCCGAGCTGACCTGGCTGCTGGTCCACCAGCACGTGTCGTTCAACTCGCCGGTGTGGTTCAACGTGGGCGTGGAGAAGACGCCCCAGTGCTCCGCCTGCTTCATCAACTCGGTGGAGGACTCCATGGACTCCATCCTCGGTCTGGCCAAGACCGAGGGCCTGCTCTTCAAGTACGGCAGCGGCACCGGCACCAACCTGTCGCCCCTGCGCTCCAGCCGCGAGAAGCTGAGCACCGGCGGCGACGCCTCCGGCCCCGTGTCGTTCATGAAGGGCTACGACGCCTTCGCCGGCGTCATCAAGTCCGGCGGCAAGACGCGCCGCGCGGCCAAGATGGTCATGCTGAACTGCGACCACCCGGACATCATGGAGTTCATCGACTGCAAGGTGGAGGAGGAGCGCAAGGCCTGGGCCCTGATCGACGCCGGCTACGACGGCTCCTTCGCCGGCGAGGCCTACAACTCCGTGTTCTTCCAGAACTCCAACAACTCCGTGCGCGTCAGCGACGAGTTCATGCACGCCGTGGTGGACGACAAGACCTGGACCACCCGCGCCGTGACCGACGGCCGGCCCATGGACACGTACCGCGCCAAGGAGATGATGGGCCGCATCGCCGAGGGCACCCACGTGTGCGGCGACCCCGGCCTGCAGTACGACACCACCATCAACGACTGGCACACGTGCCCCAACACGGACCGCATCCACGGCTCGAATCCGTGCTCGGAGTACATGTTCCTGAACGACTCCGCCTGCAACCTGGCCTCGCTGAACCTCATGAAGTTCCGGCGCCCGGACGGCGAGTTCGACGTGGAGCACTTCCGCTTCGCGGTGGACGCCACGCTGACCGCCATGGAGATCGTGGTGGACAACAGCAGCTACCCGCGGGACGCCATCGCCCGCAACTCGCACCTGTTCCGGCCCCTGGGCCTGGGCTACGCCAACCTGGGCGCCCTGCTCATGAGCCGCGGCCTGCCCTACGACAGCGACGAGGGCCGCGACTACGCCGCCGCCATCACCGGCCTCATGTGCGGCCAGGCCTACCTGTCGTCGGCCAACATGGCGGAGAAGTTCGGGCCGTTCGCGGGCTACGCCGAGAACCGCGACCCCATGCTTCGCGTGATCCAGAAGCACCGCACGCACATCGCCAACATCAACCCGCACCGCGTGCCCGACGACCTGCTGGACGCCGTGACCGAGGTGTGGACCGACGCCTACACCGTGGGCCGCGACTACGGCTACCGCAACAGCCAGGTCACCGTGCTGGCCCCCACCGGCACCATCGGCTTCATGATGGACTGCGACACCACGGGCGTGGAGCCCGACATCGCGCTCATCAAGTACAAGAAGCTGGTGGGCGGCGGCATGCTGAAGATCGTCAACAACAGCGTGGCCTCGGCCCTGACGCGCCTGGGCTACAGCGAGGACGAGGTGCGCGCCATCGTGGCCCACCTGGACGAGCACGAGACCATCGAGGGCGCTCCCGGCCTGCGCGACGAGCACCTGCCCGTCTTCGACTGCGCCTTCAAGCCCCTCAACGGCAAGCGCAGCATCCACTACATGGGCCACATCCGCATGATGGCGGCGGTGCAGCCGTTCCTCTCGGGCGCCATCAGCAAGACCGTGAACATGCCCCAGGACGCCACGGTGGAGGAGATCGCCAAGGCGTACGTGGAGGGCTGGAAGATGGGCCTCAAGGCCATCGCCATCTACCGCGACGGCTCCAAGCGCACCCAGCCCCTGAACACGGGCAAGGGCGCGGCGACGAAGACCGCGGACACCACGCCTGTCGAGGATCGGCAGGCTCCCCCCACCCCGCACCGCGTGCGTCTGCCGGACGAGCGGACGGCCCTGACGCACAAGTTCAGCGTGGGCGGTCACGAAGGCTACCTGACCGTCGGCCTCTATCCCAATGGACAGCCGGGCGAGATGTTCATCGCCATGGCCAAGGAGGGCTCGGTTGTCTCGGGGCTGATGGACAGCTTCGCGACCGCCTGCTCCATCATGCTGCAGTACGGCGTGCCCCTGGACGTGCTGACCAACAAGTTCAAGCACTCCCGCTTCGAGCCGAGCGGCTTCACCACCAACCCGGAGATCCCGATCGCCAAGTCGATCATGGACTACATCTTCCGCTGGCTGGAGCTGAAGTTCGGCGCGGGCGCGCCCCGGATCACCACCACGTACGTGCCCCTGGACACCGGCCTGGACACGCCCGAGGACCTGCCGGAGACGGCGCACGCGCCCATCGAGATGGAGAGCAAGCAGTCCACCTTCGCGGGCGACACCGACGCGCCCCCGTGCCCGGAGTGCTACTCCATGATGGTCCGCAACGGGGCGTGCTACAAGTGCCTCAACTGCGGCGCCACCAGCGGTTGCAGCTAGATCCGGCGACTGCAGCCAGACACCCGTCCGGACTCGTCCGGGCAGCGCGGCGGGGCCGGTCACCTTGGTGGCCGGCCCCGTTCCCTTCCCGCCCTGGACAGCCGCCTCCGCCGATGCGATGGTTCCGCGGAACCCGACCCGGCCCGCGGCGTAGGAAGCCCGACCGGTCGCCGCGCCCACGAGGGGCCGGCCCCACGACGATCACCACGGAGGACCCCGGCATGACTGCCCGCCGCGTCGTCACCACCCTGCTCATCGCCCTGCTGCTGCCCGTGCTGGCCGCCGCCCAGACCCGCCCCGGCGATTGGAACCGCCTGGACGACCCCATGTACGAGGCCATCGGCCTCCACGCCGGCCTCTCGGGCGGCTTCGGCCTCAGCTACAAGTTCCCCATCCAGTGGTGGCTCTACGGCCAGGCCACCGGCGGCATCTGGAACAACAAGGACGACGACCGCCACAACCTGGGCCTGGAGCTCCAGTACATCCTGCGCCAGGACGGCCGCGACCGCGTCTTCGTGGCCGGCAGCGTGGGCCACTACTACCACAAGCAGCCCGGCCGCACGCGTGACCACCTGAGCGCCGGCTTCGGCGTGGGCATCGAGCGTCTGTACTGGGAGCGGGCGGCGGTGCAGGTGGAGCTGGACTTCTTGCATCAGGGCGATGAGGACTCGGTGATCCTGTTTCCGCAGGTGGGGTTGTACTACTACTTCTAAACAACGCCGAGATGACGGGGAGGCCCGTGTCGGCGATCCCGGAAACGTCCTCACCCTTCGGGCTGCGGATTGTTTCCGGGATCGCCGACACGGGCCTCCCCGTCTCCGCCGTTGTTCAGAAGCAGCAGTCTCCACCTGCGGGAACAGGGCCAGCGAGTCGATAGAGGTGCGGCTGAGGCCTCCCCGTTGTGCCTCGGAGATTGTGCCCGGGCCGTTTTCGCGTCGTTTGACCGCACTCCTCTGCTGAAATCATTGGAGTTACGCGGGCGGATGTCATGGTTTTGGGCCCAAGCACAATTTCCGCGGCACAACTCAACGCCCACGGGCACCCGAGGCAGGGCGGCCTGTTCGAGCAGGGCGCCGGAACCACCTCCAGCCCAGCCATCATGGAGTGCGGACTTCAGGCGGCCGCCACGCGAGACACGCACAGGGCCCTCCCAAAACAATCCGCAGCCCGAAGGGTGAGGACGTTTTGGGAGGGCCCTGTGCGTGTCTCGCGTGACCGCTGCCTAAGCCCCGTACTTCTTGATGGCCGCATCCAGCCGCGGCAGCATGAGGAAGATGAACCCGGCCACCCCCAGGATCGCCACCGCGATGATCACGAACATCTGCGTGGTCGGCTCCAGGCCGCTGATGAAGCCCGAGAGCTTGTTGCCGATGGCCGTGCTCAGGAACCATCCGCCCATCATCAGGCCCACCAGGCGCTTGGGGCTGAGCTTGGTGACCAGGGAGAGGCCCATGGGGGAGAGGCAGAGCTCGCCCACGGTGATGATGGCGTAGTAGAGCACCATCCAGATCATGCTGGTCTTGGCGGCGCCGTCCTGGCCCAGGTTGGCGCCGAAGGCCATGACCAGGATGGCCGCGGTGGTGATGATCATGCCCCAGAAGATCTTGCGGGCGGTGGTCACGCCCTTGCCGATGCGGGTGCGCCAGGTGAAGAACGCCACCACCACCGGCGTGAGCAGCACCACGAAGAGCGGGTTGAGCAGGCCGGTGAGCATCTCCGCGTTGATCAGGCGCACGTAGGTGCCGGGCTTCAGAGGGGACACGCCCGGGTCCGCCTTGGCGTAGACGGCGTCCTGGGTGTGCTTGGAGACCAGCAGCACGGGCACGTGGGTGCCGTCGATGGTGCGGGCCAGCAGCACCTCGTCCAGGGGCTCGGTGCCCTCCTCCACCTTCACCGACGTGGTGGCCACGCCGTGGGCGTCGGTGCCGGTGCTGATGGCGATCTGGTCGCGGGGGAACACCTTGCAGACCAGGAAGGCCTCGTCCTCGGGCACGTCGTAGGTGTCGGCGTCCAGCACCTCCACGCCGGGGGCGGCGTCCAGCTGGCCCACCAGGTCCTGGCTGAGGATGCGGGCGCCGAACATGGCCTCGCCCTCGTCCGTGACCGTCAGCAGCACCTGCTTGTCGGGGCGGGGGAGCTTGGCGTCGGCGTTGCCGTAGTACGACGGCATGGCCTTCTGGGCGTAGAAGTCCATGCTGGAGGGGATCCACTCGGCGCGGCGGTCGGTGTTGTGCTCCGCGAAGACCGTCATCAGGCCGCCGCTCAGGTGCAGCACCATGAAGAAGGCGCCGCCGGCCACGAACACCGGGATCAGCGCCGCCAGGCCCGGCTTCTCCTCCGCGTTGGCCCGCTTCACGATCAGGCCGAAGTAGACCATCACCGGCAGCATGCCCACGATGAAGCCGAAGGTGATGGGTCCGATGGTGCTCGCCACGAACGGGATCCTGCCGCCCAGGAAGTAGCCCAGCACGCCGAACACGGCCGCGGGCAGGATGATGGTGCCCATGACCTGGCCGAAGGAGATGTCCTCGGCGCTCTTCTCGGACTGGCGGTCCGCGGCGGCCAGCTTGCGCCAGTTGAGGGTCAGGATGGCCACGCCGATGAGCAGGCCCACGCCCGCGGCGGTGAACGCCGTGTTGAACGACCACAGGTTGCGCAGTGGCGCGCTCAGCAGCGCCGACAGCGAGGCGCCGATGTTGATGCCCATGTAGAAGATGTTGAAGCCCGAGTCGCGGCGCGGGTCGTTGGGGGCGTAGAGGTTGCCCACCATGGCGCTGATGTTGGGCTTGAACAGGCCGTTGCCCAGGCAGAGCAGGACCAGGCCCAGGTAGAACGTCTCGATGCTGCGGATGCCCAGCGAGAAGTAGCCGCCGGCCATGAGCAGGCCGCCGATGAAGACCGAGCGGCGGAAGCCCAGGAAGCGGTCGGCGATCATGCCGCCCAAGAACGGCGTGAAGTACACGAAGGCCATGTACGTGCCGTAGATCTCCGCGGCCAGCTTGGTGGTGAAGCCCAGCCCGCCGCGCTCGGTGTCGGTGATGTAGAGCAGCAGGATGCCGAGCATCAGGTAGAAGCCCAGGCGCTCCCACATCTCGGTCATGAACAGGGCGCGCAGGCCGGCGGGTTGGCCCTTGGGGGCCGGGGTGGTGTTGGACATGGGGTCCTCCGCGTTCGGTGGGCAAAACGGGACCAGGGCCTGGGCCGGCCCTGCATCAACGTGCGCCCAGCGTATCCCATGGCCCCCGGACGGTCAACAAGGGGGGCGAGTTGACGCTCCGCGGCGGCCGCTGGTACCTTGGGCCCGTCGCATCGACCCACCCCACGGCCCCGCGAGGACGCCCATGCCGATCCCCCGACACCTTCCGCGCGCCGCGCTGCTGCTGGCCGCCGCGCTGCTGCTGAGCGGCTGCGGCCGCGACCCGCAGCCCAACATCCTGCTGATCACCCTGGACACCCTGCGCGCCGACCACGTGGGCGCCTACGGCTACGAGCGGGCCACGCTGCCTCATCTGGAGGCGGCCCTGGCCGGTGCGGTGCGCTTCGCATCGGCCCAGTCGGTCACCCCGCTCACGGCGCCGTCCCACGGCACCATGCTCACCGGCCGCTTTCCGGCCGAGCACGGCGCCACCGAGAACGGCTTCGTGCTGGACGCGGCCGTGCCCACCCTGGCGGAGATCCTGAGCGCCGACGGCTACCGCACCGGCGGGTTCGTGAGCGCGCGGCCGCCCCTGGGAGCGGGCACCGGCTTCGAGCGGGGTTTCCAGGTCTTCAGCGACGGCGGCCACCAGCGCCGCGCGGCGCCCCAGGTGATGGACGACGTGATGGCCTTCCTGGACGCGGCCGACGGGCGTCCCTTCTTCCTCTGGGCGCACCTCTACGACATCCACCGCCCGTACGCCACGCCACGCGACTTCCCCAAGGCCTTCACGCCGGGCCGCCCCGCCCTGCTGCGGTCCATCGAGAGCCTGCAGGAGGACGGCGTCCTGGACCGGGACGACCTGGAGTTCATCCGCGGCCGCTACGACGAGGGCATCGCCTACGTGGACCACTGCCTGCAGCCGCTGTGGGAGCGCCTGGCGCGCGAGGGCCTGCTGGAGACCACCGTGGTGGTGGTCACGTCGGACCACGGGGAGGAGCTCCACGAGCTGGGCCACTTCGGGCACAACAACACGGTGTACGAGTGGGAGACGCGGGTGCCCCTGTGGATCCTGGCGCCCGGCGCGGCGCCGCGGCCGCCGGTGGAGGAGACCGTGTCGCTCATGGACGTGTTCCCCACGCTGCTGGATCTGGCCGGCGTGGAACCCGCGGCGGAACCGGCCGGCCGGAGCCTGCGGCCGCTGCTCTTCGGCCATGCGGCGGAGCTGCGCGCGGACCTGGACGCCCGCGCCGTCTTCTCGCGCGTGGTGATGACCGAGGGGAAGGAGTGGCCAGTCAACGACGCGGCCGCGCGCCGCGGCGCCTGGAAGCTGCACCGCGATCCCGACGGCGGCGACCCCGCGCTCTTCGACCTCACCGGCCACGTCACGGAGATCGGCCGCGAGAACACGGAGCGCAAGGACGTGCGCCACGGTCTGGACCGGGATCTGCGGGCCTGGATCGCGGTGCAGGACGCGATCCAGGCCGGCAAGGGCGGGCAGGCCATCGCCCCGGAGCTGAAGCGCCAGCTCGAGGCTCTGGGCTACTAGGACCCGGCGCTAGGCGCGTCCGTGGCTCCACTTCACCAGGGGCCGCGCGAGCAGGAAGAGCACCACGCCGCCGAAGGCGCTGATCGCCACGAAGACCAGGAAGAAGTCGTGGAGGTCGGTGATCTCGTAGCCCAGCAGCACCGGCGTGGGCTGCCCCTCCTCGGGGTAGAAGCTGGACAGCACGCCCGCCATCTTGTTGGCCAGCGACGACGCCAGGTACCACACCCCCATCATCAGCGATGCGAACTTGGGCGGCGACAGCTTGCTCACCGCCGACAATCCGATGGGCGACAGGCACAGCTCCCCGAAGGTGTGCAGCAGGTACAGGCTGACCAGCCACATCATGCTCACCTTGGTGGTGGGCTCCAGCCCGTCCACGCCGAACGAGATCACGAAGTAGCCCAGCGCCATGAACACGAAGCCCAGCGACATCTTGACCGGCGTGGGCGGATCCAGGCGGCGCTTGCCCAGCCAGCCCCAGATCCAGGCGAACACCGGCGCGAACAGCACGATGGCCACCGCGTTGATGGACTGGAAGTAGCTGGCGGGAACCGTCCAGCCGAAGAGCTCGCGGTTGGTCTGCCGGTCCGCGAACACCGTGAGCGAGGCGCCGGCCTGCTCGAAGCACGCCCAGAAGAAGATCACGAAGAACGACAGGATGAAGATCACCGCCACGCGCTCGTAGTCCTCCTTGACCAGCGGCGCGTCATGGGCGGAGGTGTCGTGGCCGGCGGCGCGGCTCTCCTTGGGGGGCAGGCCCAGGGGACGGCCCTGGGCGTCGACGATGTGCTTGTCCTTGAACGTCTGGAAGATGGCCGTGCCCAGCAGCATGCCGATGGCCGCGGCGAGGAAGCCCCAGCGGAAATCGCCGGGGTTGCCCGTGTCGCCCAGGCCGCCGGCCACCAGGGGCGCCAGGAACGCGCCGATGTTGATGCCCATGTAGAAGATGGTGAAGGCGCTGTCCTTCTTGGCGTCGCCGGGCGCGTAGAGGGAGCCCACCATCGACGCGATGTTGGCCTTGAAGAGGCCCGTGCCCAGGATGAGGATGCCCAGGCCGGTCCACAGCAGCGGGTGCGAGGCGGCCGGGTTCTCCCAGTTGCTCGCGCTGAGGAACATGACGAACTGGCCCAGGGCCATGACCAGGCCACCCACCAGCACCGAGCGGCGGTTGCCCCACCAGCGGTCCGCGATGTAGCCGCCCGCCAGGGGCATGAGGTAGGCCAGGCCGGTGAAGTTGCCGTACACGGTGGAGGCCCGCGCCACGTCGAACATCAGCGCGTTGGTCATGTAGAGCACGAGGATGGCGCGCATGCCGTAGTAGCTGAAGCGCTCCCACATCTCGGTGTAGAACAGGACGTAGAGGCCCTTGGGATGCCCTTGGGTCATGGAGGTCTCCTCGGGGATGTCGGTCGGGAGGACCGCCCGGGGGAGCGGTCCGACGGAATTCGTCAGGTTACGGACGTCGGCCCCGGGCGTCAAGGAGGCGACAGGCCGGAGCGGGTCTGCTAGGGTGGGATCGGACCCCATCGGCGAAAGGACGCGCCCGTGAGCAGCAGAGCCCTCTGGATCCTGGCCATCGTGATCACCCTGGCCTCGGCCGCCTACCAACGCATGACCGGTCCCACCTATCCGGTGCGCCTGGACACCTCGGTGGGCGGCGTGGAGGTCAAGGCCAAGCTGCCGCGCAGCCACTCCACCAGCGCCGCCATGCCGGTCACCCTGACCGTGCCCGACGAGGGCGCCGAGGCCGTGCTGCGCTGGCGCCGCTGGCCCACCGAAGAGGCCTGGACCGACGTCCCCATGGCCCGCAACGGCGCCGAGCTCACCGCCACGATCCCCGCCCAGCCGTCGGCCGGCAAGGTGGAGTACTCGGTGCGTCTGCTGCGCGGCCGCGACACGTGGGTGATCACCGGCCAGGAGACCGTGGTGGCCCGTTTCAAGGGCGACGTGCCGCCGTGGATCCTCATCCCGCACATCCTGGCCATGTTCCTGGGCATGCTCTGGTCCAACCGCACCGGCCTGGGCGCGCTCAAGGGCGAGAAGACCCTCCGCCGCCACGCCGGCGCCACCCTGGGCCTGCTGACCGCGGGCGGCCTGATCCTGGGCCCCCTGGTCCAGAAGCACGCCTTCGGCGCCTACTGGACCGGCTGGCCCTTCGGCGAGGATCTCACCGACAACAAGCTGGCCGCCGCCGTCCTGGCCTGGGTCATCGCCGTGCTCGCCGCCCGCGGCCGCCGTGTGGGGGCCCGCGCCCGCGTCTTCGCGGTCATCGCGGCCGTGGTGGTGTTCGCCGTCTACATGGTGCCGCACTCCATGTC
>DAOTGJ010000007.1:98443-117493 GCA_035447065.1 Candidatus Krumholzibacteriia bacterium
CTTCAGGGCGCCTTGGAGCGAAGCGACGAAGCCCTGAAGGGGGGTGCATGCATGTCGGGCCTCACGGCACGTCTCAATCGAACGAAACGTCCCTCCCCGCATTCTGCGCCTTGAGCCACTCGTAGAGCGGCTCGTAGTAATCCAGCAGCGCCCGCGCGGAGAGCGTCTCGCCGGTGGCGTCGCGCATGACCTCGCGCCAGTCGCGGGTGGCGCCCTGGCGCATGATGTTGCGCAGGTAGGCGCCCACCACAGGCTGGTTCCAGTAGGTGGCGGTCTGCACCGGCTGGTCCAGGATCTCCTTGCAGATGTGCGCGTGGAGCTGGTGGAGGATCACGCTGCTCAGGGCGTAGTCGTAGTACTGGGCGGCGTCGTCGTTGATGTGGGTCTTGGTGGCGGGGTCGCACCACTGCTCGCCGCGCAGGTCGGGCGGATTGATGCCCTGGAAGCGGCCGGCGTAGTGCCACCAGCGGGCGTTCAGCTCGCCGGGGGCCAGGGGCTCCTCGTAGAAGTCGTGCTCCCAGTGGGTCATGGTGCCGCAGGCGAAGGGCAGGAACGTGACCGGGCCCAGCAGGGCCTGGTTCAGCAGCCACTGGATCTGATCGATGTCCTGGCCTTGGGGCAGCAGGTCGATGGCCTGCAGGTACGAGCTCTGGCTCGACACCAGCTCGATGAGCGTGCCCATGCCCTCGTGCATGGCGCGGTTGGCGCCGGTGCGCAGCACGAACGGCACGTCGGGGTTGGAGTAGGCCAGGTAGTAGTAGATGTGGCCCAGCTCGTGGTGCGTGGTCTGCAGCCAGTCGAAGGTGGGGGCCACGCTCATGAGGCAGCGCACGTCCTGGTCCAGGTCGATGTGCCAGGCGCTGGCGTGGGTGTTCTTCACGCGCTCGCTGCCGGCGGGCAGGGCGAACAGGTCGCTGCGCTCCCAGAACGACGGGGGCAGGGGATCGAAGCCCATGCTCACGTAGTAGCGCTCGCCCTGCTCGATCATCCACTCCGGAGACTTGTCGGCCACCAGCCCGTCCAGGTCGATGCCCTCGACCAGGCCCGGCCACGCCTGCGCCCACTTGTTGCCCAGCCAGTGGGCGGGGATGCGGCGCGGCACCGGCTGATCGTAGCGCGCGGCGAGCTGGTACTTGGTCCAGCAGTGGAGCTGCTCGTAGAGGGGCTTGAGGCCGCCCACCAGCTCGATCATCAGGCGCATCATGTCCGCCGAGCTCATGCCGTACTCGCTCACCTCCAGCGCGAAGAACGACGGGTAGCCCATGCTGGCGGCGGTCTGGTTGCGCAGATCGCGCAGACGCACCAGGCCGTCCTTGAGGACCGGGCCCACCTCCTTGCTGGCCTCCCAGTAGGCCAGGCGCTGGTCCAGGTCGCGGCTGACGGCGAGCACCTCGGTGATGTCGTTGGAGGAGACCGGCACGCCGTCCACCTGGTACTGGAAGCCGTAGAGGCGCTCGTTCTGGGCGGCGCCCTCCTCGATCAGCTTGGCCGTGGTGTCCGGGATGATGGCCGGGAACTTGGCCGCGTTCAGCAGCACGTACTCCAGCTGCTTGCGCTGGCGGAACGTGAGGTCGTCGCGCTGGAGGTAGAGGCGCGCGGCGCGGATGAGGTCGGCGCCGCCCAGGCGCTCCGCGAACTCCTTCTCCGCCAGGATCTGGGCCGTGGCCGTGGCCTCGTTCATGTCCACGCCGGCGTCCCAGCGCGAACCCTCGGCCTTCTGCCAGAGGTCGCGGTAGAGGGTGTTGTAGTCGGCGAGGAACGTGTCCAGGTCGTCGGCCTTCTCCTTGTCTCCGCAGCCCAGCAGGGGCGTGACGAGGAGCAGCAGGCAGAGGATCAGGAAGCGGCGCATGGCGGACTCCCGGTTGGGGTTCGTGTCGACGCGGCTCAGCCGGTGAGCCAGACGCCGTGGGTCCAGCGCCACCACAGGGGCGGCGCCGCGCAGAGCAGGGCGAAGACCAGCAGGGCCAGCAGCAGACGACCGGCGCCGGCGGGGGCCAGGGCGGCGGCCGCGCCGGACGGCACGCCTTCGCGTCGTCCCCAGTGCAGGACCAGGGCCGCGGCGACGGCTTCCAACAGCACCACCAGCAGCGACCCGAAGAGAGGATAGCCCACCAGGCGGTGCCGGGCCAGCAGCAGACACCAGGGGCAGTGATGATGCAGCACGCCGTAGTGGTAGGCCGCGAGCACGCGCACCAGCGCCGTGGCGGCCAGGGGCGTCCAGACGAGGGCGAGCAGAGCACCCGCGACGGCGGCGGCACGTCGCCCTCGCCGGGCGCCGACCGCGGCGGCGGCCAGCAGGACCGCGCCGGCGCCGGCGAGCCACAGCAGCGCGGCGTCCGACAGGCCCCAGGTGGTGGTGGCCTCGCGCGTGGAGACGGCCGTGTCGAAGACGGCGGCGCAGCAGTCCACCGGCGTGTGCACGTCCAGCGACGCCAGGGCGCGCCCGGTGGCCAGGGCGGCCACCGCGGCCACCGGCGCCGCCAGCAGCAGCAGCCGCGCCGTGTCCTGGGCCAGCGGGGAGCGGGCGGCGGTGTGGTCCAGGCGGTCGCCCGCACGCCAGAGGGCCAGCAGCAGCAGGGCCAGCAGCCGCAGGGCCAGGGCCTTGCCGGCGGCGCCGCCGGTGGCCTGCACCACGCCGGTGCCGCACATGGCGCCGGGCACCACCGCAGGCAGGGCGCCGGCGACGGCCAGCACCAGCATCAGCCCCGCCAGCAGGACCAGGGCCGCGCCCCAGCGGGCGAGCACGGCCGACGCCTCGGCGCGGCGCTCCAGGCGGAGCTGGGCCGCGTCGGCGGCGCCGGGCCGCCAGCCGGCGGCCACCGCGGCGGCGTGCCAGGCGGCCAGGGCCAGCAGGACCACGGCGGCCAGGTCGGCGGCGCTCAGGGCCAGGGTGAGCGGGTGGATCAGCATGCCGGGCCCGGGGCGGCGCCCAGGCGGATCTCGGTGTCGGGGGCGGCGGCGGCCATGGCGCGCGGGTCATGGCTGGCCACGACCACCACGGCGCCGCGGTCGCGGGCGGCGCGGGCGGCGGCCAGCAGCGCGGGGATGCGGGCGTCGTCCTGATGGGCGGTGGGCTCGTCCAGCAGCAGGACGGCGGGCGACGGCGCCAGGGCGCGGGCCAGGGCCACGCGCTGGCGTTCGCCGCCGCTGAGTTCGCGCACGGGGCGCGCCGCCAGGTCCACGGAATCCACCGCGGCCAGGGCCGCGGCCACGGCGGCCAGCTTGGGCGCGGTGGGGCCGGTCAGGGGCACCAGGGGGGCCAGCACGTTCTCGTCGGCGCGGCGGTCCTCCAGCAGGGGGGCGTGCTGCAGGAGCAGGCCCACGCCGCGGCGCCAGCGGTCGCGGTGGGCGGCGGTCCAGCGCGACACGGCCTCGCCGTCGGCCAGGATCTCGCCCGCGGTGGGGCGCAGCAGGCCCGCCAGAAGATGCAGCAGGGTGGTCTTGCCGCTGCCGGTGGGACCGGTCAGCAGGGTGAGGGTGCCGGCGGCGAAGACGGTGTCGGGCAGGCGGAGGTGGAAACCGTCGCCGGCGCGGGCGTGCTCCAGGTTGCGGGTCTCCAGGCGGGCCAGGCTCATGCGTCGCCTCCGCGCAGGAGGTCGTCGGGGTCGGCCAGGGCGGCGCGCACGGCGGGCAGGGCGGCGGCCAGCAGCCAGGGCGTGAGCACGGCGCCGGCCACGGCGGCCAGGGCCAGGCCGGCGTCGGCCACGGGCAGGGTCCAGGGCGGCGGCGGCGTGCGCCAGCCCAGCAGCAGGGCGCCGGGCCAGGTGATGCCGGGGGTGAAGACGGCGAGCCAGGCGGCGGCGCCGCCTACGAGCACGGCGGGCACGGCCACCGCCGCGGCCCGCAGGAGGTGCAGGCGGACCAGATCGCTCGTGCTCCAGCCCAGGGTCTTGAGCAGGCCCAGGTCGCGGCGGCGGGCGCCGGCGTCGCGCACCGCGGCGGTCAGCAGCAGGCCCAGGCCCAGCAGGGCGGGGCCCAGCATCAGCGTGACCAGGCCGCCGTCGCGGGTCAGGGCGGCCACGGCGGCGCCGCGGGCTTCGGCGCGGGTGGTGACCTGCACGGGGTAGGGGAAGGCGGCGGCCAGGTCGGCGGTGATGGCGGATTCTTCCGCGGCGTGGTGCACGGTCACGGCCAGGTCCGAGATCTGATCGGGGTGGAGGCCGAGCAGGGCGCGGGCGTCGGAGGGGGCGAGCAGGACCACGTCGTGCAGGGCCGGGGCCACGTCGCCGGGGAGGGGCGGCCCGGCGCGGAGCTCCAGCTCGGCGGCGGCGCGGAGCACGAGGGGCGCGTCGGCCAGAGCGGCGAGCCCGGGGCCTACGAGGGCCTGCCCCGGAACGGGGATGTCCAGGCCGAGGGCGGCCAGGGTCTCGGCCTGGGCGCGGGAGACCGCGCGGACCGTGACGGCGCCGTCCGCGGCGGCGGCCAGACCCCAGACGCGGGGGCGGGCCGAGGTCACGCCCACCACGTGCGCGGCCAGCTCCACCGCGTCGGCGGGCAGGGGCGCCCAGCCGCCGGCGTCCACGCGGCGCACCACCAGCGATGGGCCGGCGTCCACCAGCTCCGTCACGCCCGCGGACCAGCCCTGCACCAGTAGCAGCACGCCGGCGCTGAAGGCGGTGAGCAGGGCCAGGGCGGCGCCGTCCACCAGGGCGCGGCCGGGGCGGCGGGCCACGTCGCGCAGGGCCCAGAGCAGGAGGGTGGAGGGCGCGCCGCGGCTCACGGCCGCGCTCCTTGGCCGGGATGGAACACGCCGGGGGCCGCGGGCACGGGTTCGGGGCGCACGCCGGGGCGCACGGCGCCGGGGTCGCGGGTGGGGGTGCCCGACGGGGCGATGGCGGGACGGGCGATGTCCAGGGCGTGGGCCACCGCGGCGGCCCGGCGGCCGTGGGCCTGTTGGAGCAGGGCCACGGCCAGGATCACGGCCAGCAGCAGGGCCGCGGAGGCCAGCCACAGCAGGCGCAGGGCGCGCCAGGGTCCGCGCAGGGCGCGGTCCAGGTCCCGAGGATCAGCGGGCGTCACCACGGACCGCCGGCTTGCCGGTGAGCTGCTGCCAGAGGGCGTCGTCCAGGTCTTCCAGACGGAACACCGATGCGCCGCCGTGGCGGGCTTGGAACGGTTCCACCTCGGCGGCGTCGGCCAGGGGGACCATCATGGGGCCCATGGCGCCCACCACGTCGGAGCCCGCAACCCACACCGCCTGGTCTGCGGGCCAGGACCGGCCGCCGAAGTACTCGGTGACCACGGCGCGGTCCACGGCCCGGGCGGCCAGATACACGTCGGGATGCAGGAGCGACTTGAGCAGGCAGCCGGTGCCGCAGAAGTAGTAGGTGCGGCCGTCGTCGGTCTCCGCGCCGCAGACCATGGGGCGGTCCGCCACGGTCATGGCGCACACGGGGCAGCGGTCGCTTTCCGACGGGTGCAGGGCGCCCTGCGCGTCCAGACCCACGGCGGCGGCGGGCGGTCCGGAGGCGGTGTCGCGGCCGCCGCAGCCCATCAGGACGACGGCGACGAGCAACAGGATCCCGAGCAGTGGTCGCGGCATGAGGTCTCCTTCGCGGGCGGATGGCTCCCGCGAGCGTAGCCTCCGGGGAGGCTGGACGCAAGCCGAGGCCCGGTGCTACGTTGCGGCGGTCCTATCCCGTCCTCATCCCATCGCCCTGGAGCCGCCCGTGGAGCACCTGCCCGGCTGGAAGGATCTCGGCGCCATGACCCTGCTGGGCCTGCTGGGCGCGGGCCACTGCCTGGGCATGTGCGGCCCGTTGGTGGCGGCGTTCCCGGCACGGCTGGGCGGGCTGCCGCCGCACCTCTGGTACCACTTGGGGCGCGTGACCACGTACACGCTGGTGGGTGCGTTGCTGGGGGCGGTAGGCGGAACGCTGGGCGGCGTGGCGCGGCTGCAGGTGCTCATGGGCGGCGTGGCGGCGGTGGTGCTGCTGCTGTTCGGGCTGTCGCGCATCGGGCTGGTGCGGGAGCCGCGGCTCATGCTGAGCGCGTCGCCGGCGGCGATCCCCGGGTTCGACGCGGTGCGGCGGGCGGCGGCGTCCAGGCCCCTGGGCATGCTGCCGCTGGGGCTGGTCATGGGGCTGCTGCCGTGCGGGCTGTCCTACGCCGCGTTCGCGCGGGCCCTGGCGGCCGATGGGTTCGTGGCCGGCGGACTGCTGGTGGCGGCCTTCGGCGCGGGGACCCTGCCGGTGCTGCTGCTGGCGGGCACGGCGGGGGCGGCGGCGTATCGTCGCCACCGCGCGCTGTCGGAGGTGCTGTCGGGGGTGTTGATGATCGGGATGGCGGTGGAGCTGGGGGCCGACGTGGTGTCGGCCCTCCTGTAGGACCGGTCAGACCTTGACGAACTCCAGCCCCGGCACCGCCGGGATCAGCCCCGCCTTGTGGGCCCGCTCCAGCAGCTCGGTGATGGCCGCGCGGCCCTTGTCGCCGTAGTCCAGCGTCCAGTGGTTCACGTACATGCCCACGAACTCGTCGGCCAGGTCCGTCTCCATGTCGCGCGCCCAGCCCAGGGCGTAGTCCAGGGCCTCCTGGCGGTGATCCAGGCCGTAGCGGATGGAGTTCTCCAGGATGCGGGCGATGTCCGTCATGGCGGCGCCGTGGCGCTTGTGGATGGTGTTGGCGCCCAGGGGCAGGGGCAGGCCGCCGGTGAGCTCATCCCACCACAGGCCCAGCTCCAGCACGGAGTGCAGGCCTTCGTGGGCGTAGGTGAGCTGGCCTTCGTGGATGATGAGGCCGGCGTCGAACTCGCCGGACTTCACGCGGGCGATGATCTCGTCGAAGGGGCAGACGCGGGCCTCGAACTCCACGCCCAGCTCCGCCAGGGCCAGCCGCAGCTCCAGGTAGGCGCTGGTCATCAGGCCGGGGATGGCGATGCGCTTGTCCTTCAGATCCTTGGGCTCCCAGGCCTCGCGGGCCACCACCATGGGGCCGTACCGGTCGCCCATGCTCGCGCCCGAGGGCAGCAGCGCGTAGGTGTCCGACACGTAGGCGTAGGCGTGCACGCTGATGGCGGTGATGTCCAGCTCGCCGCGGGTGGCGCGCTCGTTGAGCGTCTGGATGTCCTGCAGGATGTGCTCGAAACGGTACTTGCCCGTGTCGATCCGGTCCTTCGCCAGGGCGTAGTGCATGAAGGCGTCGTCGGGGTCGGGGGAGTGGCCCAGGGTCAGGTGGACGATGTCGCTCATCGGTCGGCTCCTCGAAGGCTCTCGCGCCGCGGCTTGTGCTGGGGCCTCGGCTCGGCTAAGGTTCATCGATCCGGCAACATAACACCCGGCCGCGCCGGCGGCGAAGGAGTTTTCCGTGCGCACCGCCCTGCTGCTGCTCCCGCTGCTGCTCGCGCCCGTGACGGCCGCCGCCGCCGTGCCGCCGGAGGCGTTGTGGACCGCGCGCGCCACCGAGAGCTACCTGCTGGAGGCGGGGGAGTCGGTGCAGTTCCAGGTGGGGTTCGACTCGCTGCCCGTGCGCGCGTGGATCCTGGAGGTGGACGGCGACCAGCGCCTCTGCGACCTGAACGTGCTGCGCCGTCCGGACGACGTGCTGATCGACCAGAAGAACCGCGAGTCGCGCCACCGTGTGCGCGTGCCCTGGGGCCGTGGCCAGGAGATCACCGCCACGCTCACGGCCGATGCCGCCGCGGGCGGCGTGTACACCGTGAAGTTCCTGGCGCCGTCGCCGGAGGAGGCCGGGCAGGCCTACGGCTTCCTGCTGAACCGCGCCCTGGACGCCCTGGACGCCGGCGATCCGACCCGGGCCGAAGGCTTCCTGCAGCAGGCGCGGCGCGACGGCGAGGACCTTGCCGAGGCCGACCTGCTGCTGGCCGGCATCCGCCTGCAGCGAGGCGAGCCCCGCGAGGCCGCCGGCCTGCTGGACGACGCCCTGGACGCCGGCCTGGACGATCCCTGGACCCGCGCCGACGTGCTGCGCCGCGCCGGCCGCGCCCACCATGAGGCCGGTGCCCTGGTCCGCGCCCAGGAGCGCCTGGACCAGGCCGTGGCCGCCGCCGTGGACGCGCCCCAGCGCGCCCTGGCCCTGTACCGCGCGGGCCTGCTGCAGCGCGACCGCGGCAACCCCGCGCAGGCGCGCCTGGCCCTGACCACCGCCCTGCACCTGGGCCTGCCCGCGGACCTGGCCGACGCCGCCGCGGCCGCCCTGCGCGACCTGCCCCCCGAGGAGTGACATGGAGATCCGTCGCGACTGCCTCCACTTCCGCGGCGACGTGCCCTGCGCCCCCCACAAGGAGCGCGGCCGCCATTGCGCGGACTGTCCCGAGCACGTGTCCGCCGCCGGCCGCATCCTCCTGATCAAGCTGGGCGCCGCGGGCGACGTGGTGCGCACCACGCCGCTGCTCGCCCCCCTGCGCGCGCGCTACCCGCACCACCGCCTCACCTGGCTCACGGACTTCCCGGACCTGGTGCCGCGCTCCGTGGCGGACCGCCGCCGCTTCGACGCCGCGTCGGTGCTCTGGGCCCGCAACACCCGCTTCGACGTGGTGCTCAACCTGGACAAGGACCCGCACGCCTGCGCCCTGGCCACGGAGGTGGACGCGGAGGTGACCCGCGGCTTCCTGCTGGGCGACGACGGCCTCTGCCGCCCCGCCGACGACGGCGCCGCCCTGGCCAAGTTCCGCACCGGCGTCTTCGACGACGTGAACCGCGCCAACACGCTGAGCTACCCGCAGGAGATCTTCGCCATCTGCGGCTTCGAGTTCGCGGGCGAGCCCTACGAGCTGGACCGCCCCGACACGCCGCCGGTCATCGCTCTGCCCCAGGGCCGGCCGCTGGTGGGCCTGAACACGGGCTGCGGCGGACGCTGGACCAGCCGCCTCTGGCCGGAGGAGCGCTGGATCGCCCTGACCCGGCTGCTGCAGGACGACGGCCTGGGCGTGGTTCTGCTGGGCGGTCCCGAGGAGCACGCGCGCAACGAGCGCCTGGCCGCGGCCACGGGCGCCGCGTACCCCGGCACGTTCCCTCTACGCGACTTCATCGGCGTGATGGACCGCTGCCAGGTGGTGGTCAGCGCGGTGACCATGGCCATGCACCTGGCCATCGGGCTGGGCAAGGAGCTGGTGCTGTTCAACAACATCTTCAACCCGGCGGAGTTCGAGCTGTACGGGCGCGGGGAGATCGTGTCCCCGGACCAGCGGTGCCGCTGCTTCTTCGCGCCGCGCTGCCGCGAGAGCGTGCCCTGCATGTCCACGCTGCGGCCGGAGGCGGTGCGCGAGGCCGTGCATCGCCGGCTGGGAGCGCGCGCGTGAGGCTGGCCCTCTTCGGACCCGCGCCGCCGTTCCACGGCGGCATCGTCACCTACCTGGCCATGCTGCACCGCACGCTGGCGGTGCGCGGGCACGAGCTGCACTGGGCCGGGTTCCGTCGGCAGTACCCGTCGCTCATCTTTCCTGGCACGAGCCAGACCGGCGAGACCGCGGGTTGGATGCCGGCGCCGGACACCGCGCGCTTCACGCCGTGGGATCCCTGGAGCTGGCGCCGCACGGCCGACGACCTGCGCGCCTTCCGCCCCGACGCGGTCATCGCCAAGTACTGGCTGCCCTTCTTCGCGCCGGGCTTCGGGTCCGTGCTGCGCCGCGCCCGCGGCGGCGGCGCGCGCTGGCTCTACGTGCTGGACAACGTGGTGGCCCACGAGCGCTATCCGCTGGCCGGGCCGCTCACGCGCTGGGCGCTGGGGCGGGCCGACGGCTTCGTGGCCATGAGCGATCAGGTGCGCGCGGACCTGCTGGCCACCGTGCCGGGCGTGGATCCCGCGCGCGTGGCCGACTGCCCGCACCCGGTCTATGACTTCGGCGTGCCCGGCCGCCCGCGCAAGACCCGCGCCCAGGCCCGCGCCGCCCTGGGCCTGCCGGCCGACGCGCGCATCGCCCTGTTCTTCGGCTTCATCAAGCCCTACAAGGGCGTGACGCATCTGCTGGGTGCGCTGCCGCACCTCCGGGAGCGCTACGGCGACGCGGGCTTCAAGCTGGTGGTGGTAGGCGACGTGTACGGCGACCGCACCCCCTACGACGAGGCCCGCCGCACCGCCGACTGCGAGCCGATCCTGGACTGGCGCGAGGGCTACTGCCCCGACGAGGAGGTGGAGGACCACGTGCTGGCCGCGGACCTGCTGGTGCTGCCGTACGTGTCGGCCACCCAGAGCGGCATCGTGCAGGTGGCCTACGCCTACGACCGCCCGGTGGTGAGCACCGCGGTGGGCGGCCTGCCCGAGGTGGTGCGGGACGGCGAGACCGGGTTCCTGGTGCCGCCGGAGGATCCGCGGGCCCTGGCCGACGCCGTGATCCGCTTCTTCGACGAGGGCCGCGCCGAGGCCATGGGCCGCGCCGTGGCCGCCGAGCGCGCCAAGTACTCCTGGGACCGGCTGGCGGAGACGCTGGAGCGGCTGGCGGTCGGAGGCGGGGAATGACCCTGGCGGAGCTGCAGACGATCCTGGACCGCGGCGAGGTGGCGCCGGTGCCGGCGCGCGCGTGGAGCCGGTTGGCCGCGGAGTTCCAGGAGACCGAGAGCCACGACACCGGTCTCAAGGGCAAGCTCCGGCTGGGGACGCTGGACGGCCGTCTGGTGGCGGTGGAGGAGCCCGACCGCACGGTGCGCGCCGTGCGCGGCTTCCGCACCCGCAAGGCCGCCGCGGACTTCGTGCGCGCGCGGCTGGAGGCCTACGACCGCATCTGGGACGGCTGAGGCGGCTGCCGCATCGACTACTTCTCCTAGGTCAGGAGAATCCGACCACGGCAAGCATCAATCCCCCGGCGGCAGACGCCTGGGCACCGTGCGCGCGCGGCGGCGCACCTCGGCCACGGCGGCGCGCAGGTCCGGCCGCACGGCGGCGTCGGGGTCGGCGTCCAGGGCGCGGACCACGTGCTGGTAGGCCCCTGCGGCCGGGCGCCGCCGCGCCAGGGTGGCTTGGGCGGCGGCCAGCTCTCCGTCCACGGTGCCGTCGCCGGCGGGCTCGCGTCGGCTCAGCAGCCAGGCCAGGGCGGCCCCAGCCGCGAACCCGCCCAGGTGCGCGCCGTGGGCCACGCCGCCGCCGCCGCCGCTGAGCATGGGCAGGATGTTGTCGGCCACCAGGTAGAAGCCCAGCACCCAGCGCGCGCCCAGCTCCAGGGTGCGGAGGAACGGCGGCAGGATCACCAGCACCCGCACCTTGTTGCGCGGGAACCAGATGAAGTACATGCCCAGCACGCCGGACACGGCGCCCGACGCGCCCACGGCCGGGATGCCGGAGCCGTGGCGCAGCGCAGCGTCGGCCAGGGCCGCGGCCACGCCCGTGCCCAGGTAGGCCAGCAGGTAGCGCGCCCGCCCCAGGCGGTCCTCCGCGTTGTTCCCGTAGATCCACAGGTAGAGCATGTTGCCCAGCAGATGCAGCCAGCCGGCGTGCAGGAACATGGACGTGAGCATGTCCGGGAGCGAGAGGGCGTCGGGGCGGCTGCCGTGGTCGAAGACGGTCAGATCGTACTGCGACACGCGCGACGCGATGTCGCGCAGGTCTCCGGCCGGCACGTCGGCGGGGGTGAGGCCGCCCAGGTCGTCGCGCTGCTGGCGGGCCAGGGTCAGCACGTATTCGGCCAGGCGCGGGTCGGCGGGATCGGCAGCGCGTTGGGTGCGCGGCAGCAGCAACAGGAACGCGAGCACGTTGGCCAGGATCAGCGCCAGCGTGATCCAGGGCAGGCCGCGGGGGTTGGGGGAGTCGCTCAAGGGGAACACGGCCCGCTCCTGGTGGATGGTTCGGGCCATGCTAGCACGACGGCGCCCGCGGCGGGAAGGCCGCGGGCGCCGTCGGTCGGGTCAGCGGGCGAGCATGAGCTTCGCCGTGCGCTGAACGCCGTCGGCCCGGAAGCGGGCCAGGTAGAGGCCCGACGGCAGGTCGCGGCCGCCGTCGTCCCGACCCTGCCACAGCACGCGGTGCTCGCCCGCGGCCAGGCGGCCGCTGACCAGGGTGCGCACGCGTCGACCCTGCACGTCGAACAGCTCCAGGAGCACCGGACCGCCCGCGGCCAGCTCGAAGCGCAGCTCCGTGCGCGGGTTGAACGGGTTGGGCGCGGCGCCGGCGAAGATCGTGCGCAGCGAGGGCGGTGCGTCGGGGCCTTCGGACACGGCGGTGGAGATGCCGCCACCCGCGTAGGCGAGGCCGATGTAGGAACCGGTCAGGTAGCCCGCCACGCCGGTGAGGGTGGGGGGATCGGCCGTCAGGTCCACCACGCCCACGCGGAACTGGAGGTAGGCCAGGTAGATCTGCCCGCTGTCACCCTCGGCGGCCGCCACGGCCGGCTGCGTGGAGCCCCAGGGACCCGCGTCCTGATCGGCCAGGATCTCGTAGCTCAGCGTGGCCGGGTCCACCGCCGCCACGCGCCGAGGCAGCCCGAAGCCGCCCCACTGGAATTCGGGCACCAGGTAGCGGCCGTCATGCATGAGCGAGACGTCTTGGGCGAAGGCGATGGAATCCGGCTCGGCGATGGTCTCCACCGTGGTCGAATCGCCGGGATCCAGCCGCGTCAGGCCGCTGCCCTGGGTGGTCATCACCAGCCGGCCCTGCCGGTCCAGGATCAGGCGCTGGGGATTGATCCAGGTGCGGACGGGGCGCGTGTCGTTGAGCACGTCGTCCACCTGCAGGGTGGTCAGGTCCACGCGGCGCAGGCGCAGATGCGGCTGGCCCCCGATGAACTCGTGGCCGCCGAGGTAGACCACGCCCGCCGCGGTGTCCTCCACGGCGCAGGTGATGTTGTCCATGTCCAGGCCGGGAAGATTCCCCGGCAGCTCGGCCACGTCCAGGTTGGCGGCGTCCACACGCAGGGTGGGCAGGCCGACCAGCCAGTACACGTCGTCGTTCACGCGGCTGAGGGAGTGGAAGATCTCCACGTTGGTGCAGAACCAGGGGTCGGACTGGACGTCCACGCCCGGACGCAGGCGCTCCAGCTCGCCCCAGGAGGTCAGGGTGACCAGATGGGGGTCGGTCCAGGCCTCGTCCAGCCCGTTGATGCGTGCGGCGATGGAGGTCATCACCTGGGTGCAGCCAGCGATGGAGGCCTGGGCGAAGATGGAGGTGTTGCAGACGCCGGATGCGGGGTACTCGGCTTCCAGCAGGACCACGACGGAATCGCCGCCGGCGATGACGCCGCTCCAGGCCGCACGGTTCAGGGCCGCGTCCCAGGTCAGCCCCGGCGGCGTGGGAGCCACGAAGGGGGAATTGCCGGACGGCACCAGGTCGCCCAGGGAGCAGACGGTGCCGCCGGCGCCGACGTCCACGTCCGTGGTCCGCGTGTTGCGGATCACCCACCGCACGCCCACCGTCGCTCCGGGCCGCGCCAGCTTACCGGATACCCAGCCCTGGCCGCCGCCGAGGATGCGCGTGGCGCCCTGGGCGGTGACCACCAGCCGCGACGTCAGCGCCGAGGGCGCCAGCGCCGTGGTGTCCGGCATGATGTCCGCCACGGGCACGAAGCAGGCGTTGCGCACGGAGAAGACATTGCCCTCGTTCAGCCTGGTCTCCGAGAGGAAGCCGGTCCGGCAGGCCGGCACCACGCCGCGGACCGACAGGGTGCGCGTCTGCTGCGCCGGGATCACCCCCTGCCAGGTCAGGTCCCAGAGGCTGGCGGTCACCGTGCCGCCGGCGCTGTCCAGCACCGCATCCACCATGAGGGGGGAGCCCAGCCGGAAGTACAGGTTGAGCAGGCGCTCCTGGGGCTCCGGGTTGGTCATGGCGATGTCGTAGATCACCGTGTCGTTGTCGTTCAGAGGCTCGCCCTGGGGCAGGGTCTTGGCGAGCGCCACGTCCACGGGCGCCGTGCTCGCAGGATGCACCTGAACCAGCATGCCGACCGCATTGACGCCGAAGGCGTTGCTCGACGTGAGCTGGGCCTGGCTCACCGCGTAGGAGGTCGTCTGACAGTCGGTCTTCAGGCTGAAGCTCACCGTGCCCGCAACGCCTCCGTCCAGCGTGCCCAAGGTCCAGGTCACGCGCCGCGTGGCGGGGTCGAAGACGCCCCCTCCCGTCGCGCTCATGAAGGTCACGTTGCCGGCCACGGTGGTCGTGATCCGCGCATCCGCGGCCGGTCCCGTGCCGGTGTTGTCGTAGTGGAGGCTGTAGGTGGCGGGCGCCGCGGCTTCCACGTCGGTGGGGCCGGTCTGGGTCAGGGACAGGATGGGCGTCGGGGGCGTGGGGCACCCTGCGGTGCCGCAGTCGCTGCCCGCCCCCTGCCACGTGCCGCCCAGCTCGGTCTCGCACACGCTCTGGGTCACACCGTCCACGCAGCTGAAGTCCACACAACAGGCGCCGGTGACCGGCGGCGCGGCGGTGCAGTCGTCCAGGGGGATGGCCGGATCGGTGACGCCGTCGTGGGTGACCTGGGCGAAGATGCCCGTACCGTCGTCCAGCAGCGCGCAGCTCACCGGGCCGGCGATGTCCTGCCAGCCGCCGACGCCGATCAGGGTGCCCAGGTCGTCCGGGCAGAGCTCGACGAGGTGGTAGTCGGCGGTGCCGAACAGGGCGCCGTCGGTGCGCACGAAGGCGGCCTCGCCGCCCGGCGACGTGACGATGGGCCAGCCCACGCCCGTGCCGATGCCCTGGCTCCACGCGGACACGCCGCTGTCCAGATCCACCCAGTGCAGGCGCTGCTCGAAGTTCACCTCCGACTCCACGAAGCAGAACACGTGGCGGCCCGCGGGCGAGGGATCGTCGTAGAAGCCGATCTGATCCTCGCCGGCCATGTCGCGTCCCACCACCAGGGGCTCCAGCGTGGAGAAGAACGTGCCCGGCACGCGGTACACGAAGAGCTTCACGCCCGGCGTGCCGCCGGCGCGCGTGCCCCACATCACCAGCCAGCGGCGGCTGGGGCTGAGGCGCGCGTTGGGCGGGAACGAGGCCAGGCTCTGCTCCACCACCGCGGGCAGCGCGTAGGTCACGTCCGAGCCGTTCAGGCCCGGCACGCCGTCGGTCTCGAGCTGGATGGTGCGCTGTCCGGAGGTCCCGCCGAACCCCACGCCGGGGGTGACGTCCAGGTACGGCGCCTGGAGGGGGACGAAGGGCGTGGTGGTCTGGGCCGCGGCGGGCGCGGCGCTCACGGCCGCCAGCAGCGCGGCCATCACGAAGAGCAGCACCGGCGCGCGGCCGGTTCCGATGCGAACGTGCATGACATCTCCAGGTCGTTGGGCGCGCCGAGGCGGCAGCGCACCGGATCCCGGCGGTCCAGGGGACCGCCACCCGTTCCGGCGACCGGACGGCACGAAAAAACCGCCGGTTCCCGAGAACCAGGCGGGCCTGCAGATGTCGCGGTGTTCCAATCCCCAGGGCAATGATAGCAGATCCGGGTGGCGGGCGCCACTCCCGATGTCAGGGGCGATCCAGCTCCGCCCGCACCGCGTCCAGGCTCACCTGCGCGTTGACGGTGTACGGGTGCTCGCGGCCCATGGCGTCGGCGTAGCGCTCCACCGCCTCGGCCAGCAGTTCGGCGGCGCGCGGGGCGTCGCCGCGGCGGTAGGCCAGGATGCCCCAGTTGTTGAGCAGGGTGGCCAGGGAGGGATAGCCGAAAGGGACCTCGTCCCGGTACAGGCCCGCGGCCACGGCGAAGAGGCTGTCGGCCGCCGCCAGGTCGCCGGACGCCTGCACGGCGCTGGCCAGGTTGGCCACGCCGCCCGCGCGCTCCACGGGGTTGGGGTCCTGCAGGGCGGCGCGCACCGCGTCGGCCTCGCGCAGGGTGACGATGGCGCTGTCGATCTGCCCCAGGTAGAGCTGCGCCACGCCCATGCTGGTGAGCGAGGCCGCCACCGCGCGGTCCACGGGGCCCACGGCGGCCCGGCGGCGCGCCAGCACGTCGCGCTGGAGGGCCAGGGCCAGGTGGTGGTCGCCCACGAAGCCCGCCAGCAGCGAGCGGGAGTTCAGCACGTCGGCGGCGAAGAGGGGGTCGGGACTGGGCATCTCCTCCAGGGCCGTCATGGCGCCGCGCAGCAGGGAGTCGCCGGCGGCGTAGCGGCCCAGGCCGGCCTCGGCGTTGCCCATGGCCATGAGCAGGGCGGCGCGGGCGGCGGGATCCTCGGCGAGCTCTCCGTCCACGCGGTCGCGGCCCTGATCCAGCATGTCGAAGACGGTCAGGGTGTCGCCGCCGTTCACGTACGGGTCCGCGGCCTCGAACAGCGAGACCATGAAGTCCGTCACGGACTGGGCGCGGGCGGCGGCCTGCTGCGCCAGGTCGCGCTCGGCGGCGGCGGCCACGGCCTGGCGCCGCGCCTCGCGCGCCTGCCACAGGGTGCCGCCCAGGCCCGTGAGCACGGCCGCCGCCACCAGCGCCGCAGCGATCACGCCGCCCCGGTGCCGGCGCACGAAGCGGCCCACGCGGTACCCCACGGAGTCCGGCCGCGCCAGCACGGGCAGGCCGGCGCGGTGGCGGCGCAGGTCGTCGGCCAGGGCGTCCACGCTGGGGTAGCGGCGCGCGGGGTCCTTCTGCAGGGCCTTGGCCAGGATCACGTCCAGGTCGCCGCGCAGGCGGCGGGCGCGGTCCGCCGGCGCCACGGAGCTGGCCGGGGGCGGCTCCGCCTCGCACACCGTGCGCTCCAGGCCCAGCGGGGTGAGGTCGTCCAGATCATGGGCGGAGCGTCCGCTGAGCAGGCCGTAGAGCACGGCGCCCAGGGCGTACACGTCCGTGGCGGTGGTGACGGGCTCGCCGCGGATCTGCTCCGGCGCGCAGGTGGCCGGGCTCACGCGCAGGGCGTGGGGGCGGGTGCGCTCGGCGTCGCCGTCGTCGTCGTCGGCCAGCACCTTGGCGATGCCGAAGTCCAGCAGGCGCGGCCGGCCGTCGCCCGTGACCAGGATGTTCGACGGCTTCAGGTCGCGGTGCACGATGAGGTTGCGGTGCGCGTCGGCCACGGCGTCGCAGATCTCCAGCACCAGGTCCACGCGGGCGTCCACGTCCAGGGCGTGCTGCTGGCACCAGCGGTCCAGGGGCACGCCGTCCACGAACTCCATGACCAGGTAGGGGGAGCCGTCGGGCAGGGCGCCGCCGTCGTAGAGGCGCACCACGGCGGGGTGGGTGAGCCGGGCCTGGATGCGGCGCTCCTCGCGCAGGCGGCGGGCCAGCTCGGGGCCGCCCTCCCGCACCACCTTCACGGCCACGGTCTGGGCGAAGTCGCCGTCGTCGCGCTCGGCGCGGTAGACCACGGCCATGCCGCCGCGGCCCAGCTCGCCGGTCACGCGGTAGGGGCCCAGGCGCTCTCCCGTGAGGTCGCGGGCGGGGGCCGGCTCCTGGAGCCAGCCGGAGGCCAGGGCGTCCACGGCGTCGGCGTCGGCGGCCAGCAGGCCGCGCAGCTCGTCCACGAATTCGCGGTCCGAGCCGCCCAGCCCGGCCAGGAAGCCCTCGCGCGCCGGCCCGCTGCAGGCCGAGGCGGCGTCGAACAGCTCCTGCAGGCGTTCCCAGCGCGCCGGATCCACGCTCAGCCCTCCAGCTCGCGGGCCAGCCAGGCGCGCAGCAGGTGCCAGTCGCGCTTGACGGTGGCGGGGGAGATCTCCAGGGCGGCCGCGGTCTCCTCGATGGTCAGCCCCGTGAAGAAGCGCAGCTCCACGATGCGCGCGTGGCGCGGGTTGCGCTTCTCCAGGGCGTCCAGGGCCGCGTCCAGGGTCAGCACCTGCTCCGGATCCACGCCGGGCAGGTCGCCCACGTCGTCCAGGGGCACGTCCGGCACGCCGCCGCCGCGCTTGGCGGTCTTGCGGCGCAGGGCGTGGTCCACCAGCAGATTGCGCATGGCGCGGGCGGCCACGGCGTAGAAGTGCGTGCGGTCCTGCCACTCCAGGGCGTCCAGGCGCGCCAGGCGCAGGTAGGCCTCGTGCACCAGGGCCGTGGGGTTCAGGGTGTGGTCCTTGCGCTCGCGCGAGAGCTGGCCGCGGGCGATGGCGCGCAGCTCGGCGTAGACCAGCGGGATCAGCTCGTCGTGGGCGGCGGCGTCGCCGGCGGTGGCGGCCCGCAGCAGGCGGGTGATGTCGGTGGGCTCGCTGATGGCTCGGCCTCGCTGGCGTGGGGTCGGGAACGCGCTGACCCCATGATTCTGAGGCACTCCGGAATTTTTTTCAATCCGGGTGAGCCGATCCGGACCGCGGTCCCGCTTGTAGGGGTGAGGGAGGCCGGAACGTGGTGGTTCCCATCCCCCGAACGCAGGCGGACCTGCATCGTCGCAGCCGCGTTCCGGCCGACCTCGAATCAGCTACCAGGGGATGTCCATCCCCAGGGCCCCGAGGGTGCCCTCGCACTCCTGCCGCTCCCGGCTGCGCAGCAGCGCGCCGTCCTTGCCCGTCGCCAGCCAGCCCGCCTCCTCGGCGATGCTCCGCGCGCGCGCCGCATCCCCGTTGCCCAGGGCCGCCAGGATCTCCTTCTCGTGCCGCGAGAGGGAATCGCCCTGCAGGCGGAAGTCCTGGAACGCCTCCCAAGACAGCGGCACCCACCGCGCCACGATCCGCTCGCCGATGGCGGTGGCGTAGTCGCGGATCTCCTTCTGGGCGTGGGCGTCCATGCGCAGGGCCAGGAAGTGGAGGAGGTTGTGGAGGTCGATCTTCCAGTAGGCCTCCGTGTAGGTGCAGAGGGGGAGGTCCTTGCGGGCCTGCTCGCGGGCCACGCCGGCGTCCAGGCGTTCCTCGTAGACCTCGCGGGCGAGACGCTGCAGCTCCTGCTCGCGTTCGCTGAGCCGGCGGCCCGTCTCCTCGTCCAGGAAACCGTCGCTGCCCTGCTTGTTGTTCGCGGCCTGCAGGCGCCACTGGTCCGGGGCGGTCTTCTGCGTCGAATCCGTCACGATCGAGTACCGTGAACTCGTTTCATTCACCGAGGCCGTCCGGTGACGGATCCACTGCCGCCAAGCATCCATGGGCACCCGCACGTGCAGCTTCACCTCGCACATCTCGAACGGCGTGGTGTGCCGGTGGCGCAGCAGATAGCGGATGAGGCCGCGGTCCTGGCTCACCTTCTTGGTGCCCGCGCCGTAGCTCACGCGCGCGGCCTGGACGATGGACTCGTCGTTGCCCATGTAGTCCACCAGGCGGACGAAGCCGTCGTCGAGCACGGGGAAGGAC
>DAOTGJ010000008.1:0-28833 GCA_035447065.1 Candidatus Krumholzibacteriia bacterium
AGCGCTGGTCCTCCCAGGCCACGATCAGGTTGCCGTCGCTGCTGATGATCTGCGGGCTGATCTGCAGGTCCGCCTCGTCGCACACCGTCACGCCGCTGCCGCCCCACAGCCTGCCGCCGTTCTGGTTGAACCGCTGGGCGAAGATGTCGTAGCTGGTCGCGCCGCCGCTGCGGTCGTCGGTCCAGACCACCACGCAGCCGCCGGCTCCGTCGGCCACCACGCTGGGGCTCTCCTCGTCGGCGCCGGTCACAGACGGATTCACATTCAGGCCGACCCCGCCCCACGGCAGGCTGCCGTCCGGCATGATCTTCTGGACGAAGACGCCGTAGGTGACGGAGTCGTCGCTGTCCTGCACCACCAAGTAGACCGCGCCGCTCGCGTCGGAGACCGCTTCGAAGTTGAAGATGTCGTATTGGGGCGTCAGCACGAGCTGGCCCGTGGCGCCCCAGATCACCTGCCCTTCGGCATCCAGCCGCGAGGCGTAGAGGGCGGCGAGCCCGGTGCGGAAGTCCGCCCAGACCAGCACGCGGCCGCCCGCGCCGTCGGGCACCACCTCGAGCTGGCCGGTGGTGGCCGCGGGAGGCTGGATGCGCACGTCGTTCTCGTAGGCATCGTGGCTCCAGGCAGCTGCCGTGCCGGCGGCGAGGAGCAGGGTCAGCAGGACGAAGACGCCGATGCGGGCGCCGGGACGCGAAGCGGACATGAGGATCTCCGGGGGTTGAAGGATCAGATCATGCCTTCATGGTATCACGGTGCCCGAGCTCATATGCCGGGCTGCATGACAAAAATCATCTTCTTTAACTCATGACAACATTCCCGCCTCTTGACATGTCGCTCTCAGATTCCCTATTATATCGATGCTCGATACTTCGATCACCGAAACATCGGAGCCCGCCGTGCCCGACCCCGTCGTCTCCATCGCCAACCTGACCCGGAGCTGCCACGAGGCCCTGATCCTGGCCTGCCTGGACGACGGCCCCCGCCACGGCTACCAGCTCGTCCTGGACCTGGAGGCGCGCAGCGGCGGGACCTTCACCTTCAAGCACGGCACCCTCTACCCCATCCTCCACAAGCTGGAGAAGGACGGCCTCATCACGGGGGCGTGGTCCGAGGAGGGTCCGCGGGGCAAGCGCAAGAGCTACGCGCTGACCGCCAGGGGCCGGCGGTACGCGCTGGAGCAGCGCGGATCCTGGCGGACCTTCCTCGGCCGCTTCCTGGACGTGATCGGATCGGAGGAGGCATGAACCGTTTCGACGACGTGCTCCGCGCCACCGCCACCCGCCTGGCCCTGCCCCAGCCCGCGCGCCTGCGGGTGCTGCTGGAGCTGTCCGCGGATCTGGACGACCTCTACGACGCCTACCGCGCCCGCGGCTGCGACGACGCCGAGGCCAAGCGGCGCGCGGTGGAGAGCCTGGACCTCTCGCCGGAGGCCTTGACCGGCCTGGGCGACGTGCACCATGGAGCGCTGCGACGCCTGCTGGATCGGGCCGCGCCGGAGTCTCTGGTCCGCTGGGAGCGCACCCTGCTGGGCGTGACCGGTTTGCTGGCGGCCGCCCTGGCGGTGGCCGCGGCCGACGGTCGCGCCGTGGTCCGGGCCGCCGGTCCCTGGGCCTGGCCGGCCCTGGCCCTGGGCGCCCTGGCGCTGCTGCTCTTCCTGGGCAAGGCCTATCAGCTCCAGCTCAAGCAGGACCACCATCCGCGCCGCCTGCGCCGCGGCCTGCCCCTGCTGCAGGCCGTGGCCCTGGCCCTGCCCTGCCTGGGCGTGCTGGGCGGCTGGTATCAGGCCTGGCGCCTGTCCGTGGATCCGGCCACCGCGGCCCGGCCCCTGGCCGCCGTGCTGCTGGACTGGGGCGTGGCGGCCTCGGCCCTGGTGACGATCACCTGGACGCTGGGGCTGCTCGCGGCCCTGGCGTGGTTCTTCCTGTCCGGCCGCGTGGGCCGGATCGAACGGGACGAGGCGGCGTTCCTGCTGGAGCGCTGAGCGTCCCCTCCCCGGGTCCGGCCCCGACCCATCCGCGAAAGGAGCCTGCCATGCTGCTGTTCCGACAGGCCGGGATGTTCGGTATCCCGCTGCTGATCCTCACGCTGGTGATCCTGGGGCTGACCATCCGCGGCCTGCTGGGCCGAGGAGGGAGCGCGGGAGCCCCCCTGATCTTCTGGGGGGTGGTGGCCGCGGTGCTCGGGCTGCTGGGCCAGGCGTCGGGGCTGTTCCACGCGCTGACGGCCATCGCGGCGGCCGAGGCCATCGACCCGCGGCGGGTCAGCCAGGGGTTCGCGGAGTCGTTCTCCACGTCGTTGTGGGGGCTGGGGCTGCTGTTGGCGGCGATGATCGCGGCGGCGCTGGTGCGGATCCTGGGGCGGGGAAAGATCGTGGACAACAACCGAACCATTTGACATGCATCATGTTAGGCGCGCAGGGCCCGGGCGAGAGAGAGGAAACCGCGGCCCTGCGCGCATCCGATATTCCGTGTCTGATATATCTGATTGCGAAGACTGGCCCACCGGGGATCCCGCCCCGCTCCGTTGTCATTCTGTCACGGCATCCGCGGGCGTCGAGAACCGCGCCCGCACCGCCTCATCCACGTCCGTGGGCCGGCCCGTCTCCAGGCTGATGGGGCACCACACCGTGCGCGCCTGGGCGAGCACGCGGCCGTCGCGCTCGCGGCGGATCTCCGTGTGGCGTTCGAAGGCGCGGCGGGAGGCGGCGCCCACCCAGGTGGCGGCCAGCACCACGTCGTCGGGCATGGCCGGGTGGCGGTAGTCGATCTCGTGGCGCGCCACCACCCAGATCAGCCCCTTCTGCATCTCCGGCGAGGCCGCGGCCAGCCAGTGGGCCACCGCCGCGTCCTGCACCCAGCGGAGGTAGACCACGTTGTTCACGTGGCCCAGGCGGTCGATGTCGTCGGGGGTCACGGGGATGCGGATCTCGTAGGCGTTCTCGGGGCGGGTCATGGGGTCTCCGGTTCTCCAGGGAGCGGGTCGGTGGACGTCGAACATAGGCGGCGCCCCGGCGCGGATCAATAATCCCGCGCCCACTTCAGCTCCATGCCCGACTCCTCCCCCTGCCCCACCGACGTCTCCAGCCGGAACAGCCGCGTCAACGCGTAGTCCAGCCGCACGATGTACGACGTGCTGCGCCCCAGGAACTGCTCGTACTTGAGCAGCAGCTTGGGGCTCAGGTACTTGCCGATGAGCAGGCTGTCCGCCTCGTCCTCCGACGCCGCCTGGTTGTACGCCACCAGGTCCGCCCCCACCAGCCGCGACAGCCGGTCCGACACCTGGGTGGCTCCCAGGCTGGTGAGCACCTGCGCGGTGCGGGCCTTGAGCAGGCTCTCCTGACCCGTGTCCAGCTGGTCCAGCGGCTTGCCGAAGAGCAGCGAGGCCACGATGTCGCCCTCGGTCATCTCCGGATCCGAGCTCAGGGTCAGCGTGGGCGCCAGCGCCTGCCCCTGCATGACGATGGTGTAGGTCACGCCCGCCGCCCGCGAGATCAGCTCCAGGTCCAGGCGCGGATCCGACGCCAGGTCGCCGTAGAAGGTGACCACGCCGCGCTGCACCTCGAAGAGGGTGCCCAGGAAGCGGTAGCCGCCCTCCACGGCGGCCAGCTCCCCCACCACCGCGGGCTCGCCGTCGCGCACGGTGGCGCGCAGGTCGCCGCGGAGCTGCAGGGAGAGGCCGCGGCCGCGGAGCCAGAGGTCGCCGGGGCTGGAGAGCTGCAGGTCCAGGTCCACGGGCGGCACGGCCGAGGGCGCCAGGACGGCGGCGGTGTCGGCCGGGGCCTCGCCCACGGGACGGTCCAGGAGCAGGGCGCGGCCCTGGGCGGGCAGGAGCTGGGGCGGCACGTCGGGGATCATGACCACGCCGCGCTTCAGGGTCACGGCGCCGGACAGGGACGGGCGCGTGGTGCGGCCGCCCACGTCCAGGCGGCCGCCCAGGGTCAGCCAGCTGCCGTCGTCCAGGTCCAGGCGCAGGTCCGGGGCGTCCACGAAGCCGTCCAGGTCGGCATCGCGGCCCACGCCGCGCAGGTCGGCCAGGGCGGTGAGGGCGCCGCGGGCGCGGATCTCCGGCGGCAGGTAGTCGGCCAGTTCCGACAGCTCCACGCTGCGGGTGCGCAGGGTGGCGTGGAAGGAGTCGGTCTCCGACGGCACGAAGCTGGGCGGATCCAGGCTGAAGGCGGCGGGCAGCAGGGCGTCGCCGGAGGCCAGGGGACGGCCGCGCAGGGTCAGGGCCAGGTCCGCGCCCAGGCGGCCGGGCAGGGCGCTGAGGGTGGCGGCCAGGGCCAGGTCGTCCGCGCCCGAGCCGGTGCGCACGGCGCCGCCCAGCGTGCCTTCCAGGCGCGGGGCCTGGGGCGAGCCGTTGAGGGTCAGGTCGGCGGTGAGCGCCAGGGTCTGCAGGGAGCGGTCGCTGGGCAGGACGGCCGTGGGCGCCAGGGCGCGCACCAGGGAGAGCGGCAGGCCCACGTCGGCGTCCAGGGCCAGGTCCAGGGAGTCCGGGGTGGCCTTGCCGCCGCCGTGCACCGTGCCCAGGCCGCCGCGCAGCTCCAGGGGCTCCACGCGCCAGCCGGCGCCGTCGCGGGCGGCGCGGAAGGGGCGCTGGAGTGCCAGGTCGCGGCCGTCGCTGGCCAGGCGCAGGGCGTCGAGCTCCAGCACCGGCTCCGGGGTGGCGCGGCCGGCCAGGTCCAGGGAGAGCAGGTCGCCCGTGGCGGTCAGGGTGAAGTCGCCGCCGGCGGCAGGATCATCGGTCAGGAACCGCGCCTCCACGTTCTGGAAGGCCAGCAGGCCCAGGCTCAGGCCCTGGGGCGCGCTCAGGACGACGGCGGTGGTATCGGGCGCGTAGGTCAGCTCGCCGCGCAGGCCCTCGGCCGTGAGCTGGGGCGTGGCGGCGCGACCCTGGAGCCCGCCGGTCACGCGCGGGGCGGCGGGCGCGCCCGCGATGGTCAGGTCCAGGGCGGCCTCCAGGTCGGCCCAGGGCGCCAGGGGCACGAAGCGGGCCACCAGGCGCGGGTCCGGCAGCACGGCGGCGGCGCGCAGGCCCAGGGAGTCGGCGGTGACGCGGCCGGCGGCGCGCACCTGCAGGCCGGGCAGCGCCAGGGCCAGGCTGTCCAGCACGGTCGCGGCGCCGCGGCCGTGGGCCTGGGCGCGGCCGGCGGTGAGCCAGGGCGTGGGCGACAGGTCCAGGACGGCGGTCCAGGCGGGCTCGGCGCCGGCGAGGTCCACGTCGGCGGTCAAGGCGGCGCGCAGGCTGTCCAGGTCGGCGAGCTGCGCGGCGGGCAACTGGGCCTGGAAGGCGGACGGGCCGGGCAGGTCCAGGTCCGCGGTCACACGGCCGCGGGTGGGCGCGCCGGCGGCGTCCACGGCGAGCTCGGCGCGGGCGGTGAGGCTCGAGGGGCGCCAGGCCGGCGCGCGCTCGCCCAGACGCCTGGCCGCGGCGGCGGGCAGCTCGTCCCAGCGCGCCGCCAGGTCCAGGGTCAGGGCCGCGGGGGTGCGGCGGGCGTCGGCGCGCACCTCGCCCAGGTCGCCGGTCAGGCGCAGGCCGTCCACGCGCAGGGTGTCGCCGCGCAGGGTCAGGCGGGCGTCGCCGGGGGCGGCGGGGGCGTCGGGCAGGAGTCCCTCGTGCAGCAGGACGGGCGACAGGCGCAGGTCCGCGGCCGCAGGCCCCACGCGTCCGGCCAGGGTCACGGCCGCGCCCACGTCGGCCGCGGGCATCACCACGCGCGCCCGCACGGCGGCCGTCAGGTCCGGGGTCTCGGGAACGCCGCGCACGCGGGCGGCGACGCGGGCCTCGGGGGCCAGGTCCGGCGGGATGTCGGCCAGGCGACGCAGGGGCGCGGCGTCGCTGAGGCGGGCGTCCAGGGTCAGGTCCAGGGCGTCGGGCGCGGCGTCGCCGGCGGCGGTCAGCGCCAGGCCGGGCAGCGCCAGGCGCAGGCTGTCCACGTGGGCGCGGGCGCCGCGGCCGCGGGCCGCCGCGCGTCCCGTGGTCAGCCAGGGAGTGCGGCTCAGGTCCAGCGTCGCGGTCCAGGCGGGCTCGCCGCCCAGCTCCACGGTGGCGGCGAGGTCGGCCGCGAGGGAGGTCCAGTCGTCCATGCGGACCGACGGCGCCAGGTGGGCGAAGCGGGCCGGGCCGGGCAGGTCGGCGGCGGCGGCCAGGGTCACGCGATCGCCATCGCGGTGTAGGTCCAGGCGCCACTCGCCCAGCTCGCCGGTGAGGCGCAGGCCCGTGGCGTCCACGCGGTCGCCGTCCAGCACGATGCGGCCGCGGGCCGTGTCGGCCGCCGCGGCGCGCGTCGCGCCTTCGGTGCGCAGGATCGCCACGGGGGCCAGGGCGATCTCCGTGTGTTCGCCGCGCAGGATGCGGGCGTCGGCATCCACGCTCCAGCCCAGGGCGGCGGCGCGGAGCTCCGCCTCCAGACGCTCGCCCGCGGGGTCCAGGCTGCGCACGTCCAGCACGGCGCGGTCCAGGGGGCGGCCGTCCACGGTGCCCGTCAACGCCAGGCCCAGGTGCAGGGGCTCGCGGCCCGCCACGCCGGCGCCGCGCACGTCCACCCGGGCCACGCCGGCGGCGTGGGCGCTCACGTGGAAGGAGTCGGCGGCGGCGCGCGTGAGGCGCAGGGCCACGGTGTCGCCGGCCGCGGACAAGGCCTGCAGATCGGCACGCACGTCGTCGGGACGCAGGACCAGGGCGCCGGCGGGCACGCGCCAGCCGCCGGGGGCCTGATCCACCCGCAGGGTGTCCACGGCGAGGAACGGCGCGTGGCCCGCGCGCAGCTCCACGGCGGCGCGCAGCAGGGCGCCGGCCAGGCGCTGTTCGCCGTCCAGATCGATGCGGTCCACGCTCACGCGCGCCCGCTCCAGCGCCAGCGACGGCGCGCCGGGCAGGGCGCCCGGCCGCGGGAATCCGCCCGAGGAAGCGGCGGCCGTGCTGTCCGCCTCCGCCGATGGCAACGCGGTGCGGATGGCGGGCACGTCCGCGCGCAGGCCGCGGGCCTCCACGTCGCGCAGCACCACGTCGCGGTCCAGGAGCGGACGCAGGGTCACGTCCAGGCGCACGGCGGGCGCGGCCAGCAGGGTGTCGCCGTCCTGGGTCCAGAGCAGCCCGTCCAGCTCCAGGCGGCCGAGCGACGGCCACGCCGCCCGCGTCCACGCCAGGTCGCCCGGCAGGGCCTGATCCACGCGCGTCAGCACCATCGGCAGCAGCCGCGAGCGCACGGGCGCCAGGAGCAGCAGCAGCACCGCGAGCACCGCCAGGACCGCCACGGCCGCGAGCACGCGCGCGGTCCGGCGCAGCGTGCGGAGCAGCAGGGGGCGGACGGCGGGGCGGCTCAAGGCATCCTCCTAGTACGGGTGGCCGATGGAGAGGTGGAACACGGTGCGCGGCTCTCCCGCGCGCGGTTCGCGCAGCATGCGCGCCAGGTCCGTGCGCACGGGGCCCACGGGGGTGCGGAACACCAGGCCCAGGCCCGCGGCCGACTGCAGGTCGTCCACGGTCAGCTCGCGCCGGTCCGCCCACACCTGGCCGGCGTCCAGGAACGCGGCCCAGCTCACCAGGCCCCAGAGGGGCGCGCGCACCTCGGCGGAGGCGAGCAGCATGGCGTCGCCGCCGATGGGGTCGCCGTCGTCGTCCACCGGCCCCAGGCGGCGGCGCTTGGCGCCGCGCATGGTGGTGGCGCCGCCGGCGAAGAAGCGGCGGTTGGGCAGCAGGGTCTCCACGTCGCCCAGAGGACCGGCCAGGCCCAGCGCCACGCGCGAGGCGAGCACCGCGCCGGCCGGCAGGGGCGCGTAGCCCACGGCCGTGCCCTCCACCGAGCCGAAGGGGCTCACGGACAGGGCGCCCGGCGGCGACCACGCCGTCTCCAGGGTGAGGCGCACGCCGCGTGTGGGCTCCAGCAGGTCGTCGGTGCGGTCGTCGTGGACGCGCGCGGAGAACACGAGCATGCGGCCGGCGGGGGAATCGAACTCGTCGCGGTCGGCGCCGGTGCCGCGCACGGTCACGTCCTCCAGCGACGCGCCCAGGCGCACGCTCAGCCGATCCAGGGGCCGCAGCAGCAGCGCCGTCTCCACCAGGTTGTTGCGCAGGGTGTAGCCGTCCTCGTCGTCGCGCTGCCAGGAGGCGCTCACCTCGCCCACGGAGCGGGCGCCCACCAGGGCCGGCCACCAGGCGCGGCCGCTCACCTCCTGGTGGTAGAGGGAGTAGGAGCCGCTGAAGCCCAGGCCGCGGCCGTGGTGGAAGATGTTGCGGTGCTGCCAGCCGGCGCGGGCGCGCACGGGGTCGTCGGACCAGGTGCCCAGGCTGAAGCGCAGGGTGCGGTACGGCGATTTGGCCAGGCGCGCGCGCAGGGCCACGGCGCCGGGACCCGCCGGTTCCGTGTCGATGCGGATCTGCCGGAAGAGGGAGAGCTCGCGCAGGTTGGAGCGCGCGCGGTCCAGCAGGGCGGGCGTGGCCAGGGCGGAGTCGGCCACGCTCATGGTGCGTCGGGCCAGGTCCACCAGGTCGTCGGTGACGCCGGACACCTCGGTGCGCACCACGCGCAGGCGCTCGCCGGGCGCGGCGGTCAGGGCCACCACGGCGGTGAAGGAGTCGGGACGCTCCACGGACAGCGTCGCCTCGGCGTGCAGGTAGCCGGCCGCCGCCAGGTCCGCGGCCAGGCGGCGGCGCGCGGCCTCGGCGTCGGCGTCGCGGAACACGGCGCGGCGCGGCAGGAGCGACGCGGCGGCGCGGCCCGCTTCGGTCAGGCCGTCCGGCACGCCGTCCACGCGCACGTCGGCCACGCGCACCGGGCGGCCGGGCTTCACGGCCAGGGTCACGCTCACGCGGCGCGCGCGCTCGTCGGCCCTCACCGACGGGCGGATCGCGGCGTAGGGATAGCCGTGTCGCGCCAGGAGCAGGCGCAGGCGCTGGAGGTCCGCCTGGAGCGTGGCCTCGCGGAAGACCGGCGCGTTGCCGCCCAGCAGGCCGCCGCGGGCCGCCAGGCCCAGACGGTCCGCCGGGTCCGCCACGCCCGCCGGCAGCCCGGTGACCGACACCGAGCGCACCTCCCAGCCCTCGCGCGCCCACGCCGTCGCCGCGCACAGCAGCAGAGCCGTCAGCAACGACGGCAGGGCGAACGCCGGGATCCTGCGACGGGTCGGCATGGACGGGCGGCCGTCCTAGAAATCCACGCGCACCGACGCCACCGCCGAATGCAGCCAGGCGAAGGCGTAGGCCTCGTCCACGTCGGCGCCGCCTTCGACCATGCGGTAGCCCAGCGACGCGCGCACGCCGTCGCCCAGCTCGCGGGCCAGCTTCACGGCCACGTCCTCGGCGCGGCCGGGGCCGCCCGCCAAGGCGTCGGCGTCGAAGGTCAGCAGCCAGCGGTCGGCCACGCGCCAGTCCGCGGCCAGGTGCAGCAGGGGCACGAACCCCGTGTTCTCCTTGGTGGCCGTCACGCCCGGCTGCGCCAGCGAGATCTCGGCCACGCGCAGCTTGGCGGTGAAGCCCAGCCACCACGTCCAGCGCTCGCCCTGATTCATCAGGCGTCGGTAGGTGAGACGGTACGAGTTGAAGGCGTAGGTGGCCGTGGCCGGGCCGGCGCCGAAGTCCTCGCCCTGGAACGACACCGGCCCGTCCAGGGCGCCGTCGGCGGTCACGGAGAAGGGGGCGGCCAGGGCGCGCAGGGAGCCGCGCTCGCTCAGGTCCACGGTCAGGTAGACGCGCGGCGCGGCCCAGGGCCCCTTGCCGATGGCGTCCACCAGCGAGAAGCGCGTGGACGACGCGTCGTTGGGCACCTGCACGTCGTTGACGGTCTGCCAGAGCGAACCGGCCTCGAACTCCAGGCTCACGCCGGCGGCGGCGGGCGCGGCCAGCGCGGCGATGATCAGCAGCACGGCGAACGTTCGGGTCATGGGTCATCCTCCTTCGGGTTTCCGCCAGGATCGCAACGGGCGCGGGCTTTGGCCAGCGCGGATCCGCGCGTGGCCGATCGGCGTCGGCGTCGTTATCAAGTGGAACGTGGACCCTCACCGGAAGGCCGACGTGACCAGGACGCGCATCCTCCTCCTCTGCACCACGCTGCTGCTGGCCGGCTGCGCCCGCGAGAGCGCGCCGCCGCGCGACGTGAGCGTGTCCGTGGTCGCCGCGGAGTCAGCCGCCGTGCCCGGCGGCGCCGTGACCCTGGGCTGGCGCTTCGATCTGGCCCCAGGATGGCACCTCTACACGAACGGCCGCAGCGACACCGGCCTGCCTCCCGCCGTGGAGCTGTCGCTGCCCGAGGGCTGGACCGCCGACGCGCCCCTCTGGCCCGCGGGCCGGCGGCTGGAGTCCGCCGGCGGCATCCTGGACCACGTGTACGAGGACCGGCTGCTCCTGCTGCAGACCCTGCACGCGCCCCTGGGCGCGCGCCCCGGCGAGACCGTGGAGATCGGCGCCCGCCTGGAGTGGCTGGCCTGCCGCGAGGGCTGCGTGCCCGGCGACACCCTGCTGACCCTCGCCCTGCCCGTGGCCGCCGCCGCGGAGCCCACGCGCCACGCCGAAGAGCTGGACCGCGCCCGCGGGGAGCTGCCCCGCGCCGCGCGCGCCGGCGAGCTGTCCTGGACCTGGGAGGGGAACACCCTGGTGCTGCGCTCGCCCGGCGCCTCGCACCTGGAGTACCATCCCTCCGCGGACGCCGGCCACCTGAGCGATCCCCGGCACGACGCCGTCGCCGACGGCGCCGTGCTGAACCTGCGATTCCGCCCCCGGGACGGCCGCGTCGGACCGGCCCACGGGGTGCTCCTCGCCCGAGCCGGCGAGACCATCCGACGCCTGGAGCTGACCATCCCCGCGGCACCCGCCGCGACGCAACCCCAAGGAGACCCGCGATGACCCGTGCCATGAAGCTGTGCCTCTTCGGCGCCCTGGCCCTGCTGCTGGCCGTGCCGGCCTTCGCCCTCGTCCCCGGCGACGACGCCCCCGGCTTCACCCTCAAGGACACCGACGGCAAGGAGCACAGCATCGCCTCCTACCTGGCCGCCGGGAAGGTGGTGGTGCTGGAGTGGTTCAACCCGGACTGCCCGTTCATCATCAAGCACCACAAGAACCACAAGACCATGAACGAGACGTACGCGAAGTTCGCGGACCGCGGCGTGGTGTGGCTGGCCATCAACTCCAACGCGCCGGGCAAGCAGGGCCACGGCGACAAGCGCAACCGCCAGGCCGTCATCGACTACGCCCTGCCCTTCCCCCTGCTCCTGGACGAGAACGGCGTGGTGGGCCAGGCCTACGGCGCCAAGACCACGCCGCACATGTTCGTGATCGGCGGCAAGGGCAAGGTGCTGTACGCGGGCGCCATCGACGACGACCGCAGCGCCGGCGAGCCCGGCGACGTGAACTACGTGGCCGACGCCCTGGAGGCCGTCCTGGCCGGCAAGACCCCCAAGGTGCAGGAGACGGACCCCTACGGCTGCAGCGTGAAGTACGTGAAGTAGCCGCCGCTCACACGGCGCCGCCGCGGGCGCAGGTCTCCACCACTCCCACGGTGGCCAGGTTGACCACCTCTTCCACGGTGGCGCCGTACTGGAGCAGATGCACCGGCAGGCGCGTGCCCATCAGCATGGGGCCGATGGGCATGGCGCCGCCCATGTGGATCAGCGACTGCATGGCCAGGCTGCCCGCGTGCAGGTCCGGAAAGACCAGCACGTTGGCGTCCTCGGCCAGCTCCGCGAACGGGAAGTAGGCGGCCCGCAGCTCGGCGTCGCGCGCGATGGCGAGCTGCATCTCCCCCTCGATCGCCAGCTCCGGCACCCGCCCCTTCACGATCCCCCGCGCCCGCTGCACCTTCACCACGCTCGGATGGTCCGCGCTCCCGAAGTTGCTGAACGAGAGCATGGCCACCCGCGGCTCCAGCCCCAGGCTGCGGCTCACGGTGGCCGCCAGCTCCGCGATCTCCGCCAGGTCCTCCGCGTCCGGATCGATGTTCACCGAGCAGTCCGCCATCACCACCGCCTCGCGCGGCAGCAGCAGCAGGTGGTGGCTGGAGATGCGGCGCACGCCCGGCGCGGGCCCGATGACCTCCAGGATGGTGCGCAGGGTCTGGTTGAAGTGGGTGGAGAGGCCCGCGATCATCATGTCGGCGTGCCCCTGGTGCAGCATCATGGCGCCGAAGTAGTCGGGCTGCCGCACGCGCTCCAGGGCCAGGTCGCGCATCACGCCGTGGCGCTGGCGCATGCCGAAGTACTCGTCGGCATAGCCCGCCAGATCGGGCGAGCGCTCGGGGTCCACCACCTCCGCGCCGCCCAGGTCCAGGCCCAGGTCCGCGATGGTGTCGCGGATGCGGTCCTCGGGCCCCAGCAGCACGGGCGTGAGGATGCCCTCGTCCATGAGGATGCTGCAGGCGCGCAGCAGCGTGGGGTCCGAGCCCTCGGGGAACACCACGCGCAGGCCGCGCCCGCGCGCTTCCATGGTCAGCTCGCGCATCTTCTCGCGGCCTGTGCCCAGGCGCACCGTCAGGCTCTCGCGGTAGGCCTCGGGCTCCACCGGCCGGCGCGCCACGCCCTCGGCCACCGCCTGGGCCGCCACCGCCGCCGACTCCACCTCGAAGATGCGCGGATCCAGCGGCTTGGGCAGCAGGTACTCCGGCCCGAAGTGGAAGCGCTGGCCGCCGTAGGCCCGCTCCACCTGCTCCGGCACGTCCTCGCGCGCCAGCTCCGCCAGCGACCGCGCCGCCGCCAGCAGCATGCCCTCGGTGATGCTCACCGACTGCACGTCCAGCGCGCCGCGGAAGATGTACGGGAAGCTCAGCACGTCCTGCACCGCGTTGGGATGCTGCCCCAGCCCGGTGGCCACGATCACGTCCTTGCGCGCCGCCCGCGCCTCCTCGTAGCCGATCTCCGGCTCCGGCGTGGCCAGCGCGAACACGATGGGGAACGCCGCCATGGCGCGCACGTCCTCCAGCTCCAGCACGCCGCCGGCCGACGCGCCCAGGAACACGTCGGCGCCCTCCAGCCCGGCGCGCAGGGTGCGCTGCGGCGCGGCCACGGCGAACTCGCGGCGGTAGGCGTCCAGGTCGTCGCGGTCGGGATGGATCAGGCCGTCCACGTCGTAGAGCAGCAGGTTGTCGGCGGGCACGCCCAGCCGGCGCAGCAGCCGCGCGCAGCCCAGGCCCACGGTGCCGGCGCCGCCCAGCACCACGCGCACGTCCTGCACGCGCTTGTCCACCAGCTCCAGCGCGTTGATCAGCCCGGCCACCGCCACCACCGCGGTGCTGTAGAGGTTCTCGTGGAAGACGGGCACCTCCATGCACGCGCGCAGGCGGTCGTAGATCTCCAGGCCGTGGGGCGCGCGGATGTCCTTGAGGTTCACGCCGCCGAAGGTGGGCTCCAGCGCGCGCACCGTGGCCACGAAGGCGTCCACGTCGGCGCAGTCCAGCTCCAGGTCGAACACGTCGATGTCCGCCAGCCGCTTGAAGAGGATGGCGATGCCCTCCTGCATGGGCTTGGCCGCCAACGGTCCCAGGTTCCCCAGGCCGGGGATGGCGGAGCCGTCGGTCACCGCGGCCACCAGGTTGCCCTTGGCGGTGTAGCGGTAGGCCTCCGCCGGATCGCGGGCGATGGCCTGCGACGGGAACGTGGCGCCGGGCAGGTAGGCCAGGCGCAGATCGCGCGGGGTGAGGCAGGGCGTGGTGGCGTCCACCGCGATCTTCCCCGGCCGATCCTTGGCGTGGTAGGCGAGGGAATCCTGTTCCTTGATCACGGGTCCGCCTTCCGCTGACCGGCGCCGCGCGCCGGGCTGAACATCACAGGGGCCGCCGCGCCCGGGTCTCGCGCAGGGCCGCGGCGTGGGCGCCCACCGGACGCGCCTGCAGCAGGCGCACCTGCGCGCCTTCCAGCGCGAACTCGATGTCCAGGGGATGGCCGAAGCCCTCCTCCAGACGCAGCGCCAGGGACACCAGCTCGGCCAGCTCCAGATACTCCAGGGCCGGCCGCAGCCGCTGATGGTAGAGGGTGGCGGCCACGCGCGTGCCGCCGCGGCGGCGGCGGTCGGCCACCACCTGGGTGGTCTTGTCGTTGGTCACGTAGTGCAGGCGCAGATCGGGATCGTCGGGGTCGGCGTTCTTGGCCACGGTGACCAGGTCCGTGGCCACCAGGCCGGACACCACGCCCTCGCCCAGGCCCAGGCCCACGGAGGCCACCAGGCTGCGGTGGTCGTCGTGGGGCACGTCCACCGTCTGCAGCACGCCGGCGCAGCGGGCGTCCACCATGACCTGGACCAGCACGCCGCCGGTGGGACGCTCCCCGTCGCGGCGTCCGCCCGCGGCCAGGGCGCGCTCGGACCACAGCCCGGCCCAGGCCAGGCGCAGGTGCTGGAGCAGCTCGTCGTCGCCGCGCACCTGGAGGAAGGAGTCGTACAGGCCCGCGCGCGCGGTGGACTCGGTGTCCTCGTCGCAGAACGACGAGCGCACGGCCACCACGGCGTCGCCCGTCGCGTCCAGCCGGCGGTAGGCCGCGCGCACCGCGTCCGCCACGGCCGGGGGCATCTCGGCCTGGAGCCAGAGGTCGCGGATGCGGCGGGTGCGCTGGGCGTCGGAGGCGGCCGGATCCTTCAGCACCGCCGCCACGGCCTGGGCCAGGGTGCCGCCGTCCTCCGGGGCCGGCCCGGCCAGCATGCGGGCCAGGGCGGCGTCGGTCACCACGAACCACGCCGGCGTGGCCGGACCTCCCAGCAGGCGCGTCAGCTCCGCCAGGTTGGCGGCCTTCCAGCCCACCAGCGGATGCAGGGCGTGGCCGCAGTCCGGGGCGTCCAGCACCAGGCGATCGGCGACGGCGGCCAGAGCCGCCGCGTCGTCGCGTTCCTGGTCCGACGCGGCCCGCGCGGCGGCGGCCGCGTGCGGGCCCTCGTCGCCCAGCAGGACGCTCAGGTCGCGGTGCCGGCGCAGCCGATGGCGGCGGGCGGCGGGTTGCGCGGCGGCGGCCGCCGCGGCATCGCGCAGGACGGCGAGGCGGCCGCGGGCCGCGGCGTCCAGCTCGGCGCCGTCGTCGCCCGGCAGCGTCTGCGGCACCACCTCGCCGCAGTCCGCGGCCAGATCGGCCACGGCGCGCCAGGTGTCGCGGGCGTCCAGGGCGCGCAGGCGCAGGGAGAGCACCTCGCACGGCGAGACGGAATCGGCGGCGACGGCGAGGGCGCGGTCGCGGCCGCGCCGCGCGGCGTCGGCCAGACGGTCGGTCACGTCGGCCAGGCGGCGGCGGGCCGCGGCGCCGGCGGCGGGGTTGTCGAAGAGGCGCTGCAGCAGATGCACGCGGTCGGCCATGCCGGCGTGGCGGAAGGCCTCCCCCACGGCGATCTCCTCCACGGCGAAGGCCGCCAGCGCGGGATCCGAAAGGCGCCCCAGCGCCTTCTCCAGCAGGTGCCGCGCGCGCAGCTTCTGGCCCCGCGATTCCATGAGGTCGACGGCGGCGTCCACGTCGCCGTGACGGCGGCAGGCGGCGTCGAGCAGGCGCAGACCCTCGGCCAGGGCCAGGGCGTCGCGGTCCTGGCCCAGCACGCGCACGCAGCCGGCGTCGGCGTCCAGGACCACCAGGTCGCCCTCGCGCACCTCGTCGCGCCGCAGGTCCTCCACGCGGCGCAGCTCCACCTCCCAGCCGTGGATCCGGATCCGCTCGCGGCGGTGCACGGGCGTGGTGAAGCGCAGCACGGCCCGGCGCTGCTCGTCCTCGTAGGCGTCGGCTCGCACCAGCAGCGCCGGCTTGCCGAACTGCAGGGCCATCAGACAGGCGTGGCTCAGCAGCGAGCCGCCGGCCGACACGATGCCCGCCGCGTGCAGCAGGCGCGGCGTGTCCTCGGGACCGAGCTTGCGCGAGAAGAGCACCGACTCGCGCACGGACTCCGGCGGCGTGTCGTCGTGGGCGAAGACGGCGCGCCCCACCACCCGCCCCGGCGATGCGGCCTGACCGGGCAGCACGCGCGCGTCGGCGTCGGCGTCGGCGCCCGCGGCGGGCAGCGGCGCCGCGGCCAGGGCCCGCAGCTCCGCCAGGGCGGCATCCACGGCCGCCGGCGGCGACGCGGGCGGCGTGGCCAGCTCGTCCACGGCCGCGAGCACGCGCCGCAGATCCTCGGAACCCAGCACGTCGTCGCGCCACGCCGCGCCCGCGTCGTCCCGCCACCGCGTCAGGGAGGCGCGCGTGGACAGGAGGGCCAGGCGCACGGCGCCGCGGTCGTCCCGGGCCACGTGCACGTGCAGGGGGCCGCCGCGCGCCGGCAGCGCGGCGCTCTCCACGCGCAGCCCGCCCACCCGGCCCGCCGGCGCGTACGCGGCGAAGGGCTCCAGGGCCGCGGCCACGGGCGCCGCCGCCAGGGCGTCGGCCAGGCCACTGCCGCCTGCCGCAAGCAGACGCGCGAAGGACTCGGGCGCGCGCTCCTCCACGCAGACCTCGGGATCCGCGGCGCGCAGCGCGCCGTCCGCCACCGTCACCAGGCCCGCGTCCAGCGCGTCGCGCAGCGGGTCCAGCACGCGCCTCCGCAGCGCGAAGATCCCTGCGGCCGCCTCCGCGTCCTCGCCCCGCGGCGGCTCGACTCCCAGCCCGCGCAGACGCTCGCGCAGGGCGGCCGCCAGCTCCGCCGGATAGGGCTGCGCGCAGCGGTCCACGTAGGGGGCCCGCCCGTCCCAGGCCTCGATCACCGGCCCCGTGGGACCGCGCCGGCGCGCCGTCACCACGGCGCGGCCGTCGTCGCTCACCACCTCGCGCAGGGGCAGCACCCCCGAGGCCGCGAAGCGCTCCGCCCAGGCCCTGGCCGCCAGGGCCTTGGCCGCGTCGTCCAGATCCAGGGAGCCCACCGCCCAGTCCACGCTCATCAGGAACGGCGCCAGGCGGAACAGCGAGGCGGCCTTGGCCTCCAGGTCGCCCAGATCCGAGCAGGTCTCCTTGTCGAAGCGCACCTTGAGCCGCGTGCCGTCGCGCTTCACGTCGAAGCCCAGGCGGCGGAACAGGAGCTGGATCGCCTCCAGCTCGAAGGCCGGGTGCACGTCCAGCTCGTAGTTGCTCACGCCCATGTAGCCCAGGTCCAGCATGCCGCCGCGTCGCGGCGGCGAGGAGTCTAAGCGCAGGAAGGCGGGGTGGTTGCGGAAGGCCAGGTAGTAGTGCGCCTCGTTGCCGAACACGAAGACGTTCACGCCGGGGAACTCGCGCTGGCCGTGCACCAGCTGGTGGCGCAGGCCGTCGGCGAGCAGGCCCACCGGGCGCGGCAGCCAGGGATCGGCGGCGCACTCGGCCGGCGTCTCGAACACGGCGTAGCGCACGGTGCGCACGGCGACGGCGGCCCCGTCGGCGTCCACGCGCAGCAGGTCCACGGTGTGGCCGGGTTCGCGGCTCGTATCCACCAGGTTCAGGCCCAGGGCCAGACCCTTCTGGTGCAGGTAGCGCTTGAGGCCGTGGATGGTGGCGGCGTCGCCGGCGCGCGCGGGGTCCTCGAACATGAGCATGAGGCGGCCGGCCTCGGCGGTGAGGCGCGCGCCGTCGCCCACCTCGGCCATCACGGACGCCTCCAGCTCGGCGTAGATGTCCGGCAGCACGCGCGCCTCGCGGGAGCGGCCGCCGAACAGGGCGGCGTACTCCGTCACCACGGTGCGCATGCCGGCCAGGATGCGGTCGATGCGCGCGCGGTCCAGCGGCGCCATGTCCATGAACTCGGCCAGCAGCTCGGCGTGCACCAGGTTCAGGGCGCGGAAGCGTCCCACCGGATCCTCGCGCCCGTCGGCATCGGACGACGCCACGCCGCGGCGGCCGTGCAGCTCGGCCACCAGGAAGCGTTCGCCCTCGCTCACGCCGCGCAGGCCGCGGCAGAGCAGCGCCTCGTCCTCCGGCAGCACCAGCGGCAGGCAGCCCGGGATCTCCAGACGCACCCAGGGCGTGAGGCGCAGCCCCAGGTTGCAGCGTTCCCACCCCGTCTCCGCCAGGACCGTGCGCAGCGCGCGCTCGCCGCCGCCGGCCGCCGCCGCCTGCAGCCACCCGGCCACGGCCGCACCGCCGGCGCCTTCCAGGATGGCCGTCAGCCCGCGGAAGCCGCCGTCCACGAAGGCCAGCCAGGGACGCAGCGCCTTGGCCGTGGTGGCGTCGAAGAGCTCGGCGGCCGCGGCCTGGGCCCCGCGGGCCCCCGTCGCGTCCAGCAGACCGGCGAGCAGGCGCCGGTGAGCGGGGTCCGCGGCGGCGGTGAATTGCTGCACCAGGGGATCGCGGCCGCCGCGGGCGGCGCCGCCCCACGCGTTGCGCAGGCCGTCGGCCAGGTCGCGCGCCAGCTCCGCATCGTCCAGCAGATCGGGCGTGGCGGCCAACGTGCGGTCCAAGGCGCGCAGCACCTCCGCGGAGACCGCCACCACGCCGTCGCCCAGCAGACGCGCCGCCAAGCGCGTCCCCAGCAGGCGGCCGTCCTCGCCCTCGGCCTCCAGCAGGCCCGCCGCCATGCTCCAGGGCTCCGGGTGCGACGCCGCGTGCCGATCCAGCAGCCGCAGCAGCGGCAGCGGCGCCCCGGACTCCGCAGCAGCGGCCATCCCCACCAGCCGCGGCACCGCCGACGCGGCCGCCTTCGGGTCCGTCGTCAGCGCGTCGTCCAGGGCGCGGCAGAGCACGCCCACCTCGCCCTCGTCGGGCACCAGCAGGTCGAGAAGACCGCGGAGTTCGTTCAGGAGGGACGCGACGGAAGGCGACGCCGAGGAAGAATCGGATGGGGAGCGCGGCATGGGCTGAGGCTCCTCGCGCGACGGGGATCACGACGCCGGGATTGCGCCTCCATTGTGAAGCGGCCCAAGGGCCTTGTCAAACCGATGAGAGGACGTTCTCACTCCTCGTGCGCGCCCAGCAGCGCCAGCCCCGCCGCCAGCAGCGGCCCCACGAAGAGCACCAGCACCACGGAGCGGTTCAGGGCCCGCGGTTCGGTGAACACATCCTGCAGCCCGAAGAACAGGAAGCAGCCCACCGCCCCCGCCAGCGCCAGCACGCCGGCCGCCCGCGGCAGCCGCGACGCCAACGCCGCCGGCAGCAGGAACGGCAGCGCCAGCAGGGCCTGCATGGCCGACACGCGCCAGTCGCCCTCGCCGGCCAGCAGGTTGAACGCCAGCCACACCGCGCCGAAGGCCCAGAGCAGCCGTCGCGCCGTGGGCCGCGGCCCCCAGTACGCCAGCAGCGAGCTCACCAGCCAGGTGAACCACATGGCCGCCAGCACCGTGTCGGCCAGCGAGGACAGGTGCTCCCGCGGCGCCGTCGTCCCCGCCGCTCCCTCCCCCGCGCGCAGGAACGCCGCCAGCGTGAAGGTCAGCAGCCCGCCCACCAGGAACGCGTGGTAGCCGGCGCGGCGCGCGGCCTGCAGCTCCAGCTCGTCCTTGTCGCGCAGCCACCCCAGCTCGCGCAGCACGCCGGGCCCGAAGGCCCCCGCCGCCGCCAGCAGCAGGAAGCGCCAGTCCAGGCCCGCGAGCAGGAAGCCGCCCAGCACCAGGCCGGAGGCGATCAGGGTGGCGGGAGACCGCAGAAAGCGGGGCAGGATCGCGGGCATGGTCACTCGTCCTCCAGCGCGAAGAGCTCCTCCACCGTCGCCCCCAGCACCTGCGCCAGGCGCAGGGCCAGCCCCACCGAGGGGCTGTACTTGCCCTTCTCGATGGAGAGGATGGTCTGGCGCGTGACGCCCGCGCGGTCCGCCAGCTCCTGCTGGGTCATCCCGCCGGCCGCCAGGCGCCGCGCCTTCAGATGGCTGACGATGTCATGGCGTGGCTTCATGCCGAAGAATGTAAAGGATACTTTCCAATATGTCTAGTTTATTTTACTTCACCGCGCCGCTCAGGTCCGCCTTGTACGCGATGATCGACACCGGGGCCAGCTCCTCCCCCGGCTCCAGCCCGAAGCTGGCCAGCAGCGAGCCCAGCATGTCCGTCACCACGTACACGCGGTCGTCGCCCAGGAACACGCCATCGTCCACGGGGTCGTCGCCCCCGGCCAGGTGCACGCGGCGGGCGAAGCGGCCCTCGCGGTCGTACACGTCGTAGCTGGTGAACTCGTTCTCGCCGGCGCGCCACTGGGCGTTGCCGGACTGGACCCAGAGCGTGCCGTCGTCGCGGAACGCGAGCTGCGTCACGGCCTCGTGCGTCTCGCTCACCGCGAAGGTGCTGCCGGGGTTCCACTGGATCATCATGTCGTAGGCTTCCTGGAAGGCGTCGTGCTCCTCGTCGCTGCGCGGGGCGGGCGCGTAGCCGGGCCGCTCGATGATGCGGTCCAGCGAGCCGTCGGCGTTCCACACGTGGATGCGGTAGGCGTCGAAATCCAGGGCCGCCGCCACGCGCCCGTCGACGGCCGCCGTCCAGCGCGCCTGGAAGTCGCGGTAGTCGCGCTCCACGAACGCGAAGCCGCCGAAGGCCTGGGGCTGCTGCGCCTCGTGGTACACGGCCACCGGCGCGCCGTCCATGCCGTAGGCGCGCAGGTAGGCCAGGCGCATCTGCTGCCCGTCGCGCTCCGCCCAGGCCGAGCCGGAGAGCACCAGGTAGTCGGCCACCGCCGCGCCGCGCGACACGATCTGGAAGCCGCCGCCGTCGTAGGGCAGCGCGTAGTTGGGGCCGGGCGTGCCGTCGGTCTGCAGCAGCACGATCTTGCCGGGCCAGCCCTGCAGCACCGCCAGCTCGCCCCGCGGCGTCCAGAACAGGCGCGAGCCGTTCATGAACTCGCCGGGCCCTTCGCCCTGCCGGCCCAGCGTGGCCTCGTGGGCGCCGTCGGGCGCGAAGACCTGCACCTCGGAGAGCTGGCCGTCCAGGGCGTACACGCGCCCGTCCGGCGCCGTGGTCAGGTCGGCGATGGCGCCGATGAGCAGGTCCGGGTCGTCGCCGCCCGCGCGCCACAGCTCCGTCAGAGGCACCGTCACGTCGCCGCCCAGGGGCGTCTCGGGGTTGATCACCCGCACGGTGCCGTCGGCATCGGTCACGGTCTGGGGCTGGGCGATGGCGACGGCGGCGAGAAGCAGCAGGCTCACGGTCAGCAGGCGCATGATTCCATCCCGGGTCGAACGAGGTTGGTCGCGGACCGGCACATGATGGCGGCATCGCCCCGATTCCGCCTCTCTCGACCTTGCCAGCGCCGCCCCAGGTGCTACGTTCGTGCTCCCTCGGGAAGGAGACCCCATGCCGCGCCGCCTGCTCCTCGTGCTGATCCTGGTGATCCTCGCCGCCCTGGGCCTCAAGCTGGGCGGCGTGCTGGACCCCGCGCCCGATCCCACCGCCGAGATGGTGGACCTCAGCTTCGCCGTGCGCGAACGCCTGGAGGAGCTGCGCGCGGAGATCGGCTTCCCCGGCGCCACCGCCGCCTTCGTGCTGCCCGACGGCCGCAGCGGCCGCGTGGCCGTGGGCACGGTGGACCCCGACGGCGGCGCCCCCATGCCCCTGGACGCCCGCATGCTCGCCGGCAGCGTGGGCAAGATGTTCGTGGCCGGCGTGGTGCTGGACCTGGTGGGCCGCGGCGTGCTGGACCTGGACGCCCCCGTCGCGGACTGGCTGGGCGACGAGCCCTGGTTCGCCCGCGTGCCCAACGCCCCGGACCTCACCCTGCGCAACCTGATGAACCACGCATCGGGCGTGCCCGATCACCTGGAGCAGGCGAGCTTCCTTGAGGAGCTGCGCGGCTTCACCCGCCCCGGCGGCGACCCCGACCGCCTGCTCACCCCGGTGGAGTGCATCGGCCACATCCTGGACCTGCCCCCCACGTCCGCCGCCGGCTCCACGTACGCCTACACCGACACCAACTATCTCCTGGCCGGCCTGGTGGTGGAGAAGGCCACCGGCCGCACGTACGAGGACCTGGTGGACGAACGCATCCTCGTGCCCCTGGGCCTCGCGGAGACCTACCCCCAGCGCGGCCGCCGTCTGCCCGGCGTGGTGCCGGGCCACATGCGCGAGGACAACCCCTTCGGCCTGCCCACCCGCACCATCGGCCCCGACGGCCTGTTCACCCACGAGCCCGCCCTGGAGTGGTGCGGCGGCGGCATGGTCAGCACGTCGCATGACCTGGCCCGCTACGTGCAGCGCCTCTACCGCGGCACCGCCCTGGCCTGGGACTACCGTCCCGACCTCTTGCGCGGCCCGGACCTGAACGAGGCCCACGGCCCCGGCCGCTACGGCCTGGCCACCTTCCTGCGGCGCGGCGACCTGGGCCCCACCCTGGGCCATACGGGCTGGTATCCCGGCTACAACACCGCCGTCACGCACTACGTGGATCACGGCGTGACCGTGGCGGTGCAGGTGAACCGCGACTGGGAGACGGAGGTGCGTCGGGTGGTCGACGAGCTGGCCCGGGTGGTGACGGAGCGCTGAGCGGCGACGGCCGTTGCTTCGCCCATGGGCCGCGCCCTATGTTCATCGGGCCGGTTGGCCGGATCGCCCGCACGGAACCCCGCCTCGCCCATGCCGAGGACACGCCATGCGCCGAACCGTCCCTTGGATCCTCCTGACCGCCCTGCTGCTGCAGGGCTGCGCGTCCAAGCGTCCGCCGGCTCCCGCCGTCGAAGCCTCCCTGCCGCCCCTCTCCCTGGACGCGTGCGCCGCCCTGGACCACGACGCCCGCGCCGCGCGCCGCGCCGCTTCCGCACGGCTGCAGGAGCCGGTGGACCTGCACGAGAAGCTGTGGTTCCGACGGTTGATCAACGTGAAGCTTGCCATGTCGCCCTTCAATCCCGCCAACCTGCACGTGAAGCGCGCGGAGCACCGGATCCCCTACTTCCTGCAATCCCTGGAAGCGGCCGCCGGCGTGGATCCCACCGACTCGCGGCTCTGGCTGCGCCTCGCCAACTACCGCGACAAGCTGGGCGACGACGAGGGCGCCCTGCAGGCCCTGGATCGCGCCCTGCTCGCGGCTCCGGTCGATCCGGCGGTATCGAACCTCGACGCCTCCACGCGATACGTGGACCTGCGCCGGGCCTGGATCCTCCGCCGGCTGGGCCGCTGCGGCGAGGCCATGGAGATCCTGGAACAGAAGCGCACCTCCGGCGGCCTGGGCTCGCGCCTGCTCCACGCGCTGCTGCTGGGCGACCTGGGCCGCACCACCGAGGCCCGCAAGGCCGCCATCGACCTGCCGCCGGTCATGATCCCCAACCTGCACCTGTACTCCGGCATCAACCCCAACCTGCGCGCCACGTCGTACGCGGAACGCTGGGTCCAAGCCAACGCCTGGCGCGTGGACGGCGACCCGGCCATGGCCCGCCACGCCCTGCGCGACCTGAACCTCCACCTGAGCGCCATCCCGTACGCCTACGACTTCTGGCAGGACGTGGGCCTGGTCCACGAGCTGGCCGGCGACGTGGAGTCCGCACGCGAGGCCTACGTGTCGGCCGTACGCGTGCGTCAGTTCGACCTGCCCTTCCTCACCTGGGACAACTTCTCGGTCCCGCCCCTGATCGGCGACCTGCCGCAGCTGCGCACCCCGGTGCTCTCCGTGGCCGATACGGAGCTGCTGGCCGGCTCCCGCTTCTCCCTGGCCTGTATGCTCATGGCGGAGTGCTCCCAGGCCGCGGATCCCGAGGTCCGCGCCTCGCGCGGCGAGGCCGCCCGCCGTCACTTCTCCATCTGCATGGCGCGCGGCATCCACCCCACCGAATCCCTCGCCCTGCGCGGACGCACCAGCTATCACCTGGGCGACGCCGCAGCAGCGGAGACCGACCTGCGCGAAGCCTGCGACAGCCTGGCCCGCGAAGGCCGCGACGACGCCGGCTCCCTGCTGGTGCTCGGCGTGCTGCTCTTCCAGGACGATCGCCTGGAGGAGAGCCTGACCGTGCTGGAGCGAGCCGCCGCCGCGGACCCGACGCTGGGCGGCGTCTGGCGCACCCTCGGCGCCGCCTACGCCACCGCCGGCCGCGACTCCGCCGCCCTGGCGGCCATGGACCGCGCCGTCGACCTGGATCCCGGCAGCTCCCAGGGCTGGTTCAACCGCGGCAAGTTCCACGCGGAGCACGGCCGGCTGGAACAGGCCGCCACGGACCTGGCCGTGGCCGTGCGCATCGCCCCCGGCGTGGAGGCCATGACCGGCCTCTCCCAGCAGGTGGCCCGCCGCTTGGCCGAGGAGCAGGGCCAGGCCTCGCTCCAGCGCGCGCTGGACGACGGTCAGGCCCTGGCGTCGACCATCCCCTCGGTGCGCGAAGGTCAGCCGGAGGCCAGCGCCGGCGCCGTGGTCCTGGGCCGGTCCGTGCAATTGGATCTCCATGATGACCGCGCCGCCCGGGCCGACTCCCTCCTGGCTGCCCTCCCCGACGACGCCCCCCAGGCCGACCGCCTGCGCGTGGCGGACGCCCTGCTGCAGGCCGACCGTCTGGAGGAGGCCGGCGCCGTCCTCGCCACCGGCGGCGTTCCGGAAGACGACCCCCTGGCCCTGGTCCTGCGCCTGCGCCTGGACCGCGCCGACGGCGATCCCCGCCGCGCGTTGGCCCTGGTGACCTCCCGTCCCGACCTCCAGGACCCCGAGCTGTGGGCCCTGGCCGCCATGATCTGCCTGGAGCACGGCCACCGGGACGAGGGCCTGACCGCCCTGGACCGCGCCCTGGCCGCGGATCCCGGGAACACGGGCCTCATGCGCTATCGGGAGTTCGTGCGGAGCGGCGGTTGAGAACCATGTGACGATCCGCTGCGCGTCCGTGTCCCGATCTGCGCATCCATCCGCGGGCCGTCCGCCTTGGCGCGGGCGGCCCGCGCGGCTATCATTCCCTGATCACCGATCCGCCAGCCCATGGGGACGCCGTCTTGAAGACCGCCATCATCAGCGACATCCACGCCAACCTGGAAGCCCTGCAGGCCGTGCTGGCGCACGCGCAGTCCGCGGGCGCGGACCGCCTGGTCTGCCTGGGCGACGTGGTGGGCTACAACGCCGACCCCGACGCCTGCCTGGAGCTCCTGCGCGCGCGGCCCGGCCTGATCTGCCTGCGCGGCAACCACGACGCCATGGCCGCCGACGACGCTCCCATCCTGGGCATCAACCCCATGGCCCACGCCGCCATCACCTGGACGCGCAGCCGCCTCAGCGCCGAGCAGAAGGCGTGGCTGCGCGCGCTGCCGCTGGTGGTGGAGGAGCCCGGCGCGGTCTTCACCCACGCCTCGCTGCAGGAGCCCGAGGCCTGGCACTACGTCAAGTCGGCCGATGCCGCCCGCCGCCATCTCGCCCAGCAGTCCGCCCCCCTGGGCTTCGTTGGACACTCCCATCTGGCGTTCGCCTGGCGGGAGACCGGCGCCGACCTGGACCTCGTGCAGGAGGCGCGTCTGACCCTCCGCCCCGACGAGCGCTGGCTGGTGAGCGTGGGCAGCGTGGGCCAGCCCCGCGACCACGACCGCCGCGCCGCCTACGCCCTGCACGACGACGACGCCGGCACGGTCCGCCACGTCCGCGTGGAGTACGACGTGGCCGCCGCCCAGCGCAAGATCCTGGACGCCGGCCTCCCCGCCCGCCTCGCCGAGCGCCTGGACTGACCCCCGCGCACGCGAAGAGGGCCGGGATCCCTCCCGGCCCTCCTCTCCTCCGACCGGCGATCTCCGGTCAGCGGACGCGCGTGCCGCACCACCCGATGGGCTTGCGTCCGTTCAGGAACCTCTCCCAGCTCCGCGCCGAGAACGCCGCCTCCACCACGCGGGCGGACAGGCCGTACTCGCGGGCGACCAGGCGCCAGGTCAGCCCGCGGGCGCGCAGGCGCAGCAGGCTCCGCTCGTCCACGCCCATGTAGGACGCCAGACGGCGGGCGATGCGGCGGTCCTCGCGCGTGATCGGCGCCACCGCGCGCGGCGCCGGCTGCGGCCGCACCACCACGTGGGGACGGGCCGCGTCGCCCACGCGCACCTCGAGGCCGGGACTCCGCACCGAAACCCCGATGCGCACCTCGGCCGCGGCGTCGCTCACGGCGGCGCCCACGACGGTCAGCGTGACGGCGGACAGGATCAGCATGGTCTTCAGCCTGGTGTTCATGGTCGACCTCCTGGTTCCGCGCCGCGGGATGCGGCGTCTGAGCCGGCCCCACCGCAAGCCGCGTGCCCGACGTCGACTGTTGCCCCGCAACGAGTTAGCATCAAAGCGGCTGTGGCGAGATCGAGACGGCCGTCCCCTGCGGAGGACATCCAGAGGGTCCGCGCCTGGACGATCCGCCCCCGCATGGCGTACCATCGGACCCCGGCTCTCACCCAAGGAGGCGCCATGGCCCACCGCACCGTCCGCGACGGTTACGACCGCTTCGTCGACCGCCTGAACCGCTTTCCCCAGGGCGCGCCGCCGTCCCGCCTGCTGAACCGCATCCTGGCCCTGCTCATGGACGAGCGGGAGGCCGGCCTGCTGGCCAGCCTGCCCATCCGCCCCTTCACCGCGGCCAAGGCCGCCCGCGCCTGGAAGCTGCCGGAAGCGGAGGCGCGCGCCGTCCTGGAGCGGCTGGCCTCGCGCGCGCTGCTGGTGGACATCGAGCACGAAGGCACGTCCCACTACGCGCTGCCCCCGCCCATGGCCGGGTTCTTCGAGTTCTCCCTGATGCGCGTGCGCGACGACCTGGACCAGAAGGCCCTGAGCGAGCTCTTCCACCAGTATCTGAACGTGGAGGAGGATTTCGTGAAGGCCCTCTTCACCGAGGGCGAGACCCAGCTGGGCCGCGTGTTCGTGCAGGAGCCCGTACTCACGGGCGACGGCGCCGCCCACGTGCTGGACTACGAGCGCGCCAGCGAGATCATCCGCTCCGCCGACGTCATGGGCGTGGGCCTGTGCTACTGCCGCCACAAGATGCAGCACCTGGACCGCGCCTGCGCCGCCCCCATGGACGTCTGCATGACCTTCCACGCATCGGCGCGCTCGCTGATCAAGCACGGGCACGCCCGCGCCGTGGACGCCGCCGAGGGCTTGGACCTGCTGGACCGGGCGTACGAGCACGGGCTGGTGCAGTTCGGCGAGAACGTGCAGCGGCGCGTGAACTTCATCTGCAACTGCTGCGGCTGCTGCTGCGAGGCCATGATCGCCCAGCGCCGCTTCGCGCATCTGCATCCCGTGCACACCAGCAACTTCCTGCCGACGGTGGACGCTGAGGACTGCACCGGCTGCGGCAAGTGCGTGGACGCCTGCCCGGTGGAGGCGCTGAACCTCACGTCGGCCAACGATCCCGCCAAGCCGCGGCGCCGCGCCGCCCGCCTGGATCCCGACGTGTGCCTGGGCTGCGGCGTGTGCGCCCGCGCCTGCACGCGCGGCAGCATCCGCATGGAGCCGCGGGCCGCGCGCGTGATCACGCCGGTCACCAACGCCCACCGCTACGTGCGCATGGCCGTGGAGCGCGGCAAGCTGCAGAACCTGGTCTTCGACAACCAGGTGCTGGCCAGCCACCGCGCCCTGGCCGCCCTGCTGGGCGCGGTGCTCAAGCTGCCGCCGGTCAAACGGGCGCTGGCCAGCGAGCAGCTCCAATCGCGGTTCCTGGAGGCGGTGCTGCGGCGCGACGCGGGAGACGCCGAGGTATGAGCGGACCGCCGCCGCCGCTGCTGCTCGTGATCCACGCCGCCGCCACCTGGGCCATGGTGGGACTGATCTGGACGGTGCAGGTGGTCCACTACCCGCTGCTGGCGGGACTGGACCGCGGCGGTTTCCGCACGTGGCAGCAGCGGCACATGACCCGCATCACCTGGATCGTGGGACCGCTCATGCTCGTGGAGGCGGGCGCCGCTGCGGCGCTGTTGATCCGGACTCCGTCACCGGTCACGTGGACGGGCGCGCACCTGCTGGCGCTCATCTGGCTCTCCACCGCCGTGCTGCAGGCGCCGCTGCACGGCCGCCTGGCCCGCGAGGGATTCCAGGCCGACCTCCACCGGCGCCTGGTGCGCACCAACTGGATCCGCACGGCGGGCTGGACGCTGCGCGGGATCGTCGCGGCGGAGCTCCTGCTGCGGTGCTCCGCCGCGGCGTGACCCGTCAGCGCACGAAGGCGATACCGAAGGGGTTGAGGCCCACCGTCGCCTCGCCCCGGTACTGGGGCGTGCGGTCGCGGCCGGTCAGGCGGTAGAAGGTGACCTTGTCCGCCTCGGGGCCGGAGTGGGTGACGAAGAGGCTCCGCCCGTCGTCGCTCAGGGCGATGTTGTGAGGCACGGGATGCGGCGTGTCCACCGGCCCGCCCAGGATGCGGTCGTGCCGCGTGTCGACGGTGTAGATGCCACCCGCGCCGCCGCCCGGCAGGTTGGTGGTGTAGAAGCGTCGGCCGTCCAGGGCCATGGCCGCGCCGTGGGCTCCCGGGATGGTCAGCTCATCCACCAGCGCCAGGCTGCGCGGATGGAAGACCAGCACCTGGTCGCTGTTCTGGCAGGGCACGTACAGGCGCGTGTTGCGGCCCACGGACACGTGCGGGTCCTTGCCCACGGCGGCGCGGTTCACCTCCGTGAAGCCCTGGGTCTCGTACTGCACCAGGTAGTCGTTGTCCCCCGCCACGCCCAGCACGGTCACGTAGGCGTAGCCGCCGCGCGGATGCACCACCACGTCGTGGGGCTTGCCGCCCATGGCCGTCAGGTCCGCGGGCACGTCCACCGTGGCCAGCACGCCCAGGCTGCGGGCGTCGATCACGGTGATGGTGTTGTCGATGTCGTTGTTGACCCAGAGCTGGGAGCCGTGACGGTCCACCCACTGGTGGAACACGCCGCGGCCCGCGGGGATCACGGCCTCCACCTCGAAGTCGCGGGCGCGGAACACCACCACGCGGTCGTTGGCGCGGTCGCCCACGAAGACGCGGCGGCCCATCTGGTTCACGTACATGGGCTCGGGCCGGGGCTCGCCTTCGGCCTGCGGCAGGGCGTAGGCGCCCACCACGGCGGCATCGCGGGCGTCCAGCACGGTGATGGTGCCCGAGCCGCGGTCGGCCGTCACCACCACGCCGCCGCGGTGA
>DAOTGJ010000008.1:28933-41974 GCA_035447065.1 Candidatus Krumholzibacteriia bacterium
AGATTCCGATCCTCTACTCCATGCCCTCCAACAGCACGCGCGCCTGCTCGGCGCCGGGGAAGCTCCGTCCCTGGGCAAGGGCGCCCTCCAGACGCTCGCGGGCCGCGTCGGGATCGCCCGCCGCATGGAGCACCGCGCCCAGGTGGTAGTTGACGATGGGATGGTCCGGCAGCGCCGCCGCGGCGCGGTTCATGACCGCAAGGGCGTCGAGGGTGCGACCCATGACGTGCAGGGTCCAGCCCAGCGTATCCAGCACCGCGCCGTCCCGCGGACGCAGCTCGGCGGCGCGCTCCGCCAGCGGCAGCGCCTCGGCCGCCCTGCCGGCCTCGGTCAGGAGGCTGGCCAAGGCGTTGAGGACCGACGGATCGTCGGGATGCGCACGCAGCATGGCGCGGTAGCGGCCGATCTCGGCGGACTCGCATACCACGGCGGGATCCGGCAACCGCCCCGTCTCGCGCAGGGACATGTGGAAGCGCGCGTTCCCGTTCTCCGGCATGAGGCAATAGGCGCGGTCCAGGTCGGCCTCGTCGCGGAAGAAGCCGTAGCGGCCGAGGAGCCCGGCCACCTCCTGCTCCTTCTTCACCGCCTCGATCACGGCGGCGTCGGCGCCATCCAGATGCGGCACGGCCGACGCCTGGAACGCCGGCATCTGCCGCTGCGGCGGCAGCGTCCACAGGGCCGACTGCTTGTCGAAGTAGTGGAAGTCGTCGGTGTTGATGCGCGTCTCGCCGCCGCTCATGGCGGCCATGGCGTCGGGGCCCATCCAGTAGAAGCCCGCCACGCGCTCGGGCGTGTCGATCTGGTACCGCTCGGCCTGGAACCACTCGGGCAGCGCCGCCAGCTTCCCGCGCAGCCGCGGCACGTCCAGGCGGTAGGGCTCCGGCGTGGCCATGAGGAAGGCCTGATCGCAGCCGTAGATGTACCAGAGCGTGGCCGTGGGGAACACCTTGCGGAAGGTGTTCAGGTGGATGTTCATCAGCTCGCCGCGCATGGATCCCAGCACGGGCACCCACTGGGCGAAGACGCCGTCGGGCTTCAGGCGGCGCTTCACCGCCTCGTAGAACTCCTCGGTGTAGAGGATCCAGGAATCGTACGCGCGCGGGTGGGTGGAATCGCCGATGATCAGGTCGTACCGCTTGCCGCAGGTGACCAGGTAGTTGCGGCCGTCGTCGTTGTGGAAGTGGAAGCGGTCCCGGTGGTACACGTCGCCGTTGTACTCGGTGAAGAGGTCGTTGATGCCCTCGATGTCCGGGTTCAGATCCACCACGTCCAGCGACGCCACCTCCTCCGACGCCAGCACCGATCCCGCCGTCATGCCCGCGCCGAAGGCGATGACCATGGCGTCCTTGGGCCCGTCGGACTCATGGGTGACCACCGGCAGGATGCCCAGCAGCTTGAAGAGCTGCACGTGCCAGTAGCGCGTGGACGCCTCCTCCACGCCGTTGAGGTACATGTCGCGGTAGGTGCCCAGCCGGTCGTCGTACTGATCGATGACCGAGACCATGGCCGCCCGCCCCTCCTGCAGCAGCTTCACCTGGGCGTGATGCGCCTCGGTCTGCACGGCCAGCTTGCCCGCGTAGAGCTCCATGAGCCGCGGCGGCGCCAGCAGCAGCAGCGCCCCCACGGCGACCGCCGCGCCCGCAACCGCCAGGCGGCGCGATGCGCGGCCGCGGGGATCCAGCAGCACGCTCAGCCCGATGACGACGAGCACCATCGTCAGGCCCACCAGCGTGCCCTGCACGCCCACCAAAGGCACCAGCGTGTGGTTCACCAGTCCCGCACCCAGCAGGCCGCCGGCCGTGTTCAGCGCGTAGAGCGTGGCGGCGCGGCGTGTGGCGGCGCCGCGCGCCTCGGCCTGCAGCATGCGGATGGCCACGGGCAGCAGCGCCCCCAGCAGCATCGTGGGCGCCACGATCATGCCCAGGATGGGCAGCGGGTTGCGCGGCGCGATGTTGGTGAAGCGCGCCATCTCGTTGGGGCTGAGGAAGCTGTCCGACAGCAGCAGGAACGGCGTGAGCAGCAGCATGGCGCCGGCGGCCGCGGCCAGCAGCCCGAAGAAGCGGTCGCCCCATCCGCGCGGCCGCAGCAGGCCGTAGAGCCAGGTGCCGACCACGCTGCTGATGCCGCTGCCCAGCAGGAAGCCCGTCAGGACCAGGGGAAACACCGACACGCTGTTGCCCAGGTAGAGGATGCTCAGGCGCGTGAGCATGACCTCGTAGCCCAGGGACACGAAGCCCACCGCGAAGGTGGCGGCGGCGAGGAAGGCCCAGCGGGGGGGGCGGGAGTCGACCGCGTCCGCCGCGGCGGCAGGCGCGGACTCCTCGACCGCTTCCCTCCCGAGCATGAGGTGTGCGAGCAGCGCCGCCGCCGCCGCCAGCGCGTACAGGCCTCCGGCCACGTTCAGCGTGAAGCGCACGCCCAGCTCCAGCAGCAGGTGGTAGCCCGCCGCGAAGGTGCCCAGGGCCGCACCGATGGTGTTGGCGCCGTACAGATACCCGATGCGCGCCGAGCGTCCGCCCGCCGCGCGCGGCGTGGCCCCGTGGATCATGGCCGGGAACGTGGCACCCATCAGGAACGCCGGCGGCAGCAGCGCCGCCATGCTCACCACCACCCGCGCCACCGCCAGCAGGGAGCGGTCCGCGGCCCCATCGGCCAACGCCAGGAACACTCCCTCCAGCCGCGTGAAGATCCAGGGCGACAGCAGCACGTAGGCGCCCACCCCCAGCTCCATCAGCACGTAGGGCCGCAGGCTGCGCCGGCGCCGGGCGAAGACGCGCCCTCCCGCGAAGCTGCCCAGCCCCAACCCGCCCATGAACACCACGATGATCATGGCCGCGGCGCTCAGGCTGTTGCCCACCACCACGATCAGCATGCGGTTCCAGGTGACTTCGGCGATCAGGCTGGCGGCGCCGGAGGCGAAGAAGGCCAGCACGGCGAGCACGGGCAGCAGGAAGGAACGGATGCGTTCGTTCATGGGCGGACTCCGGGTGGGCTGAGGGCCGATCCGGGCGGGTCGCGATCACCCACCGTTCACATGGTTGTTTTGAACATAACACCCCCATCGCCGCGGCGGTAGATATTTTGACTATTGATAATGACCATCAGCTCCGGTTGCGCTCCTGACGGCCGGTGCTAGTATCGTGACACCACCATCAACCGGAGGAACCGCCGTGCCCCGTCCCTTGAAGATCCTGGTCCGCACGCTGCTGATCGTCGCCCTGCTCGCGGTGGCCTTGGTGGTGGGGGTGCGCCTGTTCCTTCCCGCGGAGAAGCTGCGCGACATGGCCGTGGCCCGCGCCTCGGAGGCCATGGGCCGCGATGTGTCCGTGGGCGACGTGGGTGTTTCCCTGCGCGGCGGCCTGGGCGTGCGTCTGGCCGACGTGCGCGTGGGCAACCCGGCCGACTTCCCCGCCGGCGACCTGCTCACCGCCCGCGGCGTGGACCTCAAGCTGCGCCTGCGGCCGCTGCTGTCCAAGCGCGTGGAGGCGGACCGCCTGGTCATCGACGGCCTGCATGTCTCGCTGCGGCGCCTGGCCGACGAGCGCAACAACTTCACCTTCGCCGCCACGGACACCGCCGCCGCACCCGCCGCCTCGCCAGAGGAGGCCGCCGGCGGCGCCCTGGAACTGGAACGCTGCGCGGTCACGGACGGCCGCCTGGTCTTCCAGGACGACGTGAGCGGCTTCACCACCACCCTGCCCGGAATCCGCCTGGACTGGACCGTGGGCGACGGCGGCCGCGGCGCCCTGGCGGTAGCCGGCGTGTCCACCGCCGACAGCCTGGTCCTGCGCGGACCGCGCCCCTTCGCCCTGGGCCCGTGGACCCTGGACGCCGACGCCCTCTTCACCCTGGCCACCAAGCGCCTGGACGTGACCGCCGCCACCCTGGAATCCGGCGGCCTGACGGTGACCGGAGCCGGCCAGATCACCGTGCCGCCCACCGGCCCCAAGCTGCGCTTCGAGGTGACCGGCAAGGACCAGGATCTCCCCCGCCTGCTGGCCCTGGTCCCGCCGGAGCAGGCCGCGGCCATGGAGGGCTTGGAGAGCGCCGGCGCGGTGGACGCCGCTCTGACCGTCACCTGGGATGGCGCGCTGCCCGAGCCCCTGGGCGTGGACGGCACGGCCTCGCTCCGCGACGGCCGTCTCACGGCCCCCGCCCTGCCCGACCCGGTGACCGACGTGACCGGCGCCGTGGCCTTCACCATGGACACCCTGGACGTGACGGCGGCGGCGGCGCGCCTGGGCGGCGCCGCGCTGAGCTTCCAGGGCGCCATGGCCGGCCTGCGCACGCCCACGGAGGCCACGCTGCGCGGCGCTCTGGATGCCGACGTGGATCTGGCCGGCTTCCAGGACAGGCTCCCGGCCGAGCGCAAGGCCTCCCTCTCCGGCCGCGCCTCCGGCCGCGTGCGGCTGGACGGCCGCCTGAACGCGCCGCAGGCCCTGCTGGCCGGCGGCGAGCTGACCCTCACGGACGTGCGCTACGCCGACGCCACCCTGACGGACCCCATCACGGACCTGGACGCGGCCCTCGCCTTCGATCGCCGCGACCTCACCCTCAAGAACTGCCGCGTCGTCTTCGCCTCCAGCGACATGACGATAACCGGCAAGGCCCTGGGCGCCGTCCCGGCCCTCACGGACAGCACGGCGCCGCCTCCGCGACTGGAGTTCGCGCTCACGTCCACCCGGCTGAACGCGGACCGTCTCTTCCCGCCGGCCAGCCCCGGCGCCGCGCCCAAGCAGCCCGCGCGCGAGGTCCATGTGGTGCGCGAGTTCCCCGACATCGTCGGAAACGGCACCCTGAGCGTGGACCGTCTGATCTACGCCGGCACCACCTTCCGCCAGGTGCGCGGCACCGTGCGCATCGCCGACCAGACGCTGACGGTGAGCGGGGCGGAGGCGCAGGTCTTCGCCGGCACCGTGAGCGGCGAGACCAGCGTGGACCTCCGCGACATGGCGGCGCCCAAGTACAAGGGGACGTTCGCCGCCAAGGCCGTCCAGGCCGACTCCCTGCTCACGCATTTCACGCCTCTGAAGGGCCTGGTCTTCGGCGACCTGGACTTCCAGGGCGACCTGAGCGCCGCTGGGCTGGACCCCGCCGACTTCCGCAAGTCGCTGGCCCTGTCCGCGAGCAGCCGTCTGAGCCAGGGCCGGCTGGTCACCACCGGCACGGTGCGCCAGGGCCTCACCGCCCTGTCGGACAAGCTGGGACGGGGCTTCAGCGGCGAGGAGTCCCTGCGCAACCTGGCGGGCCACGTGCGCGTGGCCGGCGAGAAGGTGCTCTTCGACGACCTGGCCTGCGCCCTGCCCGGCCTGGGCGACCTGACCCTCACCGGCGGCTACGCCCTGACAGGCGGCCTGGACCTGGACGGCACGCTCCTGCTCACGCCGGAGCACTCCCGCAAGCTCCTGGGCGGTGGCGTGGGTGGAGCCCTGGGCGGCCTGCTGGGCGGCGGCGGCTCGGATCAGCGCCTGGCTCTGCCGGTGTCCCTGGGCGGCACGTTCAGCAGCCCCGAGGTGGGACTGGACCTCTCCGCGGTGGCGGAGACGGCCGGCCAGAACGCCGTGGACGAGCTCAAGGGCAAGCTGGGCGGGCTGCTGCGCCGCTGAGCGCTCAGGCACAATTTCAGCGGCACAAGGATTTTGCTTGGACGGGGGAGCGGGGGGCGTTAGATTGCTCTAACAAACGGAAGGGCTCTCATGTCGACAAGCCAGGATCTCCCCATGCTCACCCCCGCCCTCGAGGACTACCTGGAGACGGTCTTCCGTCTGGTGGCCCGCCACGGGGCGGCGCGCGTGCGGGACATCGCGGCGGCGCGCAACGTGAAGCCCGGCTCCGTGTCTCCCGCCATGAAGCGCCTGGACAAGCTGGGGCTCATCCGCTACGAGCGCGGCGAGTACGTGGGCCTCACGGATTCCGGCCTGGCGGCGGCCCGCAAGGTGTACTCCCGCCACCAGGTGCTCCACCGCTTCCTGGGCGAATTCCTGGGCCTGCCGGCCGACGTGGCCGAGCAGGACGCCTGCTCCATGGAGCACAGCCTCTCGCCCCAGACCGTGGACGCCATCGTGCGCTTCCTGGAGTACATGGAGGTCTGCCCGGAGGCGTCGGACGACATCGCCCGCTTCCGCAAGTGCTCCGCCGTGCATCCCGATGTGGATCCCTGCCCCCACGACTGCGGCATCGTGCCGTTGACCATCGAAAGGACCCCCATCATGAGCATCGCCCAGATGCAGCCCGGCCAGCGGGGCCGCGTGCGGCAGATCGGCGGCCGGGGCGCCGTACGCCAGCGCCTGCTGGACATGGGCCTGCTGCCCGACGTGACCCTGCTCATGGAGCGCAAGGCCCCCACGGGCGACCCCGTGTGGATCAAGCTCCAGGGCTTCGAGATGGCGCTGCGCCGCTCCGAAGCCGAACTCGTGTCCGTGGAGACCGCCTGAGGCCTTCGTTTTTTTTGACCCTCAAGTTAGAGGACTCTAACAAATGAAGCCTGATCTTCAAATGGCCCGGGACGACGCCCGCCCCAACCCCACCGTGCTGCTGATGGGCAACCCCAACAGCGGCAAGACCAGCCTCTTCAACGCGTTGACCGGTTCGCGCCAGCGGGTGGGCAACTACCCGGGCGTGACGGTGGAGAAGCGCGAGGGGCACTGGATCCATCAGGGCCGCATCGTCACGGTGCGCGACCTGCCGGGGACCTACAGCCTCTCCTCCTACTCTCCGGAGGAGGCGGTGGCCAGCGAGGAGCTGCTGGCCGGCGATCACGACGCCGTGGTGGTGGTGGCCGACGCCACCGTGCTGCGCCGCAGCCTCATGTTCCTGCTGCAGGTCATGCGGCTGGACAAGCCGGTGGTGTTCTGCCTGAACATGGCCGACGAGGCGCGCCGCGCCGGGCAGCAGGTGGACAAGGTGGAGCTGGCGCGCCTGCTGGGCGTGCCCGTGGTGGAGACGGCGGCGCACCGCGGCGAGGGCGTGGCGGAGCTGAAGGCCGCGGTGGCGGCGGCGCCCACCCGGCGCGCGCTGCCCCCCGCGCCGGAGATCCGCGAGCTCATCGCCGGCCTGCCCGCCGTGGAGCCCGTGCGCGACGACGTGGACGCCAGCACGCGCCGCCTGCAGGCCTTCGGCCGCGCCGCCGATCTGCTGATGGAGCGCACGGTGCTGGCCGCGCCGCGCGAGGACCACCGGCGGCTGTCCCAGCGCATCGACCGCGTGGTGGCCCACAAGGTGTGGGGCATGCCCATCTTCCTGGCCGTGATGTACGCCGTGTTCTGGCTCACGTTCACGCTGGGCGAGGCGCCCATGGGCTGGATCGAGGCCGGCGTGGCGCGGCTGGGCGACGGGGTGACGGCCCTGTGGCCGGGCTCGCCGGAGTCGCCGCTGCTCTCGCTGCTGGTGGACGGCATCATCGCGGGCGTGGGCGGAGTGCTGGTGTTCCTGCCCAACATCGTGCTGCTGTTCCTGGGGCTGTCGATCCTGGAGGACACGGGCTACATGGCCCGCGCAGCGTACATCATGGACCGCGTGCTGAGCCGCGTGGGGCTGCACGGCAAGAGCTTCCTGCCGTTGGTCACGGGCTTCGGCTGCTCCATCCCCGGCATCATGGCCACGCGCACCATCGAGAACGAGCGCGACCGGCTGGCCACCATCCTGGTGCTGCCGCTCATGAGCTGCGGCGCTCGCCTGCCCATCTGGCTGCTCATCATCCCGGCGCTGTTCCCGCCCGCGTGGCGCACGCCGGCGCTGTGGGGCGTGTACCTGGCGGGCATCGTGCTGGCCATGGGGCTGTCGCTGCTGCTGCGCGGCACGCTGCTCAAGGGCGAGCCCACGCCGTTCATGCTGGAGCTGCCGCCGTACCGGATGCCCACGCTGCGGTCGCTGGTCATGCGCATGTGGGACCGCTCGCGGCAGTACCTGCGCAAGGCGGGCACGGTGATCCTGGCCATCAGCGTGGTGCTGTGGGTGCTGACCACGTTCCCCCGTCCCGACGCCTACGAGGTGGACGCGGAGCTCGCCGCGGGCGCCGCCTACACGGCGGAGCAGGCCGCGGGGATTCGCGCCGCCGAGGATCTGGAGGCGTCCGTGGTGGGCCGCCTGGGCCGCTGGCTGGAACCGGCATTCCGTCCGCTGGGCTTCGACTGGCGGCTGGTCACGGCATCGCTGGGGGCCTTCGCTGCCAAGGAGGTCTTCGTGTCCCAGATGAGCATCGTGTATGCCCTGGGCGAGGACGGCGATCCGGGCGAGCTGGGGGCCCGCCTCGGTAACCACTACAGTTCTCGAGTGGGGGTGTCGATGATCCTATTCCTGCTGGTGGGCACGCCCTGCATGGCCACCGTGGCCGTCACGCGGCGCGAGACCGGCGGCTGGACCTGGGCCCTCCTGCAGTTCGGCGGCCTGACCGTCCTGGCCTATCTGCTGGCCTGGCTGGCCTACGCCGCCGGGGGGTGGCTGTCGTGAGCGCCCACGTGCTGGACACCATCCTCGTCGGCGTCATCGTGGCCGGCGCCGTGATCTTCCTGCTGCGCCGGGCCTGGAGCCGCGCCCGGTCGGCAAGGACATCGTCCGCCTGCGGCTCCTGTTCGGGATGCGCCTGCGGCGCTCCGCAGAATCCTCGGCCCCAACGATGAGGTGCGTCATGTCCGCCCAGACCAACCGCTCTCAGCCCATCTTCGCCGTCTTCTGCCTGCTGCTGCTCGCGGGGCCTTCCGCCCGGGCGGCCGACACCGTCGAGACCTTCGAACCGGGCATGAGCGACATGGAGCTCTACCTGGCGCACGACGGCCTCGGCCGCGACTCCGCGGAGCAGGCCGTGGCCGGCGAGATGGTGCTGGGGGTGGGATTGACGCCCAGGCTCTCCGCCTACATCAGCACGGTGCAGTCGTCCAACCCCTACTTCACCGAGGGCGTGCGCGAGCTCGGCATCGGCCTCTTCGGCACGGTGCGCGACGGCGACCACGTGGACCTGGACCTCATGCTGGACCTGCGGACCCTGCACGACGGCGCCAGCGCCGCGAGCGTGCATCCGTCGCTGGAGCTGAACTGGGACGCGGCGCCGGACCTGGCGCGTTGGGGCCTGTACGCCCGCACGGGCCTGGCCCTCAGCGGCGAGACCACCGACCTGGGCCCCCGCCGCATCCGCGAGATGGACGTGACCCTGGGCTTCTACCGCACCCTGGGCGCCGGCCGCCAGCTCCTGCTGGAGTACGACTGGAACCGCTGCGACGCCGCGGGCTGCTGGGAGCAGGGCTCGCTGGTGGCGGGCTTCAACGCGGAGCTGGTGACGGGCATGGAGCTCATCAGCCAGGTGGGGCTGGGGACGCCGGGCGCCGGGGCCTCCGGCGTCGGCTTCCTCTTCGGCCTGATCCGTTCGCTCTGAGCCGCAAGGCTCAGGACTGCGAAGCCGTGGCCGCCAGCACCTTGCGGCAGTGCGGACAGCTGTGGAACACCGTGTAGCCCATCATGGAGAGGCCCTCCACCTTGACCTTGTGGTACTCCACGGAGTCCAGCGTCTGACCGCAGTGGGGGCAGAGGGGATGACGCTCGGCGGGCACGACCTTGATCTTGTCCATTGTCGACGGGCCTCCGTTGATGCCATGGTGACGGGAAGGCCATCCTAACCCGATCCCGCAGCCGGAGTCGATCCCCATGCCCGAACTCACGCTCATCGCCACCACCGTGGCCAAGCCCGCCCACGCCGACGCCGTGGCCGCCGCCATGGCCCGCCTGGTGGCGCCCACCCGCCGCGAACCCGGCTGCCTGGAGTACGTGATGCACCGAGGCGCCGACGACCCGACGCGCATCGTGTTCTACGAGCGCTGGGAGAGCGACGCCCACCTGGACGCCCACACGCGCACGCCGCACTTCCTGGAATGCATGGAGGCCATCGACGGGCTGACCGACACGGTGGAGCTGGTGCGGCTGCGGGCGGTGGCGTCGGACTGAGACCGGTCACCCTCCCAGCACCAGCACCAGCGACAGCGACACGAACGACGCCAGCGTGCTCAGCACGATGATGGCCGAACTCAGGTCCCCGTCGCCGTCCAGCTGACGCGCGAGCACGTACATGGCCGTGCTGGCGGGCATGGCGAAGAAGAGCATGGCCGTGAGCGCGTCGGGCCCCGTCACGCCGGCCAGGCGCAGCGCCCACCAGCCCAGCAGCGGCAGCACCGCCACCTTGAGCAGCGTGGCCAGCGCCGCCGTGCCCAGCCGCCCGCGCAGCCCCGCGAAGGTCAACGAGCCGCCGATGGACAGCAGCGCCAACGGCAGCGTAAGCGACGAGGCCAGGCGCAGGGTGTTGTCCACGGCCGTGGGCCAGGGCGGCAGCAGCCGGGACCAGAGCATGCCCGCGGCGCAGCCCAGGATCAGCGGGTTGCGCACCAGGGCCAGCAGGGTGAGCCGCGTGCGTGCGCCGTGGTCCGCCGGGCGGCGCGAGAACCAGATGAGCGTCATCACCGCCAGCACGTTGCACAGGGGGATCGCCACGGCCAGCAGCTCGCCCAGACGGGCCGCGCCGGCGTCGCCCTGGGCGTTGAAGACCACGGCCAGCGCCACGTAGGTGTTGAAGCGGTAGGCGGCCTGGGAGAAGGAGCCCGCGCGCGCCGGGGGGATGCGCAGAAGCGCGATCAGCAGCAGCGTGAGCAGCCACATGCCCACGATGGCCCCCGCGCCCGCCGCCCACAGCCGCCACGGCGCCGCCTCCGGCGCCGGCGCGCCGCCGATCTTCCAGAACAGCAGCAGCGGGAAGAACACGAAGTAGATCAGGCGGTCGCCAGCGGCCAGGAAGGCGTGGTCCGTGAGCCCGCGCCGGCGCAGCAAGGCCCCCAGGGCGATGAGAAGGAAGACGGGCAGCACGCTGTCCAGGATCACGGGCGGCTCCGGGGTTGGCGGAAGGAGGGACGGCCGGCGCAGTATGCCACGGATCCGGCCGGATCGCACGTGGCGAGGCTCTCCCTCCTGGGCTAGCATGGCGGGACGCGCGACACCGTCCAGCCCCGAGGAGCCCCATGCACGCCGCTTCCCTGCGCAACACAGGCTACGAAGCCATCATCGCCATGCTCGTGGCCAACTTCCTGGCCCAGTTCTGGAAGTACCTGGTGGACTGGCGCCGGCGCGGCGAATCCAACCTCTCCGTGCTGTTCAGCACCGGCGGCATGCCGTCCAGCCACAGCTCCACCGTGACCGCGTTGTCCACCTCCATCGGCCTGGTGGCGGGCTGGGAGTCGCCCGCGTTCGCGGTGGCGGCGTGCTTCGCCTTCATCACCATGTTCGACGCCGCCGGCCTGCGCCGCTCGGCCAGCCTCCAGGCCATGGCGCTCAACCAGATCATCCGCGAGCTGCTGGAGCCCGACCACAACCTGAACCGGCGCAAGCTCAAGGAGCTGCTGGGCCACACGCCCCGCGAGGTGCTGGTGGGCGCGGCGCTGGGGGTGCTGGTGTCCCTGGGGCTGCGGTGGTACCTCAACGCGCTGACCGCCTAACGCGCTTGCTCCCGGACCGCGCGCCCCCTTAGGCTGCGCGGCATGACCGCACCGCCTCCCACCACCCGCCTCGCGTCCGTGGACGCCCTGCGCGGCCTGACCATGGCCGCCATGATCGTGGTCAACAATCCCGGCTCCTGGAGCGCCATGCATCCCTGGCTGCGCCACGCGCCCTGGGGCGGCTGGCCGCGGCCGGCGGACCTGATCTTCCCCACGTTCCTGTTCCTGGTGGGCGTGTCCACGGCGCTGGCGCTGGGCCGGCGGCTGGATGCGGGCGCGTCCCGGGCCGACGTGACCCGCGCCGCCCTGCGCCGCGCCGGCGGCCTGGTCCTGCTGGGCGTGCTGCTGAACCTGTATCCGGAATTCGATGCGGGAACCGTGCGCCTGCCCGGCGTTCTGCAGCGCATCGCCGTGGTGTTCGCGGGGTGCGCCCTGGCGTATCCGCGCCTGGGGCCGCACGGGCTCACGGCGACGGCCGCCGCGCTGATCGCGGGCTACGGCGCGCTGCTGGCCTGGGCGCCCGTGCCCGGCGCGGGCGGGCCCGTGCTGACGCCGGACGCGAGCCTGCCGACGTGGCTGGACGACCGCCTGCTGGGCGCCCACGCCTGGCGCGGCCCCGGGGATCCGGAGGGCCTGCTCTCCACCCTGCCGGCGCTGGCCCACGGCCTGCTGGGCGTGTGGGTGGGACGGAAGCTGCGGCGGGGCGGTCCGCCGCTGGCAGGCGCCGTGCGCATGGCGGCGGTGGGCGCGGGGCTGGTCCTGGGGGGAATCGGCTGGACGGCGTGGCAGCCGCCGGCCAAGGAGATCTGGACGCCCTCCTACGCGCTGCTCACCGCGGGCGCCTCCCTGCTGCTGCTGGCGGCCTGCCGGGCGGGGTTCGACGGGGTGGCCGGCGGTCGCGCCCCCTCCCTGCTCACGCTGCTGGGCCGCCGCGCGCTCACGGCCTTCGTGGCCGCGCACCTGATCTCCGACACCGCCATCCGCGTGCTGCGCTGGACCACGGCCGACGGTGGCGAGACATCGCTGCACCACTGGCTGAAGGCGTGGCTCTGGGACGGGTGGCTGCCGCCGCAGGCGGCATCGCTGGCAGCGTCGCTCGCGCTGCTGGGACTGATCACGGCCGGACTGTGGCTGTGGGAGCAGCGACGCGCGGACATCACCAGAGCCTGAGCCCCAGCCGCACGGTGTCCTGCCGCCGCCGGTAATCGATCAGCGACTCCCCCGTCCCCTTCACCCACTGCACGAAGAACGCGTACGGCGGCTGCGGACCCGCGAACGGGGCCCGGCCCAGCCAGCCCGGCGTGTGGCTCAGCGATGCCTCCACCCGCGTCACGAACCCCGACGCATCCGGCGACGCGATCAGACTCAGCCGACCCTCGGTGCGGCTCCGCGAGGCCGGTCCGCGCCGCGGCGTCCAGATCAGGCTGAGACGGCCGTGGCCCGCGTGGGCGGCCAGGTCGGGATTGTCGGACTCCACGTTGAACGGCACCCAGGCCAGCAGCTCCGCCGACCAGGCGCGCCGCCGCCCCGCGCCGTAGGTCAGCCCGAAGTCCACGTGGTTCCAGCTGCGCGA
>DAOTGJ010000008.1:42074-44594 GCA_035447065.1 Candidatus Krumholzibacteriia bacterium
ACGGCGGCCTGGAGCGGGGCCGCGGCGGTCATGGCGAAGACCGCCACCAGCAGCGGCAGCAGCATCGAGCGCATCAGGCATCCAGATCCGGAACGTCCTGTCCGAACTTCTCCGGATCCCGCCAGTAGGTCTGCTCCGCGGGCTGCACGCGCGGCGTGAACAGGAGCAGGCCGCCCAGGTAGAGGTAGAGGCCCGCCACCAGCGCCACCGGGATCCACCAGGGGATGGAGCCGATGGAGAACAGGGCCGGCATCAGGGGCCGCGGATCCGCCGGCGGCAGCACGGCGGCGCGGCCCGCCCACGCCAGCAGCAGGAAGATGAAGAGGTAGCCGTAGTTGCGGCGCAGCCGCGCCTTCATGGCCTGGGCGCGCGTGATCTTGAACTTGGGGTGGAGCAGGTCCTCGGCCACGCGGCTGCCCCAGTCCTCGATGGGGCTGTGCAGGTTGCGCCGCAGGATCGGCCCGTAGAAGTTCTCCTCGATCATCCGCAGCCGCGACCGCCACATGTCGAAGAAGCGGAACCGCCGCGACTCGTGCACCAGGAACATCAGGTTGGCGTACATCCCCGTGATCAGCGTCTCCTGCCCGTAGGCCGGGTTGGAGAAGCTGAAGGTCAGGATGCCCACCGTGGCGATCAGCGCCCAGTGGGTGGTGGTGTCCATGCGCTTGCGCCACTCCAGCGTGCGCTGCAGCTCCCCGCGGTAGAAGTGCACCATGGCCGCCACGTACTCCTGGCGGGACATGGCGTCGTCCTCGTACAGGGGCGGACGCACGGCGCGGTCGTCGTGCGCGGGGTATTCCGGGGGATCGTGGCGGAAGTCTTTCATGATCCGCCGATCATAGTCCCGGACCGCCCGCGGGGGCAAGCCGATCCCCGGCCGCGGCTCAGCGGCCCACCACCACCCGCGCCACCCGGACCTCCTCGGCCCCGCCCCGCCGCAGGCCCACCCGTGCGAAGTACACGCCCGACGGCGCCGCGCGGCCGCGTTCGTCGCGGCCGTCCCAGACGACGACATGCTCGCCCGCGTCGCGGCCGCCCTGCAGCACCGAGCGCACCGCGCGTCCGCGCACGTCCAGGATGCGCACGTCCACCTCGCCGGCGGCGGCCAGGGCGAAGGACACGGTGGTCGGTCCGTTGGAGGGGTTGGGCCCGAGAGCGCGGATCGCCAGGGCGCCCGCGCCCGACCGGACCAGCCCGTCGCCCACGGCCACCACGTCGTCCCACGTGCAGTCCAGGCAGCCGGTGCGCCAGGCGTCGTAGCCCCCCTGGGGCCAGGCCCGCAGACCCAGGCCGTTGTCCGCGCTGTTCAGGGAATACACGCGCAGCGTGCCGGGCAGGACCAGCTCCAGCATGCCGTCGCCGTCCAGGTCCTCCAGCACGCCGGTGCCCGTGCCGGACGCGGCGCCCTCCAGCGGCCAGGCCGGATGATGCGCGTCGCCGAGCACGAAGGCGTCCACGTTGCCCGCGGCATCCATGAACAGATGCTGCCAGCCGTATTGGGCCAGATGCCATCCCGCCAGCGGCTGCCCCACCGACGCGGCCGGGAGGGTCTGCGGCCACGTGGGATGGCTCTCGGCGCCGTCCCATTGCAGCGAGTGCGCCACGTTGAACGAGGCCGACGGTTCGGCCGTGGCCACGAAGATCTCCAGAGGCGAGAAGGCCACGAAGTCCTGCACCGCCGTGGGCTGGCCCAGCCGTCGCCCGGCGGGCTCGGTCCAGGGCCAGGCGGGGCCGTAGGGCGTGCCGTCGGCGAGCACCACGTGGAGCTGGTCCCCCGCGCTGAAGATGATCTCGCGCACGCCCGGCGTGCCGGTGCCCGACTCGCCCGCCATGGCCCCCAGCACCACGGCCGTGGTCAGCTCGCGGGTCGGATCGGACCAGACCGTGGTGGTGGTGCTGGTCCCCAACCCGATGACCTTCACGGCATGGGTCAGGCCCACCACCAGCTCCGTGTCGCCGTCGCCGTCCAGGTCGGCCGCGGCCACCGGGCCGCCGGGTTCGCCGTCGCCGGGGTTGAAGAGGACGGGGAAGCCGCCGGCCGTGCTGCCGTCGGCGCGCAGGACCGTGACGGCGCCAGGCGCCGCCGCGATCACGTCCAGGTGCGCCAGCCCGGTCACCTGCGCCAGGGACACGAAGCGCGGGGCCGCGCCGTTCACCAGCACGGGCCACTGGCCCTCGTGGGGCCGGCCCTGGCTGTCGTAGGCCTTGATGCCCGCCGCCGTGGTCACGAAGATCTCCTGCTCGCCGTCGCCGTTCACGTCGCCCGCGGCCACGTGGCCGAAGCCCGCCACCACGTCGCGGCCCAGGGTCACGGGGAAGCCGGGCCGAGGGTCCAGGTGGCCGTCGTAGGCGTGGAGCTTCCGCGCCGCGGGGTCCACCCAGAGCAGGTCCCGCAGGCCGTCGCCTTCCAGGTCCGTCAGGCAGAGGTCGCCGTCGCCGTCGGGCAGGTCGGCGAGCAGACGGGGGTAGCCGGAGTCGCCGAACCACTCGGCGTGGAAGAGCTCGCGGTAGCCGTCCGGG
>DAOTGJ010000008.1:44694-83643 GCA_035447065.1 Candidatus Krumholzibacteriia bacterium
GTAGCCGGAGTCGCCGAACCACTCGGCGTGGAAGAGCTCGCGGTAGCCGTCCGGGGTCAGGGTGCGGTCCAGGTAGGCCAGGCGGCCGTCGTAGGGCTGGAGGGCCACCGGGCCGGAGAGGTCGGCCAGGGCCGTGTTCCGGATCGTCTCGGAGGTCCAGTCGCCGTCGGGGTCGGCGTCCACCGGACGGAGCACCACGACCTGATCGCCGCCGCTCCAGTGGCAGAGGATGCCCAGCCCGTCCGCGTCGTAGAACGGGTGATCCTGGGTCAGGAAGATCCCCAGGCCCGGATCGCCCCAATCGCGGCCGGCGTTGGCTGAGCGGGGAAGGACCATGCCGTCCAGGGTGAACAAGCCGTCCTCCACGCGCGCGCCGGCGGTGACCAGGAGCTCGGCGGTGCCGGGCTTGGCCACGATGCTCGGGCCACGGGAATAGGACATGCGCTCGCCCGACGCGAGCTCCCGGTAGACCCCGTCCCAGCGCGACGATGCGCCGCGCTGATCCGCGCCGCGGTAGCGGATGCTCAGCGGATCGCCCATGGCGCCGCTCTCCTCCCAGACCACGTGGACCCAATCGCCGGCGGCCGTGGTCACGTCCGGGGAGCGGACCGAGCCGGCCGCGGGAGGCGGCGCCAGCTGGTAGGGCGTCTCCATGCTGGCGGCCTGGTCCGTGGACCGGGCGAACCACAGGCCGCGCGCGCCGGGGGCGCCGCGCTCGTAGGCCACCGAGAGGTACCAGTCCGCGTGCAGGGAGGCGTCGGTGGCCAGGGCGATGGCGCCGAAGGTGTCGCTGAAGGCCGCGTCCACGCCGGTGATGTCCCAGGACGGGGTCGCTGCGGCGGGATCCAGCACCGCCACCTGCACGGCGTCGAAGGTGATCACGTTGCCCGCCGTCTGGAAGGTCTGGCGGTAGGCCACCAGGATGCGGTCGGCGCCCTGGGACACGTAGACGGCGTCGTAGCCGGCCAGATGCTCCACCGGATCGTTCGGATCCCCATGCGAGACCCAGGTGGTCCAGTGGGAGCCGCCGTCGCTGCTGCGGCGGATGGTGATCACGCCGTCGCCGTGAAGCAGGGCGAAGAGCTCGCCGTCCGGGGCGTTGATCAGGGCGAAGGCGACGCCGGTCTCGTCCACCTGGACGGGATCGCCCTCCCACTGGGCCACGGCCGGAACCGTCGTGAGGATGAGGAGCAGGATGCAGAGCAGTCGACGGATCATGGGGGTCTCCCGGATGGAACGCGAAGGGCGGGGAACGGCGTGCTCCCCCTCTCGAATCCATCACGCGATGTCGGGCGGGAGATCCGGGCGGACTTTTTTCACCGATTCCGGGAGCGGGCGGCCGCCAGCTCCTCCAGGTGCCCCTGGGTGGTGCGGACGCGCCAGTGGTCCGGGCCGAAGGCGGCGCGCAGGCCCTCCAGGCTGCCGCGCAGCACCGGCTCCGCCTCATCCAGCCGGTCCAGACGGGCCAGGGAGTGCCCCAGGGCCGCGGCGGCGATGTGGCGGCGGGGGTGGTCGGCGCCCAGGGCGGCCTCGGCCACGGCCACCGCGCGCCGATGGTGAGGGAGGGCCTCCTGGTAGCGTCCCAGGTCGCCCAGCTGCAGGGCCAGGTTGTGCTCCGCGGCGATGACGTAGGGGCTGTCCGGCCCGTGCACGCGGGTGCGCACGTCCAGGGACAGGCGCGCCATGGCCAGGCCGTCCTCGTGGCGGCCCAGGGCGCGGTAGACCGCGGCCAGGTTGTTCACGGCGATGAGGGTGGACGGGTGATCCGTGCCCAGGGTCCGTTCCCGTTCCTGGAACACGCGCTCGGCCAGGGGCAGCGCCTCCTCGGCGCGCTCGAGCTGGAGCAGCACCACGGCCAGGTTCATGCGCGTGGCCAGGATGCTCTCGGGGTCCGTGTCCGGCAGCGCCTCCGAGAGCTCCAGGGCGTCGCGGTAGGCCGCGGCCGCGGCCTCCAGTTCGCCGCGGGCCTCCGCCACGGTGCCGCGCACGTGCAGGGCCTCGGCGCGGGCGGGGGCGCGGGGCGCCAGGGCGGCGATCTCCGCCTCCAGCTCCGCCACCAGGGCGTCCGCCTCCGCCAGGCGGCCGTCGGCCACCTCGAACTGGAGCAGGTTGCGCAGGGCGGTCACACGTCCAAGATCATCGGCGATGCCGCGGGTCAGGGCATAGGCGCGGCGGTGGTGGCCGCCCGCCTCCTCGTACAGGCCCAGGCCTTCGTAGGTGGTGCCCAGGGTGGCGTGCACGCGGGCGGCGGCGTCGGGCTGGTCGGCGAGCAGGGAATCCACGCGGGACGACGCGCGGCCCAGCACCTGGGCCACCTTCACGTCGCCGCCCTCGGCCCAGGGATCCGGAGCCTCCAGCATGTCGGTGAGGAAGGCGCTCACGGCGGCGGCGCGCGCGGCCTCGCGGTCCGCCGCCCGGCGCGCCCGATCGGCGGCCACCCAGCCGCGCACGGACACGCCCAGCCCCAGCACCAGCGCCAGCGCCGCGATCGCCAGGCCGGCCGTGAGCCCGCGGTTCCGCGCCGCGAAGGAGCGCACCTGGTAGGCCGTGGACGGCGGCCGCGCCGCGATGGGCTCCGCGGCGAGGAAGCGTTCCAGGTCGTCGGCCAGCAGCGCGGCCGATCCGTAGCGCCGCGCGGCGTCCTTCTCCAGGCACTTCCCCACGATCACGCCCAGCGCCGCCGGCACGCCCGGCGCGCGGTCCGTCAGCGACGGCGCCGGCACGGTCTCCAGCACCCGCACCGCCTCGGCCAGGTTGCGCTCGTCCACCGGCTGGGGCGGAGCGCCGGCCAGCACCTCGTACATGAGCACGCCCAGGGCGTACACGTCGGTGCGGGCGTCCACGGCGTCGTGGTCGCCGCGGAGCTGCTCGGGGCTCATGGAGACCAGGGTGCCCAGCATCTGCCCGGCCTCGGACTGGAGGGTGGCGTGCACGTCGGCGTCGGTGATGCGCGCCACGCCGAAGTCCAGCACCTTGGGCCGACCGTCGGGCCCCACCAGGATGTTGGCCGGCTTCAGGTCGCGGTGCACCACGTGGTGGCGGTGGGCGTGATCCACGGCGCGGGCGATGCGCGCGAAGAGCCGCGCCGCACCCGCGGCGTCCAGCCCCAGCCGCCGCGCGTGGTGGGTCACCGGCTCGCCGTCCACCAGCTCCATGGCGATGTACGGCTGCGGCCCCAGCCCCAGATCCGCGGTGCCGGCCTCGTACACCGTGGCGATGTCGGGATGGTCCAGCCGCGCCAGCGCCTGCGACTCGCGCCGGAAGCGCTGCAGCGCCTCCCGCGAGGGCATGCCGCTGCGGATCACCTTCAGCGCCACCGCGCGGTCCGGCGCCTTCTGCCGCGCCGCGAAGACCACGCCCATCCCGCCGCTGGCGATGACGCCCGTGACCCGGTAGTTGCCGAACTCGCGCCCCACCCACGCCGACTCGTCGATGGCCGCCGCGGGCGGCGGCCGGTCCAGCACGCCGCCGCCGTCGCGGTCGGCGTCCAGCAGGCCGCGCAGCTCGCGCGCCAGCTCCGGGTCATCGGCGCAGCGCGCGGCCACGAAGGCTGCGCGCGCGGCCTCGTCCAGATCCACGCACTCCAGGAAGAGCTCGCGGGCGCGGCGGAAGCGGTCGCCGCTCATGAGCGCCCCCCCTCCAGCTCCTTGTGCAGCCACGCCCGCACGAAGGCCCAGCGCCGGCGCACCGTGCGCTCGTTCACCTCCAGCACCGCGGCCACCTCCTGGTCCGTGAGCCCGCCGAAGAACTTGAGCTCCACCAGCTCGCGGTCTTCGGGCGCACGTTCGTCGAGCCTGTCCAGAGCCCGGTCCAGATCCAGCAGGTCCACGTCGGGGTCCTGGCCCGGAAGCGTGTCCGAAAGGGTCACGCGCACCAGGTCGCCGCCGCGCTTGAGGCGGTCGCGGCCGCGGGCGTGGTCCACCAGGATGCGGCGGATCTGGCGGCTGGCCACGCGCAGGAAGTGGAGGCGGTCGGCCCAGGCGTCGTTCCGCTGGGCGGCCAGCTTCAGGTACACCTCGTGGACCAGGGCGGTGGGCTGGAGCGTGTGGCCGCCGCGCTCGGAGCGCAGGGCGTGGGCGGCCAGGGCGCGCAGCTCGGCGTAGGCGCGCTCCAGGGCGAGGTCGGTGGAGGGAGTGGCGTCGTCGTCGCGGGTCACGGCGGCTCCGGGGCTGGCGATTCGGGAGCGTGATCATCCTCGATGATACCACACCCCGCCCGCGCCGTCAGCGCGCCGCCCGCCGCCTCCCCCGCGCCTCCGCCCGCGCCATGAGCAGCATCAGCCCGCCCGTGCAGGCGATGGCCCGCACCGCGTACACCACGGCCAGCGTCCCCTTGCTGGACAGCAGGGCCAGCACCGGCGACAGCAGGAGCGCCGCCCACACCGCGAACGACTCGCTGTTCTCGTCCGACGTCCACAGCCGGTGCACCACCGGCGCGTAGGAGATCACCAGGATGAGCTGGATGAGCAGGTTGGCCGAGGCGTGGCGCCGCGTCAGCGCCCAGAAGACCAGGATGGCGAGCACCGCCCCGAGGCAGAGAAGGTCGAAGCGCGTGAACCGCGTGCTGCGGTCGCCCCAGACCAGGATCGCCGCGGCCACGTAGGCGCAGAGGATCAGGTCCGAGGAGTTGAGGATGTTGTCGGTCAGGGAGTAGTCCCCGTCCAGGAGGTAGGTGCCCAGGCTGCCCGCCACCGCCACGGTGAAGAACACCCACATGGCCAGGGCCGGCCGGATGGCGCCCCGCCGCAGAAGCACCGTGGTGCGCACGGCGATGAAGAGGTTGATGGCGAGCACGGACACGATGGAGAAGGTGCGCACGACGGCCTCCGATCCGGGAGAGCGACGACACGGGACGCCGGAAATCTAGGCGGCGGATCCCGCGCCGCCAAGGTCCGCCGCCGGGTTGCCGAAAACCGGCCGACGGCCTATCCTTGCGCGGCCGTCCCCACCGGGACCTCCTCCCGGCCCCGACGGCGGCCGACGTTCCGCGCCCGCCGCGGAGAAAGCAGGGTCGCCACGGATTCCTCCCGCCTGGAGCCCAAGCTCCTCACCGTGCTGCGCGAGGGCTACCCGCGCGCCCAGCTCCTGCAGGACCTGTCCGCCGGCGTCATCGTGGGCGTGGTGGCGCTGCCGCTGGCCATCGCCTTCGCCGTGGCGTCGGGCGTGGCGCCGGCGCAGGGCCTGGCCACCGCCGTGGTGGCCGGCTTCCTCATCTCCCTGCTGGGCGGCAGCCGCGTGCAGATCGGCGGGCCCACGGGCGCCTTCGTGGTGCTGGTGGCGGAGATCGTGCACCGCCACGGCTACGCCGGCCTGCAGACGGCCACGGTCATGGCGGGGCTCCTGCTCATCGTCATGGGCCTGGTGCGCCTGGGCGGCGTGATCCGCTTCATCCCCTATCCGCTGACCATCGGCTTCACCGGCGGCATCGCGCTGATCATCGCGGCCACGCAGGTGCGGGACCTGCTGGGCCTGACCATGGCCGACGTGCCCGCCGGCTTCCTGCCGCGCCTGGCGGCCTACGCCCACGCGCTGCCCACCTGGAATCCCTGGGCGGCGGGCATCGGGCTGGGCACGGCGCTGCTGGTGTGGGGCTGGCCGCGGCTGAAGGTGAAGGTGCCGGGCTCGCTGGTGGCCATCGTGGCGGCCACGGCGGCCGTCACGGCGTTCGGGCTGCCGGTGGAGACCATCGGCGGTCGCTTCGGCGACGTGCCTTCGTCGCTGCCCGCGCCGCGGCTGCCGGATCTGTCCTGGGGCCACGTGCGGGAGCTGTTCCCGTCGGCCCTGGCCATCGCCATGCTGGCGGGCATCGAGTCGCTGCTGTCCGCGGTGGTGGCCGACGGCATGACCGGCCGCCGCCACCGCAGCGACATGGAGATCGTGGCCCAGGGCGTGGCCAACGTGGCGGCGCCCCTGTTCGGCGGCATCCCGGCCACGGGCGCCATCGCGCGCACCGCCACCAACGTGCGCAGCGGCGGCCGCACCCCGGTGGCGGGCATGATCCACGCCGCCACGCTGCTGGTGCTGATGATGGTCTGCGGCCGCTGGGCCAAGCTCATCCCCATGGCCGCCCTGGCCGGCATCCTGCTGGTGGTGGCCGGCAACATGAGCGAGTGGCGCTACTTCCTGAAGATGCTGCGCGGCCCCCGCAGCGACGTGCTGGTCATGGCCAACGCCTTCCTGCTCACGGTGCTGGTGGACCTCACGGTGGCCATCCAGGTGGGCGTGGTGCTCAGCGCCCTGCTGTTCATGAAGCGCATGGCCGACGTCACCCGCACCGGCTACGTGCCCGCCCTGCGCGACGACGAGGAGACCGACGACCCCGACGCCCTCGCCCTGCGCCACGTGCCCCACGACGTGGCCGTGTTCGAGGTGGACGGACCCTTCTTCTTCGGCGCCGCCGACAAGTTCAAGACCGCCGTCAACCGCATCGACCGTCCGCCGCGGGTGCTGATCCTGCGCCTGCGCCACGTGCCCGCCATCGACGCCACCGCGCTGCACGCCCTGGAGGACATGTGCGAACGTTCGGCGCGGTCCGGCACGCGGGTGATCCTCTCCGGCGTGCAGCCCGGGCCGCTGGCCACGCTGAAGCGCTCGGGCATCGCGGCGCTGGTGGGCGAGGGGAACATCGTGCGCGACATCGACGCGGCGCTGGCGCTGGCGGGATCCGAGGATCCATCATGACGACGCGACGGTTTCCGTCCTCACGGGGACACGTGTCCCGCGCGCCGAAGCGCGGGCCTTCCTGACGATCCGGCAAATCCGCCCGAGGGAGGCTCCCATGAGGATCCTGATCCTGGCCGCATTCCTGACCACCATCGCCATGAGCCCCGCCGCCCTCGCCCACCACCCGGCCGCCGACATCGTGGACGAGGAGATCTACGCCATGATCGACGCCATGGTGGCCGACACGCCCCACGCCGACCTGGTCTTCGACGACATGGGCGGCACCACCACCATCGAGATCACCGGCCGCATCACCGACCTGCAGCAGATGATCGACGCCGACCTGCTGAGCTACCTGGCTCTGCTCGACGGCGACGTGTCCCTGACCATCACGTTCACGAGTCCGCGCGCGCTGGTCCTGGTCATCGAGCAGGTGGAGGACCCCGCCGCTGCCGACAAGGCCGCGCCCACGGGCGACCGCGTCGATTTCGGGGAGCTCAAGCTGCTGTTCCGCTAGCCGGTCGGCACCGTTCCGGGACGGGCCGCTTCCGCTGTCCACATGCCGCGCGGCGTTGAACACGCCGCCTCATAATGCGGCCCGTCCCACCCGTTCCTATGTTGCCTCCGCCGGACCACCGCCGCCGGCCGATTCCGCATCCCCCCGCCACAACCGAATGCGAAAGGAGCCGCCATGCCCCTCCGGCGCATCCTCCCGTGGACCGCGACCGTCGCCCTCTGTGTGGCCGCGATCGCGCTCCTGGTGACCCGTTTCGATCGTACGCCCACGCCCGACGCCACTCCCGCCTCCGCCCTGCGCGCGAGCCTGGACCCCGAGACCGGCGAGCTGCGCGTGGGCGCGGAAGCCCTGGCCGACGCCGCCAAGGCCGACGCCGAGCTGGACGCCATGCTCAGCAAGAGCACCGAGGGCCTCACGCCCGTGCACCATCCCGACGGCCGCGTGAGCGTGCGCCTGGACGGCCGTTTCATGAGCGCCAGCGTGGCGCGCGTGGGCGACGACGGCGCGGTGGAGACCCTCTGCACCGAGAGCGCCGCGGAGGCGCGCGCCTTCCTCCAGGGCGCCCCCGAGCGCGACGCCCAGGGCCGGGAGGTGCGGTGATGCGGAACCTCCTCACCCTGCTGACCGTGCTCGCGCTGGCCGCCGCCGCCTCGGCCGCCACCATCACCATCGTCAACGTGGACGACCCCGGCGAGGGCTTCAACGACCCCACCCCCCTCGCCCCGGTGGGCGGCAACCCCGGCACCACCGTCGGCGCGCAGCGCCTGAACCTCTTCCAGCACGCGGCCGACATCTGGGGCGGCCTGCTGCCCAGCGGCGTGCCCATCCTGATCCGCGCCAGCTTCGACCCCCTGACCTGCACCGAGACCGGCGCCGTGCTGGGCTCCGCCGGCCCCCTGGTGGTCAACCGCGACTTCAGCGGCGCGCCCCAGGCCGACACCTGGTACCACGGCGCCCTGTCGGACAAGCTGGCCGGCACGGACCTGGACCCGGGCACGGAGGACATCCGCGCCCGCTTCAACGCGGCCCTGGACGGCAGTCCCGAGTGCCTGGGCGGCCGCGGCTGGTACTACGGCTTCGACGGCAACGCCGGCACCGACATCGCCCTGCTGCCCGTGCTGCTGCACGAGATGGGCCACGGCCTGGGCTTCAGCACTTTCGTGGACGAGAGCGACGGCAGCGAGTTCTTCGGCTCCACGGACATCTACGCGCGCCACCTGCTGGACAACGTCACCGGCCTGCACTGGGACGAGATGAACGACGCCCAGCGCGCCGCCTCCGCCGTGAACACCGGCCACGTGGTGTGGGACGGCGCCGCGGTGACCGCCGCGGCCCCGGGCGTGCTGAACGGCCGCCCCATCCTGGAGACCGTGGCTCCGGGCACCCTGCCGCCGACCATGGCCCTGGGCGTGGCGTCCTTCGGCCCGAGCCTGGACGTGACCGGCGTGACCGAAGCCGTGGTGCTGGCCGACGACGGCGCCGGCGCCGACCCCGAGGACGCCTGCGAGACCCTGCTCAACGCCGCGCAGATCGCCGGCCGCATCGCGCTGGTGGACCGCGGCAACTGCACCTTCGCCACCAAGGCCTTCGCGGCGGAGGCGGCCGGGGCGGTGGCGGTGATCATCGTGGACAACGCGGTGTCCGACACGCCGCCGGGCCTGGGCGGCACCGCGCCGGGCCTGACCATCCCCGCCGTGAGCGTGACCCTGGCCGACGGGAACCTGCTCAAGGCCGCGCTCCCCGGCGCCGTGGTCACCCTGCGCCGCGACCCGTCCCTGCTGGCCGGCGCCGACGACCAGGGCCGCGTGCTGATCTACGCGCCCGATCCCATCGAGCCCGGCTCGTCCATCTCCCACTTCGACACGTCGGCGGACCCCAGCCTGCTCATGGAGCCCGCCATCACGCCGCTGCTCAACGACGAGGTGGACCTCACGCTCCAGCACTTCGTGGACATCGGCTGGTTCACCGGCGAGCCCACGGCCGTGGACGGCCCGTTGCCCACGCCCGTGGACCTGGCGCCCGCCTACCCCAACCCGTTCAACCCGCGCACCACCCTGGCCTTCCGCACCACCGGAGAGGCGCCCGTGCGTCTGGCCGTGTACGACGCCGCCGGCCGCCTGGTGCGCACCCTGGTGGACGGCGTGCTGCCCGCGGGCGAGCACGCGGTGAACTGGAACGGAGAGCACCAGGACGGCCGCCGCGGCGCGGCGGGCGTGTACTTCGTGCGGCTGCAGGAGGGGGCCGCGTCGCGGACGCGGACGGTGGTGATGCTGAAGTAGGGGGACATGACATCCCCGGACGACGAAGGGGGCGGCCGCGGCCGCCCCCTTTTCCATGCTCATGCGCGGAGGATTCCCTACTTCTGCAGCACCACCCGCCGCACCTGCCGCATCCCCGCCGCGTCCAGCCGCGCGAAGTACACGCCCGACGGCGCGGCCAGGCCGGCGTCGTCGCGGCCGTTCCACACCGTCTCGTGGCGTCCGGCGCCGCGGGCCTCCCCTTCCGCGAGCGTCCGCACCAGGCGGCCCGCCACGTCGTACACGGCCAGGGTCACGCGCTGCGCGGACGCCAGCTCGTACACCAGCGTGGTGCTGGGGTTGAAGGGGTTGGGGTAGGCCGGGTGCAGCGCCGCGCCGCGGGCCGCGGCGGGCACGTCCACCGTGCCGTCGTAGGCCAGCTCGAACCAGTTCACGTTGAACTCTCCGGCGGTGGGCTGGAAGCGCAGGGTGCGCGCGCCCGCCTCCAGGGCCAGCACGGCGTTCACGGTGGTCCAGGTCTGCCAGCCGGTGGTGACCGGCACGATCACGTCGCCGGTGCGGTCCACGCCGTCCACCGACACGTGGAACGCGCCGCCGACCGCCAGCGAGGCCACGCGCGCGTCCAGGCCGTACGTGCCCGACGCCGGCACCTGCACCGTGTACTCGATCCACTCGCCCGGGTTCAGCCAGCCCACGTTGTAGCCGCCGCCCGTGTCCGTGCAGGCCTCGATGTCCACGCCTTCGGCCGTGCGGTACTGGCCTCCCTGGTTGGTGGCGTCGGCGTCGTGGTAGCCCACGCCCTCGCCGCCCACATCGTAGTCCTCGGCCTCCAGGCGCGCGGGCAGCGCGGGCGCGGCGCCGCCGTAGGGGGCCTGGCCGCAGCCGGCGCCCACGGTCAGGTCCAGCGACGCCGTGGTCTCGGCGTTCAGATCGTCGATCACGCGCACCTGCAGGTCGTAGCAGCCGTCGGCGGCGGTCCAGGTGATGGCGTAGGGGGCGGTGGCGTCGCTGCCCACCAGCACGCCGTCCACGCGCAGCTCCACCGTCTGCACCGTGCCGTCCTGGTCGGCGGCGTCCACGGTCACGGTCACCGGGCCGGCGGGCACGGTCTGCCCGGCCAGGGGCGCGGTGACGGCCACGGTGGGCACGAAGTTGGCGATGTCCTCGTACACGCGCACGTAGTCGATCACGTACTCCTGCGGGAACGCCGCCGTCACGCACGACGGATCCGTGCAGCCCGTGTACCAGCCGCCCACGGCGCAGTTGAGCAGCACGTAGAACTCCTGGTCGAAGGGCGCGCGCGCGTTGCCCGGCGCGTTGGCCGACCACCACTGGGCGCTGGTGCGCGTCATGAAGAGATGGTCGTCCACGTACCAGCGGATGGCGTCGGGCTCCCACTCCACGGCGTAGGTGTGGAAGTCGTCGCTGAAGTTGTAGCCCGGCGTGTAGGACGTGCTGGTGGACGTGTTGCTCGGCCACTCGCCGCCGTAGTGCAGGGCGCCGCCCACGCTTGTGGTGTTGTTGGACGACTCCATGATGTCCAGCTCGCCGCTGGCGGCCCAGCCGCCGTACACGTCGTCCTGGGGCATCATCCAGAACGCGGGCCACACGCCGCCGCCGGTGGGCAGCTTGGCGCGCATCTCCATGCGCCCGTACAGGAACGACGCCTTGCTGCGCGTGTGCAGCCGGCCCGAGGTGAACTGGGAGCCGCCGTAGTTCTCGCGCTTGGCGGTGATGGTGAGGTAGCCCCCGCCCACGGCCAGGTTCTCCGCGCGGTAGTACTGGAGCTCGTTGTTGCCCCAGCCGCAGAGGCTGGGACAGCCGTTGCCCACGGCCACGGTCCAGTTGGCCGCGTCGAGCGCGGCGCCGTCGAACTCGTCGGACCAGACCAGGGACCAGGAGGCCCGGGCCTGGGGGGCCAGGACCAGCAGGGCGAACAGCAGGGCCAAGGGGGCGCGGACGAAGGAACGGGGGGCGCGGCCTGGGAAACGGGGGGTCATGCGGGCGTCCTCCGGGGAACGGCTGGGGCGTGCTCGGGCTTCGGGGTCACTTCCCCATGATACACTATGTTCGGTGTCCGAACAATGTGAAAACCCTCGATTATTTGATCCCCGGCCCCCCGTTTCCGCCCGAGATCCCGAAACGGAGCACGTACTCGCGCAGTTGGCTGCGTCCTTCCGCCGTGAGCGTGGCCGTGCGCGCGTACTGGGTGTAGGGCGCGATGCGGTCGAAGATCACGTATTCCCGCAGGAATCCGGCCTTGCGGATCACCTCCAGGCTCTCCAGGCCGGCGTCGTAGAGATCGGGCTTCTGGGAGCGCAGGACGAGATAACAGCCCAGCAGATGGAGCAGCCGGTAGGTCTCGCGGTCCACCATGTCGCAGGCGTCGAAGTCGGCCAGGTGCAGGCTGCGCTCGTGGTCCACGGCCACGCTCGCGGCGGCGTAGTAGAGCCAGGGGTCGCGCATGTCGCGGGACAGGCCCATGTCCAGGCCCACGAGACTGGAGTTGGGATCCACGCTCGTGTGGTTGCGGAAGCGCCGATCCACGGCGCGGCGGCCGTCGGCGCCCAGCACCACGTCCAGGGCGCACCAGGACAGCATGTTGGTGCGGCACGTCAGCACCGACTCCACCAGGGCGTCCACCGCTTCGTCGCGTCGCCCGTCGGCCAGATGGCAGAAGGCCAGGGAGTAATGGAGCATGGGGTTGAGCGGATTGCTGCGGATGCCCTGCGCCAGCCACTGCCGCGCCTGCCCCGTCTCCCCCTCCGCGAAGAACGAATTGGCCAGGCCCACGTGCAGGGCGGAGAACCGGGGATGGTCGGCCAGCAGGGCCAGCAGCCGCGCGCGATACTCCTGATGCTCGCCCCGCTGGTAGAGGCGCTCGGCCCGCTGCAGGTCCTTGAGCACGGCGTCGTCCACGTCCAGGAGATACACGCGCGAGCCGTCGTCGTTGAGGCAGAGCCGGGGGTCGTAGCCCAGGATCTGATCCTTGTTGATGCGGTCCATCTTGGGATCGATGAGCGCCGCCAGCGCCGCGCGCCGCTCCTCGGGGTCGTCCGCGACCAGGCGGCGCATGTCCAGGCCCGCGATGCGCAGCAGCGCCTGCACGTCGCTCATCTCCACGAAGGCCAGGTTGAGGTCCAGGGGCGAGCGTCGGGCCAGCCGCGATCCGCGCAGGGTGGGACGGGGCCGCTCGTCGTAGGGCAACTTGCCCCACACGTACTCCAGGGTCAGGCCGGACTCCTTGAGGATCGTGGGCGCGTCCGGCAGATCGAGCCCGGGACAATGGGTCCGCACCAGCACGTCGAAGATGGAGAGGTCCTCGGACCTGGGATCGAACGGGGTCTCGGCGGCACGAGCACCGAGACAGAGCAGCAGCACGAGCAACAGGACGGCACGGATGCGCATGATCCCTCCCGACGGACGGTGGTGCGGAACATGGGCGATCCCGAGCTTACGATACGGTCAACGGTACATGGACTTGACACGCCCCCAGGTGGCCTCCTCCACGGGGACCTGCTCCCCCACCACGATCGGCACCGTGGTGATCTGGTCCTCCGGAGCGGGGAACGGCAGCGACCACGTCCGCCGGTCCACGATCTTCACGTTCCACACCCCCGCGGAGGGAAACGTGAACTCCTGCGTGAAGACGTAGCTCTCCAGGGGGCCAGGGCAGGGATAACTCAGCGGGTAGTCGCCGCGCCGGCTGACGAGGATCCAGTTCAGGTCCGGCCAGAGGAAGGCGTGCATCTGGGTGTCGATGGACCAGCACTGGTTCTCGATGATGTAGGTGACGGACATCTCGACCGGCTCGCCCACCGTGGCGGAGAGCGGTACGTAGAAGGATTGCACGTAGGCCCGGGCGGGAGTCCCGACGAGGGTCAGGGCGAGGAGCGCGAGGAGGATGGAGCGCATGGGATGATCACCTCACAGAGACAGAGAAGGGCGGCGGGCGGTGATCCACCCGTCGCCCTTGAGTCTATCGGATATGCGTCTTCGGATCCACCCCTGCGGTCAACGCACCGACGTCACCCGCGCGCTCACCGCGAACGTGGACAGCAGCGTACCGCCGCTGTACGTGCCGCCGGTGTACAGACCGTGGGTGGACGTCCCCGTGCACGTGCCCCCCACCAGGAGCCGGTAGCCCGAGCCGTCGACGAGGTCCGGGCTGCTGAACGCCAGCGAAGCGAAGCTGCGCGTGCCCATGAAGGTGCAGAGGCCCACGCCGTCGGCGGTCTCCACGCGCACCAGGGTGCCGGCGCTGCGCGAGGAGAACGTGGCCAGCAGCCCGTTCTGGGAGGAGCTGGAGCTCACGGTCTGCGCCATGCGCGAGCTGCCCACCGCGGCCAGGAAGCCGCCGTTCATGCGGAATGTGCCGTCGGAATCCAGGGCCCCGTTGTCGTCGCGCGAGGGGCCGCTGATCAGCAGCGTGCCGCCGTTCATGGTGACCGAGCCGTTGCAGTCCAGGCCGTCGCCGGTGGCGTCCACGAAGATGAAGCCGCCGTTGATGACCATGGTGTTGGTGCTGCCGCCGGCGGCGTTGAGGCCGTCGTCGGAGGAGGTGACGTCGATGACGCCGCCGTTGATGGTCAGCGTGGGCGCCTCCAGGCCTTCGTAGCTGTCCGACACGGTGATGCTGCCTCCGCCCACCTCCAGGCTGACCTCGCCGTGCACGCCGTCGTCGCCGGTCTGCAGGACGAGGGTGCCGCCGCCCAGGATCACGGCGTTGTCGCTGTGCACGGCGTCGTCGGCCGCGTCGATCTGCAGGTCGCCGTCGGTCACGAGCACCAGCACGCCGGCCTTGAGGCCCTTGGCGCTGTCGTCCGCGCCCAGACTCGCGTCATGGCCGCCGCCGCAGGTCAGGATCAGGCTGCCGCCGGCCACGAGCACGTCGGTCTCGGCCTGCAGGCCGTCGGCTCCCGCCTCCACGGCCAGGGTGCCGCCGGCCAGGAGGATGTAGCCCAGGCCGGCGTCCTCGTCCTCGTCGGACTTGAGGCCGTCGCCGCCGGCGGTCACGGTGATGTCGCCGGCGCGGATGACCAGGCAGTCCTTGCCGCGCAGGCCGTCGTCGGCCGCGTCCACCAGCAGGTCGCCGCCCAGGATGAGCAGGCCGTCCTTGCTCGCCAGGCCGTCGTTGGCGGCGGCGTGGATGGTGAGCGCGCCGTCGCCGTCGATCACCAGGTCGTCCTTGCTGAAGAGGCAGGCGTTGGGCTCGTCGTCGGACGGGTCGTCGTAGGTGTACACGGCAGGGTCGGACAGGGTGTTGACGGTGCCGTCGGCCAGGTGGATCAGGGTCAGCTCCGCGCTCATGACCGCCAGGGGGGCGTTGAGGCTGCTGGCGGCGTCCAGGCCGGCGAGCACCAGCACCACCAGGCCGTCGTCGTCCGTGTCCACCACGATGCGGCCGTCGTCCAGCGTGCCGCTCAGCTCGTACACGCCCGGGGCGCCGATGGTGAGCACGCCGTCGGCCCAGGTCACGTCGGCGTCGTCGAAGGCCGCGTCGGCGCCGTCGAACACCACGACGGTGCGCGCCTCCGACCGCCAGCCGTCGCCCGGATCGTCCGGGGCGTCGCCGTTGGCGGCCAGGGCCGCGTCCAGGTCCACGGAGACCTCGGCGGTGTCCACGGGAGTGGTGCCGGTGCCGCCGGTGTCGGTCGAGCCGGTGGGATCCGTGGTCGTGGCGTCGTCGCCGCAGGCGCCCAGGGCCAGCAGCGCGGCGAGCAACAGGATGAGGGCGATGGGGGTGCGCATGGGGGCCTCCTCGGCCGAGGTCCTTCAGGGGTCGTCGATCGCGGGGACGGAACGCGGGATCCCGCCGCCCCCTGCGGAGGAATCCTGACGCGAGACGACGAATCGCCGCCGCGTTGCCGCGGCGGCGCCTCGCCTCAGGAGCCGTCGATGGGATCAGTTCCGCAGCGCGGCCGCCGTGGCGATCTGAGTCACCGCGCCCGAGTCGTCCGTGACCCGGTAGGTGAACAGGACCGAATCATCGGCGTCCGGATCCACGGAGAAGGTGAAGTCCAGCAGGTTGGGCGGACCCACGCGGACGCCGTTGCTGTCCTCCAGGGCCGCGTTGGCGGAGGACCAGACCAGGCGGTCGATCTCCAGGCCCAGGTCGTCGAAGAGCGAGAGCGCGTCGCCGCTGTCCACGTCGCGGTTCGGGTTGCCGCTGTCGTACACGCGGAAGTCCGAGGCCACGCGCACCTTCCGGCTGACCATGGTGGTCAGGAACGACGCGTTCTGCCGCCCGGCCGCTTTGTTGGTGCCGCGGCGGAAGCTCTCGTCCACGCCCCGGTAGATGGCGCCGGCGCCCAGGATCACCACGAAGCTGAGGGCCACCACCAGCATCATCTCGATCAGGGTGAAGCCCTGATCACGCCGGTCAGAACGGATTCGTCGCATCCCAGGTCTCCTCCCAGGCGAGCTTCTCGTACACGCCGGTCAGCGGGTAGGACGGCGGCGTACGGGCCGTCACGCGCGCGTCGTAATGGTAGCCCTTCACGTAGCCGTGGATCACGGTGCCGCCGCGGGTCTGACCCACCGGACCGCGGTACTTCTGGATCAGACCGCCCCAGATGGAGAGGGTGCCGCGGGGCGATCCGGAGTCGTAGTTCTCCACGCTGATGGACGTGTCCAGGGCCATGAGCACGCCGTTGATCCGGCAGTCGGTGCCGTTGGCCGGCGTGTCGCTGATGATCACGTTGCGCTCGGCCACAAGGCCGAGCAGGTCGTCGCAGTCGACGGGCGGCGCGCCGCTGGCGTCGGAGCCGTAGTAGAGCACGTCGTCGTCGATGTTGATGTTGCGGTGGCTGGCCACGGTCAGCTCGCCGTCCAGGACGCCCTGGATGTGGACGTCGCCCTCGCTGTAGAAGATGGGGTTGGTCAGGCCCACGATCTCCACGGAGGTCCAAGGGTCCGTGGTGCCGTGCTCGCGGTAGCGCAGCCAGCCCGGCGCCACGGTGGGCATGGCGTTGCCCGACACGCCCAGCTCGATCTCGGTGTCGGTGCCGGAGTAGACCCCGCTGAACATGGCCAGGCTGCGCAGGTCGGGCAGCGAGGTGGGCATGGGGATGACCGGCACGTTGAGCTCCACGCCGCCGCCGAAGTAGGGGTCGTTGCCGCCCACCGGCCAGTCGCCCATGTCCGAGACGCTGCGGTTGGGATAGGCCACGATGTGGTCCGAGGACGAGGTGATGCGGCCGTGGAAGACCGGATCGCCGTACAGGTGGTAGGTGCCGTTGCTGTGCAGCATGCCCTCCACCTCGTCGCCGGAGATGTACCAGAGGTCGTACTGGCCGTTGGACTCCTCGTGGGTGAACATGGCGTACTGGGAGAACGCCGTCATCTTCACCCACTGGCGCACGCGGCGCTCGGCGTTGCCGGAGCGGCCCACGCTGTCCAGCACGAAGGCCTTCTCCGCCTGCCAGGCCGCCGTGGTGTCCACCAGGCAGTTGACCGAGTAGGTGCCGCCGTCGGGGCCGGTCTCGTCCACGTAGACGGCGAAGTCGTTGGCCGGCGGGATGGGCAGCGTGCTCAGGAACCGGAGGGCCCGCTCCTTGCCCGCCTCGGCGAGCCAGAAGGCTCGCTCGGAGTCGAGCTGGTTCTGGGATCCCCTCACCTCGCTGCTCACCAGCGAGAAGAAGCCCGTGCCCATGATGAGCATGGCGCTCACCAGCACCATGACCACCAGCAGGGCGTAGCCGTCTTCCCGTTGCGTCGACGCGTTCCGCGATGCTTGCCGCATGTTCCTCACCACCTCAGTTCTCGAAGACCAGCGTCGCCACCTGGGTCTGCCGCGTGGCGCCGCCGGCCACGCCCCAGCTCACCACGCAGTCCAGCGTCTTCATGTCGAGCTCCGGCGAGTCCTCGGTCACGGTCAGCACCACGCCGAAGGCGGTGCCGTCCACGGTGCGCGTGGCGCTCCAGGAGTCCATGTCGGCGTAATCCAGGGCCACGGTGCGCTCCAGGGCCTCCTGGGCCAGCAGCACCGCCACGCGCTTGCGCTCCTCCTGGTCGAACCCCACGTTGCCGCGGGCGAAGAACTCCACCATCCCCACGGCGACGAGGCCCAGGATGAAGGTGGCGATGATGATCTCCACCAGAGACGCGCCTCGCTGATCCGTGCGGGATGCGCGGGACCGGAGACGGCGCACGGCCGCCCCCGCCAGGGCCTTGATCTTCATAACTGCACCCCCTGCAGTTGGTTGACTCATCTCCGAGCACGGCCGCGAGGTCATGCCTGGGAATGTTATCGGCAGCCCGGCCGGGATCCTTGATGAGAACCTGGATCGGAACCGGCGGGTCGCGAGGGCCCGCGGCGTGCTATAATTCCCGGATCGATCCCGCACGACGCCACGCATCCCAGCTGGAGAGGACCGTCCATGAACCGCACCATCGCCCGCCGCGCGGCCTTCGCCGTCGCCGCGCTGCTGCTCTGCGCCGCCTTCGTCCCCACGGCGACGGCCGGCGACATCGCCCCGCGCCTGGAGCGCGCCCTCGCCAGCCCCGCCTTCCCCTGGCTGGCCGACGACGGCACCTACACCGTCTGGGTCTTCTTCAGCGACAAGGGCCTGCAGGGCGTCGACCTGGAGCGCGCCCTGGACGCCGCCCAGGCGGACCTGGACCAGCGCACCGCCTGGCGCCGCGCCAAGATGAAGGCCGCCGGAGAGCGCCTGACCGACGCCCGCGATCTGGACCTGGCGCCCGCGTACCTGGCCCAGGCCAAGGCCACCGGCGCCGAGCTGCGGCGGGAGAGCCGCTGGCTCAACGCGGCCAGCTTCCAGGCCTCCGCCGCGCAGGTGCGGGCCCTGGCCGCCCTGCCGTCGGTGCGGAAGGTGGATCTGGTGAACCGGTTCTCGCGGCCGGAGCTGCCCGAGCAGGACGCCGCCGCGCCCGCGCCGGCGGAGAAGTCGTCGCGGTGGAGCATCGACTACGGCGGCAACCTGGCCGCCATGGAGCAGTTCAACGTGCCCGCCGTGCACGAGCTGGGCATCAACGGCCAGGGCGTGATCATCGGCATGCTGGACACCGGCTTCCGCACCGCCCACGAGTGCCTGGCGCCCATCCCGGTGATCGCCGCCTACGACTTCGTCAACGACGACGGCGAGGTGGACAACGAGACCGGCGATCCCAGCGACGCCCGCAACCACGGCACCGAGACCATGAGCACCGCCATGGGCTACATGCCCGGCGCGCACGTGGCGCCGGCCTTCGGCGCCAGCGCCGTGCTGGCCAAGACGGAGGACACGAGCCAGGAGGTGCCCATCGAGGAGGACCAGTGGGTGGCCGGCCTGGAGTTCGTGGAGCTGCACGGCGCGGACATCGTGTCGTCCAGCCTGGGCTACCTGGACTGGTACGACTGGGCCGACATGGACGGGAACACCGGCGTGACCACCATCGCCGCCGACCTGGCCGTGGGCCGCGGCGTGGTGGTCATCAACTCCGCCGGCAACGAGCGCGGCACGAGCTGGAACCACATCATCGCGCCGGCCGACGGCGACAGCGTGATCGCCGTGGGCGCCGTGACCAGCGCCGGCGACTTCAGCTACTTCTCCTCGCCCGGCCCCAGCTACGACGGCCGCATCAAGCCCGACGTGGCGGCCCTGGGCTCCGGCAACCACGTGGCCAGCCCCAGCAACGACAACGGCTACACCAGCGCCAGCGGCACCAGCTTCAGCTGCCCGCTGACCAGCGGCGTGGCCGCCCTGGTGCTGAGCCGCGCGCCCTCGCTGACGCCCCTGCAGGTGCGCGACGCCCTGCGTGAGACCGCCAGCATGGCCTCCAGCCCCAACAACGACTACGGCTGGGGCCTGATCGACGCGCTGGCCGCGGTCACCTACTTCGGTCCCACCATCACGCACGCGCCGCTGGGCGACACCGAGGACGTCTTCGGCCCCTACGACTTCATCGCCGACATGACCGCCCGCGCCGGCGTGGACGTGTCCACGGTGACGCTGTGGCTCCGTCTGGACGGCGCCGCCTGGCAGTCCACGCCCATGTACGACCTGGGCGACGGCCACTTCGAGTTCCCCGTGCCCGGCCAGCCCGCCGGCACGGTCATCGACTACTACCTCGAAGCCGCCGACCTGGCCGGCGTGACCACCCGCGAGCCCTTCCTGGCCCCCGCGGCGTACCACACGTTCCGCGTGGGTCCGGACGTGACCCCGCCCGAGCTGGTCCACACGCCCCTGCGCGATCAGGCCCTGATCCGCTGGCCGGCGACGGTGGCGTGCGAGGCGACGGACAACCTGGGCGTGGCCTCCGTGGAGCTGTCCTTCGCGCTCAACGGCGGCCCGGTGCAGGGACCCTTCGCCTTCACGCCCGTGGGCGGGGACCGCTACGAGCTCGTCTTCCCGCTGACGGCCGCGGAGGTCGCCGTGGGCGACGTGATCGGGTACTCCATCACGGTGGCCGACGCGGCCCAGACGCCCAACGTGGTGGTCACCGCCACCGAGACCTTCCAGATCATCGACGCCCTGGGCGTGGTGCTCATCCTGGACGACCCGGCCACGGCCGCGGCCGGCCAGGACCTGAAGATCGATCCGGACACCAAGCTCCCCCTGAGCACGACCGCAACCACGGCGGGCAAGAGCTCCGCGGGCTCGCTGCAGACCTGGCTGGACGACGCCGGCTACGTGACCGACGTGCAGCCGTTCGCCGGCGCCGACGCCGCCGACTTCAGCGATTACGACGTGGTGGTGCTCACCAGCGGCGACAACGCCGGCCCCGTGGCCGACGCCGCGGGCCGCACCGCCCTGGAGACCTGGGCCGCGGCCGGCGGCAAGCTGCTCGTCGAAGGCGGCGAGACCGGCTACGACGCGCTGTCCAGCCCCGGCTACCCGAGCTTCGCCGCCGGCGTGCTCCACGCCGTGGATTGGAACGGCGACAACTCCGGCGCCCTGACCCTGGTCTCCGGCCAGGCGGGCCATCCGGTGGCCACCATCCCCAACGCCATCCCGGCGTCGCTGCCCATCGCCTACGTGGGCTACGGCGACGAGGACGCCGTGACCCCCGCCGCCGACGCCGTGGCGGTCTACGTGACCACCAGCGACCCCACCGACGCCGGCGTGCTGGTCTACGACGACAACCCGGCGCCCCAGGCCGGCCAGATCGTCTACTTCGCCTTCAACGTGGAGGCCCTGGATCCCTCCGTCGGGCGCCAGCTCACCGAGAACGCCCTGGCCTACCTGCTGGCCGCGGAAACGCCTGCCACGTCGTCCCTGTCCGGCCGCGTGACGCTGCTGGGCGAGGCCGACCACTCCGGCATCCTGGTGGACGCCGGCGGCGGCCACAGCACGCTGACCGCCCCGGACGGCAGCTGGTCGCTGGGCGGCCTCTACGGCGGCGCCTACGGCGTGATCGCCACCAAGGCCGGCTGGTCCACCGCCCGCACGGACGTGGTCCTGGCCGACGCCGAGAGCCTGACCGGCATCGACATGATGCTGAGTCCGGTGGTGGAGACCAGCTACAGCGCCGCGCCCGGCGCCGCCATCCCGGACAACAACCCCACGGGCATCACCTCGGTCATCACGGTGCCCGCGGGCGAGTCCGGCGCCGTGTCGGCCATCAGCGTGGACATCGACATCACGCACACCTACCAGGGCGACCTGATCATCACGCTGACCAGCCCGCTGGGCGCGGTGATCACGCTGCACAACCGCAGCGGCGGCTCCGCGGACAACGTGATCGGCAACTGGCCCGAGACGCTGGACGTGGACGGCCCCGGCTCCCTGGACGACGTGCTGGGCCTGAGCAACGGCGGCGACTGGACGCTGCGCGTGTCCGACAACGCCGGCATCGACACGGGCACCCTGGTGTCCTGGGGCCTGAACTTCACCGTGCCCGCGGCCATCACCGCGGTGGACGACGACGGCCTGCCCCGCGTCACCCGCCTGCGCGGCAACACGCCCAACCCGTTCAACCCCAAGACCACCATCGCCTTCGACCTGGCCGCCGACGGCCCGGTGAGCCTGGAGGTCTTCGACACCCGCGGCCGCCTGGTGCGCTCGCTGGTGGACGGACGGCTCCAGGCCGGCGCCCACGCCGTGGTCTGGGACGGCCGCGACGCGCGGGGCGGGTCCGTGGCCAGCGGCACCTACCTGTTCCGTCTGCGGGCCGGCGACGTGACCGAGCACCGCAAGATGGCGCTGGTGCGGTAGCCGCACGCAGGGTCTCTGGCGAACGAGCCCCGCTCCCCCTCGGGAGTGGGGCTCTTCCGTCCCCGGCGCATCCGTGGTACAACGGTCGTCCGCCCGCCGCCGCGGCCCCCGACCGGAGCGACCATCGCCATGATCCTGCCCCTGCTCTTCCTCGCGTTGCTCGCCGGTACCGCCGCGGCGCAGCCCGTCATCACGGAGATCATCGTCACCGCCGCGGGCGCGCCGCCCCTCGCATCCCAGGCGCCGCCGCTCTTCGCCGACGAAACCGTGGACGGCCCCCTGCTCACCGTGGACCCGAACGTCCTCAAGCAGACGGTCCTGGGTCTCGGCACCTCCGTCACCGAGTCGTCCGCCTTCGTGCTGGCCCACCTCGAGCCCGCGCGGCGGCGCGGCGTGATCGCCCGCCTCTTCGGGCCCGACGGAGCCGATTTCCCCCTGGCCCGCACCCACCTGGGCGCCTGCGATTTCAGCGTGGAGGGGAAGTACTCCTACGCCGACGTCCCCGCCCCCGGCGACGATCCCCTGGCCGCCTTCACCCTGGCCCCGGACAGCGCCGGCTTCGACCCCGCCGCGCACCCCGGCCTGCGCGCCCCCGCCTACGACCTGCTCCCCATGCTGCGCGAGTCCCACGCCGCCGGCGGCGCGCCCCTGCGCGTGGTGGGTTCGGCGTGGACGGCGCCGCCGTGGATGAAGGACATCGGCACGTGGTCCATCCCGGGCGATGCGACCAACGGCTGGGTGGGCACCGGCGGCGCGCTCCTGCCGGAGCACCGCGCCACCTACGCCGACTACCTGGTGCGCGCGGTGGACGCCTTCGCCGCCGCCGGCGCGCCGCTCTGGGCCCTCACGCCGGTCAACGAGCCCCACGGCAACGGCGGCTACTGGGAGAGCATGCACATGACGCCGGGCGGCCAGAAGACGTTCGTGCAGGACCTGCTGGGCCCGCGCCTACGCCGCGCCGGCCACGACATGGCGATCTACGTGTACGACCAGAACCGCGACGGCCTGGAGGACTGGGCCGACGCCATCCTGGGCGACCCGCGCTCCCGCGGCGACGTGACGGGCATCGCCGTGCACTGGTACTCAGGCACGGAGAAGGTGTTCGAGGACGCCTTCGAGCGCGTGCACGCGCGCTTCCCCGAGTTCGGCATCCTCCACACCGAAGGCTGCATCGACAACCTGGGCGTGGCCGCGCCCGGAGGCATCCGCGACCCTGACGGCTACCAGGAGGAGGGCTGGTTCATGAACGACGCCTTCTGGTGGGGCCCCAACGCCACGGACTGGGCCTACACCGCGGAGTGGGCCGGGCCCGGCGCCGCGGACCACCCGGCCTACGTGCCGGTGCACCGCTACGCGCGGGACATCATCGTGGGACTGGATCATTGGCTCGAAGGCTGGATCGATTGGAACGCGGTGCTGGACCGCCACGGCGGCCCCAACCACGTGGGCAACTTCTGCGGCGCGCCCATCATGATCGACACGGCCACGGGCCAGGTCTACGAGACCCCCGTCTTCCACGTGCTCCTGCAGCTCAGCCGCAGCATCCGCCCCGGCGACCGCGCCGTGGCCACGCGCCTGGACCGCGCCGACCTGGGCGCCGACGACCTCCACGCCTGCGCCGTGCGCGCTCCCGACGGCCGCCTGGCCGTGCAGGTGCTCAACACCACGGCGCGGCCCGTGATGTACGGGCTGCGCCTGGGGGACCGCACGGCGCGGATCGAGATCCCGGCCAACGCGGTGCAGACGGTGCGGGTGACGCCGTGACGGAGCCGCGCACCATCCGCTGGGGCATCCTGGGCACGGGCGCCATCGCCGGCGCCTTCGCGCGCGCGTTGACGGAGACGGAGGGCTCCGTGCTGCATGCCGTGGGCTCGCGCACGCCGGAATCGGCCGCCGCCTTCGCCGCGACGCACGCGGCGGCCCGCGCCCACGGGAGCTACGCCCAGCTCGCGGCGGACCCGGACGTGGACGCCGTGTACGTGGCCACGCCCCACGCCTTCCACCTGCGCGACACCCTGCTGGCCCTGGACGCCGGCAAGCCCGCGCTCTGCGAAAAGGCCTTCGCCCTGAGCGCGGGCCAGGCCCGGCGCATGGTCCACGCCGCCGCCGCGCACGGCCTGCCGCTCATGGAGGCCATGTGGACGCGCTTCCTGCCCAGCACGCGGTTCGTGCTGGAGACCATCGCCTCGGGACGGCTGGGCGAAGCGCGCGCCCTGGTGGCCGACTTCGGCTTCCGCGTCCCGTTCGATCCCGCCAGCCGCCTCTTCGACCCCGCCCTGGGCGGCGGCGCCCTGCTGGACCTGGGCGTGTACGCGGTCTCGCTGGGGCACCTGCTGTTCGGCGCGCCCACGGCCGTCGGCGGCACGGCGGCCCTGGGCGCCACCGGCGTGGACGAGAGCTCCACGGTGGCCCTGACCCACGCCGGCGGACGCGTGACGTCCGCCCTCCAGTCGTTCCGCGTGGCGACTCCCTGCCGGGCCAGCATCCTCTGCGACGGCGGCAGCCTGGTGCTGCACGCGCCGTGGTGGGGCGCCTCGCGGGTGAGCGTGCAGCCGGCGGACGGGACCCCGACCACCCACGACTTCCCCCGCCCCGGCGAGGGCTACGCTCCCATGGCCGCCGCCTTCGCGGAGCTGGTGCGCACGGGGCGCCTCGAATCGGACGGGATGCCCCTGGCGGACACCGTGGCGGTGATGGAGACCATGGACGCGCTGCGCGCCATCTATGGGGTGGCCTACGCCGACGCCTGACTTTTCGAGATCCTTCGCAACTTCCCAACAGGAAACCGCGCCCTCCCGCGTTCTTCTCTCGCGAGCCCCCCGAGAAAGGACGCCCCCATGCCTTCGACACGACTCCTGGCCCCCACGGCCATGCTCCTGCTGCTGAACGGTTGCGCCGTGGGCCCCGCGTACCGCCCTCCCGTCTCTGAGACGGCCGCCGCCTGGACCTCCGACCTGCCCGCCGGCGCCGCTGCGGACGCCGCGGACCTGGCCGCCTGGTGGACGCATCTGGACGATCCCCTGCTGGACGACCTCGTCGCCCGCGCCGCCGCCGGCAACCTGGACGCCGCCACGGCCCGTTCCCGCGTGCGCGAGGCCCGCGCTCAGCGGCAGGCGTCGGGATCCGGCGATCTCCCTTCGCTGGACGCCGGCGCCGCGACGCGACGCACCGCGGGCGAGGATCCGGACCGCACCACCTGGAGCGCGTCGCTGGACGCGTCGTGGGAGCTGGACCTCTTCGGCGGCCGCAAACGTTCCGTGGAAGCCGCCGACGCCGACGTGGAGGCCGCCGAGGCCACCCTGCAGGACGTGCTGGTGTCCCTGGTGGCCGAGGTGGCCCTGGACTACGTGGAGGCGCGGTCGCTGCAGACCCAGCTCCGCGTGGCCCAAGAGAACCTGGCTGCCCAGGAGGAGAGCCTGCGGATCGTGCAGTGGCGGCGCGAAGCCGGACTGGACGACGACCTGGCCGTGGCCCAGGCCCGCAGCAGCGTCGCCGCCACCCGCGCCCAGATCCCGTCCCTGGAGCAGAGCCTGGAGCAGACGTGGAACGCCCTGGCGGTGCTGCTGGGCGAGCAGCCCGGCGCCCTGCACGCCACGCTGGCCGACCCGGCTCCGGTGCCGTCCCTCTCCACCACCCTGGCCGTGGGCGCCCCCGCGGACCTGCTGCGCCGCCGCCCCGACGTGCGCGCGGCCGAACGCACCCTGGCCGCCCAGACCGCCCGCACGGGCGCGGCCAAGGCCGAGCTCTACCCCGGCCTGAGCCTGAGCGGCACCTTGGGCTGGGCCGCCGGCGTGCTCTCCGACCTCTTCCAAGGCGACCCCGCAGGATCCGTGGGCGCCGCCCTCAGCCTGCCGCTGTTCCGCAACGGCGCGCTGAACGCGGCGGTGGCGGTGCGCACCGAGCAGCAGGAGCAGGCCCTGATCGCCTACGAGGCCGCCGTGCTGGCCGCCCTGCAGGAGGCCGAGGACGCCCTGGTCGCCGCCGCGCGCGAGGAGGAGCGCCTGACGCAGCTGCGCGAGGCCCGCGCCGCCGCCGCCCTGGCCGCGGAGCTCGCGGCGGAGCAGTACGCGGCGGGCCTGGTGGACTTCACGTCCACGCTGGACGCCCAGCGCACCCTGCTGTCCCTGGACGGCCAGCTCGTGCAGAGCGAGGCCGCCGTCACCACCGACGTCATCCGGCTGTACAAGGCCCTCGGCGGCGGTTGGCCCACAGGGGCCGACGCGACCGCCCCGCTGCGAACGGGAGCATCGTCATGAAGACCGACACCCTGACCACGGCCGACGTGGCCGCCGTCCTGAACGAGACCGCCGGCTCCGGCCGCCGCCTGCCCTGGCGCCGCCTCGCCGCCGCCGCCGTCCTGCTGCTGCTGATCCTGGCCGCGGTCCGCTTCGCGACGCGCGGCGGCGAGGCCGCGCCCGCCTACGTCACCGCGCCCACCGTGCGCGGCGGCCTGTCCGTGACCGTGTCCGCCACCGGTACGCTGGAACCCACCGACGAGGTGGAGGTGGGCAGCGAGCTGTCGGGCATCGTGGAGACCGTGGAGGCCGACTTCAACGACCGTGTGACCGTGGGGCAGGTGCTGGTGCGCCTGGACACCTCCAAGCTGGAGGCCCAGGTCACCCAGTCGCGCGCCGCGCTCGCCTCGGCCCAGGCCAAGGTGCGGCAGGCGGAGGCCACCGTCACCGAAGCCGGTCGCAAGCTGGAGCAGCTCCGCACGGTGTGGGAGGCCAGCGGGCACAAGGCCCCGTCGCGCACGGAGCTCGACGCCGCCGTGGCCGCGCTGGACCGCGCCCAGGCCGACAAGGCCGCCGCCGACGCCGCCGTGGCCCAGGCCCGGGCCGGCCTGGACGGCAACCTCACCGACATGACCAAGAGCGTGATCACCTCGCCCATCGACGGCGTGGTGCTCTCGCGCGACATCGAGCCGGGTCAGACCGTGGCCGCGTCGTTCACCGCGCCGGTGCTCTTCACCCTGGCCGTGGACCTGCGCCGCATGGACCTGCACGTGGACGTGGACGAGGCCGACATCGGCCAGGTGCGCGAGGGGCAGGACGTGAGCTTCACCGTGGCCGCGTACCCGGAGCGCACCTTCGACGGCGTCATCACCGAGGTGCGCTACGCCCCCTCCACCTCGTCGGGCGTGGTGACCTACGAGACCGTGATCAGCGTGGACAACGCCGACCTCTCCCTGCGGCCGGGCATGACCGCCACCGCCGACATCACGGTGCTGAGCGTGGAGGACGCCGTGCTGATCCCGCGCGCCGCCCTGCGCTTCCAGCCCACCGACGGCCCGGCGCCGCCGCCTCAGGAGAAGGGCAGCCTCATCAACGACCTGCTGCCCGGGCCGCCGCGCCGCGACGACCGCAACCAGCGGCCCCAGGACGCCCCCGCCGGCCCGCGCCAGCAGGTCTGGGTCCTGCGCGACGGGCGTCCCGAGCCGATCCCCGTGGAGATCGGCGCCACGTCGGGCGGCTACGCGGAGCTCGTGTCCGGCGATCTGGAGGCCGGCGTGGAGCTGCTCACGGGCACGACGGGCGCCGGAGGCCGCTGATGGACGCGCGCACGGGCAACGTGATCGAGCTGCGCGGGGTGACGCGGACCTACGGCGAGGGCCAGGCCGCGGTGCACGCCCTGCGCGGCATCGACCTGGACATCGCCCCGGGCGACTTCCTGGCGGTCATGGGCCCAAGCGGCTCGGGCAAGTCCACCTGCATGAACATCCTGGGCTGCCTGGACACCCCGTCCGCGGGCTCGTACCGCTTCCGCGACGTGGAGGTGACGCGCCTGGCCCGCGACCGGCGCACGCTGCTGCGGCGCCACTTCCTGGGGTTCGTATTCCAGGGCTTCAACCTGCTGAGCCGCACGTCGGCCCTGGAGAACGTGGAGCTGCCCCTGCTGTACCGCGGCGTGGGCGCGGCCGAGCGGCGCGCGCGGGCGCTGGCGGCCCTGGAGACCGTGGGCCTGGCCGACCGCCGCGGCCACATGCCCAACGAGCTGTCCGGCGGCCAGCAGCAGCGCGTGGCCATCGCGCGGGCCATCGTCTCGGAGCCGCTGGTGCTCTTCGCCGACGAGCCCACCGGCAACCTGGACACCGCGCGGTCCCACGAGTTCATGGAGTTCCTGGGCGGGCTGAACCGCGACCGCGGCCTCACCGTGGTCATGGTCACGCACGAGCCGGACATGGCCGCGTACGCCCGCCGCACCCTCCACTTCGTCGACGGCCTGGTGGCCGACGACGCCGTGAACGGAGCCGCGTCATGATGTTCCGCTCCTCGCTGACCCTGGCCCTGCGCGCCATCCGCCGCAACCTGATGCGCAGCTTCCTGACCATCCTGGGCATCGTGATCGGCGTGGCGGCGGTGATCATCATGGTGACCCTGGGCGAAGGCGCCACCGCGCAGGTGCGCGACGGCATCGCGAGCATGGGCAGCAACCTCATGATGGTGCGGCCCGGCCAGCGCCTGGGGCCCGGCCGTTCCGACGGCGCCAAGCCCTTCGCCGAGAGCGACGGCGCCGCCATCCTGGCCCAGGTTCCCGACGTGGCCGCCATCGCGCCGGTGGCGGGCAAGGGCATGCAGGCGGTGTTCGGCAACCGGAACTGGTCCACGGAGGTCACCGGCACCACCGCCGACTACCTGGACATCACCAACCGCAAACTCGCCGCCGGCCGCGTCTTCAGCGACGGCGAGATGCGCGCGGGCGGAGCCGTGGCCGTCATCGGCCGGACCACCGCCACGTCGCTTTTCGGCGACGACGACCCCATCGGCCAGCGTCTCCGCCTGGAGAACCTCGCCTGCGAGGTGATCGGCCTGCTGGAGGCCAAGGGCCAGAACACCATGGGCCGCGACCAGGACGACGTGGTGATCGTGCCCCTGGCCACCTACCAGCGCCGCATCGCCGGCAACCGCGACGTGAGCATGTTCCAGCTCTCGGTGCGCGACGGCGCCGACACGGAGCGCGTGACGGAGGAGATCACCGCTGTGCTGCGCGACGTGCGGCGCCTGGCGTCCAACGCGGAGAACGACTTCAGCATCATGGACACCAAGGAGATCGCCGCCATGCTGACCGGCACCACGCAGCTGCTCACCACGCTGCTGAGCGCGGTGGCGGCGGTGAGCCTGCTGGTGGGCGGCATCGGCATCATGAACATCATGCTGGTGTCCGTGACGGAGCGGACGCGGGAGATCGGCATCCGCCTGGCCATCGGCGCGCTGGAGCGCGACGTGCTGACGCAGTTCCTGGTGGAGTCGGTGGTGCTGTCGTCGCTGGGGGGGCTGATCGGCATCGCGGCGGCGCTGGGCGTGTCGGTGTGGGCCACCGGGGCGCTGGGCGTGCCGTTCCTGTTCAACGGACGCATCGTGGCGGTGGCGTTCCTGTTCTCGGCCCTGGTGGGCGTGGTGTTCGGGTACGTGCCGGCGCTGCGGGCGGCGCGGCTGGATCCCATCGACGCGCTGCGGCGGGAGTAGGCGGCGGCCCGTCCGATTCCGGTGGCCGCCCCCCGTCCGTCCCAGTAATCTGTGCCGGATCACGCGACCCCTTCGGCCCGCGACCCCGACGAATGACGGACGGCCATGACACGGACTCCCAGCCCGCGCCTCCACCCCTGCGTCCCCCCGCTTCCCGCCGCCGTGCTCGCCGTGGGCCTCGCCCTGCTCCTGCAGGGCTGCGGCGGCGAAGCCGACGTCGCCAAGGGCTCCGGCCCCGGCACGCTGATCCCCGCCGTGGAGGCCGTGCAGACCCGCGCCGGCACCCTGCCGCTCACCCAGCGCCTCAGCGGCGTGGTGCGCGCCGTCGGTCAGGTGGACGTGCACCCCGAGATCACCGCCGTGGTGGCCGAGGTCCTGGTGCGCGACGGCGACGCCGTGCGCGCCGGCCAGCCCCTGGTGCGCCTGCGCGACGCCGACTTCCGCACGCGACTGACGCAGGCCGAGGCCGCGCTGCGCATCGCCGAGGCCCAGCAGCGGCGGGCGGAGGCCCTGGCCCGCGAGGCCCGCGCCGATCTGGCCCGCCTGCGCACCCTGGCCGACGGCGAGCTGGCCAGCGCCGCCGAGCTGGAGGCCGCCCAGGCCGCCGCCGAGACCGCCGAGGCCGACGTGGAACTGGCCGCCGCCCGCGCCGACCAGTCGCGCGCCGCCGCCGCCGAGGCCCGCGCGGACCTGGCCCGCACCGTGGTGCGCGCCCCCGGAGACGGCCACGTGGGCAACCGCGCCGCCGAGCCCGGCCTGCTGGCCGCCCCCTCCACGCGCCTGCTGACGGTGGGCCGCCTGGACTCCGTGCGGGTCCAGGTCATCCTCACGGACCGCATGCTCGCCGACGTGGACGTGGGCCAGCGCACCGAGATCCTGCTGCCCGGCACGGCCCTGGAGGCCCCCCTGGCGCGCATCTCCCCCTTCCTGCACCCGGTCTCCCACACCACCGAGGCCGAGATCGACCTGGCCAACCCGGACCTGCGGCTCAAGCCCGGCATGTTCGTGGCCGTGGACGTCTTCACCGGTGAGAGCCAGCGCGCCACCCTGGTGCCGCTGAGCGCGGTGTACGAGCATCCCGTGCTGGCGCAGACCGGCGTGTACGTGGCGGCGGAGGACCTGCCCCCCGCGGGCGCGGAGACCGCGGGCGCCGACGGCGCCCTGCTGGGCCCCGTGACCTTCCGCTTCGTACCCGTGGAGATCGTGGCGGAGGGCCGCATGGAGGCCGCCGTGCGGCCCCTGCCCGCCGACGCCTGGGTGGTGAGCCTGGGCCAGAACCTGCTGACCGCCCAGGAGGCCCAGGCCCGCGTGCGGCCCGTGGACCGCGCCCGCGTGGACCGCCTGCAGACCCTCCAGCGCGAGGACCTCATGCGCGCCCTCAACGAGCGCCGCGCTGCGGCCGACGCCGCCGGGACGGTCACGCCATGAGGATCACCGGCGTCGCCGTGGACCGGCCCATCGCCACGGCCATGGTCTTCCTGATCATCGTCGTGGTGGGGATCATGGGCTTCCGCTTCCTGCCCGTGGACCTGCTGCCGCCCATCGAATGGCCCCAGCTCACCGTGCGCACCAACTACCCCAACGTGGGTCCGGAGGAGATCGAACGCATCGTGACGGACCGGGTGGAGAACGCCCTGGCCGGCGTGCCCAACGTGGAGTCCATGCGCTCGGTGTCCGAGGAGGGCATGAGCCGCGTGACCCTGGAGTTCGCCCAGGGCACCAACATCGACGAGGCCGCCAACGACGTGCGCGCCGCCCTGGACCGCATCCGCGACGACCTGCCGCCGGAGGTGGAATCGCCGCGGCTCTGGAAGTTCGATCCCGACAACTTCCCCGTGGCCATCATCGGCGCCCGCTCGCCGCTGGGCATGGAGGAGATGACCCGCATCCTGGAACGGGAGATCGCCCAGCGCTTCGAGCAGATCCCGGGCGCGGGCTCCGTGGACGTGTGGGGCGGCGTGTACCGCGAGGTGCAGGTGCAGATCCTGCGCGACCGCCTGGCGAGCAGCCGCCTCTCCGCCCTGGACGTGCAGCGCGCCCTGGCCCGCGAGAACGTGACCCTGCCCGGCGGCGACATGCGCGAGGGCACGCGCGACCTCTACGTGCGCACCCAGGGCGAGTACCGCAGCCTGGAGGAGATCGCCGCCACCGTGATCACCGTGGTGGACGGCCGTCCCATCCGCGTGGGCGACGTGGCCCGGGTGGTGGACGGCGTCGAGGACGTGAACCGCCTGGTGCAGGTGGACGGCCTGCCCATGGTGCGCATGGGCGTGCGCAAGCAGTCGGGCGCCAACACGGTGGAGGTGGCGCGGGAGGCCCAGCGGGTCATGGAGCGCATCAACGCCGAGCGCGACGACATCGAGCTCATGCTCATCGTGGACCAGAGCGCGTTCATCAAGGACTCCATCGCCAGCGTGCAGCAGTCGGCGGTGTGGGGCGGGCTGCTGGCCGTGTTCATCCTCTACCTCTTCCTGCGCAACGGGTCGTCCACGTTCATCATCGCGCTGTCCATCCCCATCTCGCTCATCGCCACCTTCGGGCTGCTGTACTTCAACCGCTTCACCCTGAACCAGATGAGCTTCGGCGGCCTGGCGCTGGGCATCGGGCTGATCGTGGACAACGCCATCGTGGTGCTGGACAACGTGGTGCGCCTGCGCGAGGGCGGACGCAGCCTGCGCGAGAGCGCGCTGACGGGCACGTCGCAGGTGGGAGGCGCCATCGTGGCCTCCACCCTGACCACGCTGGTGATCTTCCTGCCGGTGGCGTTCATGCACACGGTGTCGGGCATGCTCTTCCAGGAGCTGGCGCTGGTGGTGGTCTTCGCCCTGCTCTGCTCGCTGCTGGTGGCGCTGACGCTGGTCCCCATGCTGGCCGCCCGCTACCTGAGCGTGCGGCCCGACGGCGCCGGCGCGGGCGGGCCCCTGGCGGGCTTCGGCCGCTGGTTCCGCCGCCTGGAGGACGGCTACGCCGATCTGCTCGCGCGCCTGCTGCGGCGGCGTCCGCTCATCTTCCTGACCACGGGCCTGCTGCTGGCCGGCGCGGTGCTGCTGTGGCCGCGCATCCCCGTGGAGCTGGCGCCCCAGACCGACGCCGACGAGATCTCCCTCTCGCTGGAAATGGCCCAGGGCACCAACATCGCCGTGGTCAACGAGTCGCTGCACGAGCTGGAGCGGCTGGTCCGCGCCGCCGCTCCCATGGACGACGTGAAGCACGTGTCGGTGGAGATCCGCAACGGCGACGCCGAGGTGGAGCTGGCCCTGCGCGGCGCCGGACAGCGCGACACCGACAGCTTCGAGCTGGCCGAGCGGCTGCGGCGCGAGACGGCCGGCCTCATCCCCGGCGCGGAGATCCGCGTGCGCGCCCAGTCCGGCCTGTGGATGCTGCGGCGGCTCTTCGGCTCCGGCGGCGACGCGGCCGTGCAGATCGAGCTGCGCGGCTACGACCTGGACCTGGCCGACCGCGTGGCCCAGGACCTGAAGACGGTCATGGAGGGCGTTCCGCAGATCCGCGACGTGAACGTGAGCCGGCGCGAGGGGCGGCCGGAGCAGAACATGGTCATCGACCGCGAGAAGATCGCGCGGCTGGGCCTGAGCGTGTCCGAGATCGCCGGCACCATCCAGGCCAACGTGGGCGGCGTGCGCGCCGGCGTGTTCCGCGAGGGCGGCGACGAGTTCCCCATCGTGGTGCGCCTGCAGCCGGAGGACCGTCTCACGTCCCTGGATCTGGGCGCCGTGTCGGTGAGCACGCCGGACGGCGGCGTGCTGCCGGTGTCGGCGGTGGTGCACGCGGAGCGTCGGCGCAGCCCCACCACCATCGAGCGCGTGGACGGCCAGCGCGTGACCTACATCACCGCCAACCTGGACGCCGGCGCCGCCCTGGGCGACGTGATCGAGGACCTGCGCGCCCGCCTGCGCGACTTCCCCCTGCCCGCCGACTTCTCCCTGCTCTTCGGCGGCGAGTACGAGGAGCAGCAGAAGGCCTCGCGCGACTTCACCCTCTCCATCCTCATGGCCGTGGTGCTGATCTACATGGTGATGGCGGCGCAGTTCGAACGCTTCCTGGACCCGGTGATCGTGATGACGTCGGTGCCGCTGGCGCTCATCGGCGTGGTGCCCACGCTGCTGCTCACCGGCACCACGCTGAACGTGCAGAGCCTCATGGGGATCGTCATGCTCATCGGCATCGTGGTGAACAACGCCATCGTGCTGGTGGACTACGTGAACCTGAAGCGGCGCGAAGAGGGGCTGCCCGTGGAGCGGGCCGTGATCGAGTCGGCGCGGCTGCGGCTGCGGCCCATCCTCATGACCACGGCCACCACGGTGCTGGGCATGCTGCCCCTGGCCATCGGCGCCGGCGCCGGCGCCGAGATCCAGGCCGCCCTGGCGCGGGCGGTGGTGGGCGGCATGACCGTCTCCACGCTGATCACGCTGGTGGTGATCCCGGCGGCGTACACGGGCGTGCACGGGTGGCGGGAGCGTCGACGGGGACCGGCGGCATCCGCTAACTCCTAGTGCGACAACATGATATAGCCTCTAAAAATCCAATGAATATCTTGATCGCGCAACGGTCGCACCCCTAGTTGGTCGGGAGAGCGCGCCTTTCCGGAGGCGCCCCCCCCTCGGAGACCAGCCCCAGCGACCGGAGGCCGTCCCATGCGCAGCGTCATCCGCACCACCGTCATCCTCGCCGTCCTGGGCGCGGCCGTCCTGGCCGCCGCCGCCGTGGAGGAGCATCAGGATCTGAGCGGCCCCTTCCCCGACGGCCCGTCCGTCACCGCCGCCTGCCTGGACTGCCACGAGGACGCCGCCCACGACGTCATGCAGACGTCGCACTGGACGTGGCTCCCCATGCAGGACGTGGTGGGCAAGGGCCGCGTGCCCCTGGGCAAGAAGAACACCATCAACAACTTCTGCATCGCCGTGGATTCCAACTGGCCCCGCTGCACCAGCTGCCACGCCGGCTACGGCTGGACCGACGGCACCTTCGACTTCACCGACGCCACCAAGGTGGACTGCCTGGTCTGCCACGACGGCACCGGCACCTACCGCAAGTTCCCCACCGGGGCGGGCCATCCCGTCTACGAACCCACGGAGTGGGAGGGCAAGACGTGGCAGCCGGCGGACCTGGAGGCCGTGGCCCGTTCCGTGGGCACGCCCGGCCGCGCCAACTGCGGCGCCTGCCACTTCTCCGGCGGCGGCGGCAACAACGTGAAGCACGGCGACATGGAGAAGGCCCTGATCGATCCGTCCCGCGAGCTCGACGTGCACATGAGCCGCGACGGCGCCGACTTCGCCTGCCAGGAGTGCCACACCACCGAGTCCCACGACATCCGGGGCAACGCCATGTTCGCCTCCCCCGGCGGCGCCAACCACCTGGAGTGCACCTCCTGCCACGACGCCGACCTCCACGACCGCCGCGTGCTGAACTGGCACGCCGGCGCCGTGGCCTGCCAGACCTGTCACATCCCCCTCTACGCCCGCTCCGCGCCCACCAAGATGTGGTGGGACTGGCGCACCGCCGGCCAGGACCGCACGCCCGGCACGGACCAGTACGGCATGCCGGACTTCGACAAGAAGAAGGGCGACTTCGGCTGGGGGAAGGACGTGGCGCCCGCCTACGCCTGGTACGACGGCCGCAGCGGCCAGTATCTGCTGGGCGATCCCGTGACGCCCGGCCAGGTGAACCGCCTCAACTGGCCCCAGGGCGACCGCGAGGACGCCCGGGCCAAGATCTATCCCTTCAAGGTCATGCGCGCCGTGCAGCCCTTCGACGCCGGCCGCAACGTGCTGGCCGTGCCCAAGCTCTTCGGCAAGACCGGCTACTGGAAGACCTTCGACTGGAACGAGGCCGTGCGTCAGGGCATGGCCAGCGTGGACCAGGAGTTCAGCGGCCAGGTGGGCTTCGTGGAGACCGAGGCCTGGTGGAAGCTCAACCACATGGTGGCCCCCAAGGAGATGGCCCTGCGCTGCGTGGACTGCCACGGCGAGGGCGGCCGCATGGACTGGCTCGCCCTGGGCTACGGCGGCGATCCCATGCGCCACCGCGGCGAGGCGCGCGGGCAGATGAAGGTGCTCTTCGAGTAGGCCCGGACCACGATGACCAGGATTCGTCTCGGGGCGCCCTCAAGGGCGCCCCTTCTCGTTCCCGGCTGGGAGGGAGGCGGCACCCGGACGCATTCGAGACTATCCTGTCGCCGACGTCCGCCGGCTCCGCCCCAACCACGAAAGACGCGCCATGACCTCCAAGGCCCTGAACGTCCTCGGCACCGAGCTGCAGGAATGCAGCCGTCGCCCGCTCACCGGCTTCTACCGCACAGGCTCCTGCGAGACCGGCCAGGACGACCTGGGCCACCACCTGGTCTGCGTGCAGGCCACGGCCGAGTTCCTGGCGTACAGCCGCGCCGTGGGCAACGACCTCTCCACCCCGCGGCCCGAGTTCGGATTCGACGGCGTGGAGCCCGGCGACCGCTGGTGCCTCTGCGCCGAGCGCTGGCAGCAGGCCCTGGAGGCCGGCATGGCCCCGCCCGTGGTCCTGGAGGCCACCCACATCCTGGCCCTGGAGTTCATCGATCTGGCCCACCTCAAGGAATACGCCGTGACCGAGGACGACGAACCCCGTCGTCCGTGACCCGTAGACGCGCGCCCAGTATTCGTGAGATAATCGGTCCTGTTTCGAGCGGCAACCGCCCGCTCAGCGCCACCTCATCCCCTGGAGCAGCCATGACCATCCTGCGCGTCCGCCCGCATCGTGCCGCCGTCCTGTCCCTGATCCTGGCCCTGGGCCTGGCCGCCACCGCCGCCGCCCAATCGGGCATCTACCTGGAGATCGAGAACTCCGGCGGCCAGATCATCCGCGGCGACGTGACCACCCAGCCGTACGAGGAGACCATCGAGGTCTTCGCCTTCAGCCACCAGGTGGTCATCCCTTACGGCAGCAACGGGATGCCCGCCGGCCCCGCCCAGACCAGCCCCCTGTCCATCACCACGGGTTTCGACCGCGCCACGGTGCCCCTGTTCCAGGCCCAGGCCTCCCAGATGCTCTTCGACGCGTTCACCATGGACGTGGCGGAGACCCGGTTCGACGGCCTCTCGATCCCGGTCTACCGCTACATCCTGCAGAGCCCGCGGCTCATGACCGTGACGGAATCGGCGTCCGTGGGCGGGTCCAGCGTGACCTACTCCTTCAACTACGCGCAGATCCGGATCGAGGACCTGGAGCACGGCACCACGGCCACCTACACCTGGAACCCGCTGGCCGCGTCCGCCGAGACCATGCTGGGCCAGGGCCTCCTGCTGAGCTCCACGCCCAACCCCTCGCAGGGGCCCACGGAGTTCCGCTTCACGCTGCCGTCGGACAGCGACGCCTCGCTCACCCTGTTCGACCTGCGCGGCCACCGCGTGCGCGAGCTGCACCGCGGCTGGACCAAGAGCGGCGGCGACGTGGCCGTGTGGGACGGCAAGGACGAGGGCGGTACGGACGTGTCCCAGGGCGTGTACATCGCCCGGCTGCGGACGCCGGAGCGGGAGACCACGCAGCGCTTCACGCTGCTGCGCTGATCGATCGGGAAGGAGCCGCCGTTCGTGCGTAGGATCGGACTGCAGACCGTGGGGTGGGCGGCCCTGGCCGTCGGCGCGGTGGGGCTCGTGGTGCCCCTGCTGCCCACCACGGTGTTCTGGCTGGCGGCCGCGTGGTGCTTCGCGCGGTCGCGGCCCGAGCTGCGCGACCGGCTGTACCGCCATCCCGCCGTGGGGCCGGCCCTGGCCGATCTGCTGGAGCGGGGCGAGGCGAGCGGCGCGGTGAAGCGCGCGGCTTTGTCGGGGATGGCGGTGGGCTTCGGGGTCGCCGCGCTGGCCATCGGCGCGCGGCCGGCGCCGCTGGCGGTGCTGGGCGCGGCCCTTACCGCCGTGGCGGTCTGGGTCCTCACGCGTCCGGAGCCCGCCCGTCCACGCGCCGCCGATCCGGCGGCCTAGAACACCAGCAACGCCCCCAGCAGATAGCGGTGCTCGCCGTCGGCGGACGTGAAGCGCGCGTCGGCCAGCAGCTCGCGGGCGATCCGGCGCGCCACGCCGAAGGCCACGGGGTACGCGTCGCCCGTGGCGCTGCCCACCGTGATGGTCTGCGCGCCCAGTGCCAGATAGACGTACCCGTCGCCCAGCCAGCTCCGGGGCACCACCGCCAGCCGCGCGGCCGCGCCGGCGCCCTTGACGACGGCGTGGTTGCCGGGCTCGTCGTCGTAGCCGATCCGGCCCATGGTCAACGACGCCTCCACCGAGAATCCCACCAGCGACTCGGGCCTGGGTCGCGACACGTGCAGCCGCACGCCCGGCGACCAGAGGGTGGCGTGCCGCCCGTTGCCCAGGTCCTCGCGCGTGACCTGCAGTCCGGCGTCGGCCTTGCCCTGGAGCATCACGCCGACCTCCGCCATCGCCCCGTGGAGCTCGCCGTCGGTGAACCAGCCCGCCCCCAGGTACGGCGCGGTGTGGCCTTCCGGCACGAAGAGGGATTGGGCGCCGACGGGCAGCGCGGCGAGCAGCAGGATCGAGAAGAGCAGGCGCGACACCATGAGCACCTCCGGAATTCCCGTGACGACGATGCGTCTCAATGCGCCGCCGGATCGTGGCCCCGGCGGACCACCGCGTGCATGAGTCCCACCAGCACGGAGCCCGCGGCCAGACCCACCGCCGCCGCGGCCGCGGCTTCGCTCAGCCAGCCCAGGAAGCCGCCCGCCGCGTGGGACGCGGCGTGATGCAGGCGCTGCACCAGATCGTCCGGCGCGTGCCAGCCCAGCTCGTGGGCGCCGTGCAGCAGGATGCCGCCCCCCACCCAGAGCATGGCCGCCGTGCCCACCGTGGACAGCACCGTCAGCAGGTGCGGCATCCCGGCCACCAACGCGCGGCCCACGCGCCGGACCGCGGCCCGCGGCCGCCGCGCCAGGGCCAGGCCCACGTCGTCCATCTTCACGATGAGGCCCACCACTCCGTACACGCCCAGGGTGACCGCCACGCCCACCAGCGCCAGCACGCCCGCGCGCACCAGCAGCGTCTCGTGAGCCACCTCGTTCAGGGTGATGACCATGATCTCGCCGGAGAGGATGAGGTCCGTGCGCACGGCGCCGGCGATGCGCTTCTTCTCGAAGGCGGCCTGGTCCCGGATGGGGTCGGCCAGGGTGGGCCCGTGCGCGGCGCCGCCCAGCAGCTCCAGGATCTTCTCGGCGCCCTCGAACGAGAGATAGCAGCCGCCCAGCATGAGCAGCGGCGTGATGACCCACGGCGCGAACTCGCTGAGCAGCAGCGCCGCCGGCAGGACGATGAGCAGCTTGTTGCGCAGGCTGCCCTTGGTGATGGCGGCGATGATGGGCAGCTCGCGCGCAGGCGCGAGCCCGGTGACGTAGGCGGGCGTGACCGCGGTGTCGTCGATGACCAGGCCGGCGGCCTTGACCCCGGCGCGGCTCGCCGCCACGCCGATGTCGTCCACGGACGCGGCGGCGGCACGGGCGAGGACGGAGATGTCGTCCAGCAGGGCGACGAGGCCACCGGGCATGGGATAGCTCCTGGCGTGACGTGAGGACGGGCGGGTCCGACGGCGGCGAGTCTAGCAGACGCCGCCGCGAACGCGAGTCCTCATCCGCCTACCCGAACTGCACGGACCTCTTGGTGAACGGGCTGTCCATCCACCAGCCGGTGATGGGGAACGACGGCGCGTCCACGCCCGCCTCGGCCGCCCCCGCGGCCACCAGCACCGGCGCGTAGTGCTCCCAGGTGGGCAGGGCCTGGCGCACGGCCGGGGCGCGCTGCTGGAAGTCGGTCAGGGCGTCCACGTCCATGCGGCCCAGGGCATCGGCGGCCCAGGCGTCGAACTCCGTGGCCCAGGCCGGAATCTCCGTGCGGA
>DAOTGJ010000008.1:83743-108428 GCA_035447065.1 Candidatus Krumholzibacteriia bacterium
GCATCGGCGGCCCAGGCGTCGAACTCCGTGGCCCAGGCCGGAATCTCCGTGCGGAACGCGTAGCGCATGTTGTGCGTCAGGAAGCCGCTGCCGAAGATCAGCACGCCCTCGTCGCGCAGCGGCGCCAGCAGCCGTCCCAGCCGCACCAGCCGCTCAGGGTCCAGGCCGGGCAGGGAGACCTGGAGCACGGGCACGTCGGCGTCGGGATACATGGCCACCAGGGGAACGTAGGCGCCGTGGTCCAGACCGCGCGCGGGATCGTCCATCACGTATTCGCCGTCGGCCTCCAGCAGTCCGCGGACGCGGGCCGCCAGGTCCGGCGCGCCGGGCGCCGGGTAGCGCGTCTGGTAGAAGCGCTCGGGAAAGCCGTAGAAGTCGTAGACCAGCGGCACCGTGCTGGTGGCGCCCAGGGTGATGGGGCGGACCTCCCAGTGGGCCGACACCATCAGGATGGCGCGCGGCTTCGGCATGGCGGCGGCCCAGGCGGCGAGCTCCCCCATCCACTGCGCGTCGTCCAGCAGGACCGGGGCGCCGTGGGCGGCGAAGATGACGGGCATGGGGCCCGCGGGGGTCGGGTCGATGGTCATGAGGGTCTCCTCCCGTGCCAGGATGGACCCGGCGGCGGCCGCGACCGGAAGCGCGCCCAGGGCCTGGAGAAAGCGTCGTCGTCGCATGATGTCCTCCTCGAGAGGGACAGGATAACCCCGAACATACTTGTTGCAACAAGTTTTTTGGCCGCCCTCCGCCCGAACGGGCGCCGGTCCCCTATCCCAGCCTCTTCACCACCACCAGCGTCACGTCGTCCCCCACCGGCTCCGCGCCCCGGAACGCCTCCACGTCGTCCAGCACATCGCCCACGATCTCCGCCGCGGGACGCGCCCGCGCCGCGGCGATCCGGGCCTGGAACCGTGCGTCGCCGTAGTCGCTCTCGTCGGCGGCGAAGGTCTCGGCGATGCCGTCGCTGCTCAGCGCCAGGAGATCGCCGGGGGCCAGCACGGCCTCCCCGGACGTCCAGCTTCCCTCCTCCAGCAGCGCGATGGGCAGGCCGTTGGGCGGGATGGACTCCGCGGCGCCGTCGGCGCGCACCAGCAACGGCGGCGCATGGCCCGCGTTCACGTAGGCCAGCCGGCCGCTCTCCGGCTCCAGCACGCCCACGAAAAGCGTGGCGTAGCGCAGGGCGTCGGTGGTGCGCCAGAGCTGGCGGTTGAGGTTGGCGGTCACGCGCGTGAGGTCCGTCTCCGCCTCCAGCATGGCTCGCAGCAGCGGCAGCAGCGACGACACCAGCAGCGCCGCGCCCAGCCCCTTGCCGGACACGTCGCCGGCGGCGATCAGGCAGCGGCCGTCCGGCAGCAGGGTCACGTCGTAGAGATCGCCGCCCACCTCGAAGCAGGGCTCCAGGTGCGCGTGCATCTCGTAACCCGGGAGATCCGGCAGGGTCTCGGGCAGGAGCCGGGCCATGATGGAGCGGGCCGCGTCCAGCTCCGCGTCCAGGCGGCGCTTCTCGGCCTCGATGGCGTCGTGCCGCGCGTGGCTCAGGGCCACGGCGATCACGTTGGCCAGCAGGGAGAAGGCCACCAGCTCGTCGCGCACGTAGCTGCGGCCGGGATCGGTGGTGTCGGCGTAGAGGATGCCGATCACGCTCTTGTTGTCGAAGAGCGGCGCGGCCATGGCCGAGCGGATGCCCGCGGACACGATGCTCTGCATGGTGAGCAGATCGGCGTCGCCGCCGCCTTCCAGCAGGAAGCTGGTGCGCTCCTCCAGCACCCGGTTCACCACGCTGCGGCTCAGGGCCACGTTGACCTCGCCGTCGGCGCGGCGCAGCCGCGAGGCGCGGATCTCCGGCGCCGGCTCGCCCTCCTCCCGCAGCAGCAGGAAGATGCGCTCCGGGTCCATGGCCTGCTCCACCAGGTCCAGGATGGGCTCGAAGAGCTCCTCCGGCGGACGCGGCACCGTGAGCAGATCGCCCGCTCCGGCCAGGCAGCGGAACAGCTCGGAGCGCTTGCGGTCGCCGGGACGCTTGGCCGGGTCGATCTCGTCCCAGGACACCGCCACGCCCTGCGACGCCTGCTCCGGCGCCAGGGTGAGCATGTGCCTGGTGTCGCCGGGCTCGCCCAGCCGCAGCACCACGTCGGCGAAGCGGATCTCGTCGCCGCGGGCCAGGGGCGTGCGGCCCTGCACCGTGGCGCCGTTCACGCGGGTGCCGTTGTGGCTGCCCAGATCCTCCAGCACCACCGAGCCGTCGCGGCACTCCAGCACCGCGTGGCGGCGCGACACCGAGGGATGAGGCAGCACCAGGTCGCTCTCGGCGGCGCGTCCCACGGCGTGGCTTCCTTCGCGCAGCTCGTAGCGGATCTCGCGGGCGCCGTCGCGGCCGGAGAGGATGGGGATCCTGGCGGTCATGGTGTCCTCCGTCGTTGCGGGCAGCGGCCGGCTACGCGCCGTCGCGCCGCGTCTTCCAGGTCTTGGCCGAGTCCGCAGCAGCCTGCGAGCCGGCCGCCGCCCAGCGTTCGTAGAGATCCACCAGCTCGGCGACGTTGCGTCGGGTCAGACCGAAGTCCTTGCCGAACTTCTCCGCGAACACGGCGTGCGAAGCCAGCAGATCCTTCTCCGCCTTCGCGAAAGCGCCGGTGGAGGCGCGGATCGCTCCCAGGTTCATGCGCACCAGGGCCTGCTTGAGCGGTTCCATGTCCTCCAGCCGCGCCTCCACGCGCGCGGCGAACCGCGCGGCCTCGTCCCGTTCCCCGCCGCGGGCCAGGCAGAGGCCTTCCAACACATCGTACTCCACCTGCTCCACGTGGTCCTCGCCGCGGGCCGCCAGGGAGACGGGCCGGCCGGCGGCCAGCAGCTCCCGCGCCGCGTCGTTCCGCCCCAGCCGCAGCGCCGTGCGCGCCCGCAGGACGCCCATGGTGCCGTAAACGCGGTGCGACGGGTCCAGGGTCTTGGCATAGATCGTCTCGGCCGCGGCGAAGAGCGAGTCGGCCTCCGCCGCACGGTCGGCCATGAAGAAGGCCAGCCCCAGATCGTGCAACGTGACCCCGGTGTACAGATGATCCGGTCCGAGCACGCGCTCGCGGATCGCCAGGGATTCGCGCAGGTCGCGCATCGCCGCGTCCAGACGGCCCGCGTCGCGCTCCGCCCGCCCCAGGGTGTTCAGGGCGAGGGCCGTCTGGGGATCGTCACGGCCGTTCACGCGGGTGTACTCCGCCGCCGCGGCCTGCAGCAGCGGGATGGACGCCTCCACGTCGCCGCGGTCGTAGACGGCGAAGGCGTAATTGTAGCGCGACCGCAGCGTGGTCGCGTCATCAGGACCGAACACCTTCTCGTGGATGCCGATGGCGCGTCGGGCCTCCGCATCGGACTCCTCGCCGCGGCCCATGGCCGAGAGGCACTCCGCCAGCTCGAAATACTGGTCCGCCGTGGCGGCATGCTCCGGGCCGTAGAGCTCCGCGGCCACCGCGATGGACTCGCGGAACAGCGACTCGGCCGTCTCGAAATCCTCCAGCTTCATGGCGGCGTTGGCCCGCGCGTTGATGGCGTGGATCAGGTTGGGATGGGGCTCCGTGTACACCCGCCGCGAGAGGGCGAGGGCCTCCTCGAAACGCGCGGCGGCGGCCTCGTACCTCTCCGTGTTCAGCTCCAGCCAGCCGATGTTGGAGAGGTCCGTGATCACGTACGGATGGTCCTCGCCCAGCAGCGACCGGTGGGAGGCCAAGGCCTCCTCGTAGTAGGGGCCGGCCTCATCGTAGCGCTTCAGGTGCTGCATGAGGTTGCCCAGGCTGTTGAGGCAGATGGCCACGTTCTCGTCGCGGTCGCCGTGCAGCCGACGCAGCATGGCCAGGCCCTCGCGCAGTCGCGGCTCGGCCTCCTGGTAGCGGCCCACGTTCACGTCCAGGTTGGCCAGGTTGACCAGGTTCATGGCCAGATCGTCGTGATCGCCCGGAAATACGGCGCGGCGGATCTCCAGGGCCTCCAGGTGGTTCTCGCGCGCGGCGTCGTACTCCTGCAGCGCCTCGTGCACCAGGCCCAGGTTGCTGTACTGCTTGGCGACGTCCTCGTCCGGCTCGCCGCCCGCGGCCAGGAGCAGGTCGCGGGCCTGCTCGTACTGGGCCTTGGCCTGCTCCAGGCGACCCATGTCGTAGTAGGTCTGCCCCACGAAGGAGCGGATGATGCCCTGGACCTCGGGCTGGTCGGCCAGCTCGTCGCCGATCTTGGCGTCGGTCTCCTGGAGGATCTCCTCCAGCATCTCCGTGTCGCGCCCGCGGGCGGCGGATGGACCCACGCCCGCCAGCATGTCCGTGAGGAAGGTCGACACCTGGTTGGCCTTGGCCGCCTCGGACACGGCGATGCGCTCCGCCTCCCGCGCCCGCAGCAGGCCCACGCCCGTGCCCACCACGCCGGCCGCCAGCAGCAGCACCATGGCCGTCCCCGCCGCGAACACCGCGCGGTTGCGCACCACCAGCTTGCGCAGTCGATAGGCCCGGCTGGGCGGCGAGGCGGTCACCGGTTCATCGGCCAGGAAGCGTCCGATGTCGGCGGCCAGGCCGTTGGCGGTCTCGTAGCGCCGCGTGCGGTCCTTCTCCAGGCACTTCATGACGATCCAGTCCAGCTCGCCCCGCAGGCGCTTCACCAGCTGGGCGCCGTGCAGCCGCCGCAGCTCCGAGGCCGTGGCGAGATCCGCGCCCAGACGGCTGACGCGCGTGCTGGGCCGCGGCGGATCGTCCTCGCGGATGATGCGCTGGATCTCGGCGAAGCCGGCGCTGCGCAGCGAAGCGTCGTCGAAGGGCGTCACCCCGGCCAGCAGCTCGTAGAGCAGCACGCCCAGGGAGTAGATGTCGCTGCGGGTGTCCACGTCCAGGTCCGAGGCGCCCGTCTGCTCGGGGCTCATGTACGCCGGCGTGCCGATGAACTGGGCCTGCTGCGTGAACAGGGTGCGTTCGGTGAGCCGCGCCTCGGTGGCCTTGGCGATGCCGAAGTCGATGACCTTGGGCACCGGCTTCCCCTCCACCTCCGTCACCAGCACGTTGGAGGGCTTGATGTCGCGGTGGATCACACCCTTCTGATGGGCGTGCTGCACGGCCGCGCAGACCTGCGCGAAGAGCGCCAACCGCTCCCGTGTGCGCAGCCGGTTGCGGTCGCAGTAGGCGGTGATGGGCGCGCCGTCCACCAGCTCCATCACGAAGTAGGGGCGTCCCGACTCCGTGGACCCCGCGTCGAACACCTTGGCGATGCCCGGATGGTCCATGAGCGCCAAGGCCTGCCGCTCCGCCTCGAAGCGCGCGATGACCTCGCGCGTGTCCATGCCCAGCTTGATGATCTTCAGGGCCACCGGCCGCTTCACCGGCTCCAGCTGGTCGGCCAGATGCACGGTGCCGAACCCGCCCTGCCCCAGCGGCCGCACCAGGCGGTAGCGGCCGATCAGCGTTCCGGGCGACTCGGGCTCGAAGCGGCCGACCGCCGCGGCGGAATCGACTGTTTCCTGCGGCGAGGACGCGAGCGTGGGATCGGATGCCTCGGACGGATCGTTCGGAGGGAGATCGTTGCGGTCGTCGGTCATGGCAGGCTCCTCGGGGCGGGACGAGGCGACGTCAATCCAGACTCAGATGATCTTGTATATCAGATTCAACCCGCCAAGACAAGCCGACGGCGGCGCGCCGCGGTTGACATCCGCGATATTTAGACATAGTCTAACCCGCCATGAGCACCGACGTGACCATCAAGCTGCAGGACCGGGGCATCCAACCCTCCGCCCAGAGGGTGGCCGTGGCCCGCTACGTCCTGAGCACGGAGCGGCACCCCTCGGCCGACGAGGTCTGGACCCAGGTCCGCAAGGATCTGCCCCAGATCTCCCGCGCCACAGTCTACAACACGCTGAACCTCTTCGTGGAGAAGGGGTTGCTGCGCACCTTCGTCATCACCGGCGGCCACGTGGTCTTCGACCCCAACGTCTCGCACCACCACCACTTCGTGGACGAGGAGACCGGGAGCATCCATGACGTGCCCTGGAGCGCGGTCTGCCTCCAGGAGGTGCCGCGGCTGGACGGCTACGAGGTGCGGGAAGTCCAGGTGGTGTTCCGGGGCCGGAAGACGGGCTCGTGACGGGGCCCGAGCGTCGGTCTCTTTTTTTATCCCGTAATTAGATCATGTCTAATTATGGACTCAATACAAATACTCTGCCGCGGGGCGCCATGCCGGTCCCCGCGCCCCATCCCCAACGACAGGAGCCATGATGACCCTCAAGCATCTCGTCGCGATCCCCCTGCTGGCCCTCGCCCTCGGCGTGGCCTCCCCTGCCCTGGCCGACATGCCCGGCCACGGCCTCATGACCGGCCAGGCCAACACCAACGAGGACTGGTGGCCCAACCGGATCGACCTGGACATCCTGCGCCAGAACTCCGACCTCAGCGATCCCCTGGACGACGGCTTCGACTACGCCGCGGCCTTCTCCCAGCTGGACCTGGACGCCGTGAAGAAGGACCTCCAGGCCACGCTGACCGATTCCCAGGAGTGGTGGCCCGCGGACTGGGGCACCTACGCCGGCCTCTTCATCCGCATGGCCTGGCACAGCGCCGGCACCTACCGCGTGACCGACGGCCGCGGCGGCTCGTCCGACGGCGCCCAGCGCTTCGCGCCCCTGAACTCCTGGCCCGACAACGCCAACCTGGACAAGGCGCGCCGCCTGCTCTGGCCCGTGAAGAAGAAGTACGGCCAGAGCATCTCCTGGGCCGACCTCATGGTCCTGGCCGGCAACGTGTCCCTGGAGACCGCGGGCCTGAAGACCTTCGGCTTCGCAGGCGGCCGCGAGGACGTGTGGGAGCCTCAGGAGGACATCTACTGGGGTCCCGAGGGCGAGTGGCTGGCCACCAGCGACAACCCCCGCAGCCGCTACAGCGGCGAGCGTGAGCTGGACAATCCCCTGGCCGCCGTGCAGATGGGCCTGATCTACGTGAACCCCGAGGGTCCCGACGGCAAGCCCGACCCCCTGGCCGCCGCCAAGGACATCCGCACCACCTTCGCGCGCATGGCCATGAACGACGAGGAGACCGTGGCCCTCATCGCCGGCGGCCACACCCTGGGCAAGGTCCACGGCGCCGGTCCCGCCAGCCACGTGGGCGCCGAGCCCGAGGCTGCGCCGCTGGAGGAGCAGGGCTTCGGCTGGAAGAGCAGCTACGGCACTGGCAAGGGCGCCGACGCCATCACCAGCGGCCTGGAAGGCGCCTGGACCCCCGCGCCCACGCGCTGGACCAACGCCTACCTCAACGGCCTCTTCGCCTACGAGTGGGAGCTGACCAAGAGCCCCGCCGGCGCCCACCAGTGGACGCCCGTGGATGCGCCGGCCAACGTGCCCGACGCCCACATCGAGGGGAAGAAGAACAAGATCATCATGCTGACCACGGACATCGCCCTGATCCGCGATCCGGTCTACCGTGAGATCTCGCAGCGCTTCGCCAACGACGCCGACGCCTTCAACGACGCCTTCGCGCGCGCCTGGTACAAGCTGACCCACCGCGACATGGGCCCCCACGCGCGCCTGCTCGGCGCCGAGGTGGCGCCGGCCCAGCTCTGGCAGGACCCCGTGCCCGCCGTGGACCACGCGCTGATCGACGCCAAGGACGCGGAGAAGCTCAAGAGCGCCATCCTGGACACCGGCCTCTCCGGCACGGACCTGATCAAGGCCGCCTGGGCGTCGGCCTCCACCTACCGCGACAGCGACAAGCGCGGCGGCGCCAACGGCGCCCGCGTGCGCCTCGCGCCGCAGATCGGCTGGGAGGTCAACGAGCCCGCCGTGCTCAAGAAGGTGCTGGCGGAGCTGGAGGACGTGCGTTCCGACTTCAACAAGAAGGCCAAGGGCGGCAAGCAGGTGTCCATGGCCGACATGATCGTGCTGGGCGGCTGCGCCGCCGTGGAGAAGGCCGCGCGCGACGCCGGCGTGAAGGTCTCGGTGCCCTTCACCCCCGGCCGCACCGACGCCACCGCGGAGATGACCGACGAGGCCTCCTTCGAGTACCTGCGTCCCCACACCGACGGCTTCCGCAACTATGTGGCCGACGTCCACTACCGCCGCCCGGAGACGGAGCTGGTGGACCGCGCCAACCAGCTCACCCTCACCCCGCCGGAGATGACCGTGCTGGTGGGCGGCCTGCGCGTGCTGGGCGCCAACCACGGCGGCAGCACCCACGGCGTGTTCACGGACCGGCCCGGCAAGCTCACCAACGACTGGTTCGTGAACCTGCTGGACATGGGCACGGAGTGGAAGAAGTCCGACGCCGGCGAGTACCTCTACCAGGGCGTGGACCGCGCCACCGGCAAGCCGCGCTGGACCGCCACCGCGGTGGACCTGGTCTTCGGCTCCAACTCCGAGCTGCGCGCCCTGGCCGAGGTCTACGCCAGCGACGACGCCCGCGAGAAGTTCGTGCGCGACTTCGTGGCCGCCTGGGACAAGGTCATGAACCTGGACCGGTTCGAGCTGAAGCGGGTGGCCGCGCGGTAGCCCACGCGCGAAGACCCGGACCAGGCGGCGGGCGAGGGACGCGGTTCCCTCGCCCGCCGTCTTGTCCTATATTGCCGCCTCCACCCGAGATCCCTTCCTCCTCCGGCGGTACCCCGTGATCACCCTGACCAACATCTCCAAGAGCTACGGCCGCCAGATCCTCTTCGTGGAGACCTCGGCCCAGCTCAACCCCGGCGAGAAGGTGGGCCTGGTGGGCCCCAACGGCGCCGGCAAGACCACCCTCTTCCGCCTGATCACCGGTGAGGAAGAACCGGACGAAGGGGTCGTGTCCGTGCCCAAGCGCACCACCATCGGCTACTTCCGCCAGGACATCGGCGAGATGAGCGGGGGCACGGTGCTGGACGAGACCATCGCCGGCAGCGGGCGGCTGGGCGAGCTGCACCACGAGCTGGCGGAGCTGGAGCACGCCCTGGCCGACCCGGAGCGCGCCCACGAGATGGAGGCGGTCCTGGAGCGCTACTCCCACGTGCAGGACGAGTACCAGAGCCACGGCGGCTACGAGCTGGAGGCCCGCGCGCGGGAGATCCTGGGCGGGCTGGGATTCGCGCAGGACCAGATGGACCGCGACATGGGCGAGCTCTCCGGTGGCTGGAAGATCCGCGTGGGCATGGCGCGCGTGCTGCTGGGCCGTCCCGACGTGCTGCTCATGGACGAGCCCACCAACCATCTGGACATCGAGTCCATCCTCTGGCTGGAGCAGTTCATCCGCGGCTACCCCGGCGCCGTGCTGCTGACCTGCCACGACAAGGACTTCATGAACCGCGTGGTGAGCCGCATCGTGGACATCGACGCCGGCGAGTTCGTGTCCTACACCGGCAACTACGACAACTTCGTGCACCAGAGCACCCTCAAGGCCGCCAACCAGGAGGCCGCCTACGCCCGCCAGCAGGCCATGCTGGCCAAGGAGCGCCGTTTCGTGGAGCGCTTCCGCGCCCAGGTGGCCAAGGCCGCCCAGGTGCAGAGCCGCGTGAAGATGCTGGACAAGCTGGACCTGGTGGAGCCGCCGCGGCGCCGCCGCGTGGTGGAGTTCCAGTTCCGCCAGCCGCCGCGCTCCGGCGACGACGTTGCGGAGCTCAAGGGCGTGGGCAAGGCCTACGGCCCGCGCGTGATCTACCAGGACTTCAGCCTCATGATCCGCCGCGGCGAACGCTGGTGCGTCATGGGCCGCAACGGCGCCGGCAAGTCCACGCTGCTGAAGATGGTGGTGGGCGCGGTGGAGCCCGACGCCGGCACGGTGCGGCTGGGCGCGTCGCTGAAGGTGGGCTACTTCGCCCAGCAGTCTTTGGATCTGCTGGATCCCAAGCTCACGGTGCTGGACCAGATCCAGGAGACGTTCCCCGTGGCCGCCCAGGCCACCCTGCGCAATCTGCTGGGCGCCTTCCACTTCAGCGGCCACGACGTGGACAAGCCCGTGCGCGTGCTCTCCGGCGGCGAGAAGTCGCGCCTGGTCCTGGCGCAGATGCTCTACGATCCCCCCAACTTCCTCATCCTGGACGAGCCCACCAACCACCTGGACCTGGAGACCAAGGAGATGCTGGTGGAGGCTCTCAAGGATTTCGAGGGCACCATGCTCTTCGTCAGCCACGACCGCACGTTCCTGCGCGGCCTCAGCAACCGCGTGCTGGAACTGCGCCCCGGCGACGGCGCCGACGTGCCCATGGAGCCGCCGCTGGTCTACGACGGGAGCTACGCGGAGTTCGTGGTGCGGACCGGCGGCGAGGCGGCGGGAGTGCACCGCTGAGGACCGGCGGCGGAGCTCAGCTCAGCCCCGCCACGCCCTCGTCGATGGACTCGTAGGTGTCGAACAGCGTGCTCACCTGGGAGATCATGTAGGTCCCGCGCACCCGCTCGTTGGGGCGGCTGATGGCCATGACGCCGTCGGCGGCCTTGATGGTGGTGAACATGGTGACCATGATCCCCACGCCCGTGGAGTTGATCCACTTCACGCCGCCGAAATCGAAGAGGAACCGGCGCGCGCCGTCGGCGATGCGGCTCTTCACTTCCTCGTGCAGAGGCTCGAACTCCGGCCCGCCCATCACGTTGCCGGAGAACTCCACCACGGTCACGGCGTCCTGCTGCTTGAACTTGGTCTTCATGGGCCTTCTGCATCCTTTGCGGGAATGGGGGCGGACGACGCGCGGCCGTCGGGATGAAGCGAGATCCTACCATGATTCTCGGAATTCCGCCGCCGTGGAGATCGGCGCGGGACTCACCGCACCAGGACGATGCGGACCTGGTCCGTGGCGAGAGGATGCCGGATCCGCACCAGGTAGGTCCCGGCGGCGCAGGCATGCCCCCGGGCGTCGCGGCCGTCCCAGTCGGCCCGCCGCTCGCCGGCCGCCGTGGGCGGACAGTCCAGCCGCCTCACGCAGCGCCCCGCCAGATCCATGACCTCCAGCGTCGCGCCGCCCGCCACGGTCTGCCGCCAGGCCACGGTGACCCGCGGGTTGGCCGGGTTGGGCCAGGCCCGCGCGCCGGTCGACGCGGGTGCCGGCGCCACCGCCGTGGCCGCACCGGACTCGTAGCAGCCCAGGTCGATCTCCCCGCCCATCGCGCGCGGGCGTCCTGCCAGATCCACCTCCGGCAGCCAGGCGGCCGCCGCGGCGTGGTCGCCGGCATCCACGCAGGGGGATCCGGCGCCGATGTCCCCCATCCACGACAGGAGCGGATCCACGTCCATCCCTCCCATGCCCAGGCCGTAGTCCTGCACGTCGCAACGCACCACGTCCAGGGCGCGCGCCTCCAGGAGCTGCAGATGCTCCACGTGGCTGCTCACGTTGCCCCAGACCACGCAGCCCAGATAGGCCGGCGAGGCGTGGAAGTGGTCCACGGCGCCGGCCGTGCGGTCGGCCACATCGGAGTTGGCGCAGACGTTCTCCAGCAGGGTGGCGTGCACGAAGCGCGGCCGTCCGTAGCCCGCGAACACGGCGCCGGCCCGTTCCCGCCCCACGTTGCGCAGGAACAGGCACTCGCTCAGCACCGGCGACGCGCCGTAGTGGGTGGCCAGGGCGCCGCCGCGCTCGGCGCTGTTCTCGCGGAACACGCAGCCGGTGAGCCGCACCGGATCGCCGCCCACCAGGCGCAGGGCGCCGCCGGCGCCGCGGAAGGCGCGGCCGCCCACGCGCGGGTCGTCGTCGTCCAGGCCGCGGCCGGGCAGGGCCTTGGCATGGCGGAACTCGCACCACTCCAGGCGGGAGGGCTCGCGGGCGGCGGGCACGTTGAGGAACGTGAGGCCGTTCCAGCAGCCGGCGTCGCCGGGGCCGGGGTCGTAGGCGTCGGGGTCGGAGGTGGTCCAGAGGATGGGCGCCTGCGGCGTGCCGGACGCCAGGATCGTGCCGTCGCGGACCAGCATGCCTACGTAGCCGTGGAAGCGCACCGTCACTCCCGCGGCGATGGTCAGCACGGCGCCGTCGATCAGGGTGAGGTCCTCCACCACGTCCACGGTGGCGGCGTCCCACAGCGCGTCCTTGTCCAACACGCCGCCCGCGGTGAGCGTCGCGCCGCGCCGCAGGGTCGGCACCGGACGCGACGGGGCGGGCGCCGCGTCCGCCACGGCGGGAACCGGCGCGCGCACGCCGTATCCCTCCGCCGCGCCGGGGCGGAAATCCCCATGCTCCGGATCGCCCAGTTCCGGATCCCGTCCGGCGATGTTGTCATGCGGGGCCGCACCGGCCTCGTCCCACGGCTGTGGGATGACTCAGCCGTACTCTCAGAGGAAGCCGAAGTGGTGGAGCGGCTCGGCGTTCACCGCCGGATCGGAGAACCAGGTCCAGTTCTCGCGCACCACCGGAGTGCCGTAGAACCCCGCCTGCACCGACAGCCCGAAGGCCAGCCCCGTGGGCAGGTTCTCCGCAAGGATGCCCGTCCAGATCAGCCCGTCCGGTCCGGAGTCCACGGCGTCCACCACGATGTTCCGCTCCAGCAGCACCCCCTCGCCCACCCCCTGCAGGCGCACGGCGTAGTCGCGCGGGCGATAGAAGGTGCAGTGGCGGACCGATCCCTCGGGCGTGCGGTCGCGGCCCGGATCCACGTCGCCCCGGAAGCGCACGCTCCCGTCCACCACCACGCAGTCGGTCACGTCCAGCCGCTTGCCGCAGAAGGCGATGGTCAGGCTCTCGCCCCCCATGTCCAGCACGGCGCCGTTGCCCTGGATCCGCACGTCCAGCCCCAGCTCCATGTCCTGGAAGAGGGTGAGGTCCTCGTCCCAGCTCGGGCCGATGAGCAGGCCGCCGGTGTACACGCGGCCGGGCTCGAGAACCACGTCGCGATCGTAGCCGTCCCGGGCGGGGGCGGCCTCGTAGGCGGCGCGGAGGGAGAGGGCGTGGGCGGGCAGGGCCGCGGCGAGGGCGGTCAGCACGAGGATCAGGCACCGGCGCGGGTGGATCACGATGAGCTCCCGAGTTGAACGTCGGGATTCATTGTAGCGCACGACGGCTGCGGGGGCACGCCCAATCGCGCGCCCCCGCCGGTCCCGTCTACCCGTTCTTCAACGACGCCATGTCGATGGAGAACCTGTACTTCACATCGGACTTGAGCAGCCGCTCGTAGGCCTCGTTGATCTTCTGGATGGGGATGACCTCCACGTCGGCCGTGATGCCGTGCTTCCCGCAGAAGTCCAGCATTTCCTGGGTCTCCGCGATGCCGCCGATGAGCGAGCCCGACAGGCTCCGCCGCCCCATCAGCAGGGCGAACGACGACACCTGCAGCGGCTTCTCCGGCGCGCCCACCAGGGTCATGTTGCCGTCCAGGGTGAGCAGATGGAGGTAGGCGTTGATGTCGTGATCGGCCGACACGGTGTCCAGGATGAAGTCGAAGCTGTAGGCGTGCTGCGCCATGGCCTCGGGGTCGCGGGAATTGACCACCTCGTGGGCGCCCAGGCGCAGGGCGTCGTCCACCTTGGACGGCGACGTGGTGAACACCACCACGTGGGCCCCGAACGCCCGCGCGAACTTCACGCCCATGTGGCCCAGGCCGCCCAGGCCCACCACGCCCACCTTCTGACCCTCGCGCACGTTCCAGTGGCGCATGGGCGAGTAGGTGGTGATGCCCGCGCAGAGCAGCGGCGCCACGCCGGCCAGCTCCAGGTTCTCCGGCACCCGCAGCACGAACCGCTGGTCCACCACGATGCTCTCGCTGTAGCCGCCGTAGGTCACGCCGCCCAGGTGCTTGTCCGGACCGTTGTAGGTGAACACGGCGCCGGGACAGAACTGCTCCATGTCCTTCTTGCAGTTGGGGCAGGAGTGGTCCGAATCCACAAGGCAGCCCACGCCCACCAGGTCGCCCACGGCGTGGGCGGACACGTCGGCGCCCACCGCGGTCACGCGGCCCACGATCTCGTGGCCGGGCACGCAGGGGTACACGGTGGGCATCATGTCGGCCCACTCGTTGCGCACGGTGTGCAGGTCGGAGTGGCAGACGCCGCAGTAGAGGATCTCGATGCGGACGTCGGTGGCGGTGGGTTCGCGGCGCTCGATGACGTCGGCGGCCAGCGGGGCGGTGGCGGCGGCGGCGGAGTAGGCTTTGGCTCGGGACATGGGGGCTCCTCCACAGGGTCCGGGGTTCAAGCGGGTTCGTCCTGAGATCTGGGATTTCAGCGATGGTCTCCTCGGCACCGTCCAGGGCCGGGACGCATCCCATAGTAAGTCCATAATGCTGCACGGACAGGGGTGGATCCTGCCTCTTCCATGCCTGATCCTCGCAGCCCGGCGAAGATCCACCCATCGCGACGACCAACGCCCGTCCGGATCGCCTCCCGGACGGGCCTCTTGAAAACGAATGACCTGTTGCAACGATAATTTATTAACAATGTTCTTGAATAGACGCCTCCGAATGTCCTAAGATGACAGGGTTCGAGCGCTGCTCCCGCGGCGGCCCCGCCCCCAACCTCCGGATCCCCCGAGGACATTCATGCAAATCTCCGGCCTGAGATATGGGGCCCAGGTCCTGGGTCTCGTGGACTTTCCCCATCCGGAATTCCTGACCGGCGGCGCCACCAACGGCGAGATCCGCGACCTGCTGGCCCGTTACGGGAAGATCGTGGCCAAGCCGGTCTTCTACTCCGCGGTGGGCAAGAAGGGCAAGGCGGGCCTGGTGCGGGTGGTGGACAACCTGCCCGACGCCCTGGCCGCCAAACGCGACCTCTACTTCACATCGCTGGGCGAGGGCCGGCGGAAGGTGCAGGCCAACGGTGTGACCTTCGAGGCCTTCATCCCCTCGGAGATCGAGGTCTACTTCTCCATCACCGAGAGCACGCGGCTGCGGCGGCCCCAGTTCACCATCTCGCCGTGGGGCGGCGTGGAGATCGAGTCGTTGGAGCAGGACAGGATCCACACGGGCTGGATCGATCCCTTCATCGGGCTGAAGAGCTTCGACCTCACCAACGCGCTGCGCGACACGGGCTGCCCGCCCCGCTTCATCAGTCCGCTGGTGCAGCACCTGCCCAAGCTTTGGGACCTGTACGACAGCTACGGCCTGAGCACCATCGAGATCAACCCGCTGCGCATCCGGCGCGAGGGCGGGCGCTACATCCCGCTGGCCTGCGACATCAAGGCGGCCTTCGACCAGGACAATCCCGCCTCGCGGCGCATCGGCCTGCCGGAGACCATCTTCCAGACGGACATCTCCGCCTTCGAGCAGGAGATCAACATGCTGCGCACCTACCAGGGGCAGAGCGACGTGCTGGAGCTCAATCCCGACGGCAGCATCCTGCCCTTCATGTTCGGCGGCGGCGCCAACTCCGCGGCCACCGAGACCCTGGGGCAGCGCGCCATCTTCGCCAGCGACTTCGGCGGCAACCCGCCCTACGAGAAGATGTACGAGATCGCGCGCATCAGCTTCCGGCACCATCTGGAGAGCGCCAACGTGCTGCTGCTGATCGGCGGCAAGGCCAACAACACGGACATCTACGTGACCTTCCGCGGCATCTTCGACGCCCTGCGCGACCACATGACCGAGCACGGGCACCACCCGCTCTACGTGGTGGTGGGGCGCGGCGGGCCCAACCTAGTGTCGGGCATGGTCTACGCCCGCGACATCCTGGACAGCCTCAAGCTGCCCTACCGGTTCTTCGGCTCCGACACCTCCATGATCCGCACCCTGGAGTACGCTTGCCGCGTGGACGACTGGTGGACGTTGGAAGGCAAGGACCGCTACCTGGAGGTGACGGCGTGAGGCAGCTCCACACCAAGCCCTTCCCCTACTACGTGGGCATCTACTCCCTGGAGGAGCTGGTCACGTCGGACTCGCGGGTGTGCGTGATCAACATCCTGGGCGCCGAGAGCCGCAAGGTCACGCCCGTGAGCCACGAGTATTCCGGCGGCAACGTGGTGGCCGGCGTGCAGTACGGCCGCGAGGGCAAGCTGGAGACCGCGCTGGGCGACATCCCGGTGTATCCCAGCGTGCGCGACGTGATGAAGGCCGGACATCGCTTCGACACCGGCGTGATCTACCTGCCGCCCCTGGCGGTGGCGCAGGCGGTGAGCGAGCTGGTGAGCTCCAACGAGGAGCTCAGGCGCATCGTGATCGTGACGGAGAAGGTCTCCACGGCCGACTCGCGCAACATCCGCGTGCTGTGCCAGGAGTTCGGCGTGGACGTGGTGGGCTGCAACTGCCTGGGCGTGGCCAACGTGTGGGACAACGTGCGCGTGGGCGGCGCCCTGGGCGGCGACGACCCGCAGCTCACCCTGCGCAAGGGCTCGGTGGCCATCCACAGCAACAGCGGCAACTTCACCACCACCATGGCGGAGTACCTGCTCACCGAGGGCTTCGGCCTCACCACCGCGGTCAGCTCCGGCAAGGACGTCTACATCCACTTCGCGCTGCCGGAGTTCCTCTACGCCGCGCAGAACGATCCGCGCACCAAGGCCGTGGCCCTCTACGTGGAGCCGGGCGGCTACTACGAGAAGATGGCGCTGGAGATGATCGCCGAGCGGAAGTTCGGCTTCAGCAAGCCCATCGTGGTCTGCGTGACCGGGCGCTGGAAGAAGGACATCGGCCGCAGCTGCGGCCACGCCGGCGCCCTGGCCGGCAGCGGCGACGACGCCCTGAGCAAGGAACGCTGGTTCGACGACTACTTCGGCGTGCCGTGCTTCGATCCCGACGCGCCGCGGGTGAGCCGGCGCGGCGTGCGTGTGGCCTCCATCCAGCAGGTGCCCGCGGCCATGAAGGCGGTGTTCGACGCCATCGGCGAGCAGCCCGACTTCGAGCCCCGCGGCGACCTGAACCTCAAGCCCTGGCTGGGCGACAACCTGCTGCCCCTGCCCGAGCCTCTGGACGTGCCCCTGGCGGAGCCGCCCGAGCCCCACGCCGCCACCCTGCGCGAGATCAACCGCCAGGTGGGCGCCCAGTACCTGCGCCGGAGCATGCGCAACACCTCCGGGGCCTCGCGCCTGGACCCGGACTCCATGGTCGCCTCGCTCCACGGCCGCTCCATCCTAGAGCTGTCGGAGCGCTCGGTGGAGGAGAACGTCTACTTCTCCCTGGCCAAGATGATGCCCGACGCCAAGGACCTGCCCACGGTCAACCTGCTGCTCAACCTCTTCCTCAAGCTGGACGACGGGGAGATGGACGCCGTGCTGCGGGCCCGCGCCAACGACGCCACGCCCAACGCCGCCCTGGCGTCGGGCCTGGCCGCCCTGGGCGACGCGCCGCTGCTGGCGCGCACCCGCCGCCAGGCCGCCCTGATCATCGACCTCATCCGCGCCCACGGCATCGACGAGAAGACGGCCGGCTATCCCGACGCCTTCCACGCGGCCGTGGCCGAGAGCTGCCTGCACGACGATCCCGGCGCCCCGTGCTGCCCGGGCGCGTCGACCGAGGTGACGGAGTTCCTGCGCGGCGAGGTGCTCCGGAGCACCAAGGACTGCACCGCGCTGAAGGTGTGCCAGGCCATCCTGCGGCAGGCCGAGGCGGAGGGGCGCCACGTGCGCGACCTGCAGGCCTTCCTGCTGGCGGCCATGACGGTGTGCGTGTTCTGGCAGCCCATGCTGCTCAAGCGCATGTCGCGCCGCACGGTGGAGGACGCCGCGGGCTACCTGTTCCTGATCGCGCGGCAGTACGCCTACGCGGTGATCGATCCGTCCACCAACACCGCCTGGCAGCGCCTCACCGGTCCGTTGCTCTCGGGACTGACGGGCAGCTTCACCGTGAACGCCTTCCGCATCGCTTTCGGGCGCGACCCCGAGGACACGGACCTCACGGAGTTCCGCTACCTCATCGGCCTGACCCTGAGCAACGGCGCCGGCACCATCAGCGCCAAGGGCGCCAAGGAGAGCGTGAGCGCCCGCAACCACCTCTCCATGGTCTACGTGGGCTTCCTGGCCAACACCGGCCTGGCCCACGGCGGCAACGGGTTCGAGGCGGTGCGCTTCCTGCTCCGCTACTTCGTCGACTCGGGGCTTGACGATCCCGACGGCAACGCCTCCGGCGTGGACCTGTCCGCCCTGGCCGACCGCGCCGTGCGCGACTACGCCGAGTTCAAGGACCGGGCCAAGGCGGCCGGCAACCTGCGCGTGGAGCCCATCCCCTGCATCAACCATCCGGTGTTCAAGGGCAGCGCCGTGAACATCGACCCTCGCGAGGACTTCGTGCGCGGCAAGCTGCGCGAGGCCGGCGTGGGCAACGCGTTCCTGGACTTCTACCATCACCTGGTGAAGGGGCTGTACCGCGAGGGCGTGACCCGCAACGTGTTCTGCGTGAACATCGACGCGGTGCTGGCCTGCATGGCGCTGAAGCTGGTGTGGGGCGACCTGGCGGCGGGGACCACGGACGAGCGGCGCATCGCCGACCTGGTCTTCACGCTCTTCCTCTACGGGCGCGCGGTGGGCGTGACGGCGGAGATCGCCGACCACCGCGACCGCGGCACGGACCTGGACTGCCGCACGCCGCTGTCGGAGCTGGAGTTCGTGCTCTGAGGGGCCTGCAACGAGAAAGGGCGGCCCGATCCCGACGTGCGTCGGCTCGGGCCGCCCCGCTCCTGACTCTCCGCGGCCGTCCTACCGGAACAACGCCTTCACCGAGCTCATGGTCATGCTCTCGTTGGGCACCGGCGACAGCGCCTGCACGATGACCACCATGTCGTTGTAGTCGTTGTCCGTCTGCTGGCCCAGCACGCCGCCGTAGTCCAGGTCCTCCCAGGCCAGGACGAAGGTCGGCGTGCCGTCGAACAGATGCGTAACGTTGTAGATCAGGCACTGGGGGTCGCCGTCCACGGGCGCGTGCAGCGCCGTCGAACCGTCGGGTCCCAGATCGTTGTAGAAGCGGTTGGTGTAGAACACCTCGGGCTCCGGCGCGTTGACGCCGGCGTCCAGCGGGCCGTTGGGGTTCATGTAGAACCCGAAGCGCGTGAGGCCGGTGGGCAGGTCCACCACGGTGTTCTCGCCGGCGCTCAGACCGCCGTCGATGACCACGCCGTCGCCCACGCCGTCGATGGCCGGGGCGGCCAGCAGGTCCTCCGCGTACCAGCCCATGGTGTTGCGGTTGCTGTTGCCGGCGATCTCGCGGATCACCAGGCTCTTGATGGACGCGTCCTCCCAGTAGGGCGGATCGGCGTCGCCGGGCAGGAAGCCTTCGTAGTCCTTGGCGGCGTCGATGACGCCCGGACCGAACTCGGCGTCCAGGATGTCCTGGAGGGACACCCCGTCCCAGGACGAGCCCCAGGAGACCTCGAAGGCGGCTTGGGCCGTCGGCCCTGCAAGGGCGAGGACGGCGAGGGTGGCGAGAGCAAGGCGTGGCATATCGACTCCTTCGGTGCGGATGGAGTCCCCCACGGCGTTATCGGCAGGTCCCCGGAGAACTTGAGCGGCTTTTCCGGAGAGGGGCGATTTTTCCCGAACGACCTGTCCCGCAACGAGATGAACGCCTCAAGACATCCCGATCCGGGGCGCCGTGGGCCCATCGGGCCCGCAACCGCGCCAGGCATCCTGCGTAGGGCCCTGGTTCCCTCATCGTTTCCCAACGCCCCGCCGCGGAGGACCTCCATGACGCGCTCCGTCGTCGCCGTGACCCTGCTCCCGCTGCTGACCCTCGCGGCCGTCGCCGCGCCCGCGCCCCGCATGGATGCGGACGGCCCCGCCGACGGCACCGCCACCCTGGAGCTGAAGGAGCTCTGGCGCGCCGGCGGCGAGGACGGCGAGATCCTCTTCGGACGCATCACGGACGTGGACCGCGGTCCCGACGGCGAGATCTACGTGCTGGACAACCAGCTCTGCCAGGTGGAGGTCTTCGGTCCGGACGGCGAGCACCGCCGCACGCTGAGCCGGCAGGGCGACGGACCCGGCGAGGTGCGGCAGCCCATCGGCACGGTGCTGCTGCCGGGCGGGCTGGTGGGCATCGGCGCCGGGTTCCCGGGGCAGCTGGTCCTGCTGCGCGCCGACGGCACGCCGGTGGCCACGCGCCATCCCATCGGCGAGCCCGCCGAAGGCAACATCGGCGTCATGATCAGCCTGGACGCCGGCGGCGGCCTGCTGGCGGCCACGGGCGGGCGCCTGGTCTTCGAGACGCCGGAGACCAGCTACACCGAGCGCTTCCTGGCCGTGGGCGACGCCGACGGCGACGAGTTCACCCGCATCCTGCAGCGCCGCACGCCCATCGATCCCACCGGCCGCACGTGGGACGAGCGCGCCGACTACTACATCGACGGGCGCTGGGCCCTGGACGCCCACGGCCGGATCTACGTGCCCATGGAGCGCGACCGCTACGTGGTCTCCGTGTTCGACCGTCACGGCGAGCCCCTGGCCGCCTTCGGCCGCGAGCTGGAGCCGCGGCGGCGGACCGACGCCGACAAGGACCGGGCCACCCCCGTCATCAACGTCCGCGGCGAACGGAACGCCGACCACTGGGACATCTGCGACACCGACCCCGCCATCGCCCGCATCATGATCGACCCGGACGACGGCCTGGTCTGGGTGCTCACGCCCAACGGCGCCTTCGACCAGCCCGACGGCGTGCTGCAGACGTGGGACGTCTTCACCCCCGAGGGCGAGTTCCTGAAGCGCGTGGCCATCCCGCTGGGGCACCGCATGCGCGAGGGGACCTGCCATCTGGTGGGCGACGGGATGCTGGTGGTGGTGCGGGGCACGGGGACGGCGTTCAACGCGGAGGCGGAGACGGAGGAAGGTGCGGAGGAACCGGAGCCGCTGGAGGTGATCTGCTTCCGCATCACGGGGCGGAACTGATACAGGAGCCCAGACATCTTGTTTTCCGGTCAGCCCGATGGTAGGATGGTCCGAGGTCCCAAACCTCCCCCTGCCAGGAGCGCACCGCCATGAAGCGCACGATCCTCACCGCCCTCGCCCTGTTCGCCCTCGCCTCCGCCGCCGCGGCCGCCGACCCCTGCGCGCCCGGCGAGTACGGTCCCGGCGGCATGACCCCCTGCACCCCTTGCGACCCCGGCTTCATCAGCCCGTTCGAGGGCGCCGAGGCCTGCGAGCCCTGCGCCGTGGGGACCTTCCAGAACCAGGCCGGCGCCGTGGCGTGCATGGAGTGCCCCCAGGGCACCTACCAGAACCAGGTGGGCTCGGTGGCCTGCATGGACTGCCCCGAAGGCTCCATCGCGCCGTTCACCGGCGCGGCCCAGTGCGAGCCCTGCCCGCCGGGCTTCACGTCGGACCCCACCCACACGCAGTGCGTGGAGGAGGCCGTGGCCACGCAGCGCATGGGGATGGGGATGCTGAAGTCCGGGTACCTGTAGGCGACGGCCCCGCCGCACGGCCCCTTCCGCTCAAGCCCCGTCCCCCAGCATCCGACGATCGCCGTCGCGGCGCGTCACGCCCTCGGCATCGAAATGCTCCAGCAACGGGATGAACGCGTTGCGCGGGATGTCCAGCAGCTCCTTCAGCTCGCGCGTGCTCAGCGACGGCGCCGTCGACAACGCCTCCACCAGCGCGGTGCGGACCCCGGCCAGAGCTTCGGCGTCGATGTACCGGTCCTCCGCGTAGCGGAGCAGGCGCCCTTCCTTCTGCAGTCGGAACAGGACGGTGCGCAGGCGGCTGCGGTCCAGGCGGAGATCGCGGGCCAATTCTCCCAGGCCGAGACGATGGTACCGGCGCGCGGCCACGGCGGCGATCACCGCCCCATCCAGCCGCTCCATCTCCCGGCGCTGCTCCGCCGAGGGAGAGAAGCCTGCGGGCAGGATCCCGGACCCGCCGTCCCGGACCCTGCCTGAAGCACGGGCGCGGGCCATGGCCAGCTCGAAGAGCCGCGGGTCGATGTTGCGTCGCGCACGCAGCGACCTCCCCTTGCCGAAGCGGGCCTTGATCTCACCCGAAGGCATGCCCTCCGCATCGGGACGGCCCGCGTGGAACGCCCCGACCACCTCGCAGATCCGCTCGACGGCGGCTTCCAGGTTCTCGGCGAGGAAATAGTCCTCGTCCCCCAGCCCGATCACCGTCCCCTGCTCCACGAGCCCGTTCAGCGCGGCGCGGAGCGCCCCTTCGGGCTGGTTCGCCAGGCTGCGGGCGACCTCGCGGTGCAGATGACGGAAGGAGGCGGGGTGCCCCTTCTTCTGCGACATCAACTGGATCAGGGTCTCGGTCAGCGGGGACGACGATGGGACACGGGGTCCCTGGTCGATGGACTCGCTCATGGTCTCCTCCCCAGGCGCGCGGCGACGGGCCCGCCGCCCGCCGCTCCGGGAAGGAGCTCGGAGTCAGGGAGCGGGTGCGCGCCGACGGCCTGGCTGCTGTGGGAACCCCACGGGCTCCCGGTCAGGCCGTCAGTAACGGTGCTGGTGGTATTCGGAACGCATCGGATCCTCCCTGGGGATCGGTGGCTCAGGACTCCGGGACAGTACGGAGGGAGCAGCGGCGAGTCCAGCGCTCGTGCCCAGCCCCGCCGCACCGATATATCGTTGCACCACCATATCTCGCACCACATACAACGACATTTCGTTGCATCAATGATGCAGGATCACGCTGATACCAACCTAACTCGTTATCTCCCAATATATTCAATGTTTCGAATATTTTTGGCACGCGCTGTGCAATCCACCATCCCAGAATCGAACCGGACATCCGGAGCCCCTGAGAACCCGAACCCCAAGAGGAGACCCCCATGAGCCACGACACGAACGCCCCCGCCCAGCCCTCCATGCCCCGCATCGGCGAGCAGGCCCCCGCCTTCCAGGCCGTGACCACCCAGGGCACCATCGACTTCCCGGCCCAGTACGAGGGGAGCTGGGTCATCCTGTTCAGCCACCCGGCCGACTTCACGCCCGTGTGCACCAGCGAGTTCATGACCTTCGCAACGCTGGAGGAGGAGTTCGCCCGCTACAACACCAAGCTGGTGGGCCTGTCCGTGGACGGCCTCTACAGCCACATCGCCTGGCTGCGCACCATCAAGGAGAAGATCTCCTACAAGGGCATGGAGAACGTGGAGGTCACGTTCCCCCTGATCGAGGACATCACCATGGACGTGGCCAAGGCCTACGGCATGATCCAGCCCGGCGAGAGCAGCACCAAGGCCGTGCGCGCGGTGTTCGTGATCGATCCCAAGGGCGTGATCCGCACCATCATCTACTACCCGCTGAGCCTGGGCCGGAACTTCGACGAGCTGATCCGCGTGGTGCAGGCCCTGCAGACGGCCGACGCCTTCGAGGTGGCCACGCCCGCGGACTGGCGCCCCGGCGACGACGTCATCGTGCCGCCGGCGGGCTCGTGCGGCGTGGCCAAGGACCGCATGGACGGCAAGGAGGGCGTGACCTGCCACGACTGGTTCTTCTGCACCAAGGCCATCTCCGAGCAGGACGTGATGAAGGCCATCGTCAAGTAGCGCGGCCGGCGCGGGGGCGGAAACGGGACGAGGGGCGGAACGGGTCCGCCCCTCGTCGTCGGTACCGGGCTCGCAGCCCACGCGGTCATTTGAGCAGGGTCAGCTTGCGCACCTCACGCTCCGCACCCGCCGCCACCCGGGCGAAGTACACCCCCGACGGCACCGCGCCGCCGCGCGCGTCGCGGCCGTTCCAGGCCACCGCGTGCTCGCCCGCGGACCGCTCCGCGTCCAGGAGCACGGCCACCGATCGGCCCGCCGCGTCCACCACATCCACCCGCACCCGGCCGTCGCGCGCCAGCGCGAAGGAGACGGTGGTGCTGGGGTTGAAGGGGTTGGGCCGGCAGCCGGTCACGGTCACGGCGCGGACCGCTCCCGCGCCGGCGACGTCCGATGCGCCCCCCACGCCGAAGGCGCCGATCTCCACGCCGCAGGTGTTTCCGTCCGCGAGACACGGCGAGCCCGGCAGCAGCCGGTAGTCCCCCACCTCTTCCGCCACGAAGAGCGGGTCCGCCGCCATGTTGCAGGGCTCCGCCAGCTGGTCGGCGATGGGGCCGGTCCAATCGCCGTGCTCGTTGCCGTAGAGATCGCTGTCGGTGATCACGGCCTCGCCATACACGGCCATGCCCGGCGACGTGAAGGCGATGATGCTGGATGCGACCCTCACCGGGACGCTGGAGATGGTGGTGATGCAGCCGTAGAAGTAGACGTACGAGATGTTGTCCACGAACGTGCAGCGGTCCACCGACGCGATACAATCGTCGCGCACCTCCAGGCCGCTGCCCCAGGTCGCGTCGTTTCCGATGATCAGACATCCCGTCAGCTCCACGACCGAGGTGTCCTGTCCGTACACGCCGCCGCCGCCGACGGCGCTGTTGTCCTCGATCCGGCAGTCCAGCATGATGAGACGGGACTGGTCGAAGCACCCGACGGCGCCACCGCGTCCGCCTCCCGGCAGATATCCGGCCAGGTTCCCGCGGAATACGCAATGGGAGACCACCACGTCGGCGCCGCCGTCGAGCCGCATTCCGCCGCACGTCTCGCCCCAGCCGTCGCTCAGCGTGAGCGCTTCCAGGCGCGCCTGCCCCGCGGCCCAGTCGCAGGTGAGGATGGTGTCTTCATCGTCGCCCAGCAGGATCACATCGGCAGGATCGCCCGTGGCGCCGCGCAGAACCACGGGGCGGGTCATCGTGAGCGCGGATTCGTGGTACTCGCCGGCGGCGAGCAGGATGGTGTCGCCGCTGGAGGCGAACATCAGGGCGTACTCCAGATTGCCGAAATCCCCGGGGACGTGAAAAGAGGCTGCGGAAGCGAGCAGCGGCAGCATCAGGAACAGGACCGGGAGGATGCGCTTCATGGAAGGCTCCGATCGCTGGAGGAGATGGAGATCGGGATGCGCCCTGATGATACGGA
>DAOTGJ010000009.1:0-43744 GCA_035447065.1 Candidatus Krumholzibacteriia bacterium
GCGGACCACCTCAAGCGGGTGCATCTGGAGGAGCAGGTGGTGGAGGCGCACGGGTATGTGGAAGACGGATGGGTGTGGTCCAGCGCGATCGCCAACACGCGGACGGTGAGCTTCAACGCTGCGGACGCAGTGGCTGGGAGCCCTGTGTTTTTCGACGTAGGCGTATCGGCCAATTACAAGGAAGGCGACTCCAACGGCAATTTGGCCGCCAGCGTTTGGCTGAATGGCCAGACTTCCGATGCTGCGACCACGGAATGGAGCATCGCGACGCAGGATGATAGCCTTCGGATCCGAGTCACGGGCTGGCGTGGCCCTATCGTCCGCGGAAACAACACACTGACGCTCTCCAACATCGAGACTGGTGCCGGCTACAACATCATGCTGGACAGCGTGGAGCTGTTGTACCGTTCGGAACTGGCCAAGACCGGCGGCATGCTGTTCTTCACGCATTGGGGTGACGAAGTCGCTACTGCCGGTACGCCCATGGATTTGACCTTGGCCATCCCGGCCGGCCGCAACGTGACCATCTGGGACGTGACGGATCCGGCGTCACCGGTGGCGGTAACCGGTTCATCGGGTACTGGGGGAGCCACGTTGGGGCTTACTCGTGACCCGAGCAGCGACCGCCACTTCCTGGCTTTCGAAAGCACGGATCTCTTGAGCACCGCCTCACGCACGCTCCGGACCCCTGGAGTTCTGCGGACCATGGATCAAGATGTGGACATGGTGATTCTCTACGGCGAGGGACTGAGCGCACCCGCTGCTCGTCTCCGTGATCACCGAGCTGATCATCTGCCAGGAGTGGCTGCTCCTCGTGTCGTGGCGATCGCTGCCGAGGACGTGTACGAATCGTTCGGCGGTGCCGTGACCGATCCGTTGGCCTTGCGGAACTTTCTCAAGTGGGTGTGGCAGGGGGGAGAGGGCCGCCTGCGGAGCGTGTGCTTCCTGGGAGATGCTTCCCGAGATCCCCGGGATTACAGGGGCATCTTCCCCGGCAGGCTGCCGACGTGGTTGAGCGTGATGTTCCCGCGGCTGTTGACCAGTTACTTGTACTACCCTTACGCGACCGACGACATGCTCGTCAGCTTCGACACCCCTCCGGCTTCCATCCCGGATGCTCCCGACCTCGCTTGTGGCCGATTGACGGTGCGCGATTTGGAGGAGGCGCTGGACCGCGTCGACCGCATCATCGATTTTGATGATGATCTGCCTGAGGGCGCCTGGCGCAACCGCGTCGTCCTGGCAGCCGATGACCTTACCCAGCCGTCCTATCCCGATGGCTTCGAACGCGCGCACCAGGACATGGCAGAGGAGCTCGCCGACGCATACATCCCCGATACCATCGATATCTCGAAGGTGTACCTGCTGGCCTATCCGGCGGCATCCGGATCGCACTATAAGCCCCTAGCCCGTCAGGCAGCCCGAGAGGCATGGAATCAGGGACTGACGATCTTCCATTACATCGGTCACGGCTCGGATGATGTCCTGGCCGACGAACAGCTCTTTCTGACAGACGACATCTACGCCCTGAACAACGGCGAGAGGCGCGGCCTTTTCCTGGCGTTCAGTTGCGATGTGGGGATCTACGATCAGGTCACCAAGCAAAGTCTGGCCGAGTCCTTCGTGAGCCAGGAGCGTGGAGGTGCCATCGCGGCCATCGCCGCCTCCCAGGTGAGCTGGGTCGGACCCAACAATCTGATCACCAGGGCTTTTTACTCTTACCTGTTTCCCGGACGCGTCGTCGATGCCACGCAGACGCTGGGCGAAGCGCTATGGCTGGGGAAGATCAGAGTTTGGGAACAATACCCAGGCGTCTATCAGTACGTTGCCAATAGCCAGCGATATACCCTTCTGGGTGACCCGGAACTATCCCTGCCGCACCCCGCGGGCGGCCACGACTTCGCGACGGCCAGCCTGGACACCCTGCGCGGCGGCCGCCGCCAGGAGGCCGTCTTCGTGCTGCCGGACCACGGGCTGGCGCCGGGCGCGGGCGTGACCTATGACCTGCTGGTGGAGGAGTCGCGCAAGGAGCAGACCTACCAGCGCGCGGGGGACACCCGCGTGGTGGAGTGGTGGGAGGAGGGCTCCGCGGCCTTCCACGGCACCGGCACCGCCCTGTCCGACACCCTGCGCATCCCGTTCAAGACGCCGCTGCAGCTGCGCTACGGGAACCACGGCAAGGTGCGCCTGATCGTCACCCCGGAGACCGGCGACGCCGTGGCCGCGGCCCTCACGGTGCCGGTGGTGCAGGCCGCCACGGGCGTGACCGACGACGTGGCGGGCCCGAGCATCGCCCTGGCCTTCGCCGACAACCGCTACCGCGTGAAGCCCGGCACGGAGCTCACGGCGGTGCTGCAGGACACCAGCGGCGTGAGCATCCTGGGCACCAACCCGCTCAACTCGGTGCTGCTGGAGTTCGACGGCACCGGGGTGATGAGCGACGTGTCCGACGCCTTCGAGTTCGAGCCGGGCAGCTACACCGTCGGTCGCCTGAGCGTGCCCGTGCCCGACGACCTGGCCACGGGCGACCACCGCGTGGCGCTCTTCGCCAGCGACGTGCTGGGCAACGTGGGCAGCGACACCCTGAGCTTCAAGCTCGTGGCCGGCGGCGTGGCCGAGATCGCCGACGCCACCGTGTGGCCCAACCCCACGCCGGGCCCCACCAACCTGGTCTTCGAGCTCAGCGATCCCATGGAGGTGACCTGGAGCATCTACACCGTCTCCGGCCACCGCATCTGGACCGCCACGCGGGACTTCCCCGACGGCGGCCCCCAGACCATGGCCTGGGACGGACGCGACGCGGAGGGCGACGAGGTCGCCAACGGCGTCTACCTGTATGTGTTGAAGGGAGACTGGGCCGACGACGGGCACCCCGTGACCGTCACCGGCCAGGTCGTGAAGATGAAGTAAGGACGAGAAGCGAAAGCGCACTGGAGGTTCCGCACATGTTCCGCAAGACGTTGCCCCTGATCCTGGCGGCTTGCGCCCTGACCGTCTTCGCCGCGCCGGCGATGGCCGTGTCCGGCGCGGGCGCCATCGCCCTGGAGTTCCCCGTCGGCGCCCGCTACAACGCGCTGGGCGAGGCGGGAACCGCCCTGTCCCAGGACGTCACGTCCATGTGGTGGAATCCCGGCGGCCTGGCCTTCGCCACCGGCAACGGCAAGGCGAGCAAGCGCGCCCACGTCATGCAGTCCAAGCTGGTCCCGGACCTGGCCGACGACATCGCCATCTACTGGGCCGGCTACGCCACCGAGAGCTTCGGCGGCACCCTGGGCCTGAACCTGACCTACCTGGCCATGGGCAGCCAGGAGGCCACCAACGACGCGGGCGAGGTCATCGGCACCTTCGACTCCAACAGCTGGGCCTTCGGCCTCAACTACGGCACGCGCATCACTCCCAACCTGGGCGTGGGCATGGGCGTGAAGTACTTCCGCGACAACCTGGCCCCGGACGAGTTCACCCAGGACCAGACCGGCGGCCAGGGCAGCACCTTCGCCGTGGACATGGGCCTGCTGTGGAAGGTGCCCAGCCTGAAGTCCAACATCGGCGTGGCCATCAGCAACCTGGGTCCCAACATCACCCACGTGGATGCGGACCAGAGCGACCCGCTGCCGCGCAAGATGACCGTGGGCATCGCCCGCAGCCTGTACCAGAGCGAGCTCATGTCGGTTCTCTTCGTGGGCGACATGCTGGTGCCCCTGCTGGACTGGAACACGGACGCGGACGACTACGGCATCGGCCTGGACTTCGGCGAGAACGAATTCGGCGTGGGCGTGGAGTGGTCCTACGACAGCTCGCTCTTCGTGCAGTTCGGCTACAAGAAGGGCACGGGCGACATCGAGGACAGCACCTACGGCTTCGGCCTGGACCTGGAGAAGTGGGTGGGCTCGGCCATCACCTTCGGGTTCGCCTCGGTGCCCCAGGCCAAGGGCCTGGAGCGCGTGACGCGCTTCAGCCTGGGCTACGACTTCTAGCCATCCCACCACGCCGCGGGCGCGGCCCCTGGAGGCCGCGCCCGGGATCGGAGCCTGATGCACGCGATGGATCGACGAGCCTGGACCCGGGTGCTGCTGCCGGCGCTGCTGCTGCTGGCGCTGGCCGGCGCCGCCGCCGGGGAAGACCTGCGCTCCTGGCGCGAGGGACGCGCCACCGACCGCATGCCCGTGCGCAAGCCCCGGCCCGGCGAGCTGACCCGCTCGCCGGAGCAGGTGGAGCGCGCGCGCCTGCTGACCGAGCGCAACCACCAGGTGCACGACATGCTGGGCGGCCGGCACATCTCGCGGCGCGCGCTGGACGCCCTGGCCGCCAAGGGCCTGGGCCCGGGCCGCATCCCGGCCACCGCCGACAAAACCGCCGGCACGGACACCCTGCGCGTGCTCATCGTGCGCATCGGCTTCGAGACGGACCGCAGCGGCGACCTCACCAGCGTGACCACGGACGGCGACTTCCAGCTGGAGCCCGATCCGGCCATCGTCTTCGATCCGCCCCCGCACGACCGCGACTTCTACATGGCCCACCTGGCGGGCCTGCACGAGTACTACAACGCCCAGTCGGGCGGCCGCCTGTTCATCCAGGGCCGCGTGCTGCCCGAGGGCCAGAACGACTGCTACAAGCTCAGCGACCTGGCCGATTACGCCCCGGGCGAGGGCAACTACTGGGACGTGCCCATGCTGGAGCGCCTGGTGCGCGCCATGCTCACGGCCGCCGACGAGGGCACCCAGGCCGACGGCGACGTGAGCCTGGCCGACTTCGACGACGACGACCCGCTGACCTACGTGATCCTGGTCCACGCCGGCGCCGACTGGCAGACCGACATCAACGGCGATTCGCCCAACGACATCCCCACCTTCTTCGTGAGCCTGGGCGAGCCCCAGCTGCTCACGTCGGTGGACTCGCAGACCGGCCAGCTGGGCAGCCTCAGCGAGTGCTCCATCATTCCGGAGACCACCACGCAGGACGGCTACGTGGGCAGCATCGCCGGCGCCCTGTACCACGAGTTCGGCCACGCCCTGGGCCTGCCCGACGTGTACGACACCACCACCGGCCTGCCCGCGGTGGGCCTGTGGGACCTGATGGACTCGGGGCCCAACCTCATCGCCGGGCTGCAGTACTACGCTGCGCACCCCACCATCCCGGACAGCCTGGTGCTGGAGGACGCCTTCGTGGCCGGCATCATGCCCCCCAGCCTGAGCGCCTGGTGCCGCTGGTTCCTGGGCTGGCTGGACGTGGAGGTCCTCAACGGCTCCGAGCACGAGGTCCATCTGCCGGCCGTGCAGGTGCCGCGCAGCGACTACTCGCGCTGGTACGGCGGTTCCAGCTCCGGAGGCGATCCCTACGACTTCGACCTGGACTACCCCCAGGCCGTGGTGGCCGGCGCCTCGCCGCGGGAATTCGTGCTGCTGGAGAACCGCTGGGTGCCGTGGCTGGCCACGGAGCTGCCCGACGATCCAAACGAGTTCTACATGCGGCGCGACGCCGAGACCGGCGTGGTGCTCTACATGGCCGGCGAGACGGATCCGCGCACCGGCCAGCCGCGCAACACCGCCATGTACGACTACTTCATGCCCCCCGGCGGCCTGCTGGCCTGGCACGTGAACCAGGACCGCATCCTGGCGGGCATGGAGGACAACACCATCAACGGCGACGGCGACGGCCTGCGCCTGATCGAGGCCGACGGCATCCAGGACGTGGGCGTGTACGAGGCCTACGTGCTGGGCTTCTACGGCTCGGAGACCGACGCCTTCCACAGCGCCAACAACGACCGCCTGCTGCGCGACGGCCGCCCGTCCACCCGCGCCTACGACAGCTCCTGGACCGGCGTGGAGCTCTGGGACATCTCCGCCAACGCGGCCACCATGACCTTCCGCGCCGCGGTGCGGCCGCTGGCCCCCGGCTCGCCCTGGCGCGTGCCGGCCCCGGACGACGTGCTCGGCCCGCGCCGCCTGGACGCCGCCACCCTCACGCCCTTCACCCTGGACGACAAGGCCGTGCTCGTGGCCGGCTCGCTGCCGGTGGATGGCGGCGCGGGGGAGGACGCCGCGCCCTGCCTCTTCGCCTGGGACGTGGACGGCACCGCCGCCGCGCCCACGCCGGGCGCGGCCCCGCACGGCGCCGCCCTGATCCTATCGGCGCCCCTGGCCGGTCCGCCCCTCTCCGTGCACGACGGGGCCCAGCTCATCCTGGCCACCCGCGACGGCTGGATCCACAGCCTGCCGGCCGGCACCGGCGGCGGCGCCTGGACTCCGGACTGGTCGGTCCAGGTGGGCGACTCGTTGGCTTTCGCGCCCCTGCTGCAGCCCGGCCTCACCGGCGACGTGCTGCGCTGCCCCGTGCACCCCGCCCAGCTCGCCACGGTGAGCCTGACAGGCCAGGTGCAAGGCGTGTTGCAGGACCTGAGCGAGGACCAGACCCTGGCGGCGCCCTTCGTGCCGGCGGGCAACTTCTACGCCGTGCTGCTGGAATCGGCGTGGGGCCTGATGGGCGCGCCGGCCGGCACCGGCGGCGCGATCACCGCGGCCGCCGACGCCCAGGGCGCCTTCGGCGGCGTGAGCCTGCGCGCCGTCGACGGTCTGCGCACCGTGCTGCTGGACCGCAGCGGGCACGGCACCGTGGTGCACCAGGTCGCGGAGGGCCAGATCGACGCCCAGGCCTGGGACGCCGGCACCGACGGCGCCGAGCTGCGCGCCCTGGCCGCCGCGGACCTGGACGCCGACGGCGCCGACGACCTCATCCTGGTCACAGCCACCTCCATCCACGCCTTCAACGCCACCCTGGCGCCCCTGGCCGGTTGGCCCGTGCGCCTGCTGGACCAGTTCCCCCTGGACGCCGACACGGGCTTCAGCGGCGGCGTGGTGGTCTTCGACGGCGACGGCGACGGCATCAACGAGGTGTGGGCCACCACCGACGGCGGCCACCTCATCGCCTTCACGGCCCGCGGCGTGCGCGTGGACCACACGCCCATGCTCTGGGCCGACCGCGGCGCGGCCGCCTGCGCCGTGGGCGACGCCGGCGATCTGGGCCGCGTGCTCTGGCTCGCCGATCCGGGCGGCCGTCCCAACGTGACCCTGGGCGGCGCCGAGGCCACGGGCCTGAGCCGCACCGCCGTGGACGGCGGCGTGGCGGGCTACCTCACGCCGGCCGCCGCGGGCAAGGCCGCGGGCACCAGCGAGTGGCTGGGTCCCCAGGGCGGTCCCGCGCGCCTCGGCCCGGTGGGCGAGGCCCAGGCCGTGGCGGGCGCTCCGGCGGAGGCCGAGCACGAGCGCTTCCTGATCTATCCCAACCCCGCGCGCGAGGAGCAGGCCGCCTTCCGCTTCTGGGCGGAGGCCGCCGGCACCGCGCGGGTGACCGTGTTCAACCTGGAAGGCGAGATCGTCGCCGCGCTGGAGCGCGACGTGCCCGCCGGCCTGGTGTCCGAGATCGTCTGGCCCCTGGGCGACCTGGCCTCGGGCGTGTACCTCTGCCGCCTGGACGCCCCGGCGTCCGACGGCCGGGTGACGCGCCTGGAGCGCCTCGCCGTGGAACGCTGACCCCTGCCCATCGAACGCAAGGAGACATCGACCATGACGCGTCTGCTGATCGCCCTGACCCTGGCCGCCGCCGTGGCGGCCCCTCTGGCCTGCGCCGCGGCCGACGCCGCGCCGGCCCGCTCGGCCTGGCTGGTGGACCGGGCCCTGGACACGGAGCCGGGGCTGGACCGCGCCGCGCTGCCCCAGTCGGACATCGGCGGCTTCGCGGATCTGGGCGGGGGCGGGGGCGTGGACCGCACGTCCGTGGCCAAGCCCATGCTCCTGTCCCTGCTCGTGCCCGGCCTGGGCGAGGCCACCATGGGCTACAGGCGCGGCTACCTGATGATGGCCCTGGACGCCGCCGCCTGGGTGGGCGTGGCCAAGTATCATCAGGACGGCGTGGACAAGCGCGAGCTCTACTACGACTACCTGGACGAGCACTGGAGCCAGGACCGCCTGGCCGCGGCCTTCGGCGGCGACGCCAACGACTACCCGGGCACGTACTACTACGGCGTCAACGACCACGAGGACCTGTCCCTCTGGGTCAGCAAGGAGGACGACGAGCGCGAGTGGTACGAGAACGCGGGCAAGTGGGACCAGTTCGTCTTCGGCTGGGACGACTTCCTGGACCCGCGCATCCTCTACCCGGGCGAGAACATCCAGGCGGGCGACACCTCCTACTTCCGCGACAACACCGACGTGTCCCCGCACCGCATGATCTACCGCGAGATGCGCCAGGACTCCAACGACGCCTTCCACACCCGGGACAACCTGGTGTACTTCAACATGCTCACGCGCGTGTTCAGCGTGCTGCAGGTGGCCTGGCTGGGCGGCGTGTTCTCGGACGACGGCCAGGCCGCGCTGAGCGTGGGCGGCCACGACGTGGCGATCATCGCCGAGCCCCGCGGGTTCACCGCGAGCCGGCTGGGCTTCTCCGTGAGCTACTAGCATGGGAGTGACGACCGTGACCCGACGCATCCCGATCCTCGCCGCCTCGCTCGCCGTGCTGCTGCTGGCCCAGGCCGCCGCGGCCGCCGCGCCCGCCGCCAGCCTCCTGGAGGTGGAGCGCGAGGTGCTGGGGCGCGACGCCTCCAGCCTGTTCCGGGCGCAGGACATCGGCGGCTCGGACATCGGCGGTTTCGAGGCCGGACGCCGCCAGGGCCCGCGCAACCTGGGCACCAAGCTCAAGGCCGGCGCCCTCTCGCTGCTGCTGCCCGGCCTGGGGCAGCTCTACAACGGCGACAAGGGCAAGGCTCTGGCCTTCGGCGGCGCCGAGCTGGCCGTGTGGACCACCTACGGCGTGCTGCACACCATCGCCAACGGCGCCGAGGAGGACTACCAGGACTACGCGCTGATCTACGCCGGCGTGGACGGCGACCACAGCGAGCGCTACTGGCGCGCCGTGGGCCGCTACATGACCAGCGACGAGTACAACGAGGGCCTGGAGATGGAGGCCCGCGCCGAGGGCGTGGAGGCCACCAACCTGATCCCGGCCGAGGACGCCTGGTTCTGGCGCAGCGCCGAGCGTCAGAACGACTTCCAGCTCCTGCGCGCCGACGCCGCCCGCGCCTACGACCGCCGCGACTTCACGGTGCTCTTCGCCATCGTGAACCGGGCCGTGGCCGCCTACGACGCGGTGCGCTCCGCCGGCGACGACGGCCACATGATGCGCGTGGGCCGCGTGGGCGTGGACCTGGAGTCGCGCAACGTCGGCGGAAAGGCGGGCACCGCATGCGTCGCCTCGCTGCGCTTCTGATCCTGGGGGCGGCGCTGCTGCTGGCCGCCTGCGCCGCCAAGGCCCCCGCGCCCGAGCGCGCCTACGCCGACCTGCCCCGAGCCGCCTACGACGAGAGCGGCGGCGGCGAGCGCCGTCCGGACCCGGACCGCCGCCGGCCCGCGGAGCTGCAGTTCCTCACCGCGTACGAGAACGAGACCTCGGCTCCCTACTACCCGCTGGAGGGCCTGGCCGGCGTGGCCTACGCCCGCGACGGCAGCCTCTACGTGTGCGACGAGCTGGGCGGCCGCGTGCACGTGTGGTCCCCGGCCGAGGGCGCGTGGTTCCAGCTCGACTCGCCGGGCAGCCGCTTCTACCGCCCCGTGGACGTGCACCTGGACGGCTTCCAGGCCTGGGTGCTGGACATGGACGGCCGCGAGCTGCTGCGCTTCGGCCCCGGCGGCTCCTTCCTGGACCGACTGGTGGACTTCCGCTACCTCAACCCCGGCTACGACCACGTGCCGGTGGCCTTCGACGTGGACGTGGACGGGTCCGTGGTGGTGGTGGATCCCAGCGAGAGCATGGCCCTCCTGCTGGACTCCTTCCTGGGCCTGCGCTTCACGGTGGGCCGCCCCGGTCCGCACCGCGAGCAGTTCGACGCGCCCAGCGGCGTGGCCTTCCTGAGCGACGGCGGCTTCGTGGTCAGCGACCGCGGCAACCGCCGCCTGCAGCGCTTCAACCGCCTGGGCACCTACGACGGCGAGGCCGGCGGCGCGGACGCGGTGGGCAACCCCCTGCTCACGCCCCAGGGCGTGGAGCGCGACGTCTGGGACAACCTCTTCGTGGCCGATCCCGCCGCCGCCGCCGTGCACGTGTACGACGCGGACCTGCGCCACCTCTTCTCCCTGGGCGCCGACGCCGGCCTGCGCGAGGGTCCCGAGACCCCCATCGACGTGGCCGTGGGCCCCGACGACCTCCTCGCGGTGAGCGACCGCGGCCGCGGCGCCGTCCTGATCTACCGCATCCTCTACCAGTAGGGGGGCCATGGCGCGGGGCCTGCCCATCCTGCTGCTCACGGCGCTCGCGTGCAGCGCGGCCGCGGCCGCGCCGGAGGCGGTCGCGCCCGCCGACACCACCGGCACGCCCGCCGTGGAGGCCCACCTGGCCGCGCCGGACCTCCATCGCCTGGACCTGCGCTTCGGCCTGCTGGTGCCCGGCTCCTTCCAGGCCGAGGTGGACGGCCGTCCCTGGACCGCGGACACGGACTTCCGTCTGGACGAGCGCGAGGGCGTGTGGCTGCCCCTGCGGCCCCTGGGCCCGGCTGACGGCGGACCGGTGACCGTGGTGCTGAGCTACCGCCACGCCGGCGTGCCGGCGCCCCTGCGCGCCGAGCTGCATCCCCTGCGCACCGCCCCGCCGCCCCGCGCCGCCGCGGCCGACACCGCCGCCGACCGCGCCGCCGCCGACGCCCCCGCCCTGCCCGGCGACCTGGACGTGCGCGGCTCCAAGACCGTGCGCATGGCCTCGGGCAACCGCCGCGAGCTGGTGGTGGACCAGAACCTGCGCCTGAACATCAGCGGCCACCTCACCGAGGACATCGCCGTGGAGGCCACCCTCAGCGACGACAACCTGCCGGTGGTGCCCGAGGGCAACACGGAGGAGCTGCGCGACATCGACCGCGTGCGCGTGGACGTGACCGCTCCCACGTGGAACGCGGTGCTGGGCGATTTCGTGGCCGTGCAGGGGGGCAGCGAGTTCGGCCGCTACCGGCGCAAGCTGCAGGGCGTGCAGGTGGACGCGGGCCGCGGCCGGCCCGTGGGCATGGAGGTGCTGGCCGGCGCGCCGCGCGGGCGCTTCCGCACCGTGACCGTGCGCGGCCAGGAGGCCAACCAGGGTCCGTACGATCTGGGGGCCGGCGCCGGCGCGCGCCTCTTCGTGGTGGCGGGCAGCGAGCGCGTGTTCCTGGACGGCGAGGCCATGACCCGTGGCGACGATCGCGACTACGTGATCGACTACGTGCGCGGCACCGTGACCTTCACCTTCCGCCGTCTGATCACGGCCGACTCGGAGATCGTGGTGGAGTACGAGGAGGGGGAGGGCCCGTACGCGCGCTCGGTGGCCGGCGCCGCCGCCGACGTGTCCGGCCGCCTGCCCGGCCTGGGCGCCGCGGCCCGCGCCCGCGTGGGTCTGATCCGCGAGCGCGACGACGCCACCCGCCCTCGCAGCGGCGAGCTCACCGACGCCGACCGCACCGTGCTCGAGGCCGCCGGCGACGACCCGGCCCTGGCCGTGGCCGACGGCCTCACGCCCACGGCCGTGGGCGAGGGCGCCTACCGTCTGGACGAGATCGGCGGCGTGTCGGTGGCCGTGTGGGACAGCCTGCAGGGCGACCACCAGGTGCAGTTCTACCAGGCCGGCGCCGGCCTGGGCGACTACGCCGTGCAGCGCCTCACCGAGACCGGCGCCACGGTCTACGTCTACAGGGGGCCGGGCGGCGGCTCCTGGCGCATCGGCCGCCCCCTGGAGCTGCCCGAGAGCCGCAGCCTGATGACCGCGGCCGTGGCCCTGGGAGACACCATGCGCCCCTGGCTCAGCGCCGAGTGGCACGCCGGCGCCGTGGACGCCAACACCCTCTCGGCCCGCGACGATGGCGACGACGGGGCGGTGGCCTGGCGGGCCGCGGCCGCGTCGGGACCGCGGGACGTGCGCTGGGGCGGGCGCGGGCTGGGACGCGTGCGCGGCGCCGTGGTGCACGAGGACCTGGCCGCCGGCTTCGAGCCCTTCACCCGCGTGCGCGACGCCTTCCGCTACGAACGCTGGGGCCTGGCCGACCGCGCCGCCCGCGAGGGCTTCCTGCTGGAGTCGGACCGCGAGACCCGCGGCGAACTGGCCTGGGAGGCCGGCGGCGAGCGCCGCCGCGCCGGCGTGGCGGTGGGCTGGAACCGGCTGCGCCACGGCGGATCGCTGGAGGCGTCGGAGCGCAGCCTGGAGGGCACGTGGGCCGCCGCGGGCCTGGCTGGCCGCCACCAGGCGCGCCGCGCCGACGCCCGGGACACCGCCGACCCCCTGGACGTGGACCGCCGCGAGGACCGCCACGAGCTGGCCGTGACCGCGGGCCCCCTGCGCCCGTCGGCCGCCTGGGACGCCGAGGAGTACGCCGACGCGGCCCATGCCGCGCCCAGCGCCGCCGGAGCCCGCCTGGAACGCCTGCGCCTGGACCTGGCGGGCCGCCCCAACGCCGCCTGGGCCTGGCGCCTGGGCTGGACCCGCGACCAGGCCGACTCCCTGCGCACCGACGGCTGGGCCCGCGAGCGCGACGGCCGCACCTGGACCTGGCGCCTGGGCTCGCCGGCCGTGGGCGGCGTGCGCCTGACCGCCGACGGCTCCTGGCGCCGCGTGGCCGTGCCCGACGGCGCCGACCGCACCACCCGCCTGGCCAAGCTGCGCCTGACCGGCCGCTGGGACGATCTGGGCAGCGACTGGGGCCTGAGCTACGGCGTGGACAACAGCCGCACCGAGGTCCTGGACCGCCAGGTGGTGTACGTGGGCCTGCAGCAGGGCGACTACAACCAGGCCGGAGATTTCGTGGGCACCAACCTGGGCGAGTTCAACGTGGTCACCGTGGGCACCGATTCGCTGGTGGCCACCACGGAGGTGGCGGCGGACCTGACCTGGCGCCAGGACTTCGGCTTCCTGGGACGCGACCGCCTCTGGGGCGCCTGGAACACCTTCACCCGCGTGGGCGCCCGCGGCCGCTCCCGCACCGACGACACCGGCGGTCTGCTGCGCCTGGAGCGCGACCGCCTGCTGGACCCGGACGACGGCGTGCTGGGCGAGCTCTCCCTGCGCCAGGAGGCCGTGCTGCTGCGGAACCTGCGCACCTGGGACCTGCGCCTGACCCTGGACTTCAGCGAGGTGCTGGACCGGCAGTACGCCGCCCATCCCGAGCATCGGCTGCGCCGCATGCACGAGGCGCAGCTCACCCACAACCCCACGCCGCTGCTCTCGCTGCGCTGGCGGGGCCGGCGCGAGACCGACGCGCGCCGCACCGAGGAATCGTCGTACAGCAGCAACCGCTCCTACGACACGGTGGTGCGGCGCCACGAGCTGGAGGCGGTGGTGCGCCCCTCGGCGGGCAACCAGTACGGGCTGACCCTGGACCGCCTCACCCGCGACGACGCCGTGACCACCGTGCGCCAGACCGAGTGGGGCCTCAAGCCCGGCGCGCGCTGGCAGCTGGCCCGCCGCTGGAGCGGGCAGGCGGAGGTGCGCTGGTCCCGCGTGGACAGCGAGGAGCCGGCCGGAGCGCTGCGGCCGTTCTTCTTCCCCGACGCGGGCGTGAACGTGGACATGACCACGCGCGTGAGCTGGGACCCCTCGTCCAGCATGACCGTGACCCTGAGCCACGCCAGCCGCCGGCTGGGCGACGCGAGGGGGTGGCGGCATGACGTGCGGTTGGAATCGACGGCGCGCTTCTGAGCTCGTGGCGTGGGTGCTGCTGATGCTGGCCTGCACGAGGGCCGGCGCCGCCGAGCGCCTGGAGCCCGCCCCCGGAGCCGACGCCGCCTGGGCCCGCCACGCCGCCGCGGACCGCGCCTGGGCCGCCGCCTGGCCCGCCGACTGGGCCCGCTGGGAGGATCCCGCCGCCGCCGCGCCCGACAGCCTGGCCGCCCTGCTGCGCGGCGTGGGCGCCGTGGTGGCCGACGACCGCACGCCGGCCGCCGCCGCCGCGCCCTACTCCGAGCGCCTGCGCGACCGCTGGCGCGACCGCGGCCACCTGGCCTGCCGCACCACGCTGATCCGCTACGGCGACGGCCCGCGCCTGCGCGTGGATCCGGGGCCGCTCTACCGCGTGGGGCGCGTGACGCTGACGCCCGGCCCCGACCCCGAGCTGGACCGCCGCCTGACCGCGCTGCTGCCCGCCGCCGGCGATCCCTGCACCGCCGCGCGCTGGCGCGAGGCCGCCGCGGCGGCGCTGCGGGCCGCCGCGGACGGCGGCCGCCCCTTCGTGCGCTGGCGGCTGCAGCGCGCCACCCCGGATCCGATCGCCGCCACCGTGGACGTGGAGATCGCCCTGCCCGCCGGCGGCGCCGCGGTGCTGGGGCGCGTGGACTCCTCGCTGCCCACGGCGCGCGCCCGCCGCTTCCTGGCCCGCGCCAGCGGTCTGCACCCCGGCCACCTGTTCCGCCAGCGGGACCTGGACGCCGCCCGCGACCGCCTGCGCGCCCGCGGCCTCTGGACCGAGGTGGGGGAGCCCGTGGTCTGGATCCAGCAGGCCGACACCGTGGGCGTGCACTGGCCCGTGGCGCCGCGTCCGCGCCCCAACCGCTTCGCCGCCATCCTGGGGCTGAGCCGCGATGACCGGCAGGACACGCGCCTGAGCGGGCAGGTGGAGCTGGAGCTGGGCAACATCGCCGGCACGGGCCGCCGCCTGGGAGTGGACTGGAGCGACGACGGCGCCGACCGCGCCCACCTGGGCCTGGCCTGGCTCGAGCCCCTGGCCCTGGGCACGCCCCTGGATCTGGAGGGGCTGCTGGACCAGGAGGTGCTCACGGATGTCCACACCCGTTTCCAGGCCGACCTGCGGGTGCGTCTGCCCGTGGCCGGGGCCTGGGGCGTGGAGCTGGGCGTGGGGCGCGACCGCGGGACCTATCCCACGGGCGTCTGGGTGCGGTCGTCGCGCTGGCGCACGCGGGCGGCCCTGGATCATCGGCGCCTGGAGCCGTTGCGTTCGGGTTGGGCGGGGAGCTTCGCCGTGGAGTCGGCGCGCCGCACGGCCGAAACGCGGCCCGACACCGTGGGCGGGGCCTCCGGCTTGCTGGAGGAGCGCCAGACCCTGGTGCGCCTGGGCCTGGACGCGGAGCTGATGCTGGGCGGCGTCACGGCGCTGGGCGTGCGCGGCGGCTACGCCGGCGTGCAGCCCGACGCCCGCGACCTGCCCCTGGCCGAGCAGGAGCGTCTGGGCGGCGCGCGCAGCCTGCGCGGCTACCGCGAGGACCAGTTCCCCGGCGACCAGGTGGCTTCGGCCCAGCTCGAGCTGCGGCTCGGAAATCCCGGCCGCTCACGGCTTTACACGTTCCTGGACCTGGGGTACGTTCGCCGCGCCACCACGGCCGCCGGCGTGATCGTCACCAAGCCGGTGGGCTACGGCGTGGGCCTGGAGACCGCGGGCGCCGGGGGCGACGTGTCCCTGGCCATCGGCTTCCCCAACAGCTTCGGCCTGGACCAGGCCAAGCTCCACGTCTCCCTGCTGCGGGCCTTCTGACGGAGATCGGCATGGATCTGGAACGCGCGAGGACCGAGGCGGCGCGCCTGCGGGCGACCATCGCCCGCCACGACGGCCTCTACTACAACGACGCCGCGCCGGAGATCTCGGACCAGGAGTACGACGCCCTGGTGCGCGAGCTCGCCGCCCTGGAGGCCGCCCACCCGGAGCTGGCCGACGCCGCCAGCCCCACCGCGCGCCCCGGCGCCGATCGCGACGAGCGCTTCCCGTCCGCGCCCCACTCGCGCCCCATGATCAGCCTGGCCAACAGCTACGATCTGGCCGAGGTGGGGGCCTTCGTCGAGCGCGTGCGCGCCGAGCTGCCGGGCAAAGAGGTGACGTTCACCGTGGAGCCCAAGATCGACGGCGTGGCCCTGGCCGTGCGCTACCGTGACGGCCGCCTGGACCTGGCCCTGACCCGCGGCGACGGCGCCCAGGGCGACGTGATCACCGCCAACGTCCTGACCTTTCCGGAGATCCCCGCCGAGCTGCCCGACGGCTGGCGCGAGGCCCTGGGCGGCGCGGAGTCCTGCGAGGTGCGCGGCGAGGCCTACCTGTCGCTCAGCCGCTTCCAGGAACTGAACGCCGAACGCGAGGAGGCGGGCCTGGAGCCCCTGGCCAACCCGCGCAACGCCACCGCCGGCACGCTCAAGACCCTGGACGCGGCCGAGGTGGGGCGCCGTCGCCTGTCGGCCTTCTTCTACCAGCTCCTGCTGCCGGAGGACGCGGCGGGGCCGTCCACCCACCGCGAGGAGCTGGCTTGCCTCGAGGCCCTGGGCCTGCCCGTCAACCCCTTCCTGCGCACCGGCGCCGACGTGCCGGAGCTGGAGCGGGCCCTGTCCGAGCTGGAATCCCTGCGTTCCACGTTGGACTACCAGATCGACGGCGCCGTGCTCAAGGTGGACCGCCTGGGCTGGCACGACCGCCTGGGCGCCACGGCCAAGGCGCCGCGCTGGGGGCTGGCCTTCAAGTTCGCCGCCGAGGAGGCCGTCACCACCCTGCGCGACGTCACCCTGCAGGTGGGGCGCACGGGCGTCATCACGCCGGTGGCCGAGCTGGAGCCGGTCCTGCTGGCGGGCACCACCGTGAGCCGCGCCACCCTGCACAATTGGGACGAGATGGAGCGCAAGGACATCCGCGTGGGCGATACGGTGGTGGTGGCCAAGGGCGGCGACATCATCCCCAAGGTGCTGCGCGTGGAGACGGAGGCGCGCATCGGCCGGGAACGCGCGGTGCCCATGCCGTCGGCGTGCCCCGTGTGCGGCGGCGCCACGGCGCGCCTGGAGGGCGAGGTGGCCCTGCGCTGCGGGAACCTGCAGTGCCCCGCCCAGGTGGCCGGCCGGCTCAGGCATTTCGTGGGGCGAGAGGCGGCGGACATCGAGGGGCTGGGAGCGCGCGGCATCGCCCAGCTGCTGGAGGCCGGCCTGCTGCGCGGCATCCCGGACCTCTTCCGCCTGGACCCGGAGGCCCTGGCCGCGCTGCCGGGCTGGGGGGAGACGTCGGCCGCCAAGCTCGTGGCCTCGGCCGCGGCGGCGGGCGAGCGGCCGTGGGCGGCCAAGATCTTCTCCCTGGGCATTCCGGGCGTGGGCGTGACCACCGCCGCCGCCCTGGCCGGGCGCTTCGCCGGCAGCGCCGAGCTGGCGCAGGCGGGGGAGGACGACCTGGCCGCGATCTACGGCGTGGGCGCGGAGATGGCCCGGGAGATCCTGGCGTTCCTGGGTTCGGCGGCCGGCGCGGCGCTGCTGTCGGAGCTGCAGTCCGTGGGCTACCTGAAGGAGGTCGAGGCGGCGCCGCAGGCCGCGGCCGTCGACACGGAGTCCTGGTTCCACGGCCGCACCGTGGTGCTCACCGGCACCCTGGAGGGCTGGTCGCGCCGCGACGCCAAGCAGCTCATCGAGCAGCGTGGCGGCAAGGTGACCGGCAGCGTGAGCCGCAAGACCGACGCCGTGGTGGCGGGCGCGGAGGCCGGCTCCAAGCTGGAGCGCGCCCGGGAGCTGGGCGTGCGCGTGCTGGACGAGGCCCTCTTCGCCCGCGTCCTGGCCGGGGAGACGCCGCCCGATGCCCACTGAGCACGACCGCGCCCTGCTGCTCTCGGTGGGCCTCTCCTCGCGGGGCGGCCCGCTGCTGCTCATCGACGCGCGCGATCCCTCGCGGCTCTTCGAGATCCCCGACGCCGACCACCTGGACGACCTGCCCGCCGGCGCCCTGGTGGTCACCGACGGCGCCACCGCCCACCTGGAGCCCCGCGACGACGGCCGCCTGCTGGTGCCCCGCGCCCTGCTGAACTCCCTGCTGGACCCGTCGCGCGCCGGGCGCACGCGGCTGGTGGTGAGCGACCGCCTGGCCGCCGAGCAGCAGCTCCGCCGCGAAGGCCGCCGTTTCTGGGCCGGCCTGCAGGCCTGGGCCGCCCTGGATCCCGCCCTGCGCGACGACGTGCGTCGCCTGCTCACGCCCTTCGCCGCCGCCCAGACCACCTTGCTGGATCTGGTGGATCGCCTGGCCGCGCGCCCCAAGGCCGACCCCTTCGCCGCCTGGGGTCCGGACGACGACCCGCCCGCGCCGCCGGGCCCGCCGCCCGCGCCCGTCCCGGACGATCCGCGCGAGCTGGAGGAATGGATGACCGGCCTCGACGGCCTGGGCCGCCTCTACGGCCCCGGCTTCCGCGGCCGCCTGGGCCAGGGCCTCATGGCCGGCGAGGTGCTCACAGCCCTGCAGCAGGGACGCAGCGCCCTGATCGAGGCGGGCACGGGCGTGGGCAAGACCCTGGCCTACCTGGTGCCGCTGCTGCGCGCCGTCACCGCCGGCGAGCGCCGCGGCGTGGTGTCCACCCACACCCGCGCCCTGCAGGCCCAGATCCTGGAGCAGGATCTGCCGCGCCTCGCCCCGCTCTTCCCGGGGCTGGTGGCGCGCCGTCTCATGGGCCGCGCCAACTACCTCTGCCGCACGCGCCTGGTGCGCTTCCAGCAGCGCGCCGCGGACACCCTGGACGATGCCTGGGCCCAGGCCTCGTTCCGGCTCTGGCTGGCGTCCACCGTGGACGGCCTGCGCGACGAGGTGGAGGAGCATCCGGCCCTGCGCCCGCTGCTGGGCGAGCTCTTCGACTCGCCGGAGCCCTGCAGCCCCGCCGTGTGCTACGGCCGCAACGAGTGCCACGTGCAGCGCGCCCGCCGCCTGGCCCGCGAGGCCCAGCTGGTGGTGGTCAACCACGCCCTGCTCATGCACGACTGCGCCGCCCGCCACACCCTGGTGGGGGAGTACGGCCACCTGGTGGTGGACGAGGCCCACCGCCTGCCCCAGACCGCCCTGGAGACCTTCTCCCTACGCTGCGACGGCGCCCGCGCCGCGGTGCTGGAGGAGCTGGTCCAGCACGACCCGCGCCGCCGACGCTCGGATCTGGCCCAGCGGGCCGCCGGCGCCCTGGACCGGCTGGGCGAAGGCGCCGCTCCGGCCGCCGCCGCCGCCCTGGACCTGGGCCGCGCCGTGCTCGCGGCCGCCGCCGCCCTGCGCCGCTGGCTCGACGCCGTGGACGCCGCCCACGGCGCCGCCGCCGGCGGGCGTGACGCCGCCTACCAGGGCCGCATCCGCGTCTACGACCGCCGCGAGACCTTCGCCCCGGTGGACGGCGAGACCCGCCACCTGCTGGACGCCTGCGCCGCCAGCGGCGCCGCCGCCGCGACCCTGGCCCATGCCCTGGACACCGTGGACGGCGTGGGCGCCGGCCTGGAGGAGGACCTCGCCACCCTGACGCGCGCCGCGGAGATGGTGCGCGCCCTGGAGGACGACGCCCAGTTCCTCACCGGCATCGACGACGAGGACTGGGTGGTCTGGCTGGAGCCCGACGCCGCCGGACGCGTGCGCGCCGTGGGCGCCACCCGCCTGGACGCCGGCGACCTGCTGCGCGAGCAGTGGACCCGCTCGCGCCTGGAGCCGGTGGCCACCAGCGCCACGCTGGGCATCGGGGAGGACTTCACCCACATGAACGCCGAGCTGGGCCTGAGCCGACCCGGCCGGCCGGCGCGCACGGCGCTGGTGCCGTCGCCCTTCGACTACGAGACGCAGAGCCTCTTCCTCTGCCCGGCCGAGTTCCCCGGCCCCGATACCCGCGAGCACGTGCCCACCCTGGCCGGGGTGCTGCAGGCCCTGCTGTCCCAGGGCACGCGCAAGGGGATGGTGCTCTTCACGTCCTACCGCGCCCTGCAGCAGCTCCGCGCCGAGCTGCAGGCCCGCGACCAGGCCCACGAGTTCCGCACCGACGTGGAGCGCGCCTGGGCGGCCGAGCGGCCCGTGGTGCTGGCCCAGGGCGAGGGCACGTCGGCGGCGGAGATGCTGGCCCGCTTCCGCCGCGAGCGCCGCGCCCTGCTGCTGGGCACCAGCACGTTCTGGGAGGGCGTGGATCTGCCCGGCGACGAGCTGGAGCTCCTGGTGGTGCCGCGCCTGCCGTTCCTGGTGCCCACGGACCCCTGGGTGGAGGCCCGCAGCGAACGCATGAAGGCCCGCGGCGAGAACCCCTTCACCGAGTTCATGGTGCGCGACGCCGTGCTGCGCCTGCGCCAGGGCGTGGGCCGCCTGCTGCGCACGGAGAACGACCGCGGCGTGGTGCTGCTGCTGGATCCCCGGTTGCACGGCAAGCCGTACGGTATGACCTTCCTGAAGGCCCTGCCCGTGCCCGTGCGCTACTGCGCCGGGCCCGCCGAAGCGGTGGCCGCCGCCGAGGAATTCTTTCGCCGCACCCGTTGACCCCCCGGAGGATCCCGTGACCCCGTTCGCCATCGGAGCCGACCGCCTGGACCTGCCCGCCTTCCTCTCCGTGTGCCGCGGGGAGCGCGGCGCCCTGCTCGCGCCCGCCGCCCGCGAGGCCGTGGTGCGCGGCCTGGAGTTCCGCCGGGCCCTGGCCGACGGGGCCGAGGCCGTCTACGGCGTGAACACGGGGTTCGGCAAGCTGGCCGACACGCGCATCGACAGCCACCGTCTGGGCGAACTGCAGGTGAACCTGGTGCGCAGCCACGCCGTGGGCTGGGGCCGGCCCCTGACCCGCGAGGAGGCCCGCGGCATGGTCCTGCTGCGCGCGGCGAGCCTGGCCCAGGGTCATTCCGGCGTGCGGCCGGAGGTGGTGGAGCAGCTGCTGTGGCTGCTGGACGCCGACGTGCATCCTTTCCTGCCCTCGCGCGGCTCGGTGGGCGCGAGCGGCGACCTGGCGCCCCTGGCCCACCTGGCGCTGGTGCTCATGGGGGAGGGCCACGTGCTGCAGGCCGACGGCGCCCGCGTCCCGGCGGGGCCGGTGCTGGCCGCGGCGGGCCGCGCGCCCCTGGTGCTGGAGGCCAAGGAAGGCCTGGCGCTCATCAACGGCACCCAGATGATGAACAGCCTGGGCCTGCTGGGACTGCACCGCGCCGATCGTCTGGTGCGCTGGGCCGTGCTCGCCCTTGGCCTGACGCTGGAGGCCCTGGAGGCCAGCCGCCGTCCCTTCGGCGAGGCCTTCCACGCCCTGCGGCCCCATCCCGGCCCGGTGGCCGTGGCCGCCTGCGTGCGCCGCGCCCTGGACGGCAGCGACATCATGGAGGCCCACCAGGGGTGCGGCCGCATCCAGGATCCGTACTCCGTGCGCTGCGCCGCCCAGGTGCTGGGCGCGAGCCTGGAGGAGCTGGACGCCTGCGCGGCCACCTTCCTGCGCGAGGCGGCGTCGGTCACGGACAACCCCATCCTCTTCCCCGAGACGGGCGAGGCCATCTCCGGCGGCCATTTCCACGGCCAGCCCCTGGCCCTGCGCCTGGACGCCCTGCGCCTGGCGGCGGCGGAGGCGGCCAGCGTGGCGGAGCGACGCATCGACCAGCTCATGAACGGCAACGGCGGCCGCCTGCCGCGCTTCCTGGCCGCGGTGCCGGGCCTGGAGTCGGGCCTGATGATCGCCCAGTACCTGGCGGCGGCGCTGGTCAGCGAATCCAAGCAGGCCGCGTTCCCGGCCAGCGCGGACTCCATTCCCACCTCCCTGGGGCAGGAGGACCACGTGAGCATGGGCAGCGTGGCCGCGCTGGCGCTGGAGCCCACGCTGGCGCGCAGCGAGGCCGTGATCGCCTTGGAGATGCTCACGGCCGCGCGCGCCCTGCAGTTCGTGACGCGCCCGGAGCTCGCCGCGTCCCAGGGCCGCGACGCCCACGCCCCGTCGCGCCACACGGCGCGGCTGCTGGAAGCGCTGGCCGACCGGGTGGAACTGGAGCCCGGCGACCGGCCTTTGACCCTGGATCTGGAGGCGCTGCTGGCCTGGATGGCGGACGCCGATCTGACGGCCTGGGACGACGTGCTCGCCCCGCTGGCCGCGACCCGCGAAGGAGGCTCCCGATGAGCGAGCGCACGCGCCCCGCGGCCGACCTGATCATCGACCGCATCGGCCAGCTCTGCACCGTGCATGCGCCGGACCTGGACACGGCCGGACCGCGCCGCGGCGCCGGCCTGGAGCGGGTGGAGGCCGTGACGGACGGCGCCGTGGCCGTGGGCGGCGGCCGCATCCTCGCCGCCGGTCCGCGCGACGAGGTGCTCGCCCATGTGACCACGGGGGCCGACACGCTCGAGATCGACGCCGCCGGCGCCTGCGTGACGCCCGCGTGGGTGGACCCGCACACCCACGCCGTGTACGGCCGCACGCGCCAGGACGAGTACGAGCGCCGCAACCGCGGCGAGACCTACCTGGAGATCGCCGCCGCCGGCGGCGGCATCCACAGCTCCGTGCGCGACCTGCGCGGGCGCTCGGAGGACGAGCTGGTGGAGCTGACGGTGAAGCGCCTGGGCGAGCTGGCGGCCCTGGGCACAGGCACGGTGGAGATCAAGAGCGGCTACGGCCTGAGCTTCGCCGACGAGCTGAAGATGCTGCGCGTCGCGCGCGCCGCCGCGGACCGCGTGGGCCTGAACGCGGTGCTCACCTGCCTGGCCGCCCACGAGGTGCCGCGCGAGTACAAGGAGGACCGCGGCGAGTACGTGCGTCAGATCCTCGAGGAGATCCTGCCCGCCGTGGCGGCCGAGGGCCTGGCCCAGCGCCTGGACGTGTTCTGCGAGCCCACCGTGTTCGACCTGGCGGAGACCGAGGCCATCCTGCGCCGCGGCCAGGAGCTGGGCCTGCGCGCCTGCGTGCACGCCGACGAGCTGGAGCCCTTCGGCGGCGCGGCCCTGGCGGCGCGGCTGGGGGCGGACTCGGCGGACCACCTCATCGAGATCGACGCCGCGGGCATCGCGGCCCTGGCCGGGTCGAACACCGTGGCGGTGCTGCTGCCGGCCACCGTGTTCACGCTGGGGCTGAAGCACTACGCGCCCGCACGGGCCATGATCGAGGCCGGCTGCGCCGTGGCCCTGGCCACGGACTACAACCCGGGCAGCAGCCCGGTGCCGTCCATGCCGCTGGTGCAGTCCATCGCCTGCAGCCAGATGAAGCTCTCGCCTGCGGAGGCCCTGGTGGGCTCCACCCTGAACAGCGCCTGGGCCCTGGGCCTGGCCGCGGAGACCGGATCCCTGGCGCCCGGCAAGCGCGCCGACCTGCTCGTCCTGGACGCCGACGACTATCGCTTGGTGCCCTACCACGCCGGCCGCAACCCCGTGGCCACGGCCGTGCGCGCGGGGGTGGTGGCGGGGTGAGCACGCGCTGGTGGACGCTGCTCTGCCTGCTCTGCGCGGGCGCGGCCCTCGCCGACGAGGGCTGGTGGACGCCGTTCGCCAACGACCTTCCCGAGGCCGTGCGCACCCTGGGCCCCTGGGCCGAGGTCCGCGACGGCGAGTTCGGCGCCGACCTGCTCTGGCTCCACGAGCCCGGCGCGTCGGCTCCGCGCCTGCTGCACGACGGCCTGCCCCTGGGCACGGGCCACCGCTGGGCCGACGACCCCTGGGCCGTCGCCTTCGCCGGCGTGGAGCTGGCCGGCACGCGCACCGGCGGCGCCGGCGCCTTCGACGCCGGCGGCGTCCTGGACCTGCGCAGCGCCCCGGCCGACACGTCCGGCGCGGTGGTCGACGCCCGCTTCTTCAAGGGCGACGACCAGTCCTACCTGCGCCGCGTGGCCTTCCGCACCCAGGACGCGCCCTGGGTCCTGCGCTTCGACTTCGACGAGCAGATCCTCTACGACGACACCCTGATCACCGGCGCCGATCCCGGCCCCATGCCGAAGTTCCCCAACGCGCCCGGCGACGCGCGTGACTGGCCCGGCACCCCCGCGGGCGAGGCCAAGAACCGCATCGTCCACATGGCCTTCGACCGCACCTTGGACGACGGCACCAGCTTGGGCCTGGACTACACCCGCTTCCGCAAGCACAAGACCACCGTGCCCGTGCAGGACCTGGAGCGCAACGACGTGCGCGGCGAGCGGCTGCACCTGAACCTGCAGACCCCGGTGGGCGAGGGCGCCGTGCGCGTGGCGGTGCTGAACGACGGCTCCGATCTGGTGGTCGACGCCTACGACGCGGATCTCCAGCGCACCCTCGAGGCCGTCCGCGAGGCGGTCGTGGTGCAGGCCTACGACGTGATCCCCGGCTGGTCCCTCCGCGGCGAGGCCGCCGCCTGGCGTCTGGACGATTCCGGCGCGGGCCAGGCCTGGGCCGGCGATCGGGCCGCGGCCTCCAGCGCCCTCGGCACCGAGGGCGAGGGCTCCCTGACCCGCCGCCTGGACGCCGGCGGTTGGACCGTCGCGCCCCGCGCCGCTCTGGGCTGGACCGACGCCGCCGGCGCCCGCCCCGCCGCGGGCGTGGACCTCAGCCGCGGCCCCTGGACCCTGAGCGTGGAGCGCGGCGGCCGCGCCCCCCGCAGCGACGAGCGCGCCACCGCCTGGACCGTGGCCGGCCCCACGGACCTCTACCGCCTCCTGCCCGACGACGCCCTGGACTGGGAACGCACCGACCGCGCCGCGGTGGCCTGGACCGGGCGACCCCGCGGGTGGACGCTGCGCGCCGACGCCGTCTACCGCCGGACCCGCGACGGCATCGGCTGGCTGCCCCTTGCGACCACCACCGGAGACCGCACCGAACACGTGGGCCGCTGGACCAACGGCCTGGAGATCGACGGCTGGGCCGCCTCGCTGCGCGCCGACCGCCGCGGCCGCTTCCACGGCCTCTGGCAGCTCGAGGCCGTGGCCGCCCTGCGCGGCTACGACGTGAGCGCGTCGGTGCCGGATCTGCGCGCGGTGGGTCTGCCGCCCGAGAGCTCCGCCGCGCTGACCGGCCGCTGGCAGCACGCCTACTTCCAGGGCGACGGCATCCTGGAGCTGGCCTGGACCGTGGAGCACCGCGGCGCCATGGCCGACCCCTGGCTGCCCGGCGCCGGCCACGACCTGCCGCGCACCCTCCTGCATCACGCCAAGCTCATGTTCCGGCTGACCGGCGCGGATCTGGGCCTGGACATCCGCAACGTGCTGGACCAGGACGTGCAGGTGTCCGCGGGCACCCTGAGCCGCGGGCGCGAGCTGCGCTGGCGGCTGGAGTGGGTGCTGCGCCGCTGACCTCCCCGGATCCCTCCCGGATCGGAGCCCGCCGTGGCCGCGCGCCGCTGGCTGGGATACGCCCTGCTCGCCTGCCTCCTGCTGGGAGGCCGCGCCCTCCGCCGCGCCGTGCTGCTCGGTCCCGCCGAGGAGTGGCGCGATCCCCTCTGGCTGGAATCCGTGCTGCCGACGCCGGTGCCGGCCGCCGCGGACACGGCGCCGCCGCCGCCCATGGGGCCGTTCGACGTCAACACCGTCTCGGCGGACACGCTGGTCCACCTGCCCGGGATCGGCCCCGCCCTGGCCGGACGCATCGTGGCGGAGCGCGTCGCCGGCGGGCCGTTCCGCGATCTGGAGGACCTGCAGAGGGTGCGTGGGATCGGGCCCAAGCTCGCGGCCAAGCTCAAGGGGGAGGTGATCTTCGGGCCATTGGGGACTCAACCCGCGGCCGCGGCGGCCGATACCTGCGCTGAAGGCACGGTCCCCACGGGGACCCCATCGGCGTCGTCCCGGGAGGACCCTCCTTGACCGTACTGCTCTCCATCCTGCTGGGTCTGGCCGGCATCGCCGCGGCGGCGGCCGTGCGCGCCTGGCGCCGCAGCGCCGCCAGTGCCGCCGCGAACGAGCGCCTCGCGCGGCAGCGCGGCAGCGACCTGCAGACCATCCTGACCAACCTCAGCAGCGGCCTGCTGCTGGTGGACCACACCGGCCGCGTGCGCACCGTCAGCCAGGCCGGCTGCCGCATCCTCTTCTGCGAGAGCGCCGACGTGATCGACGTGCCCCTGACCGAGGCCTTCGACGAGGGCTGGGACGCCTTCGTCTTCCACGTGCAGCGCGTGCTGAGCCGCGGCGAGGGCGTGGAGCGCACGGAGATCGTGATCCACCGCCCCGACGGCGTGGACGTGCCGGTGGGCCTGTCGGCCAACCCGCTCTTCGACGCCGCGGGCCGCATCACCGGCGCCGTGGCCGTCTTCCAGGACCTCACCGAGGTGTCCCGCATGCGCGCCCGCATGCGCCAGGCCGACCGCATGGTGGCCGTGGGCGAGCTGGCGGCGAGCATCGCCCACGAGATCCGCAACCCCCTGGGCAGCATCCGCGGCAGCGCCGAGATCCTGTCGGCGGACCTGGAGCCCGACGCCACCGGCCGCCGCCTGCTGGATCTCATCCTGCGCGAGAGCGAGCGGGTGAACCGCCTCATCAGCGACTTCCTGGTCTTCGCCCGGCAGCGCGAGTCGCACCCCACGCTGGTGCACCTGGAACCGCTGCTGCAGGAGGTGGCCCACCAGGCCGAGACCCACCGCGGCGCGCCCGGCGGCGCCCCCGTGGACGTGCTCTGCGATCCCGAGGATCTGATCCTCACCGCCGACCAGGAGCAGATCCGCCAGGTGCTGCTGAACCTGGTGCTGAACGCCCTGCAGATGGGCGGCCCCCAGGTGCGCGTGGAGGTGGCCGCCGCCCTGAACGACGACGAGACCTGCAGCATCGTGGTGCGCGACGACGGCCCGGGCATCGCCCCGGAGGTGCGCGACACCCTGTTCCAGCCCTTCGTGACCACGCGCCCCGGCGGCACGGGCCTGGGCCTGGCCACCGCGCAGCGCCTGGCCCTGGCCCACGGCGGCGTGCTGGCGGCGGCGGACCGTCCCGGCGGCGGCGCCGAATTCGAGCTGCGCCTGCCCCTGCTGGCGCCGCGTCCCGCCGCCGCGCGCGAGCGGGAGCTCGCGGGCGTCTGATTTTGCCGTGGCGCAAACGCGCTCAAGACGTTGCTCCGGCCGCCGATAGACCGGAACGACAGCAGCCTTCGACCGACTCGAACAGCCCGAGGTGAGCAGCATGGCCGAGCCCAGGATCCTCGTCGTGGACGACGAAGAGTCCATGTGCCAATACCTTTCGATCCTTCTGACCAAGGAAGGCTACGACGTCTCCACCGCCTCCTGCGGCGTGGACGCGCTGCGGCTCATGGAGGCCGCGCCCTACGACGTCGTGCTCAGCGACATCCAGATGCCCAAGCTGGACGGCATCCAGCTGCTGAAGGGTCTGAAGGCCATCGATCCCGAGCTGCCGGTCATCATGCTCACGGCCTACGCCAGCGAGCAGTCGGCCATCGACGCGGTGAACCTGGGCGCCTACTCGTACCTGCAGAAGCACTGCAAGAACGACGAGATCAAGGTGGCCGTGCGCAACGCGCTCAACCTGCGCCAGGCCACCAAGGAGAACGTGCAGCTCAAGAAGGAGCTGCGCACGCGCCGCAACCGCAGCCGCATGGTGGGGCAGAGCGCGGGCATGCGCGCGGTCTTCAAGATGATCGACAAGATCGCCGCCACGCCGGCCACCATCCTCATCACCGGCGAGAGCGGCACGGGCAAGGAGCTCATCGCCAGGAGCATCCACGACCGCAGCGAGCGCGCCAACAAGCCCTTCGTGGCCATCAACTGCGGCGCGATCCCGGAGACCCTGCTGGAGAGCCAGCTCTTCGGCCACGTGAAGGGCGCCTTCACCGGCGCCGACCGCGACCACGACGGCTTCTGCCGCCAGGCCGAGGGCGGCACCATCTTCCTGGACGAGATCGGGGAGACCCCCCACGTGATCCAGGTCAAGCTGCTGCGCATGCTGCAGGAGCGCGAGATCTACCCGGTGGGCTCCAGCAAGGCCGTGAAGGTGGACCTGCGCGTCATCGCCGCCACCAACCGCGATCTGGAGCAGGAGGTGGCCGAGAAGAACTTCCGGCCCGACCTCTTCTACCGGCTCAACGTGATCCCCATCGAGCTGCCGCCCCTGCGCGACCGCGTGGACGACATCCCGCTGCTGGCCGACCACTTCCTGCGCATGCACTTCACCGACTACGCGGGCAGCCTGGGCAAGGCCATGACGGACCAGGCCCTGGACGCGCTCATGCGCTACGACTGGCCGGGCAACGTGCGCGAGCTGGAGAACGTCATCGAACGCTCCTGCATCATCCGCGACGGCGACCTGGTGGAGGTGGACGATCTGCCCGAGAACGTGGTGCAGCCGGCGGGCGAGGTGGCCGAGCGCCCCAACCTGGTGGGCAGCCCCACCACGCTGGAGGAGCTGGAGCGCCTGCACATCCTGTCGGTGCTGGAGAACGTGGGCGGCCACAAGAAGCGCGCGGCGGAGATCCTGGACATCAACCCGTCCACGCTCTACCGCAAGCTCCTGCGCTACGGCGTGAACACGGGACCGGGCATGGATCCGGACGAGATGGATTTCCTGGACATGGACCAGGACGAACGCGAGACCGTGGACGCCTGATCCCGCCGCCGAAAGATGACCCCCGCCGAGGACCCGGGCTTGCCCGGGTCCTTCGCTTTGCCTATGCTCACCGCCCGACGCGCACCCCCTGGGAGGATATCGGCCGTGTGGCTCTCGTTGATCGGATTCATGGGCAGCGGGAAATCGTCCGTGGCGGCCGCCCTGGCCGAGCGGGCCGTGGCCGACGCCCTGGACCTGGACGCGCTGATCGAGGCGCGGGCCGGGCGCTCCGTGGCCGCCGTCTTCGATGCGGAGGGGGAGGCCGGCTTCCGCGACCTGGAGGCCGCCGTCCTGGCGGACCTGCCCGCGGACGAGGAGCTCATCCTGGCCTGCGGCGGGGGCGTGGTGGAGCGGGAGGAGAACCGCGAGCTGCTGCGCCGACGCGGCGTCGTGGTCTGGCTCGACGCTCCCTGGGAGGCCCTGCTGGGCCGCCTGGAGCAGGTGGACCTGACGGCCCGCCCCTTGCTGCGCGACGGCGACTGGGCGCGGGTGGAGGCCCTCTACCACCGTCGCCGCCCCCTGTACGCCCGCACCGCGCACTTCCGCCTGCGCTGCGACCGCGCCTCGGCCGACGTGGTGGCGCGCCGCGCGCTGGCCTGCCGCCTGGAGTGGAAGCGCGCGCGTCCGGAGACGCAGGCGTGAGGGTGGTGGCGGGGGAGTGGCGCGGCCGGCGCCTGGTCGCCCCGGCCGGCCAGGACGTGCGCCCCACGGCGGACCGTGTGCGCGAGGCCCTTTTCAGCATCCTGGGCCGACGCGTGCCCGGCGCCGCGGTGGCGGATCTGTGCTGCGGCAGCGGGGCCCTGGGCATCGAGGCCCTGAGCCGCGGCGCGGCCCGGGCCGATTTCGTGGACCGCGACCCGCGCTCCCTGCGTTCCGCCCGCGCCAACCTGGAGAGCCTGGGCGCGGAACCGGCGCGCTGGTCCGTGCATCGGGCCGAGGCCGACCGCTGGCTGCAGGAGCGGCTGGCCCGGGCCGACGCGTCGCCCCTGCTGATCCTGGCCGACCCGCCCTACGGCGATCCGGTCCTGGACCGCATCCTGGCCGCGGCGGCCGCCGCGCCCGCGGGCGTGGCCGCCCTGGTCCTGGAGCACGAGCCGGGGGCGCAGCCCCCCGTCCCCGAGGGCTGGTCCGCGGACCGGCGCCGCTACGGACGCACCGAACTCTCGATCCTGGAGCCCGCGTCATGACCGCCAAGCACGCCATGATCCCCGGCACCTTCGACCCCGTGACCTGCGGCCACCTGGACATCGTGACCCGCGCCCTGCGGCTCTTCGACCAGGTGACCCTGGCCGTGGCCGACGGCGGCCGCCACACCCTCTTCTCCCACGCCCGACGCCTGGAGCTGGCCCGCGCCGCGGTGGCGGAGCTGGACGACGGCGCCCGCTGCCGCGTGGCGGGCTTCTCGGGCCTGCTGGTGGACGCCGTGCGCGCCGAGGGCTGCCAGGTGGTGATCCGCGGCGTGCGCGGCCCCGCGGATCTGGACCACGAGTGGCCCATGGCGGCCATGAACCACCGTCTGGATCCCGACTTCGAGGCGGCCTTCCTGCCGGCCCGCCCGGAGCTGTCCATGCTCAGCGCCACCATCGTGCGCGACGTGGCCCGCTGCGGCGGCGAGTTGGCGGGCCTGGTGCCGGCGGTGGTGGCCGCCGCCCTGCGGGAACGCTTCGCCGAGGCCGACTGACCCCGCGCCGCCGGGTTTCTGCGGGTCCCGCCACACGGACCTTGCCCCGGACGGCGCGACGACCACATTGGATGGACCACCGTGGAACTCCATCCGGAGGGAGACGATCATGGAACTCAGGCTGGGCTGGCTGGCCGAGGTGCTCGGCGATTCGCCGACCCTCAAGCTCTCGGGACAGGCCAAGGAGCTCGCCGCGCGCGGCGAGCCCGTCATCAACCTCACCGCCGGCGAGCCGGACTTCGACACCCCGGAGCCCATCCGCCGCGCCGCCCATGAGGCTCTGGACCACGGTCCCAACGGCTACACCGCCAGCGCCGGCATGCCCGCGCTGCGCGAGGCCGTGGCGCGCTACTACAGCGGCCGTCTGGGCGCCGTGGTGGAGCCGGGCGAGGTCATCGTCTCCAACGGCGCCAAGCAGATCCTCTTCAACGCGCTGTCCATCCTGCTCAACCAGGGCGACGAGGTGGCCGTGCCGGTGCCCTACTGGGTGACCTACCCGGCCCAGATCGCGGCCCTGCGCGGTCGCATGATCCCGGTGGTGCCCTCGCGTCCCGGCTGGAAGATCACCGCCGAGGACCTGGAGCGCGCCGGCGCCGGCCGCGCCAAGGCCCTGGTGCTGAACACGCCGTCCAACCCCTCGGGCGCCGTGTACACCCGCGCCGAGCTGGAGGACCTGGCGGAGTACTGCCGCAAGACCAGCTTCTTCATCCTCACCGACGAGATCTACGAGGACCTGGTCTACACCGACGAGGGCCACATCCCCCTGATGACGGTGGCGCCGGACCTGCGGCACCGCATCGTGCTGGTCACCGGCCTCTCCAAGAGCTACGCCATGACCGGCTGGCGGGTGGGCTTCGGCATCGCGGCCAGCAAGACCATCGCCGCCATGAACCGGCTGCAGAGCCACTCCACCAGCAACGTGAACACCATCGCCCAGAAGGCGAGCATCGCGGCCTTCGACTGCCGCGACGAGGTGGAGCGCATGGCCGTGGCCTTCCGCAAGCGCCGCGACATCCTGGTGGACGGGCTGAACGGCATCGACGGCGTGCGCTTCCAGGTGCCCGACGGCGCCTTCTACCTGCTGGTGGACATCCGCGACCGCCTGGACAGCGCCCACACCACCGGCGGCTGCTGGCGCATGGCCGAGCACCTGCTGCAGACCCAGAAGCTGGCCACGGTGCCGGGCGAGCCCTTCGGCGTGCCGGGGCATCTGCGCCTGAGCTACGCCATCGGCGAAGACGAGCTGCACGAGGCCGTGGGCCGCTTCCGCGACGGCGTCGCGAGCTTCGGAGGCTGAGCGTGAAGTTCGTCGACGTCGCCGAGATCCAGGCCGCCTCCGGCAACGGGGGCGACGGCTGCGTGGCCTACCGCCGCGAGAAGGGCGTGCCCCGCGGCGGCCCCAACGGCGGCAACGGCGGCGCCGGCGGCAACGTGTGGCTGGTGGCGTCGTCGTCCAGCTCCACCCTGCAGGACTTCCGCTACCGGCGGTCCTATCAGGCGGAGCACGGGCAGCCCGGCGGCGGCTGGAACCGCACCGGTCCCGACGGCGCGGACATGGAGATCCCAATCCCCTGCGGCACCATCGTCTACGACGCCAAGGACGGCCGCCAGCTCGCGGACCTCTCCGAGCCGGGCCAGCGCGAGCTCCTGCTGCGCGGCGGCCGCGGCGGTCGCGGCAACTACGAGTTCCGCAACTCGCGCAACCAGACTCCGGACTTCGCCACCAGCGGCCGGCCGGGGGAGGCGCGCGCGCTGCGCCTGGAGCTGAAGCTGCTGGCGGACATCGGCCTGATCGGCCTGCCCAACGCGGGCAAGAGCACCCTGCTGAGCCGCCTGACCGCGGCGCGGCCCAAGATCGCCGACTACCCCTTCACCACCCTGATCCCCAACCTGGGCATCGTGGACCTGGGCGACATGACCAGCTGCACCCTGGCCGACATCCCCGGCCTGATCGAGGGCGCCAGCGACGGCAAGGGCCTGGGCCACGAGTTCCTGCGCCACGTGGAGCGCACCCGCGCCCTGGTCTACCTGGTGGACGTGGCCGATCCGGCGCCGGTCAGCACCCTGCAGATCCTGCGCAAGGAGCTGGAGGCCTACGGCCGCCGCCTGGGCGAGCTGCCCTTCGCCGTGGTGCTGAACAAGCTGGACATCGCCGACGCCGAGCTCCTGGTGGACCTGCGCGAGGAGGTCCAGCACTGGGCCGCCGATCACGGGGCACGCAAGGTGCTGATGATCTCGGCGGTGACGGGCCAGGGCCTGGAGAGCCTGCGCCACGAGCTGCGCGACCTCTACCGCGGCCTGGACCTGCCCGCCGGATCCTGACCCTCCCGTGCACCGCCTCCCGGCGAGGACACGCGCATCATGCTCCGTCAACCCGCGGCGCCGCCCGTCGGCTGCTGGCTGCTCACGCCCCGCAGCCCCGATTGGCCGGACCCCTGGAACCACGTGGACGAACCGCCGGACCTGGTGTGGGGGGCGGGGGATCCCGCCGCGCTGGACGGCCCCGCCATCGCGGTCGTCGGCACCCGCAGGGCCACGCCCCGCGGCGAGGCCATCGCCCGCCGTCTGGGCGCCGACCTGGCCCGCCGCGGCTGGACCGTGGTCAGCGGCCTGGCCCGCGGCATCGATGCCGCCGCCCATCAGGGCGCCCTGGACGCCGACGGCGTGACGGTGGCGGTCATGGGCACCGGCGTGGACCGCACCTATCCCCATCGGCACGTGGATCTGCGCCGCCGCATCGAGCGCCGCGGCTGCACGGTTACGGACCTGCCGCCGGGCGCCCCGCCGCTGCATTTCCACTTCCCGCGCCGCAATCGCCTGGTCAGCGGCCTGGCCCAGGCGGTGATCGTGGTGGAGGCCCCGGTGCGCAGCGGCGCCCTGCTCACGGCCTACCAGGGCCTGGACCAGGGGCGGGAGGTCTTCGCCGTGCCCGGTCCCGTGGACTGCGACCGCGTGCGCGGCTGCCACAAGCTGCTGCGCGAAGGGGCCCATCTGCTGGAGTCCGTGGATGACCTGCACCGGGTCCTGACCGCCCCCCGCGACGATCCCGCCGCGCCGCCGCCGCGCCTGCCCCTGCCGCGGCCCGGCTCGCCCGCCCGTTGGATCTGGGATCGCCTGGACCTCACCGGCCTGCGCCTGGACGAGCTGCGCCGCCGCTGGTCCGGCTCCGAGGAGATGCTGCAGGAGGGCCTGCTGGCCCTGGAGGCCGCCGACATGATCCAGAGGTTGCCGGGAGGGAAGGTGGTCCGTAAGATCTGGCTTCCTTGAACCCCGCCGGAGGAGGATCGTGACGCCGGGCCTGGAAAAACGCATGCGCTGGGGGCTGGAGGTGGCGCTGCTGCGCGGCTTCCAGCTCCTGGTGCGCGTGCTGCCGGAGCCGGCCTGGCGGGCCCTGGGCCGGGGGCTGGGGCGGCTGGCGGGCGACGGGTTCGGCTACCGCCGGCAGGTGGTGGACGACAACCTGCGGGCGGCCTTCCCCCTGCTGGACGCGGCGGAACGCCGGGCCATCGCCGCGAGCATGTTCCGACGGCTGGGGGAGTCGCTGTGCGAGTTCTTCGCCCTGGGCCGCTGGTCCCGCGACGAGATCCTGGCCCACGTTCCGGAGCTGGACATCGCGGAGCTGGAGGCGCTGCGCGACCAGGGCCGCGGCGCCATCCTCATGACCGGCCACTTCGGCAACTGGGAGCTGCTGGGCGCCGCGGCCGCCGCCCGCGGCCTGCCCATCCACGTGGTGGCGCGCACCCAGAGCAACCCCTGGGCCGACGCCCTGCAGAACCGGATCCGCGAGCGCGCCGGCATGCGCGTGATCAAGGCGGAATCGTCCCTGCGCGAGATCCTCAGGACGGTGCGCGGCGGGGGCTTCGTGGCCATGCTGCCGGACGTGAACACGCCCGGCGACGGCGTCTTCGTGGACTTCCTGGGGCGCAAGGCCGCCACGCCGCGCGGCGTGGCCGTCTTCGCCTGGAGGCTGGGCTGCCCGGTCTTCTCCCGCTTCCTGCTGGCCCGCGGCGACGGCACCCACGCGGGCCTGCCCATGCCCACCCTGCATCCCGACGGCAACAAAGACGAGGCTCCGGCCGTCTACGAGCTCACGCGCGCCATGGCGGCCAATCTGGAAGCCTGCGTCCGCGCCCATCCCGACCACTACCTCTGGGTGCACCGCCGGTGGAAGACCCGGCCCCCGGAGGAGTCCGCGAAGGAGACCGAGCCATGATCCAGGTGCGCGATCTGCGCAAGAATTTCGGCGACGTGAAGGCCGTGGCCGGCGTCTCCTTCGAGGTGGGCCAGGGGGAGGTGTTCGGCCTGCTGGGCCCCAACGGCGCCGGCAAGACCACCACCATCTCCATCCTGTCCACCCTGCTGCCGGCCGACGGCGGCTCGGCCCGCGTCTGCGGCCACGACGTGGCCGCGGAATCCCACGCCGTGCGCCGCCGCATCGGCGTGGTGCCCCAGGAGCTGGCGGTGTACGAGGAGCTCACCGCCGCCCAGAACCTGGACGTCTTCGGCCGCCTCTACGGCCTGAGCGGCGACGGCCTCAAGCGCCGCGTGGGCGAGCTGCTGGAGCTGGCCGAGCTCAGCGAGCACGCCAACCGTCCGGTCAAGGGCTTCAGCGGCGGCATGAAGCGCCGCCTGAACATCATGGTGGGCCTGGTCCATGCGCCGGACGTGCTGTTCCTGGACGAGCCCACGGTGGGCATCGACGCCCAGGCCCGCACCCGCATCCTGGACCTCATCGGCCAGATGAACCGCGACGGGCTCACGGTGCTCTACACCACCCACTACCTGGAGGAGGCGGAGCACCTCTGCGACCGCATCGGCGTGATCGACCACGGCGAGCTGGTGGCCCTGGGCAGCAAGGAGGAGCTCATCGGACAGATCGGGGAGCAGGACACCGTGCGGGTGGCCGCGCCTCCGGCCCTCTGGGAGGAGCTGCTCCAGGCCGCCGCCAGCTGGGAGGACGTGACCGCGGCGGGCATCCACCGCGGCAAGGTGCAGTTCCAGTGCCTGGACGGGGCGTCGCTGCTGCCGCTGCTCGGGCGGTGGCTCGCGGAGCGCGGCCTCGGCCTGCATCAGCTGGAGGTCATCCGCCCCGACCTGGAATCCCTCTACCTCAAGATCACCGGCCGCGCGCTGCGCGAGTAGGAGGACCGCGTGCGCACCGTGCTGATCGTCAAGGATCTCCGCCGCTGGTGGAGCGACCGCAACGCCCTGGTCATCACCCTGCTGCTGCCGCTGCTGCTGAGCGGCGTGCTGGGCGTGAGCTTCGGTGGCTTCGGGGGCGGCGGGCCGCAGATCGAGACCATTCCCCTGGACGTGGTGGGCGATCCCCCGGCCATGGTCCGCGACGCTCTGGACCGGGCCCTGGACGAGGCCGGCCTCTTCGCCGTCACCTGGACCGATTCCGCCACGGCGCGCACCCGCGTGGCCGCCGGCAAGGCGCGGGCCGCGCTGCTCGTGCCGCCCGACGTGCTGGAGCGCGTGTTCAACGGCGGCACCGTGGTCTTCGGGCTCTGGAAGGATCCGGGCAGCGTGTTCCAGGCGCAGATCGTCCAGGAGATCCTGGAGCGCATGGTGCTCATGCTGAAGGCCGGCGAGGCGGCCTACTTCGGCGCCTGGCCCCTGGACTGGGCGCAGCCGGGGCAGGACGGCGCCATCGCGGAGCTGTTCCAGGGCGACTCCAGCCTGGAGGTGTGGCGCCGCATCGCCGACGGGGGCCCGCAGGCCAAGGCCGCGTGGGAGGAGTTCCGCACGCTGATGGATCACCGGGCCGCCCTGCAGGACGCGTTCTCGGAGCCCCTGATCGACCTGCGCGTGGAGGACCGCGAGGGCGCCGCTCCGGACCCGCAGGAGATGGCCTCGCGCAACATGTTCGATTGGATCCTGCCCGGCATGGGCATCTTCTTCCTCATGTTCGCCGCCATGAACGCCGCCGCGGACCTTCACCGCGAGCGTGAGGGCGGGACCCTGCGCCGCATCCTGGCGGCGCCGCTCGGGTCGGCCGACGTGATCCTGAGCAAGTGGTGCTACGCCATGCTCAACGGCCTGCTGCAGCTGACGGTGCTGCTGGCGGCGGGGAAGGTGCTGTTCAGGATGAATCTGGGCCCCGACCTCTGGTCCCTGCCCGTGGTGGCCGTGGCGGGCGCCGCCCTGCTGGGTTCGCTCTATCTCCCGCTGGCGCTGATCACCCGCAACGAGAAGCAGATGAGCTCCCTCGGCACGGGCATCACCCTGGTGCTGGGCATGCTGGGCGGAAGCTTCGTGCCCACGGACAACCTGCCGGGATTCCTGCAGAAGATCGCCGCGCTGGCGCCCAACGGCTGGGCGATCCGCGCGATGACGGACGTCATCGCCAGGGACGAGCCTCTGCGCGAGGTGGCGCCCCTGGTGCTGCGGCTGCTCATCGCCTCGATGGTGCTGCTGGCGGTGTCGTTGGCGATCCACCGCGGCCGCGGAAGGGAGGCCCTGCTGTGAGCACGCTCCGCATCCTGGGCGCCCTGGTGCGCCTGCACGTGCTGAAGGTCTTCGCGGACCGCACCAACCTGTTCTGGATGTTCGTGATGCCCATGATCTTCACAGTGCTCATGGGCATGATGTTCGGCGGGGTGGGCTCCGGCGGCGGCGAGCGTCAGCTCCCGGCGCTGGTGGTCTCCGGCGGCTCCGAGGCCCGGGAGCTGGCCGCACGGCTCGAGGGCAGCGAGTTCTTCCGCGTGGAGATGTCCGATACGCTGATGACCGAGGACCAGGCCCGCACCCTGGTCCAGGACCGTCGCCGCAGCGCCGTGCTCGTCGTGGATCCCGCCTACGCCGACAGCCTGGCCGCCGGACGGCCCGCCGGGCTCGCGCTGTTCTACGACGGCGACCGCGCCAGCGCCCAATCAGCGCGCACGGCGGTGGAGCGCGAGGTGATGCGGCTGGTGAGCCGGGAGGGGGGCCGGAAGGCCGGCGGGGACAGCTTCTCCGACGCCCGCTTCGATTCGCTTTGGACGGAGCCGCGCTTCCGCCTCGAGGCGGAGACCCTGGGCCGGCTGGAGGATCAGCCGGCTTCGGCGCTCTCGGGCCTCAGCAACGGCTTCCAGCACACGGGGCCCTCGTATGCGCTGATGTTCGTGATGATGATGATGTTCATGAGCCTGCGCGACGTGGTGAACGAACGCCTGAACGGCACGTTGAAACGCCTGCGCCTGGCGGCGGCGTCGCCGGGCGTGCTCGCCGTGGGGATGTTCCTGGGGCCGCTGGCCACCGGCCTCATCCAGTTCGCGGTGCTGCTGGGTCTGAACGCGTTGCTGCCGGGCATGGACTACGGGGACAGCCCGCTCTGCCTCGCGGTGACCGTCGTGCTCTACACGGCGGTCTGCTCGGCCTTCGCGCTGCTGCTCGCCACCTTCTGCCGCACGCCGGGCCAGGGCGACGGCTTCGGCATGACCGGCGCCATGCTCATGGCCGCCCTGGGCGGACTCTGGTGGCCGCTGGAGATCGTGCCGTCCTTCATGCGCGATCTGGGCCTGCTGATGCCCACCGGCCGCGGCATCACCATCTTCCACAACATGATCGGCCGCGGCTGGGGCCTGGCGCAGAACGCGGACCACCTGCTCTGGCTGGCCGGCACGCTGGTCCTGCTGCTGGTGCTGGCCCGAGCCCGCTTCCACCGCCTGGTCGATTGAGGGATTTGATCTCAGGTATCCCCCACGTGAACACTGTTTGCGTGGGCGATATCATTCCGCAAAACCATCCTCCCGGATGGGCGGTCGCCCATGGCGACGCTTCCCGCCACGCCGGCCGAGCTGGCCCTGCACCGGAATTTCCTGGACTCGGTGCAGACGGCGAAGAAGGGCATCCTCCGCGCGAGCTTCTATCTGGCGGAACTCGTGGACCGCAAGGTCCACAAAACGTTCGGCTATGCCTCCGGCGTGGAATACGCGATCGCTCAGGCCGGCCTGACCAGAGGTCAGGCCTCGGATCTGCTCCGCATGGGCCGCAGGCTCCAGGCTCTGCCTCAAACCGCAAGAGCCGTCGCAGACGGCTCTCTCACCTGGAGCCAAGCCCGAAGACTGATCGGAAAACTCACCCCGGAGAACGAGTGCGAAGCCCTGGCGGCCGCCAGGGCGGAGCCAGAGCCCGCGCCGGAGGCGCGGGCCACCCCACCCCGAAACCCGTCGGAGCCTGTGCCCCCAGCGCCATCACTCCCTCCGAAACTCCACCCCCAGCCGACGCCGAAGGCGGAAGGCCACGTGCCGACCGCCGGGCGGCACATCGTCTCACTCTCCTTCGATGATGAGGGCTACGCCCTCTGGGAAGCCGCCATCGCCCAGCTCCGCAAATCAGGCCGGCGCGAAGCGCTGGCCACGCTCCACCTCCGCGCCCTGCAATGTCTCGCCGCAGGCGTGGAACCGGAGGAGCCCCAGGAGCCCTCCGCCCTCCTCGTCCTGCTGGAATGCCCGACCTGCGGTCGGGCTGCGATCAACACCTCCCGAGGCGAACTCCCAGCCCCCCGCCCCCTGTTGGAAGCAGCCCACTGCGACGCAGTGATCGAACACAACGACGCCTCCCGGCGTGCGATCATTCCCCCGAAACTCCGCCGCACGATGCTCCGCAAGGCGCGATACCGCTGCCAGGCCCCGGGCTGCGAGCACACCCGGAACCTCCAGCTCCATCACCGCATCCCTCATTCCCACGGCGGTCGCACCGAGGCTTCCAACCTCATCGTCCTCTGCTCCCGCTGCCATCGCGCGCTCCACGAGCGCGAGGAGCAGCTGCGCGCGGCCAAGCCGCCTGTCTGACGCATGAGTTGCAGCCATGCTGGAAGTCCACTTGAAGGAAGCCGGAAGCAACGCGCCGATCCCCGATGCCGCCGTCCAGCTGGACCTCGACGCCGACGGCATCGACGACGCCAAGCCCATGGCCCCCCACGCAGGCAGCTGATCCTGAGACTCGAAGGCTCGACGTGCTTGATGAAAAATACCGCCCACATGAACACTGTCCACGTGGGCGATATCATTCGTCAAAGAGGCTCCGAGGATCCTAGTTCTTCGTATCGGGAAAGTGGAACCGCGTCTCCGCCGCCGTCCCCGGCATCTTGATCTCCCCGAAGCTCTCCTCGTACCGCTGCACGTTGGTCTGCAGCGTGCGCAGCAGCGCCTTGGCATTCGTCGGCGTCATCACCATGCGCGCGCAGACCTTGGCCTTGGGCAGGCCGGGCAGCATGCGCGCGAAATCCAGGATGAACTCGCTGGGGCTGTGCGCGATGAGCGCCAGGTTGGCGTAGTTGCCCTCGGCGACCTCCTGGGGGAGCTCCACGTTGATCTGCTGCGTCTTCTTTTCCAAAGCCGTGCCTCCTGGATATGTGTTGGACCGCCAGTGTAGCGCGGCCGGGCACGGCCCACAACCCGCCAGGAATTGACACCGCATATCGACGGTGTTAGCGTGCCGCACAGCCGACGCAAACCACCGCAGCCACGGGAGTTCCATGCTCCAGCGCAACCTGAAGATCCTGGACCGCTTCGCCGACCTGCGCCTGCTGGTGGTGGGCGACGCCATGGTGGACCGCTTCCTCTGGGGCGAGGTCCACCGCATCAGCCCCGAGGCCCCGGTGCCCGTGGTGCGCCTGCGCCGCGAGACCGCCAAGCTGGGCGGCGCGGCCAACGTGGCGGCGAATCTGCGCGCCCTCGGCGCGCGGACGGACCTGATCGCGGTGGCCGGCACGGGGGAGACCTCGAAGATCCTGGCCGGCCTGCTCGAGGAGGAGGGCATCGACGCCTCCGGCCTGGTCCGCATCCCGGATCGCCGCACCACGCTCAAGACCCGGATCATCGCCCACCAGCAGCAGGTGGTGCGGGCCGATGTGGAGAGCGACGAGGCGCTGAGCGCCTCCGAACAAGACGAGATGCTGACCCGCTTCCGCGACGGGGGACCTTACGATGGGGTCATCCTCTCGGATTACGGGAAAGGCGTCCTCACGGACGCATTCCTGCGCACCCTGATCGACGCCTGCGCCGAGGCCGGCACCCCCGTGGTCATCGACCCCAAGCGCGGCGACTACTCCCAGTACCGGGGCTGCACCTCCATCACGCCCAACCAGAAGGAGGCCGCCGCGGCGACCGCGATCGGGATCTTCGATCCCGATTCCCTCCAGCGCGCCGGCCGCACCCTGCTGGACCGCGTGGGCTGCGCCTGCGTGCTGATCACCCGCGGCGAGCACGGCATGGCCCTCTACGAGCGCGACGGCGACGAGCACCACCTGCCCACCGAGGCCCGCGAGGTCTTCGACGTGACCGGCGCGGGGGACACGGTGATCGCCGTCTACACGGCCGCCCTGGCTGCCGGCGCAAGCTTCCTGGAAGCCGCCAACCTGGCCAACCACGCCGCCGGCCTCGCCGTGCGCGAGCTGGGCACTGTGGCCGTCACCGCGGACCAGATCCGGGAGGCGCTGGGGGCATGACCGGGATCGCGCCGCTGATCCCCCGGGAGGAGCTGGCGGCCTGGGCCGGGGCGCAGCATGCCGCCGGCCGCCGCATCGTCTTCACCAACGGCTGCTTCGACCTGATCCACCGCGGCCACGTGGAGTACCTGGCGGATGCGGCGGCGCTGGGCGACGTCTTGATCGTGGCTCTCAATACCGACGCCTCCGTCCGTCGCCTCAAGGGCCCCTCGCGACCCATCGTCTCCCAGGACGACCGCTGCGCGGTCCTCGCCCACTTGCGCCCCGTGGGCGCGCTCACCATGTTTGACGAACCGACGCCCCTGGAGACCATTGCGCTCATCCGTCCGCACGTCCTGGTCAAGGGCGACGAGTACGCGGAGAGCCAGATCGTCGGGGCGGACCTCGTACGCGCCGACGGCGGCGAGGTCGTCCGGGTGGCCATGCGCCCGGGGCGTTCGACGTCCTCGATCATCGAGTCGATCAAGCACCTTCCCTAACGACAAGCGTCGCTCCCGGACTCGCACCCCGGCACGACGGCGGGGGAGGGCCTACGTGCGCGTGATTCGACATAGAAAGAGGTCTCCCATGAGCAGGGAAAAGGTCATCATCATCGGCGCCGCCGGTCGTGACTTCCACAACTTCAACTGCGTCTTCCGCGACAACGAGGCGTACGAAGTGGTGGCCTTCACGGCCGCGCAGATCCCCGACATCGACGGACGCGCGTACCCGGCCGCCCTGGCCGGCAAGCTGTATCCCGAGGGGATCCCCATCCACGCCGAGGAGGACCTGCCCGGGCTCATCGCCCAGCACGGGGTGGAGTGCTGCGTGTTCTCCTACAGCGACGTGGCCTACGAGGACGTCATGCACAAGGCCGCCCTGGTCAACGCCTGCGGCGCCGACTTCAAGCTCCTGGGCGAGCGCCAGACCGAGCTCAAGAGCAGCAAGCCCGTCATCTCCATCTGCGCCGTGCGCACCGGCTGCGGCAAGAGCCAGACCACGCGCCTGGTGAGCGAGATCCTGCAGAAGGCCGGCAAGAAGGTCGTCGCCGTGCGCCATCCCATGCCCTACGGCGACCTGGCCAAGCAGGCCGTGCAGCGCTTCGCCGCCCTGGAGGACCTGGAGAAGCACCAGTGCACCATCGAGGAGATGGAGGAGTACGAGCCCCACATCGTGCGCGGCAACGTGATCTACGCGGGCGTGGACTACGAGGCCATCCTGCGCGAGGCCGAGAAGGAGGCCGACGTCATCCTCTGGGACGGCGGCAACAACGACACCCCCTTCTTCAAGCCCGACATGCACATCGTCGTGGCGGATCCGCACCGCGCCGGCCACGAGCTGAGCTACTTCCCCGGCGAGACCAACGTGCGCCTGGCCGACGTGGTGATCATCAACAAGGTGGTCGAGGCCCAGTTCGACGACATCGCCGAGGTGCGCGACAACGTGCGCTCCATCAACCCCGAGTGCGTCATCCTGGACGCCGCCTCGCCGCTGACCGTGGACGACCCGGACCTGATCCAGGGCCGCAGCTGCCTGGTGGTCGAGGACGGCCCCACGCTCACCCATGGCGGCATGGCCTACGGCGCCGGCGTGGTGGCGGCCCTGCGCAACGGGGCCGAGGAGCTGGTGGATCCGCGCCCCTGGGTCACCGGCAAGCTGGCCGAGACCTTCGAGATCTACCCGGAGATCGGCACCCTGCTGCCCGCCATGGGCTACGGCGACGAGCAGAAGCACGATCTGGAGGCCACCATCAACGCCGTGGATTGCGACACGGTGGTGATCGGCACGCCCATCGACCTGAACCGCATCATCGACATCAAGAAGCCCACCGTACGCGTGGGCTACGACCTGCAGATCATCGGCCGGCCGAACCTGGAGGATCTGCTGGCGAAGTTCACCAAGTAGTGGTAAATGAGGTGGGGCGGTCCGAGGGGCCGCCCCGCCGTCGCCCTCGTGTGCGTCCCTAGTTTGGAGGTTGTCCGTGAACATCCACGAGTACCAGGCCAAGGAGATCTTCCGCGCGGCCGGCCAGAACGTGCCGCCCGGACGGGTGGCGACCACCGTGGCCGAGGCCGAGGCCCTGGCCGCCGAGTACGGCCTGCCCGTCATGGTGAAGTCCCAGGTGCTGACCGGCGGCCGCGGCAAGGCCGGCGGCGTCAAGTTCTGCCCCACCGCGGCGGACGTCACCAAGCACGCCGGGAACATCCTGGGCATGGACATCAAGGGCCACACGGTCAACAAGGTGCTGGTGACCCCGGCGGAGACCATCGCCGAGGAGTACTACGTGGGCATGCTCGTGGACCGCAACTCGCGGCGCGTGCTGCTGATGGCCTCGGCCGAGGGCGGCGTGGAGATCGAGCAGGTGGCCAAGGACAACCCGGACGCCATCCTCAAGCACGTCATCGACCCCCGCTGGGGCCTGGTGGACCACGAGGCCATGGCCGTGGCCATGAAGATGACGCCCGACGTGAAGAAGGCCCGCCAGCTCGCCGCCGCCATGCAGAAGCTCTACGAGGCCTTCATGAGCGCCGACGCGTCCCTGGCCGAGATCAACCCCTTCATCTTCACGGACGCCGGCGTGGGCAAGGCCATCGACGCCAAGGTGAACCTGGACGACAACGCCCTCTTCCGCCACCCGGACTACGAGAGCCTGCGGGATCTGGACGCCGAGGACGCCAGCGAGCGCGCCGCCCGCGAGGCCGGCCTCAGCTTCGTCAAGCTGGACGGCAACGTGGGCTGCCTGGTCAACGGCGCCGGCCTGGCCATGGCCACCATGGACCTGGTCCAGTACTACGGCGGCATGCCGGCCAACTTCCTGGACATCGGCGGCAGCTCCAACCCGGACAAGGTGGTGAACGCCCTGAGCATCATCCTCTCCGATCCCAACGTGGAGGTGATCCTCTTCAACATCTTCGGCGGCATCACCCGCTGCGACGACGTGGCCCGCGGCATCATCGAGGCCACCAAGCGCATGGAGATCAAGGTCCCCATCGTGGTGCGCCTGACCGGCACCAACGAGGCCGAGGCCCGCGTGCTCCTGGCGGAGACCGACCTGGTCCCCGCCGCCACCATGGACGAGGCCGTGCAGAAGGCCATCGAAATGGCCGGCAAGTAGCCGGTCGGGAAGGATTCGATCATGGCGATTTTCTGCAGTGCCGACACGAAAATCCTGGTTCAGGGCATCACGGGCCGAGACGGGGCATTCCACTCGAAATCCATGCTGGACTACGGCACCAACATCGTGGCGGGCGTGACGCCGGGCCGCGGGGGCCAGACGTTCGACGGCAAGGTGCCGGTGTTCGACACGGTGAAGGATGCGGTGGGGGAGACCGGGGCCGACGCCTCGGTGATCTTCGTTCCGCCCGCTGGCGCGGCCGGAGCTGTCTTCGAGGCCGCCGCCGCCGGCTGCAAGCTGGTGGTCTGCATCACCGAGGGCGTGCCCACCCTGGACA
>DAOTGJ010000009.1:43844-99750 GCA_035447065.1 Candidatus Krumholzibacteriia bacterium
GCCGCCGGCTGCAAGCTGGTGGTCTGCATCACCGAGGGCGTGCCCACCCTGGACATGGTCAAGGTCATGCCCTACCTGGAGGAGAAGGGCGTGCGCCTGGTGGGCCCCAACTGCCCCGGCTTCATCAACCCGGGCCAGAAGGCCAAGCTGGGCATCATGCCCGGCAGCATCGTGGCGCCGGGCCCCGTGGGCCTGATCAGCCGCTCCGGCACCCTGACCTACGAGGTTGTGGACGCCCTGACCAAGGCCGGCCTGGGACAGACCACCTGCCTGGGCATCGGCGGCGACCCGGTCATCGGCACCAACTTCATGGACGCCCTCAAGGCCTTCCATGCGGACAAGGAGACCAGGGCCCTGGTCATGATCGGCGAGATCGGCGGCGACGCCGAGGAGCAGGCGGCCGACTACATCAAGGCCAACATGGACATCCCCGTGGTCAGCTTCATCGCCGGCCGCACCGCGCCTCCGGGCAAGCGGATGGGGCACGCCGGCGCCATCGTGACCGGCAGCAGCGGCACCGCCGCGGATAAGAAGAAGGCCCTGGAAGCGGCTGGGATCCCGGTGGCGGACCGCCCCGCGGACGTCGTGCCGCTGCTCAAGGAGATCTGGAAGGAAGCACCGTAATTCCCTGGAGGAGCGAGCGTTGGAACAGACGTACATGATGATCAAGCCGGAGATCGTGGCCGCCGAGCAGCAGAAGGTGGGCGAGATCCTGGCCGCCGTGCAGCGGGCCGGCTTCCGGATCCTGAACATGCAGCTCAAGCAGCTGGACCGGGCCACCGTGGAGGAATTCTACGCGGTGCACAAGGAGCGCCCGTTCTACGGCGAGCTGGTGGACTACATCCACTCGGGCCCCATCGTGGGTCTGCAGCTGGAGCGCGAGAACGCCGTGGCCGCCATGCGTGAGCTGGTGGGCGCCACCAATCCGGCCGATGCCGCCTGCGGCACGCTGCGCGACCTCTACGGGGTCTCGCTGTCCACCAACGCGGTGCACGCCTCGGACTCGGTGGAGAACGCCCGCAAGGAGATCGGCCTCATCTTCGGATAGGGCCCGGGCGGCGCCGGAACCCTGCGGCCGTCCGCGCTTCCGCGGGCGGCCGCAAGTCGGCCAGGACAGGGGAGTTGGTCTTGACAGCATCGATCCTCCCGCTTATCGTCCCCGATTCGCGATGAAGCTGAATCTCGACACTCTGCCGTTCGGACGCTCCGAACTCACGGTGGATCAGGACGTCCCGCTGCGGCCGGACGACCCCGAGACCGAGCGCTTCGGTGCGCGTGGGACCCTCTCCGTGGAGAACACGGAGGCGCGGGTCCTGGTGCACGGCGAGATGACCGTGGCCGGCCCGGCCGTGTGCGACCGCTGCCTGCGCTCGTTCACCCTGGAATACCCGGCCCCGGTGGAGATCACGATCGTCCGCACCACGGCCCCGGCGCCGGAGGTGACGGAGGACGATAGCCTGGTCCTCCACCAGATCCGCGGGCAGGTGGATCTGGGCGAGCCGTTGCGAGAGACGGCCGTGCTGCATCTGCCCTTGACGTCGATCTGCCGCGAGGATTGCCTGGGCATCTGCCCGAGCTGCGGCGCCGACCGCAACCAACAGCCGTGCGAGTGCGCGGCCGAGCCGACGGATCCCCGCTGGGACGGACTGCCGTCCTGACCCGGACCGTCACCGAGGAACACCATGGCCGTTCCCAAGAAAAAGACCAGCCACTCCCGCAAGGGCATGCGCCGCAGCCACTGGCACCTGAGCGCTCCGGCCCGCAACCGCTGCCCCAACTGCGACTCTCCCTGCCGCCCGCACCGCGTGTGCCGGAAGTGCGGCCACTACGGGGAGCGCGAGGTGATGGTCGTCGAGTCCTAGCCGATTCCGGACGACGCGACCGCATGGGGGGCAGCGACAGGGAGGTCGGAGCATGAACCGGGACGTGGAGACGGGCCACCGCCCGACGATCGTCGTGGCCGTGGACGCCATGGGCGGCGACCACGGGCCCGCCGTCGTCGTGCCCGGCGTCCTGGACGCCCTGGCCGACCGCACCGACCTCCAGGTCCGTCTCTACGGCCTGCCCGATCCCGTCGCCGCAGCCCTGGGCGACGCCGCCGGCGATCCCCGCGTGACCATCGTTCCCTGCCTCGAGGACATCGAGATGGGGGAGGCGCCCGCCGCGGCCATCCGCAACCGACCCGACAGCCCCATCGTCCGCGCCATGCGCGACCACCGCGCCGGCGAGGTCCAGGCCGTGGTCAGCGCCGGCAGCACCGGCGCCATGGTGGCCGGCAGCCTCATGCTGCTCGGCCGTCTGGACGGCGTGGACCGTCCGGCCATCGCCACGGTGGTGCCCACCCTGGAGGGCCACTTCCTGCTGCTGGACGCCGGCGCCAACGTGCAGTGCTGCCCGGAGCACCTCCACTGCTTCGCCCGCATGGGCCGCCTCTTCGGCGCCGAGCTCCTGCAGCTCGAGGCGCCGCGCGTCGGCCTGCTCAACATCGGCGAGGAGCCCAGCAAGGGCACCGAGCTCTGCGTGGCGGCCCACCAGCTCATGAGCGCGGATCCGGACCTGGGCTTCGTGGGCAACGTGGAGAGCCGCAACCTCCTGCTCGGCGCGGCCGACGTGGTGGTCACCGACGGCTTCACCGGCAACATGGTCCTCAAGCTCATCGAGGGCTTCGGCGGCTTCCTGCAGCGCGCGGCGCGCAAGCTGGCGGCCGGCGGCGCCGCGGGCGGCGGCGGCCTGCGCGATCTGCTCGGGCACATGGACTACGAGGAGTACGGCGGCGCCATGCTCCTGGGCGTGCGCGGCACGCCCATCATCGCCCACGGCACCAGCAGCAGCCGCGCCATCGCCAACGCGGTGCGCGTGGGCGCCCGCCTGGCGGCGCGCGGCGTGCCGGACCGGCTGGCGGCCGCGGTGGCCCCGCATCCCTGACCCGCTCCCCGGACGCACGGAGGCTCCCAGTGATCCAGGTCCCCATGATCTTCCCCGGCCAGGCCTCCCAGAGCGTGGGCATGGCCGCCGACCTCATGACCGGCTCCGGGCCCGGCGCCACCTTCCTGGCCCAGGTGGACGGCCTGCTGGATCTCGGCCTCACGGCCCTGATGACCGACGGCCCCGCCGAGACCCTCACCGAGACGTGGTACGCCCAGCCCGCCATCCTGGCCCACTCCGTGGCCGTGGCCCTGGAGCTGCGCGCGCGCGGCGTGACGCCGTCGGTGGTGGCCGGCCATTCGTTGGGCGAGTTCTCCGCCGCCGTGGCCGCGGGGGCCCTGGCCCCCGCCGACGGGCTGCGCCTGGTGCGCCGTCGCGGCGAGCTCATGTTCGCCGCGGGGGAGAAGGCCCCGGGCACCATGGCCGCCATCATGGGCCTGGACGCCGACGCCGTGCGCCGCGTCTGCGAGGCCACCGCCGCCGAGCACGGCGTCGTGGTCCTGGCCAACCACAACTCGAGCAACCAGATCGCCATCTCCGGCGCGCCCGACGCCGTCGCCGCCGCCTGCGAGGCCCTCAAGGCGGCCGGGGCCCGCCGCGCCGTCATGCTCAACGTGAGCGGCGCCTTCCACTCGCCCCTGCTGGACGATGCGGCCCGCGAGTTCGCGGCCCACCTGCAGGCGGTGGAGGTGGCGGATCCCGCGTGTCCCCTCGTGGCCAACGTGAGCGCCGCGCCGGTGACCGACGCCGCCACGCTGCGCGCCGGCTTCGCCGCCCAGCTCACCTCGCCCGTGCGCTGGCACGAGATCATGGGCGTGCTCTGCGCGGGACCGGACGGGCCGCCGCCGCTGGTCCTGGAGGTGGGGCCGGGCAAGGTGCTCGCCAACCTGGCCAAGCGCGAGTTCCCGGACACGGAGTTCCTGTCGGTGGGCACCGCCGCGGAGCTGGAGACCGTTCTGGACAAGCTCGCGCAGGCGGGGTAATAATGCGCGCGCCCGCCAGCCCAGGGAGGTCCGCATGAGCAAGGGCACCGTCATCGTCACCGGCGCCAGCCGCGGCATCGGCGAGGCCATCGCCCGCCGTCTGGCCGCCGAGGGCTACGATCTGGCCCTGGTCGCCCGCAGCGCCGAACGCCTGCAGGCCGTGGCCGATTCCCTGGAGGGGGAGGGCCGCCGCCTGGTCTTCGCCGCCGACGTCAGCGACGCCGGCGCGGCCGGCGAGCTCGTGGCCCGCATCGCCGATGAGCTGGACCCCATCTACGGCCTGGTCAACAACGCCGGCATCACGCGTGACACCCTGCTGCTGCGCATGAGCGAGGCCCAGTTCCGCGAGGTCCTGGACGTGAATCTGACCGGGACCTTCCACTTGACCAAGGCCGTGGCCCAACCTATGATGCGCCAGAAGATCGGCCGCATCGTCAACATGTCGTCGGTGATCGGTCTGACTGGCAACGCCGGACAGGCCAACTACGCCGCCAGCAAGGCCGGCCTCATCGCCTTCACCAAGTCGGTCGCGCGCGAGCTCGGGGGCCGCAACATCACCGTCAACGCGGTCGCCCCCGGCTTCATCGCCACGGACATGACCGCCGACTTGCCGGAGCAGGTCAAGACCGACATGCTCAAGAGCATCCCGCTGAAACGCTTCGGAGAGGGCGAGGACATCGCCGGCGCCGTCGCGTTCCTCTTGTCGAAGGACGCCGCGTACATCACCGGCCAGACGCTGGTGGTCGACGGCGGCATGGTCACCTGAAACACTCTGTAGGAGGACGTGTCAGAGATGAGCTCCATTCAGGAAAAGGTCTACGAGATCATCGAGCGGAAGCTGTCCGTGAACCCGGAGCAGATCACCCCGGAGGCCTCGTTCACCGATGATCTGGGCGCCGATTCCCTCGACACCGTCGAGCTGGTGATGGATCTGGAAGAGGTGTTCAACATCACGATCCCCGAGGAGGATCAGGAGAAGCTGCGCACCGTCCAGGACGCCATCGACTACCTGGAGCAGCACCTCGACTAGGTCCGCCCGCCGGCCCTTGCGACGCTGCGAAGCTTAGTGGATTCCACGACCCCGGTCCTGGCCTTCTGGTCCGGACCGGGGCCGATTTCATTGGAGGAGCGTGCTCCTCGAGGAGGATACGATGGCCATGGAACGCCGTAGGGTCGCCGTCACCGGCATCGGCATGATCACCGCCGTGGGTCTGGACCGCGAGAGCACCTGGAACGCCCTGAAGGATGGTCGCGGCGGCATCGCGCCCATCACCGCCTTCGACACCACGGAGTACAAGGTCGCCTTCGCCGGCGAGGCGAAGGGCTTCGATCCCAACACGCGCATGGATCCCAAGGACGCCCGCAAGGCCGACCGCTACGCCCAGTTCGCGGTCTGCGCCGCGGCCGAGGCCATGGACCAGGCCCAGCCCGGCGACGTGGACCCGGTTCGCGCCGGCGTCATCATCGGCTCGGGCATCGGCGGCATGCTCACCTTCGAGGAGCAGCACTCCAAGCTCGTGGAGCGCGGCCCCTCGCGCGTCTCGCCCATGTTCATCCCCATGATGATCGCGGACATGGCCGCGGGTCTCGTCTCCATCCGCTACGGCTACCGCGGCCCCAACTTCGCCACCGTGTCGGCCTGCGCCTCCGGCGGCCACGCCATCGCCGCGGCCTTCGAGCAGATCGCCATGGGCAACGCCGACGTCATGATCACCGGCGGCAGCGAGGCCTGCGTGTGCCCCATGGCCATGGCCGGCTTCGCCAGCATGAAGGCCCTGTCGTCCCGCAACGACGATCCCGCCACCGCCAGCCGCCCCTTCGACGCCGAGCGCGACGGGTTCGTGCTGGGCGAGGGCGCCGGCATCCTGGTCCTGGAGGAGTGGGAGCGCGCCGTGGCCCGCGGCGCCGACATCCTGGGCGAGGTGGCCGGCGTGGGCATGACCGCCGACGCCTTCCACATGACCCAGCCCGACAACGACGGCAACGGCTCCCGCGAGGCCATGCGCCTGGCGGTGGCCTCGGCCGGCCTCGCGCTGGACGACATCGGCTACATCAACGCCCACGGCACCAGCACGCCGTTCAACGACAAGATCGAGACCAAGGCCATCCGCGACCTCTTCGGCGCCCACGCCCAGAAGCTCGCCGTCAGCTCCACCAAGTCCATGACCGGCCACACCCTGGGCGCGGCCGGCGGCGTGGAGGCGGCCATCACGGTGCTGGCGCTGCGCGACGGCCTGCTGCCGCCCACCATGAACTACGCCAACCCCGATCCCGAGTGCGACCTCTTCTACTGCCCCAACGAGGCCGTGCCGCGCAAGGTCGACGCCGCCCTGTCCACGTCCCTCGGCTTCGGCGGCCACAACATCTCGATCTGCGTCCGCGCGGCGCGCTGACCCCGCCGTGGGACTGCGCGACGTCCTCCAGCGCTGGCTGGGCCATCCCCGGGACTCCGGTCCCGGGGATGACGCGTCCGCGGCCCCGCCCGACGGCGTCTCCCGCCGCCTGCTGCCCACCCTGGCCGCCGTGGAGTCGGCGGTGGGCTACACCTTCCGCGACCGCACCCTGCTGCACCGCGCCCTGGTCCACCGCTCCCACGCCCACGCCGCCGGCCTGGACCGCCATGAGAGCAACGAGCGTCTGGAGTTCCTGGGCGACTCCATCCTCGGCCTCGTGGTCAGCGAGGACCTCTACCGTCGCCATGGCGAACGCGAGGAGGGGGACCTCACCAAGATGAAGGCGCGCCTGGTCTGCGGCGCCACCCTGGGCCGGGTGGCGCGGGATCTGGGCCTGGGCGATCATGTGCTGATGAGCAAGGGCGAGGAGGCCACCGGAGGCCGCGCCCGCGCGAGCATCCTGGCCGATGTGGTGGAGGCCATCCTCGGCGCCATCTACCTGGACGGCGGCCACGATGCGGCCCAGGCCGCGGTGCGCCGCTGGATCCTGGACCGTGCCGATCTCCAGCCCACCGACGCGCGTCTCGGAAACAACAAGAGCCGCCTCCAGGAGGTGGTGCAGGCCCGCATGAAGTCGCCGCCCCAGTACCGCGTGCTCTCGGTCACGGGCCCCGACCACGAACGCGGCTTCCACGTGGAGGTCCGCGTCGCCGGACAGTCCCTGGGCGAAGGCCGGGGACCCAGCAAGAAGGCCGCCGAACAGAAGGCCGCCGGTCAGGCCCTGGAGCGCCTGGAGTCGGACTCCGCGCTGTTCGGCCCCACGGAGGAGACCACCGATGCCTGACGCCCCCACGCTGCGCGGAATCGTCCTCGCGCTCCTGCTCGGCCTGGCCGCGGGCCCGGCCGCGGCCGTGCGCGACGTGCCCGTGGTTCCCGACTCCTCCCGCATCCGCTTCTCCGCCCCCGAGCGCCACTTCGGCTCCGCCACGAGCTGGATGGTGGGCGCCACGCTTCTGGACCAGGGCGATCTGTCGGGCGCGCTGCCCTATCTCATGCAGGCCTGGCGCATGAGCCCGGGTGAGAAGGACCTGGGCCTGGTCTGCCGCGACGTGCTCTTCGAGCTCGGCTTCGGCGCCGACGCCCTGGACGTCTCCCGCCGCCTGGTGCTGGACCACGGCGACGACCCGACGGACGGTCCCGCCATCCGCGAACGCCATGCCGCCATCCTGGCCACCATGGAGCGCTACGACGAGGCCCTGCAGACCCTGCTCGACCTGCGGGCCGCCCATCCCGACAGCCTGGGATACCTGCGCCTGGAGGCCGAGGTCCAGGCGCGTGCCGGCCACGACGCTGCGGCCGAGCGCCTCTTCCGCGAGCTCAGCGACCGGGACCCGGACCAGGCCGCCCAGCTCACCGCCACCCGCGCCGGCCTGGCCGTGCGCCGCGGCGACGTGGACGGCGCCCGCAGGCTCTGGCGCGACGCCCTGGCCCGTTGGCCCGAGGACGCGGCCCTCTTCGGGGCCTGGCTGCGCTTCGCCCTGGACCAGGGCTGGGACGCGGAGGCGCTGGATTCGGCGGCGCACGCCACGTCGCCCGGCCCCCATCCCGGTCTCACCTGGCTGACCATGGCCTCCGGCCTCCTGGTGGGCGAGGGGCGCGAGGCCACCGCCCACGACTGGCTGCTGGCCCGCGCCCGCGCCGGCGAGCTCAGCCCCGACGACACTGTCTTCCTCTGCCGCCTCCTGGCCGCCCGCGAGGACGACGCCACCGGTCTGCAGGTCCTCGACGCCGCGGTGGACCGCTGGCCCGACCACGGCCGGCTGCACATGTTCCGCGCCGAGTTCCTCATCGCCGCCGACCGCGACGAGGAGGCCGTCCGCGACGCGCGCCGCGCCGCCCAGCTCGCACCCGACGACGCCGACATCCTCTTCTCCCTGCTCGCCGTCCTGAGCCGAGCCCATCCCGAGGCCTTCCGACCGGCGCCACGCACCGAACTGGGGGAGAGGATCCGCGGCGAGCTCCTGGATCTGGCCCGTCGTCTGGACGCCTTCGACCTGAGCCTGCCCGCCTCGTCCCACATGATCCTGGGCGGCACCTACGAGGCCCTCGCCCAGTACGGCGAGGCGGAACGCCATTTCCTGGCCGCCGCCGAAGACGACGCCATGGCGCGCGACGCCCTGCTCAGCCTGTCGTTCGTCTACGAGCAGCAGGGGAGGGACCTGGACCTCCTCGGCGTCCTGGAGCGCGCCCATGTCCTGCAGCCCGACGATCCCGTGGTCCAGAATGCCCTGGGCTATTCCCTCGCCGATCTGAACCGCGATCTGGACCGCGCCGACTCCCTGATCCGCGCGGCCCTGGCGGCCCAGCCGGACAACCCGGCCTTCCTGGATTCCATGGGCTGGGTCCTCCACCGCCGCGGCGACTCCGCGGCCGCCTTCGACTATCTGGTCCGCGCCGCCAACGCCCTGCCCGAGGACCCCGTGATCCTGGAGCATCTGGCGCGCGTCCTGGCGGCCATGGGGCAGAGCGATCGTGCGGCGGGCGTGGTGCAGAGGGCCCTGGCCGCCGGCGCCGATCCCGACGATCTGCGGGACCTGCCCGGAGCCCCCCGATGAGACTCTGGGCCGTCGCCCTCACCGCGACCCTGCTCCTGCTCCACGGCCATGCTCCCGGCTCCGAGCTCCAGGACCTCGTCTGGAGCGCCGGCCTCTTCGGTCGCGGCATTTCCGGCCAGGCCCTGCTCGTCGCCGTGCCGGGCGAAGGGTGGCGGGCCGAGGCCGCCGGTTCCGACGCCGTTCGGGACGATCTCCTCCACGCCCGCGGCGACGGCTGGACCCTGGTGGGCGGCCCCGACGGCCGTGTCTGGGGTGCGCCATGGGGCGAGGCCCTGCGGGAGCTGGACCCGCCTCTGGCCCGCACGCTCACCGCCGCCGCCGCCGCTTTCAGCGAACGGACGATCATGCCGGCCAGCGTCGCGTTCCCGGCCGCCGGCGAGCCTCCCGCACCGGACCTCCGCCGCCGGCTCGCGTCGCGTGCGGACGGCCGCGGCGGCCCCTTCGAGACGATCACCCTGCGCCGCGCCGCCGACCACGCCGGCCTTCGCCTCGCTTCGCGGCGTCGTCCCGGGCTGCTCCGCATCGACCGCATCGCCGCCCGAGCGGTGCCGGGGGACCCGCGGGATCTGCTCCTGCCGGCCTGGACCCTGGCGGAGCTCCTGGATCCGGCATTTTTTTGAAGGTGGGGCGGAACTCGCCCCCGATCCCTCTTGTAAGACCCCTTCTCGCGCCACCCGGCCAGGTGAGGAGGTCCCGAGGTGTTCATGACCGACCGCCAGCACGACGCCCCGAGCCCGCGTCCCGCATCCTACGCGGATCTGCGGGACGAGGATCTCATCGCTCTGGTCCAACAGGGCCAGAAGCGCGCGTATGACGAGCTGGTCCGCCGCTTCAAGGGCCGGCTCTACAGCTTCATCCTGCGCATGGTGGGCGACCCGGTGGAGGCCGAGGAGCTGGCCCAGGAGACCCTGATCCGGGCCTACATCCACGCCGACAAGTACCGGGAGATCGCCAAGTTCTCCACGTGGCTGTTCACCATCGCCACCAACCTGGTCCGCAACCAGGTGCGCAAGCGGAAGCGTCAGCCCTTCATGCTGACCCTGGATCCGGCGCCTGAGGACGACGACCGCGCACCGCTGGATCCGGCGGATCCGGTGGCCGACCCCACCCGGGACCTGGAAGGGGACGAGCTGGGCCGCCTCATCGCCGAGGCCACCCGTCAGATCCCCGAGAAGTACCGGATCCCGTTCCTGCTGCGCGAGGTGGAGGAGCTCAGCTACGAGGAGATCCAGCAGGTCACCGGGCTGAAGCTCGGAACCGTGCGCAGCCGGATCAACCGCGCGCGCAACCGGTTCCGCGCCAACATCAAACCGCTGCTGAAGAACGAGGCGCTCCTGGAAGAGCTCGAGCGCCTGGAAGCCCGCATGGACGCCGACGACTGACGCGGGGAACGACCCCAGGAGGAGCACGATGCGCTGCACCAAATCTCGCAAGAACATCAGCCTGGCCCTCGACGGCATGCTGCCCAACGAGGACACCCTGGCCATGGAGGAGCACCTGGCCCTCTGCGCCGACTGCCGCGGCTACCGCGACGAGCTGCTCATGGGCAGCCGCATCCTGCGCGCCACGGCCGCCGAGCCTTCCGACGCCTTCGAGTGGAAGCTCCAGCTCAAGCTGAACCAGGCCCTGCAGGAGGCCGCGGCGGCCCGCACGCCCTGGGAGGAGCCGGCGCGCGGCTCGCGGTTCGGCTGGCTGCGCGGCTTCGGCCTCAGCGCGGGCGCGGGTCTCGCCGCCGTGGTGGCCCTGTCGCTCTGGGTCTTTCCGCAGGGGGCGGCGCTGGTGACGGAGGATCCGATCGTCGCGTCTCCGACCACGCTGGCCCAGTCCCAAGACGCGCCCGCAACGGCGGGCGTGGGCACCACGGCCGGCAACGCCGACCGTCGCGCCTTGAGCGGCACCTTCCAGCCCCTTTCCGGTCTGCAGCGCGGGCTCGGGGGCAGCCTGGTGAGCTCCGGCGGCGTCTTCGGCGATGCGGCTTCCGGCGGCGCGACGCCCTGGGACCGCAGCGTCAACGCGCGCAGCCTGAGCACCCTCCAGTCCGAGATCGCCTGGCTGCGCAACCAGCTCCGCACCACCCAGGCCGCCAACGATTCCCTTCGAGCGTTGCTCGCCGGGCAGGCCGTGGGTTACCTTGAGGGGGAGAACGCCGCGAACCCTTGAGCCCGGAGCCGGAACCGTCATGCCGTCGACCCGTCGAGCCGCCGCCGTCATCGTGGCGGCTCTGCTCTCCCTGACCCTGGCCGGATGCGGCGACCGCGAGGACGCCTCGATCTTCTCCGCCGTGGGCTCCTATGGCGATGTGGCCGTCTTCGCCTCCAGCCCGGCGCTCCGGCAGGCCGCCGATCCCATCCTGGCGCGCCTCAACCCCCAGCGCACCTTCGTCCTCGATGAGGAGGACACCTACCGCTTCGCCGACTACGCGGGCAAGACCTGGAAGGACGGCCGCAACTACCGCAACATCCTGTTCCTGGTGCGCTGGGGAGACGGTGGTCCGGTGGAGCGCGAGCTGGCCTCCCTGCTCAGCGACGATGCCCTGGAGCGCAGCCGCGGCGGCCGCGGCGGCTGGTTCGTGCTGCACAATCCCTACTTCCGCAATCAGCTCGCCCTGGTGGTGGCCGCGCCGGACCCCAACGCCGTGCTGCGCACCCTGACCCGGGGCGCCGATGCCATGGGCGACACCCTGAGCACCGACATCATGCGCCGCATCCGCCATGATCACCGCCGCGAAGGCCTGCGCGAGGAGGATCGCCGCCGGCTCTGGAACGACCTCGCCTGGAGCGTGGAGGTCCCCGCCACCTACGACCGCAACGATCGATCCGGTCGGCCCCGGAACGGCGTCGAATGGCTGCGGAGCGCCGACAACGGCCTCACGCGGGGCCTCACCGTCACCTGGCGGGAGCTTCCTGACCCCGACGCCGCCCTCCGGGATCGGGACCTCCTGCTGGCCGCGCGCCGCGACCTGGGTCGCGATTTCCACGCGGAGCGCCTCGTGTCCGAGTCCCTGGAATGGGGGGAGGAGGCCCTGGCCGGACTGCCCGCCGTGCGCCTGCGGGGCGCCTGGGCCAGCGAGGAGGTCAGCGTGGGCGGACCGTTCGAGTGCTTCTTCGTCGCGGATCAGCAGCGGGGCCGGCTGTTCTGCCTGGACCTGCTGGTCTACGGACCGGGGAGCGAGAAGATGGACGACTTCCGGCGTCTGCGCGCCATCGCCGAAACGTTCACCCTGCAGCAGCCCGAATTCTGAGCGGCGCGGACGCCGCCTCCGAAAGGACCGTCATGAGCCACCGCTTCCTCTTCCTGCTGATCGTCGGTACGCTGCTGGCGCCGCACGCGACCCTGGCCGACGCCCGCGTGGTGACCGGCCGCACGCCGGCCGGACGCGAAGAGGCGCGGCCCGTCGCCTCACCGTCCCGCTGGAGCCTGGACTTCGGCGCGGGCATGCTGGCCGGCGGCGATCTCTTCCGCGTGGGCGGCGAGCAGACCGTGACCTGGCCCACGCCCGGGGGCGGCTCCTTCCAGGCCCGCACGTACGAGGTCACGGTGGACGAGGACGCGGCCTTCCTCATGGGTCTCGATATCCGGCTCCGCGACCGTTCCAGCCTGCGCCTGGACCTGACGTACGCCAAGGCCGATCTGACGGCCCTGGCCAACGATTCCCAGTACGTCGTGCCGGTGCCCTGGGACCGGGCGACGTTCACCCGCGCGGGCCTCGTCTGGGAAGAGCGCCTCACCGACACCCGTCTGCGTCCCTACGGGGTGCTGGGCCTGGGCCTCACCGCCTTCTCGGCGGCCGACGGCGCCCTGGACCAGACGGGGCTCACGCTCCTCGCCGGCGTAGGCGGACTGTACAGGATCCTGGGTCAGACGGATCTGCGCGTGGAGATCCGCGACGGCATCCGCCAGCTGGACAGCCGCCCCCTCGTGGGCGACCTCCTGCCCGAGGGCGTCGACCTCCAGGAGCGGGGCCCGCAGCATCTCGTGGCCATCACGGCCGGCCTTCGGCTTCCATTCTAACAATAAGGCAAATAAAGAGCCATTTAGGCATGGCGGCGTGAGCCGCGAAGCCGCGAGATGGGCGGAATGGGCCTGTCTCGGGGCTTGGGTTGCATCATTCTCCTGAATGACTATAATTGCTAGCTTGCCAGCCAATGCGGATCAGGGGGCGGCATGCCGCCCGGAAGGGGGAGCGATGGGCAACGTCATTGCGGTCGTCAATCACAAGGGCGGCACCGGGAAGACCACCACGGCCCTCAATCTGGCGGCAGGACTCACCCGATACAGCGATATCACCTCCAGCTGTCTCGTGATCGACATGGACCCCCACGGCTGCGCCACCTCCACCTTGCTGGGCAAGCTGGACGGAGAGCCCGCCGCGCGCTCCATCTTCGACGTCCTGCGACGCGCCATCACCCCTCACGACGGCATCACGTCCACGGTCTACGACGAGAACATCGACATCATCCCGTCCAACCCCTCGCTGGAGAGCATGGCGCGCACCCAGCTCACGGACCGGCTGATCAAGGTGACGCAGGCCCTGTCCACCTCGTACGGCTGGATCATCATCGACACGCCGCCCAACCTGGGCGTGCTGACCCAGAACGCGCTGGTGGCGGCGGACTACGTGCTGATCCCCACCCAGTGCACGGGCCTCGCCGTGCCCACCATGCACCAGCTCAAGAACCTCATCGAGCGGATCCAGGAGCGCCAGAACGTGTGGCTGCAGATCCTGGGCGTGCTGGTGACCATGAAGGACGGCCGCACGGAGCTGCAGAAGAACGTGCTCAAGGAGCTGAAGGGTCTCTACAAGAACGACATCTTCAAGACCATGATCACGAGCAACATCAAGATCGAAGAGGCTCCCTCCAACTTCAACAGCATCTTCGCCTACGATTCCGGCTGCCTCGGCGCGTCGCTCTACCGCGACTGGATCAAGAACGAGTTCCTCAAGCGCCACAAGCTGCTGGAGAAGAAGAAGGGCGAGCGGCTGGAGCAGCTCAACGCCGCGAACCAGGCCCAGAGCTGAGGCGGACCAAGGGGAAGGCCTGCTGCGGCGGGCTTCAGGCCACGGACTCGAACGCGCCGGAAGCGATCCGTCCTCGACGACCCTTCGGGGTCGCCTGCGGATGATCACTCCCGGCGCGTTCGCTTAGCTCCGCCTCAGCGGCGGACGAAGGGGTTTTCGGCGGCCTCGCGGGCGACGGTGGTCTCGGGGCCGTGCCCCGGGTGGAGGACCGTGGCGTCGTCCAGCACATAGACCTCGTTCAGGATGCTGGCCTCCAGGACCTCGTAGCTGCCGCCCGGCAGATCCGTCCTTCCGATGGAATCATAGAAGATCACATCGCCCACCAGCGCGTGGCCGGGCAGCGTGAGCATGACGTGGCCGGGGCTGTGGCCCGGCACGTGCGTCACGCCGATCTCGCCGCCGGCGAAGGGCACGGCCGTGGTGAGATCCGCCGCCGTGCGCGGCGGGACGGCGGGCGGGAATCCGTAGGCGGCGCGGGTGGCGTTGAGGTGGGAGACCAGGGCGGTCTCGTCGGGGTGGTGGCGCAGGGGGAGGTCCGCGGCGGCCTGGATCGCGGATGCGGCGGAGATGTGGTCGAAGTGCCCGTGGGTGGACAGCAGGCCGGTCAGGCGGCACCCGGTGGCGTCCACGGCCGCGAGCAGACGCTCGGGCTCGTCGCCGGGATCGATCAGCAGGGCCTCGCCCGCGCCCGCGCTGCTCAGCAGATAGGCATTCATGAGCAGCGGGCCCACGGTGATGCGTTCCAGGGTCCAGTCGGTGCCGGGCACGGCGAAGCGGTCGGGCATGGGGGATCCTCCGATACGGAAACGCGGGCGGAACCGGAGTCCCGCCCGCGCGTCACGGTCCGCACGCGGCCTAGCGGTCGTCCAGGCTCACGTCCTCGTAGTACTCGCGGCCCAGGTGGGTGATGAGCTCCTCGCCCATCATCCAGCGCAGGGTGTTCTTCATCTTCTTCTGCTGGATGAAGAGGTCGTGCTCCGCCGGCACGCCGGGCGCGGTCACGGGGCTCTTCAGGTAGAAGCTCAGCCACTCCTGGATGCCCGACAGGCCCGCGCGCTTGGCGAGGTCCAGGAACAGGGCCAGGTCCAGCACGATGGGCGCCGCCAGGATGGAGTCGCGGCAGAGGAAGTCCACCTTGATCTGCATGGGCAGGCCCAGCCAGCCGAAGATGTCGATGTTGTCCCAGCCCTCCTTGTTGTCCCCGCGGGGCGGATAGTAGTTGATCCGCACCTTGTGGTAGAGGTCGCCGTAGAGGTCGGGGTAAAGCTCGGGCTGCAGGATGGTGTCCAGCACGCTGAGCTTGGACTCCTCCTTGGTCTTGAAGCTCTCCGGATCGTCGAGCACCTCGCCGTCGCGGTTGCCCAGGATGTTGGTGCTGAACCAGCCGTTCATGCCCAGCATGCGGGCCTTGAAGCCGGGGGCGAGGATGGTCTTCATGAGGGTCTGGCCCGTCTTGAAGTCCTTGCCCATGGTGGGCGTGCCGGTGGCCTTGGAGAGATCGTGCAGCGCGGGGAAGTCGGCGCTCAGGTTGGGGGCGCCGTTGGCGTACGGCACGCCCATCTTGATGGCGGCGTAGGCGTAGATCATGCTGGGGGCGATGTCCGGGTGGTTGGTCCGCAGGCCCTCCTCGAAGGCCTCCAGGGACATGTGCACGTCGGACTTCTTCATGAAGATCTCCGTGGAGCCGCACCAGACCATGACCAGACGGTCGCAGCCGTGGGACGTCTTGAAGGTCTCCATGTCCTTCATGACCTGCTCGGCCAGGTCCATCTTGGTGGCGCCCTTCTTCACGTGGGTGCCGTCCAGCTTCTTCACGTAGTAGTTGTCGAAGACGGCGGGCATGGGCTTGATGGCGTCCAGCTCGGCCTTGATGGAATCCAGCAGCTCGTTGGGCAGCACGCCGCTCTTGACGGCGGCCTCGTAGACGGAGTCCTCGAAGATGTCCCAGCCGCCGAACTCGATGTCGTTCAGGTCGGTCAGGGGGACGAAGTTCTTGATCAGCGGCTGGCGGTTCTCGGTGCGCTTGCCCAGGCGGATGTGCCCGAGCTGGGTGACGCTGCCGATGGGGAGGCGCAGTCCCTTGCGCACGGCGATCACGCCGGCGATGAAGGTCGAGGCCACCGCACCCATGCCGGGGGTGAGGATGCCGAGCTTTCCTTGCGCGGGCGCGACGTTCAGGCCCTGAGCCATCGTTGCTCCTTCCTGTGAGACCGGTGCGCCGCACACGCGTTCATCGGTCTTTCAAGTTGACGGAATAACAGCCGAAATCTAGCTTGGCAGTCATTCCTCGAGGTGGTGCGGGACCGGCGGAAAATCCGGCCCGGATCCTGCACGAATAAACCAGTTTCGTGGCGGAACGCAAGCCTTTTGTCAGGACCTCGACGGGGTCCGCGGACGGTCGAAACGACGCCATCGTCACCACTTGCGAGGAGCATCACCCACGCCCCGGCCGGCCGTTCGGCCCGCCGGGCGCTCCGCGGCCCCCTTGCGGGCTGCACGACTGGAGTCGTCCATGAGCACCGATCGCCGCCCCGTTCCGTTCCTGGATCTCAAGGCCCAGGTCCTGCCGCTCCGCGCCGAGCTCGACGCCGCCATCGCCGACGTGGTGGACAACACCGCCTTCATCCTGGGCCCCCGGCTGGAGGCCTTCGAGAAGCGGTTCGCGGAGTTCTGCGAGTCGCCCTTCTGCGTGGGCGTGGATTCTGGCACCCAGGCCCTGCACCTGATCCTGCGGGCCCTCGGCATCGGCGCCGGCGACGAGGTCATCACGGTCCCCAACACCTTCATCGCCACGGTGGAGGCCATCATGTACACCGGCGCCACGCCGGTGTTCGTGGATGCGGACCCGGACACCTGGCTCATGGACGCCACCAAGCTGGCCGACGCCATCACGCCACGGACCAAGGCCATCATGCCCGTGCACCTCTTCGGACACATGGCCCCCATGGACGAGATCCTGGCCGTGGCGGGGGACATCCCGGTCATCGAGGACTCGGCTCAAGGCCACGGCGGCCGCTACAAGGGGCGCCGCGCTGGTTCGCTGGGCACGGCGGCGGGCTTCAGCTTCTACCCGGGCAAGAACCTGGGCGGCTTCGGGGACGGCGGCGCCGTGACCACGTCGGACCAGGGCATGGTGGATGCCATCATGAGCTTCCGGCACCACGGCCAGGGCACGGCCAAGAACGTGCATGACCGCTGCGGCTACACCGGCCGTCTGGATGCGCTCCAGGCCGTGATCCTGGACGTCAAGCTGCCCCATCTGGAGGGCTGGAACGAGCGCCGCCGCGCCATCGCGGCCCAGTACCGGTCGCGCCTGCAGGGCCATTACCGCATGCCGGCCCAGATCCCGGAGACCGTGGCCGTGCACCATCTGTTCCCCATCAACGCCGCGGATCCCGAGGGGCTGATCGAGTCGCTGAAGGAGAAGAAGGTGTTCTGCGGTCGCCATTACCCCGTGGCCTGCCATCTGCAGCCGGCCCTGGGCGACGCCATGCGCCCCCGGGGTTCCTTCCCCGTGGCGGAAGAGCTCTGCGAAAAGATTGTTTCCCTGCCGATTTTTGCAGAAATGACCGAGGACATGGTGGACACGGTCTGCGATGCTCTGCTATAATGAGGATCGCTGACCGATCAGGGGGATCGGGACAGCCTTTGCGAGAGGGGGCGGATGACGCCAAGCTAACGCGTTTCCTTCGACGCTGAGCAACTGAGAACGGACCAGGAGTCCAACGACATGAACAAGGACGCGGTAGCCCTGTCGGCCATGGCCGACGAAGCGGTATCCTCCGCTCCAGCTCTGTACGTGGTGGCCGACACGACTCGCCTCGCGGGCCTCCAGGGTTGGATCAAACGTGCGCTCGACGTGACCCTCTGCGGTCTCGCCGTTCTGATTCTCTCGCCCCTGCTGGGTGCGATCGCCTTCCTCGTGAGGCGGTCCAGCCCGGGGCCGGTTCTCTTCGTCCAGGAGAGGATCGGCAAGGACGGCGTGCCCTTCCGCTTCTATAAATTCCGTACCATGGTGCACAACAGCGACGATGCCATCCACCGGCAGTTCGCCGCCATGTTCATCAACGGCGGCGAGGAGCAGGAGGAGGAGGCCCCCTCCGGCAAGGTCTTCAAGCTCACCAACGACCCGCGGGTGACCAAGATCGGGCGCTGGCTGCGCAAGACCTCCCTGGACGAGCTGCCCCAGCTCTTCAACATCCTCAAGGGCGAGATGACCATCGTGGGCCCCCGCCCTCCCATCGCCTACGAGCTGGACCACTACTCGCCGTGGCATCACGAGCGCCTGCGCGTGACCCCTGGCCTGACCGGTCTGTGGCAGGTCAGCGGACGCAGCAACGTGCCGTTCGAGGAGATGGTCCGCCTGGACATCCACTACATCAACACCTGGTCGCTGGCCGAGGACGCGCGCATCATCCTCAAGACCGTGCCCGTGGTGCTGAGGGGGTCCGGGGGTTATTGACGATCCCCGCGCCAGGTCGGCCTCAAGTCGGCTCCGAACAGAACGAAGACACCCACGGGGTCCCTCCTCCACAAGAGAGCGGCCCCGTTTTCTCGCCCGGGGGACCTTTCGGACTCGTCAAGGAGATCGTGCAATGCTGAAGATGGCGGCCATCGGTTGCGGCTATTGGGGCCCCAACCTCATCCGGAACTTCAACGCCCATCCCGAGGTGGAGCTCGCCAAGATCTGCGACCTCGACGAGGGCCGTCGCCGCCACATGGCGTCGCTCTACCCTCACGCCGAGGTGGTGGGGGACGTGGACGCCGTCCTGAACGACGCCAGCATCCAGGCGGTGGTCGTGGCCACCCCCGTGAGCACGCACTTCCCCCTGGGCAAGGCCGTGCTGGAGTCCGGCAAGCACCTCTTCATCGAGAAGCCCATGGCCGCCAGCGCCGCCGAGTGCGAGGAGCTGAACAAGGTGGCCAAGGCCCAGGGCAAGCACATCATGGTGGGCCACACCTTCCTCTTCGTGCCGGCCGTGCGGAAGATCCGCGAGCTCATCGCATCCGGCGAGCTGGGCGACATCTACTACGTGAACATCCGCCGCCTGAACCTGGGCATCTTCCAGAAGGACGCCAACGTGGTCTGGGACCTGGTGCCCCACGACGTGGCCATGCTCAACTACCTGTTCCGCTCCTCGCCCGAGCGCGTGAGCGCCACGGGCCAGTGCTTCGTGCAGCTGGACAAGCAGCTGGAGGATGTGGCCTTCGTGACCCTGGAGTACCCCACCGGCCAGGTGGCCCACATCCATGTGAGCTGGCTGGATCCCAACAAGATCCGCGAGGCCACCTTCGTGGGCAGCAAGAAGATGGTGGTCTACGACGACGTGGCCATCACCGACAAGATCCGCATCTACGACAAGGGCGTGGACGTCATGCCCCACTACGACGGCTTCGACCAGTTCCAGCTTGCGTACCGCCACGGCGACATCCTGATTCCCAAGATCGACGCCGCCGAGCCCCTCAAGGTGGAGACCAGCCACTTCGTGGACGTGGTGATGGGCCGCGAGCCCTCCCTGAGCGACGGGGCCCTGGGGCTGCAGGTGGTCGAGGTGCTGGAGAAGACCTGCGTGTCGATCCGCCAAGGCGGCGCCCCGCAGATGCTGGCCCACACCAACGTCTAGGAACCGTCCGGGAGGATCGCCGGCGTGACCCACGAGCTGCGGGTGGCCATGATCGGCCAGAAGGGCTACCCGCCCGTGCACGGCGGCATCGAGCGACACGTGGCGGAGCTGGCCGTGAGGCTGGCCCGCCGCGGGATCGCCGTGGACATCTACTCGCGTCCCCACTACAGCGACGCCGACGGTTCCACGCCGGAATCCGGCGTGCGCGTGCTGCGCCGTCCCAGCCTGCCCACCAAGCACCTGGACGCCATCAGCCATACGGTGGTCTGCACCCTGGACAGCCTGGGGCGCGACCACGACGTGGTGCACTTCCACGCCCTGGGCCCCGGCCTGCTGGCGGGCCTGCCGCGCTGGCTGCGGGGGAGGCCCACGGTGACCACCGTGCACGGCCTGGACTGGCAGCGGGAGAAGTGGGGCCGCGTGGCCCGCACGGTGCTGCGCTGGGGGGAGCAGGCCAGCGCGCGCCTGCCGGACCGCACGGTGGTGGTCTCCCGGGCCCTGGGCGCCCACTACGCGGCGGCGCACGGGCGCGACACCGTCTGCATCCCCAACGGCATCCCGACGCCCACGCGACGGGAGCCGCGCCTCATGGGGGAGCTGGGCGTGCGCGCGCCCTACATCCTGTTCGTGGGGCGTCTGGTGCCCGAGAAGGGCTGCCACGTGCTGCTGGACGCGTACGCGCAGCTGCCGGAAGAGCTCCGCGATGCGTACGGCCTGGTCATCGCCGGAGACGCCGGCTTCACGCACGGCTACGCCGATGAGCTGCGGGCTCGAGCGGACCGTCGCGTGATCTTCACGGGCTACGTGCACGGCCCGGTGCTGGACGAGCTCTACTCCAACGCCACGCTGGTCTGCCTGCCGTCGTCCCTGGAGGGCCTTTCCATCGCCCTGCTGGAGAGCATGAGCTACGGCAACGCCTGTCTCGTGACCGACATCCCGCCCAACCTGGAGGCAGGGGGAGAGACCGTGCGCACCGTGCCGCCCGGCGATCCGCAGGCCCTGGCCGCCGCCTTGACCGACCTGCTCCGCGCGCCGGAGGAACGCGCCCGCCTGGCGGCCGCCGCGAGGACCCGCGCCCTCGCTCACTACAGCTGGGAGACCGCCGCCGACGCCACCGCGGCCCTCTATCGCGAGCTCTGCGGCGGGCGCTGAATTTCCTGTTTGACAATGGGCCGGAGGGGGTTATCATTTCCCCTCGTCGCCACGGCGGCTGCGGGAGTAGCTCAGCTGGTAGAGCACCACCTTGCCAAGGTGGATGTCGCGGGTTCGAGTCCCGTCTCCCGCTCCAGATCGAGGAGCCGTCCCCTTGGGGCGGCTCCTTTTTTGCGTGCGGCATTTTCAGTCCGGCCACGGCTTGACACCGCCCGCGCCAGCCCGCATCCTTGTGCGTCCGGAGGCGGCATAGCCAAGTGGTAAGGCGACGGTCTGCAAAACCGTTATTCCCCAGTTCGAGTCTGGGTGCCGCCTCCAGCCTCATCCAACCCGGCTCCGCCGGGTTTTTTCTTGCCTCCAGGCCACGCCCGGGCGGCCGAAAGGAAGGCGATGCGGCGCCGTTGACAACCTCCGGCCCCGTGGTCATGATGCCCCCCGTGCCGGGATGGCGAAACTGGTAGACGCAAGGGACTTAAAATCCCTCGGTGCGTTGCACCGTGCCGGTTCGATTCCGGCTCCCGGCACCATCATCCCGCCCCCCGGGGCAACGCGAACGGAGCCCGCGTGCGGCTGGCCTTCCTCTCCATCGGTCGCCACATCCACACCGAGCGGTGGATCCGCTGGTTCGCCGAACGCGGCGACGAGTGCCATCTGCTGACGGTGCAGCCGGGCCCGGTGGAAGGCGTCACGGTGCATGACATCCGCCGCGGCGGCGGCCCCAAGCCGTGGCGCTACTGGCGCTCCCTGGGCGAGGTGAAGCGGCTGCTGCACGACCTGCAGCCCGATCTGCTCAACACCCACTTCCTGACCGGCTACGGCTACTGGGGCCACTTCAGCGGCTTCCAGCCCAACGTGCTGACCGTCTGGGGCGACGACGTCTACGTCACCCCCTTCGAGAATCCCGTGAAGGGATGGCTGGCCCGCAGGGCCGTGGCGTCCTGCCGCGCGCTGACGGGCGACAGCACGGACATCCTGGCGGTGGCGGCCCGCGAGCTGGGTGCGGACCCCGAGCGGAGCTTCCGCGTGCTCTGGGGCGTGGATTTCGACCGCTTCCGTCCCCGCGACGCGCGCGACTGGCGGCGGGCCCTGGGCTTCCAGGACCGCGACCTGCTCTTCTTCTCGCCGCGCAGCTACACGCAGCCCTACTACAACATCGACGTGATCATCGCGGCGGCCCGGGTGGTGCGGACGCGCCTGCCGCAGGCCCGCTTCCTCTTCGCCGGCTACGAGGGGGATCCGGCGCCCTTCGAGGCCCAGGTGCGCGCGGCCGGACTGGCGGACGTGAGCCGCGTCATCGGCCGCATCCCCCACGCCGAGTTCGACGCGGCCCTCAACGCCTGCGACGTCATGCTGACGGTGCCTTCGGTGGACGCCACGGCGGTGAGCCTGCTGGAGGCCATGGCCTGCGGCTGCGCCGTGATCTGCTCGGATCTGCCGTCGTCGGTGGAGTGGATCCGGAACGGCGTCTCCGGTCTCGTGGTTCCGCCCCGGGACGCCGATGCCCTGGCGGCTGCCATGGTCCAGGTCGCGGACCCGACGCGCCGTCTGGAGCTGGGCGCGGCGGCGGCCGTCCGCTGCCGCGAGGTGGCGGGCTTCGAGCAGAACATGGGGCTCGTGGCGGACATCTTCGCCTCGTGCCTGGAGGCTCCTGGCGCCGCGTGGCCCAGGGCGGTGAGCCTGGCGGTCCTGGGGGAGGACGGGTCGTGACGCCCGACATCACCGTGGTCATCCCCACCCACGGCAAGCGTCCGCTGCTGGAGCGCACGTTGGCGGCCCTGCGTGCCCAGACGTTGCCGCCGGAGGCCTGGAACCTGGTGGTGGTGGATGATGCGTCGCCGGACGACACCGCGGCGTGGCTGGAGGGGGAGAGCCCGCGCTGGGCGGGTCGCTTGGCCGTGGTCCGGCCCGAGCGGAACGTCGGCCGGGCCCGCGCCCGCAACCTGGGCGCCGCGGCGGCCGACGGGCGCTGGATCCTCTTCCTGGACGACGACGTGGTGGCGCCGCCGGATCTGCTGGCGGCCCACCGCGAGGTCCTGGGGTCGCACCCCGACCAGGGCGCCATCGGCCTGGTGCTCACGGATCCGGCCCTGGTGGACGCGCCCCACTTCCATTACATCGACAGCCGCGGCGCCGCCAAGGTCGTGGGCGACACCATCCCGGCCCGCTACCTGGTGACCCAGAACACGTCGGTGCCCCGGGAGGCGTTCCAGGCGATCGGCGGTTTCGACGAGGCCTTCCGGGCCTACGGCTTCGAGGACATGGATCTGGGCTTCCGTCTGGAGGACGCCGGCGTGGTCTTCCGGCCCCTGCGCCGTCCCGTGCCGCGCCATGTGCACCACCACACCCTGGACCAATGGCTGGCCAAGAAGCGTGAGTGCGGGCACGGCCCCCTGCAGCGGATCGCGGAGATCCATCCGGAGCGGCTGGTCGAGATGCGCCTGCATTGGGTCCTGGATCCCCCGGGGGTACGACCTTCCCTCGCGCGGCGTTCCGTGCGCTTCGGGGCCCGCCGTTTGGGGCCCGTGCTGCTGCGGTTCGCCCTGGCCTGGCCCACCGCCGACGGTCGCCGTCCCCGCCTGCCGCGGCTTCACGCCCGCCTTCTGGATCTGCTGGTCCTGTCATCCTACTGCCAGGGCGTGGCAGAGTATGGCAGCCCAGCCGGCATCCGCGCCTGACATTCTCCTGACGATCTGGCGGTCATGTCTCGTCGCATGCTGCCGGCCCAATTCCATCCCTATGCCTTATAACGACATAGCGATCTCTTCGTGAATTGCGTTCCGGCACGGTCCTTGTAATGGGAGCGGCGATTGGACGGAACAATTACGCCGGGAGGAACGGAACATGGGAAAGATCATCGGCATCGACCTGGGCACCACCAACAGCGTGGTGAGCGTCATGGAGGGCGGCGAGCCCAAGGTCATCCAGAATAAAGAGGGCAACCGCACCACCCCCTCGGTGGTGGCGTGGAACAAGAACGGCGAGCGCCTGGTGGGCCTGCTGGCCAAGCGCCAGGCCGTGACCAACCCCACCAATACGGTCTACTCCGTGAAGCGGTTCATGGGCCGCAAGCACGCCGAAGTGGCCAACGAGATCAACGAGGTGCCCTACCAGGTGGTGGCCGGCCCCAACGGCGACGCCCGCATCAAGACCAGCGGCGGCGAGTTCGCGCCGCCGGAGATCTCCGCCGTGGTCCTGCAGGCCCTCAAGGAGACCGCCGAGGAGTTCCTGGGCGAGCCCGTGACCGGGGCCGTGGTCACCGTGCCGGCCTACTTCAACGACAGCCAGCGCCAGGCCACCAAGGACGCGGGGAAGATCGCGGGCCTGGACGTCAAGCGCATCATCAACGAGCCCACCGCGGCGGCCCTGGCCTATGGTCTGGGCAGCAAGAAGGAAGAGACGGTGGCCGTGTTCGACCTGGGCGGCGGCACCTTCGACATCTCCATCCTGGAGATCGGCGACGACGTGTTCAGCGTGCTGGCCACCAACGGCGACACCCACCTGGGCGGCGACGACTTCGATCAGCGCGTGGTGGAGCACCTCATCGCCACCTTCAAGAAGGAGGAGGGCATCGACCTGGGGAAGGACCCCATGGCGATCCAGCGCCTCAAGGAGGCCGCGGAGCGCGCCAAGTGCGAGCTGAGCTCGTCCACCCAGGCCGAGATCAACCTGCCCTTCATCACCGCCGACGAGAGCGGCCCCAAGCACCTGGCCCTGACCCTGACCCGGGCCAAGTTCGAGCAGCTGGTGGACGACCTGGTCCTGCGCACGGCGGACCCCTGCCGGGCCTGCCTCAAGGACGCCGGCCTGAGCCCCGGCGACATCGACGAGGTGATCCTGGTGGGCGGCTCCAGCCGCATCCCCGCGGTGCAGGCCAAGGTGAAGGAGCTCTTCGGCAAGGAGCCCAACCGTTCGGTGAACCCGGACGAGGTGGTGGCCATGGGCGCCGCCATCCAGGGCGGCGTGCTCGCCGGCGACGACGTGGGCGTGGTGCTGCTGGACGTGACGCCCCTGACCCTGGGCATCGAGACCCTGGGCGGCGTGCGCACGGCCCTGATCGAGCGCAACACCACCATCCCCACCAAGAAGAGCCAGATCTTCTCCACGGCGGGGGACAATCAGGACACGGTGGAGATCCACGTGCTCCAGGGCGAGCGCCAGATGGCCCTGGACAACAAGACCATCGGGCGTTTCCAGCTGACGGGGATCCCGCCCGCGCCCCGCGGCATCCCGCAGATCGAGGTGACCTTCGACATCGACGCCAACGGCATCCTGTCCGTCAGCGCGGTGGACAAGGCCACGGGCAAGGAGCAGTCCATCAAGATCCAGGCGTCCAGCGGTCTGAGCGACGACGAGATCGAGCGCATGGTCCATGACGCGGAATCCCACGCGGACGAGGACAAGAAGAAGCGCGAGCTCATCGACGCCCGCAACACGGCCGACAGCTCCATCCACCAGGTCCGCAAGAGCCTGGCCGAGCTCAAGGACGACGTGGACGAGGCCCTCAAGCGGGAGTGCGAAACCAAGATCTCCGCGCTGGAGGAGACTCTGAAGGGCGACGATGCGGCCATCATCAAGACGGCCACCGAGTCCCTCATGACGTCCATGCAGGCCCTGGCCAGCAAGGCGTACGAGAAGGCTTCCGCCCAGCAGGCCCAGGCCGGCGGCGGCGCGTCCGACGGCGGCTCCGCGGAGGCTCCCAAGGCCGCCAAGGGCGAGGTGGATGCGGACTACGAGGTCGTGGACGATTAGCCTCATGGGGGCGGAGAGGGCCGTAAGCGTCCTCTCCGCACCCCCTTAGACAAAAATAAGACAAAAATACTTTTTCATTGTTGACAGGGGTGGGGGCGGAGCCTAAGATCCGCCTTGTGAGATTGAGTTTCATGAGCGGCATCAATTCCGGGAACTCCTGCGGGAAGCGGATGTAAGAGGTCCGGCACCCCGAAACAGGAACAGGAGCCCCCCGGACGCGGCCGGAAGCGCGCCGGCCGACGCGGGACCCCAGCGCTCCAGGAGGAACGCACGTGTACGAGATCGAACTGAGCAGCGATCGTCGCGAGGATCCCCACCTTCAGCATTACCTCCAGACCATCGGTCAGTACGACCTGCTGACCCGTGACGAGGAATTCGCTCTGGCCCGTCGGATCCGCGAGGGCGACAAGGAAGCCCTGGATCATCTGGTGAACGCCAACCTGCGCTTCGTGGTGAGCGTGGCGAAGAAGTTCCTCAACCAGGGCCTGAGCTACATGGACCTGATCGCCGAGGGCAACATCGGCCTGATCACGGCCGCCAAGCGCTTCGACGAGCGCCGCGAGTTCCGCTTCATCAGCTACGCGGTGTGGTGGATCCGCCAGGCCATCCAGAAGGCCATCGCCGAGCAGACCAACACCGTGCGCCTGCCCATCAACCGCACGCAGCAGGCCCAGCGCATGAAGAAGGCCGCCCAGCGGGTGGAGCAGACCCAGCACCGCAAGGCCACCGACGAGGAGATCGCCGGCGAGCTGGGGCTGACCCTGCGCAAGATGAACCAGATCCGCAACGCCAGCCGGCCCCTGGCCAGCCTGGACGAGAGCGTCTACGACGAGGACGGCGTGACCCTGGCGGAGACCCTCACGGACCCGGAGCACCTGGATCCCGAGGAAGCCTTCGTGGGCGACGAGCTGCTGTCCGAGCTGCATGAGGCGCTGGATCTGCTCAACGAGCGGGAGAAGAGCATCATCATGCGCTACTACGGGCTGGGGGACGAGGAGCCCCAGAGCCTGGAGACCATCGGCCAGGACATCGACCTGAGCCGGGAGCGGGTGCGCCAGATCCGCAACCAGGCCCTGCGCCGGATCCAGCAGGCCGTGGCCGGAGCGCGTCTGGTGGACTATCTGAGCTGAGGAGCTTGACAACCCCCGGGCCCGCGGATAGCTTGGGGCCCACCGCGTGGGAGATTAGCTCAGCTGGTTAGAGTACTTGCTCGACACGCAAGGGGTCACTGGTTCGAATCCAGTATCTCCCACCATCGGAACCCGACGGATGAGGTGGCTCTTCGGACCCGCCTCATCTTTCTATCGGCGACTGCCGGACGCGGGCCCGCCGCGTCGAAAGGACCGACATGGCGCAGCTGCAGCTCACCCTGCCCGACGGGAACGCCCTGGCCGTGGAGCCGGGCGCGACCTTCCTTGACGCCGTCTCCTCCCTGAGCCCGGCCCTGGCGCGCAACGCCGTGGCCGTGACCCTGGGCGAGACCCACTACCCCCTGGCCGCCGCCGTGCCGGGGGAGGGTCGCCTGCAGGTGATCACCCGCGACAGCGACGAGGGCCTGGAGACCCTGCGCCACTCGACCGCGCACCTGCTGGCCTGGGCCGTGCAGGACCTGTTCCCCGGCACCAAGTTCGCCTTCGGTCCCGCCGTGGAGAACGGGTTCTACTACGACTTCGACCGCGAGGAGCCCTTCACGGAGGACGACCTGGCGGCCATCGAGACGCGCATGCTGGAGCTGGCCAAGGAGAAGGCGGAGATCCGCCGCCAGGTGATCACTCCGGCCCAGGGCCGCGAGATGTTCGCCGATCAGCCCTACAAGCTCTGGCAGATCCAGAACCTGGGGGAGGTGGAGCTGTCGGCCTACACCATGGGCGGCTTCACCGACCTCTGCGAGGGCCCCCACGTGCCCAGCACCGCGGAGATCAAGGCCGTGAAGCTGCTGAACGTGGCCGGCGCCTACTGGCTGGGCGACAGCGCCAACCAGCAGCTCCAGCGCGTGTACGGCACCGCCTTCTACAAGAAGAAGGACCTGGACGCCTACCTGGAGATGCTCGAGGAGGCCAAGAAGCGCGACCACCGCAAGCTGGGCCGCGAGCTGGACCTCTTCGGGATCATGGACGAGGCGGGCCCCGGCCTGTCCTTCTGGTTCCCCAAGGGCGACGTGATCCGCGACGAGATCATCACCCACTGGAAGGCCCTGCACCGCCGCGACGGCTACGAGACCGTGACCACGCCCCACATCTCGCAGGCGGACCTGTGGCACACCTCCGGCCACATGCAGTTCTACCGGGACGACATGTACGTCTTCGAGCAGGACGGCCGCGAGAACGTGGTCAAGCCCATGAACTGCCCGGGCCACATCCTGATCTACAAGCGCCACAAGCGCAGCTACCGCAACCTGCCGGTCCGCTACGCCGAGCTGGGCACCGTCTACCGGGCCGAGCTCAAGGGCGCCCTGCACGGGCTGATGCGCGTGCGCGGCTTCACCCAGGACGACGCCCACATCTTCTGCACCCCGGAGCAGCTCGAGGACGAGGTGTGCGGCGTGCTGGACCTGGTCAAGGAGGTGCTCGGCACCTTCGGGTTCCAGGAGTTCAAGGTGGAGCTCTCGGTCCGCGACCCCGAGAACAAGCAGAAGTACGCGGGGACGGACGAGGAGTGGGAGATGGCCGAGCGCTCCCTGGTGCGGGCCATCGAGAAGCACGGCCTGGACTACTCCCGCGAGGAGGGCGAGGCGGTCTTCTACGGGCCCAAGATCGACGTCAAGCTCATCGACGCCATCGGCCGCAAGTGGCAGACCAGCACCGTCCAGTTCGACTTCAACCTGCCCCGGCGCTTCGACGTGACCTACGTGGATTCGGACGGCCAGGAAAAGTACGTGTACATGGTCCACCGGGCCATCATGGGGTCGCTGGAGCGCTTCATCGGCGTGCTGACGGAGCACTTCGCGGGCGATTTCCCGCTCTGGCTGGCGCCGGAGCAGGCCCGGGTGCTGTCCGTGAGCCAGGACCAGCACGCCTACGCCGAGAAGGTGGCCAAGGAGATGCGCGCCAAGGGGTTGCGGGTCTCGGCGGACGTTCGCGAGGAGAAGATCGGCTACAAGATCCGTGAGGCGGAGACCCAGAAGGTGCCGTTCATGCTGGTGGTGGGCGGCAAGGAGCAGGAGTCGGGGACCGTGGCGGTCCGGGCGCGGCACCGGGACGACCCCGGCGTGACCGCGCCGGAGGATCTGGCCCGGATGATGCTTGACGAGATCGCCCGCAAGGTATAGCTTTTCCGGGTCGTCGCTCCGGCGACGGCCCGAGACAACTCAATCCAGCGCCAAGCAGGGGCCCCGCAAGGGCGTGCTCCTCACCGTGACCGGCCCAGAGCCGATGCGGTTCGCTCGACGAACAGGCGGACCCGTGTGTCCGCCTTTTTCGTGGTGCGGCGGCGCTCCAGCAGGAGGAGAGGACCATCAGAGAAGACAGGCAACTCCGCGTGAACCGGATGATCCGGATTCCGCGCGTGCTGGTCGTCGACGAGAACGGCGAGCAGCTCGGGGTGATGGAGACGAGGGATGCCCAGGATCTGGCCATGGAACGTGGCCTGGACCTGGTGGAGGTCGCGCCCACGGCGCGTCCGCCCGTCTGCCGGATCATGGACTACGGCCGCTACAAGTACGAGCAGAGCAAGAAGGCCAAGCTGGCGAAGCAGAAGTCGCACCAGGTCAAGCTCAAGACCGTCAAGTTCCGGCCCAAGACCGACGACCACGACTACAACTTCAAGAAGGGACACATCATCGAGTTCCTGGAGAAGGGGTTCAAGGTCAAGGTCATCATGCAGTTCCGCGGACGCGAGATGTCGCACATGGAGCTCGGCATCGACATCCTGAAGGATCTCGTGGACGAGCTGGTCGATCACGGCGTTCCCGAGTCCCGTCCCTCGCAGGAGGGGCGCACGGTCTCGCTGGTCCTGACTCCCAAGAAGGACGACTGACAGGCACCCGCACCGTCGGGCCGGCCGCATGCCGCGGCTCGGAACGCGTGCGGCCGAGAAAGGTGAAGACAATGGGCGGTCCCAAGCTCAAGACCAACCGCGCGGCGGCCAAGCGCTTCAAGCGCACGGGTTCCGGTCGCTTCAAGCGCAGCCAGGCCTACCACGGCCACCTGTTCACCCGCAAGAGCCCCAAGCGGCTGCGCAACCTGCGCAAGGGCGAGATGGTCGCCGCCGCGGACGAGGCCCGCGTCAACAAGATGCTGGGCGGCAGCTAGGCTGCGCCCGGAGTACACCTAAGACGGAGGCATCGTCATGCCCAGAGCAACGAATAATGCTGCCGCGAGGCAGAAGCGTAACAAGGTGATGAAGCAGGCCCGCGGCTACGTGGCGGGTCGTGGCAGCCAGTTCCGCATGGCCCGCGAGCAGGTCGAGCGCGCCGGCGTGCACGAGTACATCGGCCGCAAGCAGCGCAAGCGCGACTTCCGCCGCCTGTGGATCGTGCGCATCAACGCCGCCTGCCGCCTGCAGGGGATGAGCTACAGCAACTTCATCAACGGGCTGAAGAAGGCGAACATCGACATCGACCGCAAGCAGCTCGCGGACCTCGCCGTGCGCGACATGGCCGGGTTCGCCAAGCTGGCGGAGACCGCTCGCGCAGCCCTCTAGACACCTTCCGGGAGGACAAGGATGCCGGGCATCGACCTGGACGGACTCCGACGCGAAGGGCTGGCGCACATCGAACAGGCCGGGAATCTCGAGGAGCTCGCACGCGCGCGTGCCGAGCTCCTCGGGCGTAAGGGCCGGTTGACCACGGAGCTGCGCGGCCTGAAGGACGTCTCCGCCGAAGAGCGTCCGGCCCTGGGGGCCGGACTCAACACCCTGCGCGAGGAGCTGGAGGCGGCCTTCGAGGCCCGCAAGGACCAGCTCACCGCCGCGGCGGACGCCGCCGTGATCGCGGGCGCGGATCTGACGCTGCCCGCGGTGGCCCCGGTGCGCCCGGGCGGGCTGCACCCGCTGCCCTCGATCATCGAGGAGATCTGCGACATCTTCCGGGGTCTGGGCTTCAGCCGCGCCGACGGCCCGGACGTGGAGCTGGACTACTACAACTTCACGGCCCTGAACTTCCCCGACGACCATCCGGCCCGCGACATCCAGGACACCTTCTACATCGACGGGAAGCGCCTGCTGCGGACCCAGACCTCGCCGGTGCAGGTGCGGGTCATGGAGCGGCACGCGCCGCCCCTGGCCGTGGTGATCCCGGGCCGCGTGTACCGCAACGAGGCCGTGGACGCCTCCCACGCCGCGGAGTTCTTCCAGATCGAAGGCCTGTACGTGGACAAGGACGTGAGCCTGGTGGACCTGCGCGCCACGGTGCGCGAGTTCATCGACCGGCTCTACGGCGCGGGCACCGAGATCCGCTTCCGGCCGCACTTCTTCCCGTTCACCGAGCCGTCGGTGGAGGTGGACATGGGCTGCTTCGTCTGCAAGGGCGAAGGCTGCAACGTGTGCGGGCGCACGGGCTGGATCGAGATCATGGGCGCGGGCATGGTGCATCCCAACGTGTTCAAGGCCGCCGGCTACGACCCGGACGCCTACACGGGCTTCGCCTTCGGGCTGGGGATCGACCGCATCGCCATGCTGCGCTACGGCATCGACGACATCCGCCTCCTCTACGAGAACGACCTGCGTTTCCTCCAGCAATTCCGGGGCGTGCGATGAAGATCAGTCTGAACTGGCTGTCCGACTACGTGAGCTGGTCGGGCACGCCCGAGCAGCTCGCCGAGAAGCTGACGTTGGCGGGGCTGAACGTGGAGGGCGTCGAGCGCATCGAGATGACCTTCCCCGACGTGGTGGTGGGCGAGGTGCTCACCTGCGAGCGCCATCCGGACGCCGACAAGCTCAGCGTCACCACGGTCTTCGACGGCGAGGAGACCCGCCAGGTGGTGTGCGGCGCGCCCAACGTGCGCGCGGGCCTGAAGGTGCTGCTGGCCAGGACAGGCGCCGTGCTGCCCGGGGACTTCAAGATCAAGAAGAGCAAGATCCGCGGCGTGGAATCCCACGGCATGATCTGCAGCGCGTCGGAGCTGCGCCTCAGCGCCGAGAGCGACGGCATCATGGAGCTGGAGACGGACAGGCCGGCCGGCACGCCTGCCGACGAGCTCTACGGCTACCGGGACGTGGTGCTGGACATCGAGGTCACGCCCAACCGCCCGGACTGGCTCTGCCATTACGGGGTGGCCCGCGAGGTGGCGGCCCTGGAAGGCACGCTGCTGGACGCCCCGGTGGTCTGGTCGCCCGGCAAGAACGCCACCGAGAAGCCCGAGATCTCGGTGGAGATCGACAGCTTCGCCGACTGCCCGCGCTACACGGCCCATCTGGCGCGCGGCGTGAAGGTGGGTCCCGCGCCCCTCTGGATGCGGCAGCGCCTGCAGGCGGTGGGCATGCGCCCCATCAGCAACGTGGTGGACATCACCAACTACGTGCTGCTGGAGCTGGGCCAGCCGCTGCACGCCTTCGACCGCGACCGCCTCAACGGCAAGAAGATCGTGGTGCGACGCGCCCGTGCCGGCGAATCCCTGCGCACCCTGGACGGCGCGGACCGCGCGCTGTCGGTCGACGACCTGGTCATCGCCGACGCCCAGGGCGCCGTGGCCCTGGCCGGCGTCATGGGCGGGGCCTCCAGCGAGGTGGGCCCCGAGACCCAGGACGTGCTGCTGGAGAGCGCGGCCTTCGCGCCCGGCCTGGTGCGCGTCACGTCTCGCCGCCTGCAGCTGATCAGCGAGAGCTCCTACCGCTTCGAGCGCGGCGCGGACTGGGATGGGGTGGAGCTGGGCGCCCGCCGCGCCCTGGCCCTGCTGCAGGAGCACGCGGGCGCGCGCATCTCCAACGCGGTGGTGGACCGCCGCGACCCGGACCGCATGGAGCACGATCCCGTGAGCCTGCGCGTGGAGCAGGTCAACCGCTTGCTGGGCACGGCCCTGACCGCGCCCGCGGTCATCGACAGCCTGCAGTCCCTGGGCTTCAAGTGCCAGCCCCTGGGCCAGGCCAGCGACCGGGACAGCCGTCACGGCAAGATCATGGTGAGCGTGCCCGGGTTCCGCCGCGACGTGCTGCAGGAGGTGGACCTCATCGAGGAGGTGGCCCGTCTGCACGGCTTCGAGCACGGCGCCGAGGACCACCGCTTCCGCAGCCGCGCCTCGGTGGAGACGCGCGCCGAGGACGTTGCCGTGGCCGCGTTGCGCCGCGTGCTGGCCAGCCTGGGCTACCACGAGGTGGTGACGTCGTCCTTCCTGGGGCGCGAAGCCCTGGATCGCCTGGGGCTCCCCGCGGACGATCCGCGCCAGGAGACCCTGGCCATCCTGGATCCGCATCACGGCGGGGAGACCCTGCTGCGCACCACCGCCCTGCCCGGGCTGCTGGACGTGGCGCGCCGCAACCTCAACGCGGACCGCATCCCGCCCTTCCGCCTCTTCCAGTACGGCCGGGAGTTCCTGCCCGCCGGGCGCCGCCGCGACGACGTGCGTCACGAGGACGAGCGCCTGCTGCCCGAGGAGCCCCACGTGCTGCAGTTCGCGGTGGTGGGGGATACGGGCGCGGCCTACGGCAGCCTGCCGGCGTCGTTGATGGAGGCCAAGGCCCTCGCCCAGGATCTGGCCGACGCCATACGGGTGCCCCTGAGCCTGGAGGCCGCCGATTCGCAGCCGTTCCTGCGTTCGGGCCAGCAGTGGCGGCTGCGCGCCGCAGACGGCCGGGAGGTGGGCTGGGTCGGCGCCCTGGCCCCCGCGGTGCAGCGCGCCTTCGACCTGGACGTGCCGATCGTGGTGGGCTCCTGGAACCTGGCCGACACGGACCTGACGCCCACGCCGGCGCGTTACGAGCCCTTCAGCCGCTATCCGGCCGCGAAGCGGGATCTGTCCCTGGTGGTGCCCGACGGCGTGAGCTACGCCGCCATCGACGCGGTGCTGCGGGAGCACGGCGGCCCCCTGCTGCAGAGCTGGGAGCTCTTCGACCATTTCCGGGGCGGCAGCCTGCCCGCGGGCACCGCATCCCTGGGAATTCGCTTGCAGTTCCAATCGGCCAAAGGTAGTCTCAAAGGCAAGGCCGTGGAGATGGCCGTCGACGCCGTGCGGAGTCGCCTGGAGGGCGATCTGGGCGTGACGATCCGGGCCTGAATCACTTCGGGTGGAATGTGAATGGATTCGCACAACCGGAGGTAGGACACTACGATGCAGACCAGCAGCCTGAAGCTTTTGGAAGAGAAGGTGCTCCACGCCGTCCAGCGCATCCAGGAGTTGAAGGCCGAGAACGACGAGCTGCGTCGGGCCCGGAGCGGACTCGAGGATCAACTGGCCGAACTGCGGGACCGGGCCGACCGGACGCAGCGCGAGCTGGACGCCTCCCGCGAGGCCGCGGCCGAGATGGCGCAGATGGAAGAGAAGCGCAGGATCATCGAGGAAAAAGTGGGAGGCCTGCTCGACAAGCTCGACGCCATAGAGTGACCGCGCGGCGGCGCCGTCGCGGTACGGACGCCGCCGTGGCCCGGCCCGAGGGCCGGTTCGGGAAAGCGAGACCCATGTCCGAGCCCAAGAGCGTGACCGTGACCATCTACGGTCAGGACTATACCCTGAGGGGCGATGCCGACACGGCCTACGTGGAACGCGTGGCGGCCCTCGTCGATCAGAAGATGCGCGAGATCTCGCAGCGGTCGGATCTCGCCTCGACCAGCAAGGTCGCCATCCTGGCGGCCGTGAACCTGGCGGACGATCTGCTGCGCGAGCAGCAGAAGCATCAGGAAGCCCTGCACCTGTTGGAGGAGCGCACGAACCAGATCTCGGCGTTCCTGGAGCGGGAGATGGACAAGCTCTGACGGCGGACGTACCTTGTGGATTCCCTGCCCCGTGCGTGATGGTTCGATTTATTGAGCCAACACTCTAGTCGCGGGCAGCCGGTGTCCGGAGTCGAAGGCCACACCCCCTCGGGGGTCGGCCGTGGACCTCGGCAGGCCGCCCACCATGAAGCAATGGTTCAATTGCTTCCGACCACACGGCTGGGCGGGGAATCTTGACCCACCACGGCGTCGCCTCCCATGTTTCCTCTTCCCCCGTCGGGGAGGAGAGCGAGATATGACACCCCTCATCGCTGTGATCGCCGCCGTGGCGGGCCTCGGGAGCGGGGCCCTGCTGGGCTGGCGCCTGGAGAAGTCGCGCCGGGATCGGGACGTGGACGGTCTGCGCCGCAAGGGCGAGAGCGTCCTGGCCGACGCCGAGAAGGAGGCCGGCGCGCGGCTCCGCGCGGCGGACCTGGAGATCAAGGAGCGCAGCCTGCGCGCCGAGCAGGACTTCGCCTCCCGCACCGAGGAGACCCGCCGCGAGCTGGCCCGTCGCACGGAGACCCTGGACCAGCGCGACGCCGGGCTGGACAAGAAGGTGCTCTATCTGGACCAGAAGGAGGCCAAGCTCGAAGAGCGCGAGCAGGCCCTGGCCCAGTCCCGTCGCGAGACCGACGCCCTGCGCGGCGAATTGGCCGCCGCCGCCGCCAAGGAGCAGGCCAAGCTCGAGGAGCTGGCCGGCCTGAGCCGGGAGCGGGCCCGCGAGATCCTCATGGAGACCATGGTGGGCGAGGCGCGCATGAGCGCCGCGCGTACGGTCAAGGACATCCGCGACGAGGCCGAACGCACCGCCCGCCGCAGCAGCCAGAAGATCCTCAGCCTCGCCATCCAGCGCTACGCGGCCGAGCACGTGGCCGAGACCTCCGTGTCCGTGGTGGATCTGCCCAACGACGAGATGAAGGGCCGCATCATCGGGCGCGAGGGGCGCAACATCCGCTCCTTCGAACTGGCCACCGGCGTGGACGTGATCATCGACGACACGCCGGAGGCGGTGATCATCTCCGGGTTCGACCCGGTGCGCCGCGAGGTGGCGTGCCGCGCCCTGCGCACGCTCATCGGCGACGGCCGCATCCATCCGGGCCGCATCGAGGAGGTGGTGGCCAAGGCGGAGCAGGAGATGCAGGAGCATCTGCGGGAGATCGGCGAGCAGGCCTGCCTGGAGCTGGATCTGCAGCGCATCGACTCCCGCCTGCATCCGCTCATCGGCCGCCTCCACTACCGCACCAGCTACGGCCAGAACCTCCTGCTGCACAGCAAGGAGGTGGCGGCGGTGGCCGCGGGCATCGCCCAGGAGCTGGGGCTGGACCCGGTGCTGGCGCGGCGCTGCGGCTTCCTGCACGACATCGGCAAGGCCGTGGACCACGAGCAGGAGGGGCCCCACGCGGGCATCGGCGGGCGGCTGGCGCGGAAGTTCGGCGAGCACGAGGTGGTGGTCAACGCGGTGGAGGGGCATCACGAGGACGTGGAGGCGGTGTCGCCCTACACCTTCATCACCGCGGCGGCCGACGCCGTGTCGGCCTCGCGTCCGGGCGCGCGGCGCGAGAGCCTGGACAACTACATCAAGCGCCTGGAGAGCCTGGAGCGCATCGCCGACAGCTTCCAGGGCGTGGAGAAGTCCTACGCCATCCAGGCCGGCCGCGAGATCCGCATCCTGGTGGACCACACCCAGGTGTCGGACGAGGAGGCCACCCTGCTGGCCGAGGAGATCAGCCGCCGCGTGGAAGGCGAGCTGGAGTATCCGGGACAGATCAAGGTCATGGTGCTGCGGGAGAGCCGCGCCGTGTCCTACGCACGCTGAACGAGGACCCGCACGGACGGATCCGAGGGGAGACGACGCATGAGCAGCAAGGTGCTCTCGGGGCTGACGGTGCGGGACCAGGTCCTGGCCGACCTGACGGAGCGCGTGGAGCGCACGGGCCGCCGTCCCGGCCTGGCCGTGATCCTGGTGGGCGACGATCCGGCCTCGGCCGTGTACGTGCGCAGCAAGGGGCAGGCCTGCGAGAAGGTGGGCTTCCGTCATGCCACCCACGTGCTGCCGGCGGATACGAGCGAAGCCGAGGTGCTGGCGCTCGTGGCCAAGCTCAACGCCGCCGCCGACATCCACGGCATCCTGGTGCAGATCCCCCTGCCCCGCCACATGGACGAGGGCCGGGTGCAGCGCGCGGTGGCTCCGGCCAAGGACGTCGACGGCTTCCACCCGGAGAACCTGGGGCGCCTGACCGCGGGCGAACCCGCCTGCGTGCCGTGCACGCCTCTGGGCGTGCAGGTGATGCTGGAGCACTACGGCGTCCCGGTGAGCGGGCGCGAGGTGGCGGTGGTGGGCCGCAGCGTCATCGTGGGCCGGCCGCTGGCCATGCTCCTGTCCCTGAAGGGCGCCGACGCCACCGTGACCCTCTGCCATTCGCGCACCCGGGACCTGCCCGCCGTGACGCGGCGCGCGGACATCGTGGTGGCGGCCCTGGGCGTGCCGGGCCTGCTGACCCGCGAGCACGTGGCCGAAGGGGCCGTGGTGGTGGACGTGGGCATCAACCGCGTGGACGATGCGTCGGCCAAGAAGGGCTACCGCATCGTGGGCGACGTGGCGCCGGAGGCCTGCGACGGCTGGGCGTCGGCGTACACGCCGGTGCCGGGCGGCGTGGGCCCCATGACCATCGCCATGCTGCTGCGCAACACCTGGGACGCCATGATCCGCCAGGAGGGCGCGTGAGCGCTGCGACGGCCGGCGCGAGCCTGGACCGCGATCTGTCGCGGACGCGGCGGGCGGTGGAATCGGCGCTGAAGCGGCTGCTCGCGGAGCCGGGCACGCCGCCACGCCTGCTGGCCGCCATGCGGCACTCCCTGCTGGCCGGAGGCAAGCGCCTGCGGCCGGTGCTGCTGCTCTGGGCCCATGAGGCCGCGGGCGGCCGCGACGATTCCGATGCCGCCCTTCGCGCGGCCTGCGCGGTGGAGATGATCCACACCTACTCCCTGATCCACGACGATCTGCCGGCCATGGACGACGATGCCCTGCGGCGCGGACGTCCCACCTGCCACGTGGCCTTCGACGAGGCCACGGCCATCCTGGCCGGCGACGGGCTGCTGACGCGCGCCTTCGGGCTGCTGGCCACGCTGCCGGCCCACGGCGCGGCCTTGGCGGCGGAGCTCGCCGCCGCGGCGGGACCGGCCGGCATGGTGGGCGGACAGCAGCGGGACCTGGAGGCGGAGGAGCTGGAGCCCTCGGCCGCGTTGATCCGGCGCATCCATCGGGACAAGACGGCGCGGCTGATCGCCGCGCCCCTGGCCATGGGGGCCGCGCTGGCGGGCGCCGGGGAGGCCTCCGTGGCGTCGTTGCGCGAGGCCGGGCTCAAGCTCGGCCTGGCGTTCCAGGCCGCCGACGACCTGCTGGACGCCACGGGCCAGACGGCCCGTCTGGGCAAGGCGGCGGGCAAGGACGCGGCAGCGGGGAAGGCCACCTGGGTGGCCCTGGAGGGCGAGGCCAAGGCCCGCGCGCGCGCCGAGCGTTACGGACGCGACGGCGCCCGGCTGCTGCACGCGGCCCTGCCCGCATCGCCGGCCAGGGAGCGGCTGACCTCCCTGGCGGAGCGCCTCTGGCGGCGCGACCGCTGACGTGATCGGAACTTGCCGCGTCCACCCCCTCGGGACTATCCTGGGGGCCGGTTTCCCTTCCCTCGAACCAAGCGGCGGCGCCCTGCTTCGCCCACGGACTCCATGACCAGAATCATCGAACAGCTCCAGTCGCCCCACGACCTCGCCGACCTCAACCATCAGCAGCTGCTGAAGGTATGCCGGGAACTGCGCGAGGAGGTCATCGGCACCGTGAGCCAGACGGGCGGCCACCTGGGCGCCAGCCTGGGCGTGGTGGAGCTGACCGTGGCCCTGCACCGGGTCTTCGAGTCGCCCAAGGACAAGATCGTGTGGGACGTGGGGCACCAGGCCTACCCGCACAAGCTGCTGACCGGACGGCTGGGACGTTTCGACACGCTGCGGCAGCAGGGCGGCCTGAGCGGCTTCCCCAAGCGCTGCGAGAGCGAGCACGACATGTTCGGCGTGGGCCACGCCAGCACGTCCATCAGCGCGGCGCTGGGCTACGCCAAGGCGCGCGACATCCAGAAGCAGGATCACTCCGTGATCGCCGTGATCGGCGACGGCGCCCTGACCGGAGGGCTGGCCTTCGAGGGGCTGAACAACGCGGGGCAGTCCGGCACGAACCTCATCGTGGTGCTGAACGACAACGAGATGAGCATCTCGCCCAACGTGGGCGCCCTGGCCAAGTACCTCACGCGGATCACGTCGGGCCAGATCTACAACCGCTTCGAGGCGGACCTGTGGAACGTGCTGGGCAAGCTGCCCAAGGGCGCGCTGGCCCAGAAGCTGGCGAGCCGCGTGAAGGAGGGGCTGAAGCAGATCGTGGTGCCCACCATCCTGTTCGAGGAGCTGGGCTTCAAGTACTTCGGCCCCATCGACGGCCACGATCTGCCTCTGGTGACCCGCACCCTGCGCCGCTGCAAGCAGCTCAAGGGCCCCATCCTGATCCACCTGGTGACCACCAAGGGCAAGGGCTACGCCCCGGCCGAGGCGGAGCGCGTGAAGTATCACGGCGTGGGCCGCTTCGACAAGGAGGAGGGCGTGCAGTCCAAGCCCGCCGCCGTGCCCGCCTACACCGATGTGTTCCGCGACGCCATGCTGGCCGAGGCCGCCCGCGACGAGCGCGTGGTGGCCATCACCGCGGCCATGCCCGAGGGCACCGGCCTGGCGGCGTTCCGCAAGCAGCACCCGGAACGCTTCTTCGACGTGGGCATCGCCGAGGGCCACGCCGTGACCTTCGCCGCCGGCCTGGCCTGCGCCGGGCTGCGGCCGGTGTGCGCCATCTATTCCACCTTCCTGCAGCGCGCCTACGACCAGCTGATCCACGACGTGGCCCTGCAGAAGCTGCCGGTGGTCTTCGCCGTGGACCGTGGCGGGCTGGTGGGGGAGGACGGCCCCACCCATCACGGCGTCTTCGACCTGAGCTACCTGCGCGTGGTGCCCGGCCTCGCCGTGGCCGCTCCGCGCGACGAGCACGAGCTGCGCCGCCTCCTGCGCACGGCCCTGACCCACGACGGCCCCATGGCCCTGCGCTACCCCCGGGGCGCCGGGACCGGCGCGGATCTGACGCAGGAGGTGACGCCCGTGCCCCTGGGGCAGGGCGAGATCCTGCGGCGGGGCGGCGGCGTGTGTCTCCTGGGCCTGGGCAGCGGCGTGGCCGCCGCCCTCGCGGCCGCGGACGCGCTGGCCCACGAAGGCATCCTGGTCTCCGTGGCGGACCTGCGTTTCCTCAAGCCCCTGGACGAGAAGCTGCTGCGCTGGGCCCTGGCCGAGCACGACCACGTGATCACCGTGGAGGAGAACGCCCTGGCCGGCGGCGTGGGCTCCGCGGTGCTGGAGTGGCGCGAGGCCCAGGCCGACGGCCCGACCACGCCCGTGACGCCGGTGGGCCTGCCCGACGCCTTCGTGGAGCACGCCTCCCGCGATCAGCTCCTGGCCCAGGTGGGCCTGGACGCCGCCGCCCTGGCCACGCGCGTGCGCGAGCTCCAGACGGGGGCCGCCCGCTCCATGAGCTCGGGGGCCTGACGTGACGGCGCCGGCCATCGGCACGGTGGGGCTCTTCGGCAACCCGGACAAGCGGGAGATCGGCGAGGCCATCGCCACCGCCCGCGCCATGGTGGAGGCGGCCGGGCGCACCCTGCTGGTGCCCCGTTGCCTGGCCCCGTATCTGCCCGACCTCGGAGAGGGCATCGACCACGAGACCCTGGCGCAGCAGGCCGATGTGATCATCGCCTTCGGCGGCGACGGCACCATGCTGCGCGCCGCGCGCTCCATCGGCGAGACGGGCACGCCCCTGCTGGGCATCAACCTGGGTTCCCTGGGCTACCTCACCGACATCCCCCTGCCCGAGCTTCCCCAGGCCCTGGAGCAGCTCTTCGCGGGGGAGTGGGAGCCCACGCGGCGGGAGCGCGTGGAGGCCGTGGTGCTGCGCGATCGGCACGAGCAGGCGCGTCTGCGGGCCCTGAACGACATCGTCATCAACATGGGGCCCTTGCCGCGGGCCCTGGACATGGAGCTGCGGCTGGACCGCTCCGCCCTGGGGCGCTTCCTGGGCGACGGGCTCATCGTCAGCACGGCCACCGGCTCCACGGCCTACAACCTCTCGGCCGGGGGGCCCATCGTCCATCCGGCCGTGAAGGGGTTCCTGATCACGCCCATCTGCCCCCACAGCCTGGCGGTGCGCCCCATCCTGGTTCCCGACGAGATGACCGTGGAGCTGCGCCTGCACGAGGTGGGCCAGGGCGCCACGCTCACCGCCGACGGCCAGGCCGCCACCTCGCTGGCGGCCGGCGACCGCGTCCAGTTCCGCACGGCCGCGGACCCGGTCTTCCTGGTCAAGTTCCCCAACTCCGACTTCTTCCGCGCCATGCGCCGCAAGCTCCAGTGGGGCGCCATCAAGCGGCGGCGCGCCCGCTCCTGACATGCTGCTCGAGCTGCGCATCTCACGCCTGGGACTGGTGGACGAGCTGGCCCTGACCTGCGGGCCGGGGCTGACCATGCTCACCGGCGAGACCGGCGCGGGCAAGAGCATGATCGCGGGCGCCCTGGGGCTGCTGCGCGGCGGCCGCGTGGACAAGGATGTGGTGCGCGACGGCGCCGAGGACGGCGCCGTGGAGGCGGTGTTCGACCTGGGCGAGAAGCCCGGCCTGCGCCGGGCCTGCGCCGAGGCCGGCGTGATCCTGGCGGACGACGCCCTGCTGGTCCTGCGGCGCGAGCTGCGGCGCGAAGGGCGGGGGCGCGTGATCGTCAACGGGCGGCAATCGTCGCAGGCGGTGCTGGAGCAGCTCGGACCGCGGCTGCTGGCCGTGCAGAGCCAGCACCAGCACCTGGAACTGGCCCGCCCGGGCTTCGCCCGCGACGTGCTGGACGGCACGCTGGGCCTGGAATCCCTCCGCGACGAGACGGCCCGCCGCCACCGCGCCTGGCGCGACCTGACCCACCGCCTGGAGCGCCGTCGCCAGGAGGCCGCCGCGGCCCGCGAGCAGGCCGACCTCTGGCGCTACCAGCACGACGAGCTGGCCACGGCCCGCCTGGACCCCGAGGAGGAGGCCTCCCTGGCCGAGGCCCTCCAGCTCAAGCTCAACGCCGCCGCCATCCGCGACGCCGCCGCCACGGCCCTGGCCCTGGTGGACGACGGCGATGCGGGCGTGCGCCGCAACCTGGGCCGCGCCGTGCGCGCCCTGGAACGCCAGGGCGGCGCCAGCGCCCGCCTGGACGAGGCCTGCGCCTCCCTGCGCGACGCCGAGAGCAGCGTGCAGGACGCCTGCCTGGCCCTGGACCGCTTCCTGGACGGCCTGGATCTGGATCCCCGCGGCCTGGACGAGCTCCAGGAGCGCAAGGCCCTCTACGAGGAGCTGCGCCGCAAGTACCGCCTGGAGACCCCGGCCCTGCTCGAACGCCAGGCCCTGCTGGCGGAACGCCTGAGCCGCCACGACGCCGCGGACCGCGATCTCCAGGACCTGGAGGCCGAGACGGAAGCGGCCCGCACCGCCGCGGCCGACGCCGCGGCCGAGCTGAGGCGGGCGCGCCTGGCCGGGCGCGACGCCGTGGCCCGGGAGGCCGAGCGCATCATCCGCCCCCTGGCCCTGAAGGACCTGGAGCTGGAGTTCGCCGTGGAGCCGCGGCGGGATCCCGCCGGTCCCGACGTGGACGGCGTTCCCTGCCGCTTGGACCCGGACGGGGCCGACGTGATCACGCTGCTGGCGGTGACGAACGTGGGCGAGCGCCTGCGCCCCGTGGCCGAGATCGCCTCGGGGGGCGAACGCTCCCGCATCCATCTGGGCCTGACCGTCCTGCAGCGCCAGGACGAGGAGGCGCCCCTGCTCCTGCTGGACGAGATCGACGCCGGTCTGGGCATGGACGCCGCACGCCCCGTGGCGCATCTCCTGCGCGACCTGGCCGCGACGGCCCAGCTGCTCTGCATCACCCATCTGCCCACCATGGCCGCCCACGGCGCCGACCATTGGCGCGTGGCCAAGAGCACGGCCCGCGGCCGCACCCGCCTGACCGTGGCGCGCCTGGAGGGGGAGGAGCGCGTGCGCGAGGTGGAGCGCCTGCTGGGCGCGGTGGACGCCGAGGAGGCCGCGGCCGGAGGCCGCGACTACGCCCGGACCCTTCTGGCCGAGGCCGGCTGATCCCGCCGGAACCGGAATACGGGTTGACCCGCGGGGTCCCGGTTCCCATACTTGGCCGTCCCGACGTGCGCCCGTAGCTCAGCTGGATAGAGCGCTTGCCTCCGGAGCAAGAGGTCGTGGGTTCGAATCCCGCCGGGCGTACCAAACCTTCCGATTCCCGGGTCGATCGATGCTGCGCAACCTCGTGATCCTGGTGGGGCTCTACGCCGTCTGGCGGCTGGTGAGCAACGCCCTGCGCCCGCGGCGGCGGCGACCCGCCCCCGGCCGCGCGGCCGATCCCGAGGAACGACGCTACAGCGACCTGACGGACCAGGAGATCAGCGATGCCGACTACGAGGACCTCGACGGCTCGTGATTCGGACCGCCCCTTCCGCTCCCGCTTCGCCGACGGCGAGGACCTCTTCCCCCTGCGCCAGTACCTGCGGGCCCGCGACGAGCTGGTCCACCGCCTGATCACCGCCGTGATCCTCACGGGGTTCGGCGTCGCGCTCCTGCTGTTCGGACGCTCCGTGCACCACATGATCGCCCGCCACGGGAACGGCGGGGCCGGCTGGCTGGAGCCCGCGGCCTGGGCCGTCATCGGCCTGGCGCTGGCCGTCACCGGACGTCGGATCTGGCGCCATGTCCGGGCCATCGCGGAGCTGCGGGCGGAGATGCGAATTTCCCGTGAGCACGTCAAGGAGCTGCGGGATCGGGCTTGATCCCGGGCCCCCGCCGTGGCAAGTTGAGCGCGATTTCACGTTCAGTTCCTTTGGCTTGCGCCGATAGGAGTCGGGCGACGGGTGTCGGCGTGCCGCCGACACCGGTCCAGGACGTACCGGCGACCGCCGGAAGTTCAAGGAAGGCGAAGAGTTGAACATCAAGGAACGGTTCCAGTCCAGGGACGCCGTGCTTGGCGTCATCGGTCTCGGTTACGTGGGCCTGCCCCTGGCCATCGAGTACGCCAAGGCGGGGTTCCGGGTCGTGGGCATCGACCTGGACGCGGACAAGGTGGCCCAGCTGAACGCCGGCACGAGCTACATCATCGACGTGCCCACGGCCGAGGTGGCCGACGCGGTGGGCAAGGGCCTGCTGCGCGCCTACACCACGGCCGAGGCCCTGCGCGAGTGCGACAGCGTGAACATCTGCGTGCCCACGCCGTTGAGCAAGACCCAGGACCCGGACATCAGCTACATCCAGGCGGCCGTGGACGTCATCGTGCCCAGCCTGCACCCCGGCATGCTGATCATCCTGGAGAGCACCACCTATCCCGGCACCTGCGAGGAGGTCATCCTGCCTCGCCTGAGCGAGAGCGGGCTGGAGGTGGGCAAGGACTTCCACCTGGCCTTCTCGCCCGAGCGCGTGGATCCGGGCAACCCCGTCTACCAGACCAAGAACATCCCGAAGGTGGTGGGCGGCATGACTCCGGCCTGCACCGAGGCGGCGGCGTCGCTGTACGCCGAGGTCATGGACACGGTGGTGCCCGTGAGCAACGCCCGCGTGGCGGAGACCGTGAAGCTGCTGGAGAACACCTTCCGCAGCGTGAACATCGGCATGGTGAACGAGATCGCCCTGATGTGCCACTCCCTGGACATCGACGTCTGGGAGGTCATCGAGGCCGCCAGCACCAAGCCCTTCGGCTTCATGCCCTTCTATCCGGGCCCCGGCCTTGGCGGCCACTGCATCCCCATCGATCCCTTCTACCTGTCCTGGAAGGCCAAGCAGGTGGGGCACGAGGCCCGCTTCATCGAGCTGGCGGGCCAGGTCAACGGCTCCATGCCCAAGCACGTGGTGAGCCTGGTGGCCGACGCGCTGAACGAGCGCGGGAAGTCCGTCAAGGGCAGCCGCATCCTGGTGGTGGGCGTGGCCTACAAGCCCAACATCGACGACGTGCGCGAATCGCCGGCCCTGGACATCATGGAGCTGCTGCACAAGAAGGGCGGCCGCGTGGATTGGTACGATCCGCACGTGCCCGGCCTGCACGGTCTGGACGGCATGGAGAAGGTGGACGGTTGGAACGCGTCGGCCCTGGCGGCGTACGACTGCGCGGTCATCGTGACGCCGCACAGGACCGTGGACCACGGCGTGCTGCTGGAGGCCGATCTGGCCGTCGTGGACACGCGCAACGCCCTGAAGGGCCGCACCAGCGCCAGCCTCAGCCGGCTGTAGTCGAACACACGGAGGGAACATGACTCGCTGTCTGGTCACCGGAGGCGCGGGCTTCATCGGCTCGCACCTCGCCCACGCCCTGGTGGAGAAGGGCTGGGATGTGCGCATCCTGGACAACTTCTCCACGGGCAAGCCCCAGAACATGGACGGATTCCGCGACCGCGTGGACTTCGTGGAGGGATCCATCACGGACATGGAGACCGCCAAGCGCTGCTGCGACGGCGTGGAGGTGGTCTTCCACCAGGCCGCGCTGGCCTCGGTGCCGCGCAGCGTGGAGGATCCTCTCACGTCCAACTTCCACAACGTGGACGGCACGCTGACCATGCTCATGGCCGCGCGCGACGCCGGCGTGAAGCGCTTCGTCTACGCGGCCAGCAGCTCCGCCTACGGCGACTCCGAGGCGCTGCCCAAGCGCGAGGACATGCCCTACGAGCCCCTGTCGCCGTACGCGGTGAACAAGTACGTGGGCGAGCTCTACCTGAAGGTCTTCGACCGCCTGTACGGGCTGAGCACCGTGGGCCTGCGCTACTTCAACGTCTTCGGCCCGCGCCAGGACCCCAAGAGCCAGTACGCCGCGGTGATCCCCATCTTCATCACGCGCATGCTGCGCGGCGAGAAGCCCCTGATCAACGGCGACGGCAGCTTCTCCCGCGACTTCACCTTCATCGCCAACGTGGTCCACGCCAACATCTGCGCGGCCACGGCCGAGGACACGGGCGGCCGCACGGTCAACGTGGCCTGCGGCGACCGCTTCAGCCTGAACGAGCTGGTGCGGCACATCAACACCCACGCCGGCACGAGCATCGAGCCCGAGTACGGCCCGGTGCGCGCCGGCGACGTGCCCCACTCCCAGGCGGACATCACCCTGGCCCGCCGGGTGCTGGGCTACGAGCCGCAGGTGTCGTTCGAGGAGGGGCTGGCCCGCACGGTGGCCTGGTACCGCGAGAATCTGGGAGCGTGATGAGGGGGGAGACGCCGATGCGCACGCGATGGGGATGGACGACCCTTCTGCTGCTGGCCCTGGCCGGCGCGGCCCTGGCCCAGGCGCCGGAGCCCTACCTGATCGGTCCGGGCGACGTGCTGCAGCTGAACGTGCTCCAGCAGCCGAGCCTGGACCGTGAGCTGCAGGTGCGGCCCGACGGCACGGCCGTGATCCCCACCGTGGGCGAGATCGAGCTGGCGGGGCTGAGCGTGGCCGCCGCCGAGCAGCTCCTGGCGCAGAAGCTGCGTCTGTACGACCGCAACATCCGCGACGTCTCGGTGACCGTGGTCCAGTACAACGCCCTGCGCATCTACGTGATGGGCGCGGTGGCGCGGCCCGGCAACTACACCTTCGACGCCGCGCCCACGCTGTGGTCTGTGCTGCGCGAGGCCGGCGGCCTGGCGCCGGACGCGAACCCGGCCGCCGTGCGCATCATCAGCGCCGGCGAGGGGACGCCGGGCACCACGCTGGTGGACATCTCGGCCTTCGTGGCGGGCACGGGCACGCCGCCGGGAACGCCGCTGCGCGCCGGAGACACCGTGGTGGTCCCCAGCCTCAGCGAGGCGGCGGCGACCCCCGAGGCCGGCGTGCAGGTCTTCGGCAGCGTGGCGCGGCCGGGGGTCTACCCGGTGAGCGAGCCCATGCCGCTGCTCTCGGTGCTGATGCTGGCCGGGGCGCCCATCCGCGAGGGCGATCTGAGCAAGGCCTGGTGGATCCATCGCCTGCCCAGCGGGCGCTACGAATCCAGCCTGGTGGACATGAAGCTGTTCCTGGAGTCGGGGGACCCCATCGGCAATCCCATGGTCCACCCCGGCGATACGGTGCGCCTGGATTACGACACCCCGGGCTTCTGGGGACGCGCGTTCCCGATCATGCTCGGCACCCTGACCACGGCGGCCACCCTGTACCTGGCCATCGATCGGGCCCAGAACTGACGAGGTTGCGACGGACAAAGCGGTTGAAAACCGTCTGAAAACGAAAATGAGACTGGTTCTCTGTTGACGGTTCTGCTAAGATGGCAGGGCCACGCCCGGACAAGCAGAGAAAGGACCGGAACGGCTCAAGCTCATGGACGTCGGGGGGACGTTCGAGGGGGAACGTTGGAGAGCGCCAAGAGCAATGCTCCGCTGCACGATGCGGGGCCGATCGGCGGATTGTACCTCGCCGAGGATCATCCTGTTGCTCGGAATCCGCACCGCCCGACCGAGGACGACATCCTCCGGTCCGCCGACCTGCGCTACATCGCGCGGTCCAAGCGGATCACGGACATCGTCATCTCGCTGGGAGCCCTGACGGTCTTCGGCCTCCTGCTGCCCTGGATCGCCCTGGCCATCAAGCTGGATTCGCCGGGTCCCATCTTCTTCCGCCAATCCCGCATCGGCATCGACCGGCGCCGCTTCCGCCACGCGGACTGCGCCAGCGACGGCGAGCGCCGCAGCATCGTGTATCCCGGCAAGCCTTTCGACATCGTCAAGCTGCGCACCATGCGCACCGACGCCGAGAAGGACGGGCCCCAGTGGGCCAAGGAGCACGACACGCGCATCACCCGCGTGGGCAACTTCCTGCGCAAGACCCGGCTGGACGAGTTCCCCCAGTTCGTGAACGTGCTGAAGGGGGAGATGAGCGTCATCGGCCCGCGGCCCGAGCGGCTCTGCTTCATCCGCCAGCTGGAACACGACGTGCCCTGCTACATGGACCGCCTGGCGGTGCTTCCCGGCATCACGGGGCTGGCCCAGGTGGTCAACGGCTACGACACGGACCTGGAATCCGTACGGCGCAAGGTGGCCCTGGACCGGCAGTACATCCGCAGCCTGAACTGGAAATCGGACGTGCGGATCTTCCTGATGACCTTCCGGGTGCTGTTCAGCGGCGACGGCGCGCACTAGCCGCCGTCGCCCGAGGTGCGCGGCCCGCCGGGACCTTCCCGGCGGGCCGCTTTTCTGTTGCACGGGCCCCGGCCGACCACCATCATGCACCCCATGACTGCCCGGCTGCTCATCGTCGACGACCAGGCCCCCATCCTGCAGTTCCTGCGCCGGACCCTGGAGGATCAGGGGCATCAGGTGCGCACGGCCGCCACGGCGGCCGCGTGCCGCGCCGCCGTGCGCGAGGAGGTGCCGGACCTCATCCTGCTGGACGTGCGCCTGCCCGACGGCAACGGTCTGGAGCTGCTCAAGGAGCTCCACGCCGAGTTCCCGCACACCGCCGTGATCCTCATGACCGCCTACGCCGAGTTGGAGACCGCCGTGGCCGCGGGCCGCGCCGGCGCCCAGGACTTCCTGACCAAGCCCTTCCACCTGGATCAGCTCCTGCTGGCGGTGGAGCGCGCCCTGGGCAACACGCGCACGGCGCGGCGGCTCTATACGGCACGGCGGCGCGAGCAGTTCTACCACGTATCGCCGGGCATGGTGATGAGCGCGGCGCCGGCCATGCGCGAGGTCTACGAGACCGTCCGCAAGCTGGCCGCCAGCGACCGCACCACCGTGCTGATCCAGGGCGAGAGCGGCGTGGGCAAGGACGTGCTGGCCAACATGATCCACGCCACCAGCGTGCGCAGCGACGAGGCCCTGCTGGAGCTCAACTGCGCCGCGCTGCCGGAGAAGCTGCTGGAGTCCGAGCTCTTCGGGCACGAGAAGGGCGCCTTCACCGGCGCGGTGCAGACCAAGCCCGGCCTGCTGGAGCTGGCGCACAAGGGCACGCTGTTCCTGGACGAGATCGGCGAGATGAGCCCGGCCCTGCAGGTGAAGCTGCTGCGCCTGCTGGAGAAGCAGGTCTTCCGCCGCGTGGGCGGCGTGGAGGACGTGGGCGTGGACGTGCGCTTCCTGGCCGCCACCAACCGCGATCTGGCCGCCATGGTGGCCGCCGGCACCTTCCGCGAAGACCTCTACTACCGCTTGAAGGTGGTGCCGTTGACGGTGCCCCCCCTGCGCGAGCGGACCGACGACGTGCAGGCCCTGGCCGAGCACTTCCTCTCGCTCTTCAGCGCCCAGTTCACCAAGCGCTTCCAGGGCTTCGCGCCCGGGGCCATGGAGCTGCTGGAGACCTACCGCTGGCCCGGGAACGTGCGCGAGCTGCGGAACGTGCTGGAGCGCGCCGTGTTGCTCAACGACGGCCCCGAGCTGCGCGCGGACATGATCCACCTGGGCGAACCCGGCGCCTCTGCGGTCACCGCCGTGGCCCATGACCTGCCGCCGCTGGCCGTGGAGCTGGCCGCGGCCCTGCAGGCCCCCTGGAGCGCCGACGGCGTGGACCTGGAGGAGCTGGTGGGCCGCGTGGAGACCGCCCTCATCCAGCGCGCCTACCGGGAGGCCGACGGCAATCAGAGCGGCGCGGCCCGGCTGCTGCGCCTCAACCGCGACAAGATCCGCTCCAGGGTCAAGAAGTACGGACTCCCATGATGCGACGCACCTTCTCGATCGTCCTCCTGCCGCTGGCGGCCTGCCTGGCGGGCTGCGGCATCTATTCGGCCAACTCCGCGCGGGTGGACGAGGCGATCCGCTACGTCGCCATCCCCACCCTGGAGAACCGCACGGCGGAGCCGTCCATCGGCATGGAGCTGACGGATCTCATCATCGCCGCGATCCAACGCGACAATACCCTGAAGGTGGTGGGCGAGGACGACGCCACCGCGGATCTGGTGGGCGCCGTCACCCTGTACCGCCGCAAGGAAGCCTTCACCACCAGCCAGCTCCAGGTGGACGAATACCAGGTGCAGATCCAGGTGGAGCTCTCCTTCCTGCCGCGCGACGGCAGCAAGCCGCTGTTCGAGAAGAAACGGCTGCAGGGCACGGGCAACTACCTGCTGGACGGTTCCGACGGCTCCGATGAGACCAGCGCCCGCACGCTGGCCGCCGACGAGATCGTGCGAGGGGTCCTGGGCGCCATCGCGGAGGACTGGTGATGGCGGGGCGCGGGGGAGGCGACGGCCGCGGTTTCACGGAGCTGCGCAAGGAGCTGGCGGCCAAGGAGTTCGCGCCGGTCTACGCCCTGGTGGGCGAGGACCAGCTGCGCGCCCAGTCCGTGGTGGAATGGCTGCGCAAGAACCTGCTGGGCGACGCCAACGCGGCCTTCAACTACCACGTGTTCGACGGCGAAGACTGCGGCGCCGACCGCGTGCTGCAGCAGGCGCTGAGCTATCCCATGCTCGCCGCCCAGCAGCTGGTCTGGGTCAAGCGCGCCGACGCCATGCTGGGCGATGCCGCCGCCGAGGAAGCCATCTGTCGTTATTTTAACAAGCCGCCCGCCGAGACCTTGCTGATCCTGACGTCGGACAAGGCCGACGGCCGCAAGCGCTGGGTCAAGGCCGCCAAGGCCGCCGGCTACTGGGTGGACATGGCCACGCCCAGCGGCCGCGATCTGACGAGCTGGGTGGAGCGCGCCGGACGCGAGCGCGGGCTGGCGCTCACGCAGGATCTGGCCGTGCTGCTGGTGGAGCTGGTGGGCGAAGACCTCCAGGCTTTGTCCAGCGAGCTGGACAAGCTGGGCACCGCCGTGGGCGACGATGCCGCGGCCCTGGACGAGCAGGCGCTGCAGGAGCTGATCCTGGAGCAGCGGCCGGTGGATCCGTTCGTGCTGGTGGGCTCGCTGGGACCCGGCCGGGCCGCCGAGGGCATCCGCACGCTGCGGCGCTTCCTGGCCGAGGGCCGCACGGTCTTCGAGCTGACGCCGCTGCTGATCTGGCGCATCAAGCAGGTGGCCCAGGTGGCGTCCCTGTTGGACGAAGGGCTGGACACGCGGCAGATCCCGTCGGCCCTGGGCGCGTCGCCGTACGCGGTGCGGCAGGCCTCCGACGTGGCCCGGAACTGGGGACGCGAGCGCGTGGACCTGGCCATGGCCGCGGTGGCGCGTGTGGAGCGGACCCTCAAGAGCAGTCCGCTGGGCGGCGAGCTGGTGCTGGAGCGGGCGATCCTGGAAATCTGCGCGTCCTGAGTCGTTCTCAGGGTGTACTTAACATAATATACATTATGCGCAATCAGTGAAGCGAACGATCCAAGCCGTTCCCCGCCATGGGCCTGGGTGTCCTCAGACGTCGGCCTCCACGGGAACCTTGACCGCGATGTCGTCCAGATACGGGATGTCCCAGCTCTCGCCGGCCAGGGCCTTGACGAAGCCCAGGACGCTCAGGCCCAGGGCGGCGAGCACCACGGCCAGGTGCAGCAGCAGCGAGATGATGAAGCCCAGCACGGGGATCACGCCGATGGTGGCGTCGAGGACGGCCAGGGCGATCAGCGCCACCACCTGGGCGAAGAACAGCGCGAAGCCCTGGCGACAGTGGCGCGCCAGGAAGGCGGTCTTGGGCTTGGCCAGGAAGATGGGCAAGAGCACGGCCACGGACAGGTAGCAGAGACTGGCGAACCAGCGCTCGCGGCTCGACGGCATCGTCATGACGGGCTCCCCCGATCGATGGTGACGTTGGATCGCCATCCATGATACACCGCGCCCGCGGGATTGGCACCTGCAGAGAAGGCCTGAGGCGACGCATGAGATTCCGGCGCGAAGCTCCCTGGTGGCATCACGTTCCGTTGGAGAATCTCCGCGTGCATGCGCGGGTGCACGATCGGACGGATGCCGCGGGACGCACCGTCCTGCTTCCGGAACGGTTCCGCGGCCGCTGGTCGCGATGGCTGCAGCGGAGCCTGCCGAGCGAACGTCGGCATGCCGAGCTGCGGCTGGACGAGCGCGGCGCCGTCGTCTGGAGGGCCTTGAAGAGCGGGGACGGAATTTCCGTACGGGAATTGGTCCTGGCCTACGAGGCGGCCCGGCCGGAAGAGCTCGAGCAGGCGGAGACCCGCGTGGTGCAGTTCCTGGCGGGCTTGGCGGGCGAAGGCTGCGTGGAGTTCAGCGCGATGGAATGACGCCGCTGATGCGAACGAGCCGCGGCGCGCCGCGGCTCGGACTGTGGTACCCCAGACAGGGCTCGAACCTGTGACCCCTGGTTTAGGAAACCAGTGCTCTATCCAACTGAGCTACTGGGGCACGGAAGACAGGAACGCCCCGCGGGGCGTTCAGGCGTCGGTGAAGGCCGATGCCGTAAGCTAGGCCGACCGCTAGAACTTGACAAGCGAAAACACGGGATCGTCGTCCAGGGCCGCGCGTCCCTCGAGGAAGGCCAGCTCCACCAGGAACAGGTGGCCGGACACCTCTCCGCCCAGCCGCCGCACCAGGCGCGCGGCCGCCGCCGCGGTGCCGCCGGTGGCCAGCAGATCATCCACGATGACGACCCTCTCCCCCGCCGCCAGCGCGTCGCGATGGACCTCCAGGGTGGCCTCGCCGTACTCCAGCGCGTACGACTCCCGCACCGTGTCCGCCGGCAGCTTGCCGGGCTTGCGCAGGATGGACAGGCCCTTGCCCAGGCGGTCGGCCAGCGGTGCGGCGAACAGGAAGCCGCGGGATTCCACGGCGGCGAAGCGGTCGCAGGGGACGTCGGCCAGCAGGGCCTGCAGGCCGTCCAGGGCGGCGTGGAAGGCGGCCGCGTCCTGCAGCACGGGCGTGATGTCCTTGAAGAGGATGCCGGGCTTGGGGAAGTCGGGCACGTCGCGGATCACGGCGGACAGGTCCATGGCGTCTCCTCCGTTTCAGGGCAGGATGCGGGCGGGATCCACGGCCTCGTGGTGCCGCCGCAGCTCGATGTGCAGGTACGGGATGCTGCCGTCCACGGGCTCGCCCACCCGGCCGACCGGATCGCCGGCCAGCAGGAGGTCGTCGCGGGCGACCAGCGGGCCGTCGGGATCCAGGGGGCCGAGCACGGTGGCGTAGCCGGCGCCGTGGTCCAGCAGTGCGATGAGGCCGAAGCCGTCCTGCTCGCCCACGTAGAGCACGTGGGCGTCCGCCGGCGCGAGCACCGGCACGCCGCGGGCGCAGCGCACGTCGGCGCCGGTGCGGCGGGCGGCCAGCCGGCCCTGATGGACCACGCCGAAGGGCCGCAGCACGCCGGCGCCGCGCTCCAGCGGGGCCTGCCAGCGGATGCGCGGCGAGGTCATGCGGCGGAAGGGTTGCGGCACCGTCAGCTCCTGGCGCGGGTGGAGCACGTCGCCCGGCAGCGGGTTGGCCCCGCGCAGATCCTCCAGCCCCACGCCGAAGCGCTGGGCGATGCGGCCCAGGGAGTCGCCCTCGCGCACCACGTAATGCCCGTCGCCGGCAGCGGCGGCGCCGGCCGTCAGGATCAGGAGCAGGGCGAGCAGGCGACGTGTCACGGATGCGGGCGTCTCTCGGCTGGCGCGATGGGTGGACGGACTCGCGGGCATCATCGGCGGCGGGACGGCGTCGGACAAGGAAAAAGCCGGCACGCGGACGCGCCGGCTCGATCTTGATGTGGTCGGGGCGGGGAGATTCGAACTCCCGACCTCCTGCTCCCGAAGCAGGCGCGCTAACCGGGCTGCGCTACGCCCCGACCGATTCGAAAAGGGCCTTCCGGCCCTTGATTCCGCGGCTCATGACCAGAGGTGCAGCGCACCCATGGACGCCAGCGTGACGATCACGCCGGCCAAGCAGATGCCAATGATGATACAAGGCACCGCGAAACGCAAGGGCAGCTTGAACAGGTACGCCGCCACGGCGCCGGTCCAGGCGCCGGTCATGGGCGCGGGGATCGCCACGAAGAGGATCAGGCCCAACGCCTGGTAGCGCTGGATCACCGCGCTGCGCTTGCGGGTGCGCGCGAAGAGCCAGTCCAGGAAGCGGTCCGCGCGCGGGATCCCGCGGAAGCGCCGTTCCACGGGCCCCAGCAGCGTGAGGATGGGCAGGACGGGCACGAAGTTCCCCGCCACAGCCAGCAGGTAGGTCAGCAGCGGCTGGGCGCTGCCGTAGTTCCCGGCCAGCGGCGAGTAGGCGTACGGGATGGCGCCGCGCAGCTCGAAGACCGGCAGCATGGCGATCAACGGGATGGCCACCGCCGGCGGCAGGTCGTGGAACTTCTCCAGCAGGGCTTCACGCATGATCTTCCTTCCGGACCACGCCCTCGAGCAGGGGCACGAAGCGGCAGGGCACCGAGCGCTCGATGCGCGGCTCGCCGTCCAGCTTGCGGTAGCGGTAGAGCACCTGCTCCTCCCCCCGCGCGATGGGGATCACCAGGCGGCCGCCCTCGGCGAGCTGGTGGAAGAGGCCGTCGGGCAGGCGCGGGGCGCAGGCGGTGGTGATCACGGCCTGGTAGGGGCCGTGCTCGGGCACGCCGTCGCTGGCGTCGCTGGCGTAGACCTCCACGTTGGCGCAGCCCAGCTCCTCCAGCAGGCGCGACGAGCGCAGGGCCAGGGCCTCCACCCGTTCCACCGTGACCACGCGCGCGGCCAGGCGCGAGAGGATGGCCGCCTGGTAGCCGGAGCCGGTGCCCACCTCCAGCACGGTCTCGGTGCCGCTCAGCTCCAGCAGCGCCGTCATCAGCCCCACGATGAAGGGCTGGCTGATGGTCTGCTCGTAGCCGATGGGCAGGGCGCAGCCGTGGTAGGCCCGGTGCCGCAGCACCTGGGGCACGAAGAGGTGGCGCGGGATCTCGCGCATGACCTGCAGGACCGCGCGGTCCGTGATGCCGGCCTCCTCCAGCTGCTCGGCCACCATGCGGGAGCGGGCCACGGAGAAGTCGCGGGCGCCGCGGATCACGCGGGGGCCCCCAGGGGGCCGTCGTGGTCCAGGCCGCCCAGGCCGGCCAGGGCCTCGCGGTGGGTCAGGTCCACGCGCAGGGGCGTGATCACCACGTAGCCCTGCTGGTTGAGCACGGCGTCGGTGCCGGGCACGTCCTCCCAGGTGGGACCCGAGCCGCCGATCCACAGGTACGGGCGGCCGCGGGGATCGCGCTGCTCGCTGATCACGTCGTCGTAGCGTCGGCTGCCCAGGGGGCAGACGCGGATGCCCTTCACCTCGTCCGCGGGGATGTCCGGGATGTTCACGTTGAGCAGGCAGCCGGACGGCAGGGGCATGCCCAACAGGTCGTCCAGATGGTGCGTGAGGAAGGCCTCCACCGCGCCCCAGGAGCGCGGGTGCCACGACGTGCAGCTCAGGGCGTAGCTGGGCAGGCCCATGATGGCGCCTTCCAGGGCGGCCGCCACGGTGCCGGAATAAGTCACGTCCTCCCCCATGTTCGAGCCGTGGTTCACGCCGCTGAGGACCAGGTCCGGGGGATCGTCCCGCAGGATGTGCTCCACGGCCACCAGCACGCTGTCGGTGGGGGTGCCGGTGACGCCGTAGCGGCCGGGACCGTACTCCACCACGCGCAGGGGCACGCGCAGGGTGAGGCTGTGGCTGGTGGCGCTCTGCTGGTCCGTGGGCGCCACCACGGTGACGCGCACGTCGTCGCGGGCCTCCAGGATGCCGGCCATGAGGTTCAGGCCGTAGGCGTCCACGCCGTCGTCGTTGCTCAGCAGGATGTGCCGGGTCATCCGTCGGTCCCTTTCTCGTTCAGCAGGCGGGCGGCCAGCCTGAAGAAGCGCACGGTGTCGCGCAGGGGGTGGATGGAGCTGGTCTCGTCGCCGTAGACCGTGGCCGTGGGCACCGCGGTCACGCGGGCGCCGCGCCGGGCCAGGCGGACCAGGATCTCCGACTCCATGTCGTAGTTGGTGGTGGTCAGCCGCAGGTCCTGCAGCAGGCGGGTGCGGAGCATGCGGTAGCCGTTCTGGCTGTCGGGGATGCGCGTGCCCGCCAGGTTGCTCACCACGGTGCTGGTGAAGCGGTTGGTGGCCAGGCGCAGCCAGGGCATGCCCGTGGTGTCGGCCATGCGGTCGCCCACGGCCACGTCGGCCTTGCCGCGGCGGGCCACGGCAAGGAAGCCGGCCAGGTCCGACGGGAGATGCTGGCCGTCGGCGTCCATGGAGATCACCCAGTCCAGGCCCTGGGTGCGGGCCCAGGCGTAGCCGGTCAGCAGGGCGGCGCCCTTGCCGCGGTTCACGGGGTGCACGGCGGTCTCGGCGCCGTGGGCGCGGGCCGTGTCGGCGGTGCCGTCCGTGCTGCCGTCGTCCACCACGAGCAGGCGCAGCTCCGGGTGGAGGGCGCGGATCTCGTCCAGCAGCGGCCCCAGGAAGCGGGCCGCGTTCAGGGCGGGGATGACGACGCCGACGGTGGGCATGGACCTCTCCTGCGGGATGGGGACCGGGGCATGGTAGGCCATGGGGGCCCCGGTGGCCAGCGGCGGTGCGTCGGGCAACAGAAAGGGCCGCCAGCGGCGGCCCCGACCGTAGATCCCGTAGGATCCGTTTTCCGTTCTGGTCGGGGCGAGAGGATTTGAACCTCCGACCCCTTGCCCCCCAT